>NZ_JOAN01000003.1 GCF_000718555.1 Micromonospora chokoriensis
CCCCACCCCACCCCCACGCTCCCCAGCCCCAGCCTCAGCGCTCCGCGATCTTGCACTTTCGGTCGTCGGTTCGGGCTGATTTGCCACATCTGCCGGGACAGAAAGCGCAAGATCGCGCGAGTAAGGGTGTGACGACAGCGATGCGTAAGCCGGACCAGATGTTCATCAATCCGCACTACCTCGCCGATCATGGAGTTGTGGTGGGTGACAAAGTGCCCGTACAGCACCAAAGCAGGCACCACAACTCCATGATCGACGAAGCCGAGCCGCGCCTTCTCCGCGATCTTGCGATTGCTGTCGCGGCATAGGCGGCATTGGGGGTATCTCGGCGACAGAAAGTGCAAGATCGGCGTAAGCGGGGGATCGCTAACGCAACGGGGGTGCGGGGTACGGGCAGGGTTAGCGGCGGTTGTACTTGTACATGGTCAGGGTGCCGAAGACCAGTACGAAGCCGGCGCTCCACAGTAGGAGCCACATCGTGGCCGACGGGTCCGAGTCGCCGCTCATCGCGCCGCGGATCGCGGCCACCAGCTGCGTCACCGGGTTGACCTTCACGAACGCCTGGAGCCAGCCGGGCATGGTGCTCGGCTCGACGAAGACGTTGCTCAGGAACGTCAGCGGGAACAGCACCATCATGCTGACCCCCATCACCGACTTCTCGCTGCGCAGGATCAGCCCGAAGAACGTCCACACCCAGGAGAACGCGAACGAGAAGACCACAAGCAGCCCGATCCCGACGGCAACGCCGACCAGCCCGCCGGCGGGCCGGAACCCGAGCACCAGCCCGAGGCCCAGGATCACCAGGGCGGCGAGGATGTAGCGCAGCACGTCGCCGAAGATCATGCCGACCAGGGCGGCCGGGCGCCAGACGGGCAGCGTCCGGAACCGATCGAAGATGCCCTTCTCGATGTCGGTGTTGAGGCCGATGCCGGTGTACATGGTGATCATGACGACGCTTGTCACCATGATGCCGGGCAGGAAGAACTGCAGGTAGTCGCGCGGGCTGCCGGCGAGAGCGCCACCGAACAGGTACGTGAACATCAGCACCATGATGATCGGGAACGCGGTCACGTCGAAGAGCTGCTCCGGCACGTGCTTGATCTTCAGCATGGCCCGCCAGCCGAAGGTGAGCGACGCGCCCAGCGCGCTCGGCCGGGGCGGTCGGGCACCAGGCGCGAGCACTGTCGCCAGGGCCTCGGCGGACGGGACGTAGACGGACGGCGCCCGTTCGGTTGTGGTGGTCGTGGTGTCGCTCATCGGGCTGCCTCCAGCTCGTCGTCGCGCTCGTCGGTCGGCACGGCGGGGTGATCGGTCAGGGCCAGGAAGACCTCATCCAGGCTCGGTTGGCCGAGGGAGAAGTTGTCGACGACGATTCCGGCACGGGCCAGGTTGCTGAGCGCGCGAGCGGCCTGGGCGCTGGCGTCGAGGTCGGTGCCGGCCCCGCCGACGCGAGCGGTCAACGCCACCGGATCTGCGGCGAGCTGCACCGGCACGCCGAGCGCCTCCCGGAGCACCCGCTCCGCCTCCGGCCGCTTCCCGGGGTCGCGTAGTCGCAGGTGGACGGTGCCGGAGCCGACCGACGACTTCAACTCACCAGGGGTGCCCTCCGCGATCACCCGGCCGTGGTCGACGACCGCGATCCGGCCGGCGAGCTGGTCGGCCTCGTCGAGGTATTGCGTGGTCAGCAGCACCGTCGTGCCGTGCGACACCACCGCCCGGACGATCTCCCACACCTGGTTGCGGCTGCGCGGGTCGAGACCGGTGGTCGGCTCGTCGAGGAAGAGCAGATCCGGGGTGTTGAGGATGCTGGCGGCGATGTCGATGCGTCGCCGCATCCCACCCGAGTACTTCTTGACCTGGCGGTCGCTCGCCTCGGTCAGACCGAACGCGGCGAGCAGGGCCGCCGCGCGCTCCCGGGCGGCCGGCTTGCGTAGGCCGAGCAGGCGGCCGAGGAGCACCAGGTTCTCCGTACCGGTCAGGTCCTCGTCGACGGAGGCGTACTGGCCGGTGAGGCTGACCCGGGACCGGACCTTGTCGGCCTCGGTGACCACGTCGTGCCCGAAGACCCGGGCCGAGCCACCGTCGGGCCGCAGTAACGTGGCGAGCACCCGGACCGCTGTGGTCTTGCCCGCGCCGTTGGGGCCGAGCAGACCGTAGACGGTGCCGGCGGGCACCCGCAGGTCGATGCCGGCCAGCGCCCGAGTGTCCCCGAATGAGCGGGTGAGCCCCTCGGCCTCGATGGCCAGGCCGGTGGTGCGTCTACTCATGATTCTTACCCTTCGTGTTGGACGTGTTCAGGAGGCGTAGGGCCGAGCCGCCCGGCCGTCGCGCAGCGCCAGACCCCACCAGCGGAGCTGGTCGAGCAGGACGTCGACGTCGCGGCGCAGCTCGTCGGTGCACTGCGCGGTCGGCTCGCTGGCGAGCAGGTCGATCCCGACGACGTCGCGCACCGTCATCGCGTGCAGTGCGGTGAAGACGGTGCGTAGCTGGTCGACCGCGTGCAGGCCGGTGGACCGGCAGCCGTACGACACGAAGCCGACCGCTTTGGCCTGCCACTCGTCGTACGCGTAGTCGATGGCTTGTTTCAAGGGTGCTGGGAAGCTGTGGTTGTACTCGGGGGTGACCACGACGAACGCGTCCGCCCGGCCCACCTCGCGGACGAACGCCCGGATGGAGGCGGTCGGCTCGGCGGGGTAGGCGGCCGGGAAGTCGTACTCGGTCAGGTCAACGACCGTCACCGCCAGGTCGTCGTGCCGTTCCGCCTGCTCGACGAACCAGTGGGTGACCTGGTCGCCGACCCGCCTCTCCCGGGTGCTGCCGACGATCACGGCGATCCGCAACGGAGTCATCGCCACCCCCTTCCATCGTGAAGGCGCGAGATGACGACGGACGCCCGCTAGATCAGATCTAGCGGGCGTGGTTCAGGGGCTGCTGAGCACACGGAAAAGCGCTATACCGCAGAGTCATGGTTATGACTGTGCGGTATAGCGCTCACCGGGACATCACCCGCCAGTCGGCGGGCTCAGGTCAGTTGGGCAGGTAGGCGAAAGTGTCCGGGTTCGGGCCCTGCCGGCCCGCCTCGCCCTTGTTCAGCTCGGTGATCCGCTCCATCGCCGCGTCGTCAAGCGAGAAGTCGAAGATCCGAGTGTTCTCCTCGACCCGCTTCGGCGTGGTCGACTTCGGGAAGATGATGTCGCCGCGCTGCACGTGCCAGCGGAGCACCACCTGCGCCGGGCTCCGGTCGAGCTGCTGGGCGATGTCGACAACGGTCGGGTCGTTGAGCACCTTGCCCTGGGCGATGGGCGACCACGCCTCGGTGAGGATGTTGTGCTCGCGGCCGTAGGCGCGGACCTCGTCGTTGGTGAAGTACGGGTGCGCCTCGATCTGGTTGACCGCCGGCACGACGCTCGTCTCGGCGGCCAGCCGTTCCAGGTGCGACACCTGGAAGTTCGACACGCCGATCGAGCGGGCCCGGCCGTCGCGCTGGATCTCCTCCAGCACCTTCCAGGTCGAGGCGTAGTCGCCGTCGTACAGGGTCGGCAGCGGCCAGTGGATCAGGAACAGGTCGATGTAGTCCATCTTCAGCGCCGCGAGCGTCGAGTCGAACGCCTTACGGGCGTCGTCGGGGGCGTGGAAGGCGTTGCTCAGCTTGCTGGTCACGTAGACCGCGCTGCGGTCGAGACCGGAGACGCGGACCGCCTCGCCGACCTCGGCCTCGTTGCCGTACATCTGGGCCGTGTCGATGTGCCGGTAGCCCACCTCCAAGGCGGTGGTGACCGCCGCAACGGTGTCCTTCGGCTCGATCTGGAACACCCCGAAACCGAGCTGGGGAATGGTCGTGCCGTCGTTCAGGGTGATGTCGGGAATCGTGTTCGCCATTGCGGCTCCTTCGCGTCATCGTCGTTGCCCTGTCATCCATACCCGCGCAACGGGCCGAATCACCGCACAATGCGGAGTGAGGAACATAACGCCGGATCGGTTCACCCGGTCGTGTCGAACAGCACCGGCCACGGCCGCGCCGCCGGCACCGAGGTCGCGGGCGGCGTGGGCGTACTGGGCTCGGCGTCGGCCAGCACTTCTGCGGCGAGTTGACCGAACATCGCCGCCGCCGGGTGCGCCGACCGTTCCGGCCAGGCCGCCGAGGTGCGCTTCGCCAGCGGCGCGTCGGTGATCGGCCGCCAGGCCATCCGGGGTTCCCGGCGGGCCACCGCCGCCGGTTCCACGGCCACCCCGCCGCCGGCCAGCACCAGCCCGCAGAGAAACTCCGGGTTGCGGGCCGGGCGTACCCGGGCCGGGTGCCAACCATGCTGTCGGCACACCGCCAGCAGGTGGTCGTGCCAGCCCGGCGCGGTGGCGCGCGGCGCGGCCACCAGATCCAGACCCGCCAGCGACGCGAGCGTCACCGCACGGCCGCGGGCCAGCGGCGAGGTGCGCGGCAGCAGCACCCCCAGGGGTACGTCGACCGGGGCGCCGAAGCGCAGCCCGTCCGCCGCCACCGGGTGGTGCACGAGCCCCACGTCCAGGGTCCGCTCGGCGAGCATCCGCACCTGCTCGGCAGTGGTCAGCTCGTGCAGCTCCACGTCCAGGCCGGGTGCCCGGGTGGTGAGCCCGTCCAGCAGCGAGCGCAGCGTCACGGCCGGCGTCTCCGGTGGCACCCCGGCCCGGAGTACGCCCAGCTCACCGGCGCGAATCTGCCCCATCAGACTGCGCAGTCGACCCTCGCCGGCGAGCAGCTCCTCCGCCTCGCCGAGCAGTAGCTCCCCGGCGGTGGTGAGGCGGACCTGGCGACGGGATCGGTCGAACAGCTCGACCGTCAGCTCACGCTCCAGTCGTTGGATCGACTGGCTCAGTGGCGGCTGGGCCATCCCGAGCAGCTCCGCGGCCCGCCCGAAGTGCAGCTCGTGTGCGACCACCACGAAGTGCCGCAGGTGCCGGAGCAGATCCACGGCCCGGACCCTACGCCAGCGCCGGCCCGACGCCGCTGGATACCGTGCTGGCGTGGACGTGGAGGAACGCATCGAGGCCATCTTCGCCGCTGCTCAGGTGACAGCCAGCCTGCACGTCGTCGACCTGGACACGGTCGACCTGGACGTGCGCCCCGACGACGGCGGTCCGGCCGGTGGCGGTCGCGAGATCGGGGTGCGGGCCGACGAGCAGGTAGTGATCGCCTCGATCTTCAAGGTCCTACTGGTGCTGGAGTTCGCCCGGCAGGTCGAGGCCGGTCAGTTGGATCCGACCGAGCGGGTCCTGGTCACCGCCGCCGACCGGCTCGGCGGGTGGGGCTTGGCCGGCTGCACCGACGACGCCGAGGTGTCGCTGCGCGACCTCGCGTACTTCGCCATGTCGGTCACCGACAACACGGCCGCCGACCTGCTGCTGCGCCGGGTCGGCCCGGACCTGCTGCCGATGCTCGCCGTCGAGCTGGGGCTGACCCGTACCCGTCTCCTCGGTGGTCCTCGGGAACTGGTCGAGATGATGCTCGCCGACGTGGGCGCCCGGACCGAGGCGGAGTTCGCCCGGATCTTCCCCACGTTGCCGGCGGACCGGGTCCGGGCGATGCGGGTCTTCGACCCCGCGCACACCACCTCCAGCACCGCCCGGGAGATCACCCGCCTGCTCACGCTGATCTGGCGGGACGAGGCCGGGCCGGCGGCGGCCTGCGCGATGGTCCGCACCTGGATGGCCCAACAGATCTTCTGGACCCGGCTGGCGGCCGGTTTCCCGCCCGGCGTCCGGGTCTCCGGAAAGACCGGCACCCTGCCCGGGTTCCACTTGGAGGCCGGGGTCGCCGAATACCCCGACGGCGGCCGGTACGCGATCGCCGTCTTCGCCCGAGCCGTTGAGTTGACCCCGCGCCGCATCGACGTGGACCTGGCGATGGGGGAGGCCGCCCGGACGGCCGTGGAGGCGCTGCGCGGCGATTGATTTCGCACCCGTCCGAGCGTGTCAGCATCCCTACTGAGCAGGCCCGATATCCGGTGGCGTATCGGAGCCCTGGTCTTCGATCTTGGACCGGGGCTGGGTGGCGCTGGTTGGCTCGTGGTCGACCAACCGCCCGACCACGGGGAGCAGATCCGTATGCCCAGTCTCGACCGCCGACGCTTCCTGCGCGACGCCGCCGCCACCACCGCCCTGGTCTCCGCCGGTGGCCTCGCCACCGGCACCGTCACCCCGGCCCACGCCGCGCCGTCGACCGCCGCAGCCGCGCCGACCGCCCGCCGCAAGGGAGCGGTCAGCTTCCGCTGGTGGGGTACGGCCGGCTGGCGCGTCGACATCGGCGACCGCACCGTCCTGGTCGACCCGTTCCTCAGCCGGATCGACACCGGGCTGTTCACCGGGCCGTTCAGGACCGACACGAAGTTGACCGTGCGCACCGACGTGATCGACCCGCGGGTCGACAAGGCCACGACGGTGCTGGTCACGCACACCCACTGGGACCACTTCATGGACGTGCCCTACATCGCCAAGCGCACCGGCGCGCGGGTGTTCGGCACGCTTACCGCGTACCACCTGGGGTTGGCCTACGGGTTGCCCTCTTCGCAGCTCAGCGCCGTGAAGGGTGGGGAGGTGCTGGACTTCGGCGACCACAGCATCGAGGTGGTCGGCTCGCTGCACAGCCGCAACCCGTCGTACTCGGTGGCCTTTCCCGGGGTGCGGGTGAGTCAGCCGGCGCAGCCGGCGACCATCGCGGACCTGCCGGAGGGCGACACGCTGGGCTACCTGCTGCGGGTCGAGAGCGGCCCGTCGGTCTACTTCACCGGGGCCAGCGACGTCGCCGAGCGGAATCTCACCGGCCTGTCGCCCGACGTGGCGATGGTGGCCATGCAGAACGCCACCACCACCGGCGACTACCTGCCCCGGCTGCTGGCCGGCCTCGACTACCCGAAGGTCGTGGTGCCGGTGCACTACGACAACTTCGAGACGGAGTTGCAGAACCCGCCGCCGGTCGCCCCGACCGACCGCACCCGGTTGAACGAGATGATCGCGGCGGTGCGCCGGATCTCGCCGCGCAGCCGGGTGCTGGTGCCCGAGTACGAGACCGCGTACCACTTCTGAGCGGTGTCGGTGGGGGTCGCCGGGCCGCGACCCTCACCGCGCTCAGGCGGCGGTCAACTCGGCCAGGGCCCGCACCGACTTCCAGTTGCGGGTGGTGGCCACCACGCCGAGCTTCTTCTCCAGGTACGCGTTGGTGAACTTCGACCGCCCGTAACCGCCGTCGACGTAGTGCAGGAACACCTCCCGGCCGGTCACCGTGAACGACACGTTCTCGCTCCCGGGCACGGCAAGGGCGTCCACCGTGGACTTCTTCGGCGCGCTGGCGAGGAACGCCACCAGCAGCCGCGTCGGGTCATCCTCCCGGTCGGCGTACGGGTTGCCGCCGGCGATCGCCGCCAACTCCCGGCCGCTGCGCACCAACACCGGCACGGTCATCGCCAGCTCGTCGGTGAGCGCCCGCTCGATCCCGGCGGCCAGCTTCTCCGCATCGCTTACCGTGCTGCCGAAGGCCACGTTGCCGCTCTGCAGGTACGTCTTGACGTCCTCGTGCCCGAGGTCGGTGACGATCCGGCGTAGGTCGGCCATCGCCAGCCGGGTGGTGGCGCCGACGTTGACCCCGCGCAGCAGGGCGACGTACCTGGTCATGGCTCCTCCTCGGGTGCGGGCCGACTGGCTCAGCGTAGGCCGCCCGGCCCCACCAGGCCCGTCTCGTAGGCGACGATGACCAGTTGCGCCCGATCACGCACCGCCAGCTTGGTCAACAACCGCCCGACGTGCGTCTTGACGGTGGCCTGGCTGAGGTTGAGGTGCGCGGCCAACTCCGCGTTGGACAGCCCCCGGGCGATCAGCGCGAGCACCTCCCGTTCCCGTTCGGTCACCCCGTCGAGCTGTCGGGGCAGCGGTCGGGTCGGCTCCGGCTGCCGGGCGAACTCGTCGATCAACCGGCGGGTCACCGTCGGCGCGAGCAGCCCCTCCCCGGCGGCGACCACCCGGATCCCGGTCAGCAGGTCCGCCGGTGGGGTGTCCTTGAGTAGGAAGCCGCTGGCTCCGGCGCGCAGCGCCCCGTAGACGTACTCGTCGAGGTCGAACGTGGTCAGGATGATGACCCGGGTGCCGGACGTCGCCGGGTCGGCGCAGATCCGCCTGGTCGCCTCGATGCCATCCATCTCCGGCATCCGGACGTCCATCAGCACCACGTCCGGCCGGTGCTGCCCGACCAACGCCACGGCCTCCACGCCGGTGCCCGCCTCACCGACGGTGGTGCAATCCGGGCTGAGATCGACAAGCAGCCGGAAACTGCCGCGCAGCAGAGCCTGGTCGTCGGCGATCAGTACGCGGATCACGCGACCACCCGGTAGGGCACGCTGGCCGTCACCGCGAAGCCGCCGTCGGAGCGTGGGCCGGCGCGGAACTCCCCGCCGTGCAACGCCACCCGTTCCCGCATGCCGATCAAACCGTGCCCCTCCCCGCCGAGCAGGACCGACCGCTGGCCGTCGTCGGTCACCTCCACCCGCACCTCGTCGGGCCGGACGGTCACCGTAGCCCGACAGGCGGCCGGCGCCGCGTGCTTCACCACGTTGGTCACCGCCTCCTGCACGATCCGGTACACCGCGAGGCCCACCGACTCGGGCACCGCGCCGGCCGACGCCTCCCGCCGCACGTCGAGCTGGACGTCGACGCCGCCGATCGCCGCCTGCCGGGCGAGGAACGGTAGCTCGTCCAGCCCGGGCGTCGGCGCGTACGGGGTGTCCTCGCGCAGGACGCCGAGCACCCGGCGGACGTCGGCCAGCGCGTTGCGGCCCGTCTCCTCGATGACCCGCAGCGCGGCGCCCGCCTCGCGGGGGTCCGCCTCGGCGACGTGGTTCGCTACGGCCGCCTTCACCACGATGAGGCTCAGCGTGTGCGCGACCACGTCGTGCAGCTCCCGGGCCACCCGCAACCGCTCCTCAGCAGCGGCCTGACTGACCAACTGGTCACTCTGCCGGGCGGCGAGGGCTCGTCGCTCCCGGATCAACCAGCCGATCAACCAGGCCGGCGCGACCATGACGGCGGCGTAGACGACCGCGCCGGTCCGCGACCAGAGGTCACCGGCGGTCAGCACCAGTGCGACGCTCACCAGCGCGAGACAACCGGCGGCGCAGAGCATCGACCGGCGGGTGGGCGTCGAGACGGCCACCGTGTAGAAGGACAGGCCGATGGCGAACGCCGGCGCGGCGGCGGCGAAGTTGGGTATCACCCCGGTGATCAGGGCAACGGTGGCGACGGAGCTGATCACGACGGCCACCGTCATCGGCCACCGTCGCCGGGCGGCCAGCGGCAGCCCGAGGGCCATCCCGACCAGCACGGACACCCAGAGCGGCTCGCGTACGCCCCCGTGCAGCGGCGACTCCAGCGCCGCGTACGGACAGAGCAGCCCACCGACGGCCACGGCCAGCAGGGCATCCACGATGTACAGATCCACCGGCCGCATCCGTCGGGTCAGCAGGAGAGCGGTCACCCGTCGAACGGTATCGGCCGGCTGGGCCTACCGCGTCGGCCCGCGGGTGGTCATCCCGGAGGATGACGTGCCGGCGCTTGCGGGCCTCCGACTCCACCCGGGGGAGGGTCGGAAAGTGCCCGCCCCGGCACGACGCGCGGCACCCCCGCATTCGGGACCGTAACGGTCATGACCACACACACGGTGACCCTGACGGGGCTGCGCGCGGTGTACGGCACCGGAACCCGACGGGTGACGGCGCTCGACGGCGTGACCACCAGCTTCGCGAGCGGCACGTTCACGGCGGTGATGGGCCCCTCGGGCTCGGGAAAGTCCACCCTGCTGCACTGCGCGGCGGGGCTGGACCGCCCGACCGAGGGGATCGTCACGATCGACGGCACCCGCCTCGACGACCTCGATGAGGACGCGCTGACCCGGCTGCGGCGCGACCGGATCGGCTTCGTGTTCCAGGCGTTCAACCTGGTGTCCACGCTGACCGCCGCGCAGAACGTCGAGCTGCCGTCGCGCCTGGCCGGTCGTCGCCCGCCGGCCCAGGACGTCGCCGCCGCACTCGACGCCGTCGGTCTCGCCGACCGGGCCGGGCACCGGCCGAGTGAGCTGTCCGGCGGCGAGCAGCAGCGCGTCGCCGTGGCCCGAGCGTTGATCATCCGACCGGCGGTGGTCTTCGCCGACGAACCGACCGGGGCACTCGACAGCGCGGCCTCCCGGCAGGTGCTTCGGCTGCTGCGAGCACTCGTCGACGAGCACGGGCAGACCGTGGTGATGGTGACCCACGACCCGGCCGCCGCCGCGTACGCCGATCGGGTCCTCCTGCTGGCCGACGGCCGAGTCGTCGACGAGCTGACCGGCCCGATCACCGCAGCGGTAGTCGCCACCCGGATCGCCGAGCGGGAAATCGTCGCGGAGTCGTCGTGCTGAGCGTCCGGCGGTCGGCCAGTGCGTTCGTGGCCGTCGCCATCGGGGTCACGCTTGTCGCGGCGGCAACCCTGCTGCTCGCGTCCGGGCGTCCGCAGGTGCCGGACCGGTTGGCCCGGGCGGCGGTCGTCGTGCAGAGCCCCGAGGCGGGTGCGTCGGCCGACCAGTTCGTGCCGACCCGGCCCTGGTCCGCCAGCGTGGCGGCGCAGCTCGTCGGCCAGTTGGCCGCACTGCCGGACGTCGTGGCGGCGGTGCCGGACCGGACCTTCTACGCTCAGCCGCTCGTCGACGGTCGACCCGCCCCCGACAGCCAACGGGAGGACGCCCACCAGGGGCACGGCTGGTCCAGCGCCCAACTGGGTGGGCTGCGCCTCACGGCCGGCGAGCAGCCCCGCAGACCTGGTGAGGTGGTCGTCGACCGCGCGCTCGGGCTGCGCGTCGGCGCACCGGTCACCCTGCTGACGGCGGTGGGCCCGCAGGCGTACACCGTCACCGGTCTGGTCGACGGGCCCGGCGTCCATGTCGCGGACGCGGTCGCCGCCGCGCTCGCCCCCGGCGTCCGGGCCATCGGGCTGGTCCTCGCGCCGGGGGCCGACCCCGAGCGGGTCGCCACGGCGGCTCGCGGAGTCGTCGGCGGCGACGGACGGGTGCTAACCGGTGCCGCCCGTGGCGCGCTGGAGCCTCGCAACGACGCCCGCACCCGCTGGATCGGCATGCAGGTGCTCACCGCCACGGCGGCTCTCGCCGGTTTCGTCACGGTGTTCGTGGTCGCCTCGACCTTCGCGTTCACCATCGCGCAGCGCCGCCGCGAGCTGGGCCTGCTGCGCGCTGTCGGCGCCACACCACGCCAGGTTCGCCGCATGGTGTACGCGGAGGCGCTCGCCGTCGGCGCCTCGGCGGGGCTCGTCGGCCTGCTGGTGGGCGCGGCGCTCGCCCCGCTGCTGGGTCGGCTGCTCGTCGACGTCGGCTACGAACCGTCGACCTTCCGGGTCCACTACGAACTCTGGCCGGTCGCGGTCTCGCTCGCCGCCGGACCGGTGATCGCGCTGCTGGCCGTCTGGTCGGCGTCCCGCCGGGCGGCGCGGGTCCGCCCGTTGGAGGCGCTGCGCGAGGCTGCGGTGCAACAGCGACCGATCGGGCGGCTGCGGGCTGTCGCCGGGGCGCTGCTCGTCGCGGCGGGGGCCGTGCTCAGCCTCGGCACGGCGACCGCCGACGAGGCCCGGGTCGGGGCGCAGTACGCCCTCTACGCGGTGATGGCGCTGGTGGCCGGTGCCACCGTGCTCGCCCCGGTGGTGGTCGGGCCGTTGGTACGGCTGCTGCGGTCTCCGGTGCGGCGGCCCGGTGGCGCGATCGGGATGCTGGTCCGGGGTGGGGCGTTGACCGCCACCCGGCGGACCGCCTCGATCGCCGCGCCGGTGCTGCTCACTGTCGCGTTCGCCGTGCTGGTGTCCGGAATGGTGCGCACCACCACCAACGCGTACGCGGCTGGTCGGGCGGACAACGTGAACGCCGGCTGGATCGTCGTGCCCGACCGGGCACCCGGTCTGTCCGACCAGGCTGTGACCGCGACCGGCGGCACCGCCCTGCTGCCGACCACCGTCTACCGCACCGACCCCGCAACGTCGCCGGATAACCAGCCGATGACCGCGCTCGGCGTGGAACCGGAGGGCTTCGCCGCCGCGAACCGGGTGCTCACCGTCGTCGCCGGCTCGCTCGGCGACCTGACGGGCGACGACACGGTGGTGGTCACCGCCTCGGCGGGCCGGCGGCCGTCCGAGCCGTACCCGGTGGTCTTCGCCGACGGGACGTCGGTGTCGTTGCGCGTCGTCGCCGTGGTCACCGACACCTCGATCCCCGGCGACCTGCTCGTGCCCCGGGCCGTGGTGCGAGCGCACGACCCGTCGGCGCTGACGTCCACGGTGTACGTCTCCGACCGGATCGATCCGCCCGTCGGCGCGCGGATCCTCGACGTCCCGGGCTGGGCGGCCGAGGCGGACGCCGCCGAGGACCGCCTCGTCTGGCTCTTCACGCTGCTGCTGATCGGAGTGTCCGCCGGTTACGGGGCCATCGCGGTGGCCAACACGCTGCTGCTGGCCGCCGCCGGCCGGGCTGCGGACCTGCGGCTGATCCGGTTGGCCGGGGCGACCCGACGGCAGGTCGTCTGGCTGGTCACGGCGGAGTCGGCCCTGGTGGTGTTGATCGGCGCGCTGCTGGGTGGGGCGGTCGCGTTCGTCGGGCTGCTCAGCATCCGGGCCGGTCTCGCCGAGCAGGTCGGCGCACCCGTCGACCTGGTGGTGCCGTGGCCGGTGGTCGCCGGGGTGGTGGGGCTGTGTCTGCTGCTCGCGGTGCTGTCCAGCGTGCTGCCGACGTGGCGGATGCTGCGGCACCGTCCCGCCCGGTCGCCGGTCGGCCTCGTCGGATGACCGCGCGATCAGCTCACTCGACGACCGGCAGCACTACCTCGTTGCGGCGCAGGAACCACGGCTTCCACGGCGGGTCGAAGCGCGCGTACCGGATGGCGCCGGTCGGTTGCAGCCCGGCCGCGGTCACCGACCGGCCGAGAAGGGTCGCCCGCTGGCTGAACGCCTTCTCCGTCCACCGCCCGGAGAACCGCATCGCCGCCGCCAGTCGCCCCGGAACCGCGCGGATCCGCACCCGGGCATCCACCGGCTCGGGCAGGGTGGCGGCGGTCCAGGTGGCCGGCAGGACGAACTGGATCAGGTACGCGCCTGGCCACTCGCCCTCGATCTGCACCACCGGCACGGTCATGGCGATCTTCTCCGAGCCGCTGGCCGCCGCCATCGTCGGCGCGGCCGACACGATCGGGTGCCGGGCCCGATTCGCGCCACCGAGGTACGCGGCCAGCGGCCGGAACGCCTCGATCGGCGCTCGGGTGAACGACGCCTGGATCTGCATCTCGGCCACCAGGTGGGCCGGGTACCGACGCAGCTCGAAGCCGGGGTGTCGGGACACCACCCGGTATGGCTGCTGTTCGGTCATGGCGCGGCTCCCAGGGTCTGCTGGGACAGACGCTACCGCCCGTCTGCCTCCCGCTCGGCCGAAGTCGGCTGCTCCGGCCCGGGAGCGAGGGCCCGGGTGGTCAACCGCCAGTACTGCCGTTTGCCCTCGTCGCGCAGCACCACCCCGATCAGGCCCAACTCCCGGCGCAGTTCTCGGGCGTCGTCACGGCGGTCCCGCGCAATGGCCCGTTCCCTGGCGCGCAGCAGCGCATCCGCGCCGGCGGGCAACCCGGGCAGGTCCGGCACCCACAGCCGGTACGCGGACCGGTGCGGGTCGTCGTCCGCCCAACCCCAGCCGTGGGTGCGGAACGCCGTCGCCAGTTGGGTGGCCGGCAGGTCCGTCGACTCCCGGACCAACTCCGCGCCGTCGGCGTCGAGCAGCACCAGGTGCTTGTCGGCGAGGAAGACCACCCGGGTGTCGATCCGTGCGACGGTCCGTTTCTCGTCGGAGCGGCGCAGCCGGACCTGCGCCGCGTCGACGGTGACGATCAGCCGTTCGGCGGTGCCGATCCCGGCGATGACCAGGCCGGCCAGGACGCCGACCGCGATGGTGCCGCCGGTGGCCTGCGGCTCGGGCAGCCGGTCCAGCCACTCGATAAGGTCGCCGAACGGCACCCAGGGCAGCCGGGCGAGCCAGCCCGTCGTCGCCGCGAGGAGCCATCCGGCGCCCGCGCCGAGCAGCGGGAAGCCACCCCACAGGACCGCCAGCTCCAGCGGGCCGCCGCTGACCACGGTGCGGGGACGGTAGCCGGCCACGTCCATGGTCAGGACACCTCGCGGCGCAGCGTCCGGAACAGCCCGGCGGCCAGCGGAAGGACCATCCAGGCCAGCAGGGACACCGCGATCCGCCCCCACTGCTCGCCGGTCAGCGCGTCGCTGCTGAACAGCGGTTCCATCGTCTTGCTGGTGTCCAGCCATTCGGAGGGGCCGCGCAGGGGCCGGACCATCTCGCCCAGCACCCCCCAGACGGTGGGCAGCAGGAAGTAGCCGACGATGGCCAGCGGCGGGTTGAGCAGCAGCAGACCGAAGGCGGCACCCATCAGCACGCTGGTGACCTGGAGGATGATCGCGTTCACGATCAGCGACCCGTCGAGCTGCCAGGTGCCCGCGCCGCCGATGGCGGAGGCCACAAGCGTCCCGACGGCGGCGAGGGCGAGGCTGGCCAGCACCGAAGCGAGGGCGGCCACCATGACCGCGACCAGCTTGGCGGTCACCACCCGCTCCCGGCGAGGCACCAGGGCGTACGTGGTGAGGGCGGTCCGTTGCGACCACTCGCTGGTGATCGAGAGGATGCCGAGCACCGGCAACAGCACCCCCACCGGCAACAGCGAGGGGACGAAGAAGTTGGCGAAGGTCTGGTCGGCCTCCTCGGCGTAGATCAACTGGAGGGTGACGACCACGGCGGCGATCAGGCCGATGGTGATCAGCAGCCAGCGTCCGGCCCGGGTGTCGACGAGCTTGCGCAGCTCCACGACGGTGAGCCGGAGCAGCGACGGTCGGCGTACCGGGGAATGGTGCCGGGGCACGACGGCGCCGGCGGCGGGCGCGGTGGTGGTGGTCATCGGACGGCCTCCTTGGTGGATTCGCCGGCGGTCAGGGTGAGGAAGAGCTGTTCGAGGCCGCCGCCACTGGCGGGGCGCAGCTCGGCCAGCGCGACGCCGGCATCGGCGGCGGCCTGGCCGACCGCCTCGGCGTCGGCCTGCACGAGCAGCCCTTCCGAGCTGTCGGCGGCGCTCAGGTTGGCCGCGTCCAGCGCCCGGCGCAGCGCCGCGCCGTCGCGGGCCCGGACCACCGTGCCGCCGCCGGCCAGCAACTCGTTCTTGTCGCCCTGGGCCACGATCCGGCCGCCCCCGATCACCACCAGCCGGTCCGCGACCGCCTCCACCTCGCGCAGCAGGTGGGAGGAGAGCAGCACGGTGCCGCCCCGGTCGGCGAAGTCACGCAGCAGCCCGCGCATCCAGAAGATCCCCTCCGGGTCCAGGCCGTTCGCCGGCTCGTCGAGGATCAACACCCGGGGGTCGCCGAGCAGCGCCTGCGCCAGCCCGAGCCGCTGGCGCATCCCCAGCGAGTACGCCCGTACCCGACGCTTCGCGGCCACCGCGTTCAACCCGACCAGGTCGAGCTTCGCGGCGACCTCGCGCCGGTCCAAACCCATGGTGTACGCGGACAGCGTCAACGCCTCGCGGCCAGTGCGCCCGGCGTGCTGGGCGGAGGCGTCCAGCAGCACCCCGACCTCCCGCCCCGGGTTGGGCAGCTCCCGGTACGGCTGCCCGGAGACGGTGGCGCGGCCGGCGGTTGGCGCGGTGAGCCCGCAGATCATGCGCATGGTGGTCGACTTGCCCGCCCCGTTGGGGCCGAGGAAGCCGGTGACGGTGCCCGGCTCGCACTGGAACGACACGTCGTCCACGGCCGGGTGTGGCCCGTATCGCTTGGTGAGGTTCTCCACGGTGATCATGTGGTTGAGCCTGCCCGCGCCGCCCGGCCATCCGCTGCGGCCACCGGTCGGTGCCGCGTCGACCTTGGTCGATCATCGGATCTCGACTTTGGTAGCTGGTTGCCGGGGCCCGATGCTGCCTAGCATGGGCGCGTGACCAGCATCGCCGTCCCGGAGCACCCCTGGCTCTTGCCGGGGGAGCTGGTCGTGCCCGCCGAGCGTGACCGGGCGCACCCGCGCCGCACCACGCGTGACTGGGTGGTGGACAGCCTCGCCTTCCTGATCGGGCTGCTCTGGGTGCTGTTCGCCACCATGGACGCCCTGTCGCCCGCCCCGGAGGCGGCGATTCCGCTGCCGCACGACTGGATGGTCGGCGTCGACGCGGTGCTCGGGCTGGTCTGCTGCGGGCTGCTCTGGGTACGGCGGCGGTGGCCCCTCGGGCTGGCGGTGGCCACCCTGCCGCTGAACCTGTTCTCGATGGCCGCGGCCGTACCGTTGCTGATCTTCTATTTCACGGTGGTGGTGCATCGGCGCACCGCCGTGGCGATCGCGATCACCGGTGCTGGTCTCGTCACCAACCTGGTCTTCAGTTGGACACGTCCGGACCCGAACTGGCCGTACTGGGCCACGGTGTCGTGGGGCGTGGTGATCACTCTCGCCGTGCTGGCCTGGGGGATGTTCGTCCGGGCCCGGCGGCAGTTGATCGTGTCTTTGCGGGAGCGGGCCGAGCGGGCCGAGGCCGAGCAGCAGCTGCGGGTCACCCAGGCCCGTCACCTCGAACGCACCCGGATCGCCCGGGAGATGCACGACGTGCTGGCCCACCGGATCTCGCTGCTCAGCCTGCACGCCGGAGCGTTGGAGTTCCGCCCGGACGCGCCGGCCGACGAGGTGGCCCGTGCCGCCGGAGTGATCCGGGGCAGCGCGCACGCCGCCCTGCAGGACCTGCGGGAGGTCATCGGGGTGCTTCGCGCCGAGGACGACGGTGGTGGCGACGCCCCGGAGCCGCCGCAGCCCACCCTCGCCGACCTGCCGGCCCTGATCGCCGAGTCGCGGTCGGCCGGGGTGCGGGTGAACGTCAGCGACAGCGTCGCCAGCCCGGAGCAGGTGCCAGCGGCGCTGGGCCGGGCCGCGTACCGGATCGTGCAGGAGGGGTTGACCAACGCCCGCAAGCACGCGGCCGGCGCGGCCGTCACCGTGGACGTGGCCGGCGGGCCGGGCACCGGGCTGACCGTGGCGATCGGCAACCGGTGGCCGGTCGGTACGCAGGCGGGCGGCACACTGCCGGGCGCCGGCACCGGCCTGGTCGGCATCAGCGAACGAGTCACCCTCGCCGGCGGCCGACTCGCCTACGGGCGGGACGACGCAGGTGACTTCCGGCTGGCGGCCTGGCTGCCGTGGCCAGCGTGACCAGCCCTGCCGAGGCGGCCGTGCCGCCGGTGCGCGTGCTGATCGTGGACGACGACGCGCTGGTCCGGGCCGGGCTCTCGATGATCCTCGGCGGCCTGCCGGACCTGACCGTGGTCGGTGAGGCCGCCGACGGTGGCGAGGTGCCAGCCGCCGTCGCCGCGTACGCCCCGGACGTGGTGTTGATGGACATCCGGATGCCCCGGGTCGACGGGCTGACCGCCACCGAGGCGCTGCGTGCCCAGCCGCACCCGCCGGAGGTGCTTGTGCTGACCACCTTCGATGCCGACGAGCAGGTGCTGCGGGCGCTGCGCGCCGGGGCGGCCGGTTTCCTGCTCAAGGACACCCCGCCGGCCGAGATCGTGCGCGCGGTGCGCCGGGTGGCCGCCGGTGAGGCGACGCTCTCCCCGACGGTGACCCGGAAGCTGATCGCCCACGTGACCGCCGCCGCCCCCGGCCCGGTCGGCCCGGACCCCCGCCGGGAACGGGCCCTGCGGCTGCTCACCGGGCTCAGCGAGCGGGAGCGGCAGGTGGCGGTCGCGCTGGGGCGAGGCCACACCAACGCGGAGATCGCTGGGGAGCTGTTCATGAGCGTGGCGACGGTGAAGGCGTACGTTTCGCGGCTGCTGACCCGGCTGGAGTTGAACAACCGGGTCCAGGTGGCCCTGCTCGTGCACGACGCCGGCCTCGTCGACTGACGGGTCGCGGCCGGGCACGATCATGGAGTTGTGGTGGGCGTCGGCTGCCCAGCGACCGCTTGTCGGCGGAGGATCTCCTTGCCGCGTACGGGAATTGAACTTTCGTCAGGTGCCCGCCGTACTCATGGCTGAGGATGTCGGTGCGGTGGGTCCGCCGTACCGCTGCCGAACTGCGGGAGGCCTGCCGTGCGAGTTGGTGAGCAGTCGACGGATCCCATCGATCAGGTACTGGGTGAGGTGCCAATGCCGGCATCGCTGACCCCAGAGGATGTCCGGCTCGCGGTCCGGGCGGTGGTCGTGCACACCGCCGAGGAGTGGCCGACCGGGCCGCTGTGCCGCAACGATGGTGCGTCCTACCCGTGCCGGCTGCACCGCTGGGGGCGACGGGTGTTGGAGACACACGGGCTCAACGAGCGGCAGATCGAGGCGTTGATCCGGCACGGCAATCCGTTCGTGCACGTGCCCTTCCCGTTCACGGCGACCGGGCCGTCGCGGCAGCAGGCCGCGCGGGTCGCCCCCCAGGGGGTACGGCCCACCGCTGCTGGCCGGCCGGTGACTCCCCCCGTCACCGCGCCGCGCTGGCCCCGGGCGAGCTGAGCGCGCTACCCCTGCGCGCACCCGACCCGGGGCGACATGACGTCGGCCCGGCGCGAAGATCCCCCTCCGCGTCGGGCCGACGTCGCTCTGAGCGGGCGGCTCAGTTGCCGATCCCGCAGTCCGGCGCGGACCAGCTCGTCGTGTTCGAGCTGCGGTCGCTGTTGTTCTCCCGACGCGAGTCGACGTGCACGTGGTCGTCGTGGTCGGGGTAGCCCGGCCCGTAGATCCCGCTGAAGCCGTTGTCGCGGGCGTCGCGGGCGATCTGGCACAGCGAGGACGACCGTGAGGTCACGTCGGCCGCGCTGCCGTACAGGTGTTGGCTGTCGCCCGCTCCGTCGACCTGGTTGTTGCAGGCCCGGCTGCGGAACCCGCTGGACACGTTGAGCGGCTTGTCGCCGAGGCTCTTGCGCAGCGCCTCCAACTTCCACATGGTGCGCAGCGCGTTCTGTTTGGTCTGGGCCGCCGACAGCGGGCCGCCGCTGTACCCGCTTCCGCCGCACCCGTTGTCCAGCTCGCTGTAGCTGAAGTGCGCGGGCGTGCAGTCGTTGTCCTGGAGTTGATAGAGCTTGGCGAAGGTCTGCGGGCCGGCGATGCCGTCGGCGCGTAGCCCGTACGCCTGCTGGAACCGCTTGACCGCGGCGGCGGTCTTCGGTCCGTAGCGGCCGTCGATCTCCACGATGTCCCGGTAGCCCGCCCACCCGGCGACCCGGATCTGCAACTGGCGGACGTCGTCGCCGGAGCGCCCCTGGGTCAGGGTGCGGTTCCAGGTGTAACAGCCGTCCGCATACGCCGCCGGTGCGGCGATCACCGTGGCGATTGCCGCCCCGGGCAGCGCCAGGGCGAATGCGACGGCGACCCGCTTCAAGGTGTTTACGCGCACAGAAGTCCTCCCGATAGGAGAGCGAATGGGGTGGCTCCGGGACATCGACCGAGAAGTCCCGCGATTTCCACCCTCGCACTGATCGAGACGGTTGGAGGTAGTTAACGAGAATCGTCCTCACAAACTGCGACTCCTGGGGATTGCCTGGGAATTCGGCTGATTTGCGAAACAGCCATTTCCGGCCGATCGCCTCTCCTGCGGTCAAGCACACCGAACGTCGCAATCCGCCACACGGAGGGTGATGTTCCCGGGTCGGCGGCAGCCGGTAACGTCAGCCCCGGGCGGCGGACTGGCGGAGGTGCGCGTGGCACGCGGTGGCGTCTTCTGTGTCGAGGGTCAGTGGCACCGTGACCTCAACGAGCGAGGCTCCGTGCTGCCCACCCTTGAGCTGTTGGAGCGGCTGGGCAAGATCCGCTTCATCCACAAGGACGCGGCCACCCGCGACGAGCTGTTCTACTTCCTGGATCGTTGGCTGCTCAAGCAGTACGCCGATCACCGGGTCGGCTTCTTCGCCATGCACGGCGAGCCGAGCCGGCTCTGCCTCACCGACTGGCAGTCCGTGGAGCTGAACGAGGTGGCCGAGCTGATGGCCGGCCGCGCCGAGGGAAGGCGACTCTATTTCGGCAGCTGCTCGGTGCTGCGGGCCTCGGACGCGGTGCTGCGCGAGTTCCTGGAAGTCACCGGAGCTGCTCTGATCTGCGGTTTTACCCGAGAAGTCGACTGGGTCGAATCGGCAGCCTTCGAAACTGTTCTCCTCGACGTGCTCGCCAACGGCCAGCGGCACAATGCCGCCGAGCTGCGGATGGGCTCCGCCCACTGGGCGCCGCTCGCGTCGTACCTCGGTTTCCGGGTGATCTACGCCAACGGTCGGGCCTGGCGGCCGTCCGGTCGCCCCCGGGTGCCCACCCAGGCGGTGCACCGCTCCACGGCCCGGCCCCGCTGACCCGCCGCCGGCGCTGCGCCGGTGCCCTGGTAGGAACGACGAATGGCGCGCAGCATCGCACGGAACACCCGGGTCGACCGGGATGACCTGATCGACTTCCTCCGGCCGCGACACCGCGTCGTGCTGATGACCACCCGGGCCGACGGCCGACCGCAGTCCTCCCCGGTCTCCGCGGGGATCGACGGGCAGGGGCGACTGGTCGTCTCCACCTACCCGGAGCGGGCCAAGGTGACGAACATCCGCCGCGACCCCCGGGTCTCGGCCTGCGTGCTCAGCGACGACTGGAACGGCCCCTGGGTGCAGATCGACGGCACCGCCGAGGTGCTGGACCTGCCGGAGGCTCTGGAGCCGCTTGTCGAGTACTTCCGCAGCATCTCCGGCGAGCACCCGGACTGGGACGACTACCGGGCGGCCATGGTGCGCCAGGGCAAGTCGCTGATCCGGGTGACCATCGACGCTTGGGGCCCGATCGCCACCGGTGGCTTCCCCGCCCGCCTCGCCGACTGACCGTTCCGGGGGCCGGTCAGTCGACCAGGGCGGCGTAGACGAGTTGGCGCAGTTGGGAGCGGAGCGGGTAGGTGCTCGACGGCATCAGCTGGGTGAACAGCAGCGCGGTGATCTCCTCGGTCGGGTCCACCCAGAACGCGGTGCTGGCCACCCCACCCCAGTAGTACTCGCCGACGCTGCTCGGCACCCGGCTGGGGATCGGGTCGTCGGTGACCGCGAAGCCCAGGCCGAAGCCGATCCCGTCCAGGGTCGACTCGGCGAAGCCGCCGGTGGAGAGGGTGCCCAGGTCCTGCCCGCCGGGCAGGTGGTTGCGGGTCATGAACCGCACCGTGCGCGGCCCGAGCAGCCGCACCCCGTCCAGCTCGCCGCCGCGCAGCAGTAGCTGCGTGAAGCGGTGGTAGTCGGCGGCGCTGGAGATCAGACCGCCCCCGCCGGAGAGCAGCGTGGGTTTGCTGAACGCGAGCGACCCGAGGCTGTCGTAGCGGACCGCCCGGCCGCTGCGCGGCTCCGGTACGTAGAGCGCGGCCAGCCGATCGGCTTCGTCGCCATCGACCCACCAGCGGGTGTCGGTCATGCCCAGCGGGCCGAAGATCCGGTCGGCGAAGAACGCGTCGAGGCTCTGCCCGGAGATCACCTCGACGAGCCGACCGAGCACGTCGGTGGCGACGGAGTAGCCCCACGCCGTGCCGGGCTGGAACAGCAGCGGCAGCTCGCCGAAGGCCGCGCAGGCACCGGCCAGGTCGACGTCCGCCGGCGGGTACAGGTCGTAGCCGGCGGCCCGGTAGAGCCCGTCGACCACCGAGGTCTGCATGAAGCCGTACGTCAGGCCGGCCGTGTGGGTGAGCAGGTGCCAGACCCGGATCGGCTCGATCGCCGGCACGGTGAACGGCTTGAGCGCCGACCCCTTGGAGTAGACCCGCAGGTCGGCGAACTCGGGCAGCCAGCGGCTGATCGGGTCGGTCAGCTCGAACCGGCCCTCCTCCCACAGCATCATCGCCGCGACCGAGGTGACCGGCTTGGTCATCGAGTAGATCCGCCAGAGCGTGTCGGCCTCGACCGGTGCGCCCGACTCCCGGTCGCGCAGCCCGTACGTCGAGGAATGCGCCACCTCGCCGCGCCGGGTGACCACCACCTGCCAGCCGGCCAGCCGGCCGTCGTCGACGTACCGGCCGAAGTGTTCGTCGATCCGCGCCAGCCGCGCCGGGTCGAAACCGATCTGATCCGGGTCCTTGCTCCGCGCCACGCTCACGCCGCCGAAACTACTCGCCGGTACGCCACCACCGGAAGGGGGTCGGCGCCGGCCCGCCGGCCGCTGGCTGTCGGCGGGGCCCACTAGCCTGGCCGGATGCCGGAGTTGACCGAGGACGTGACCTTCCGCGACGAAGACTGGTATGGCGAGGAGCTGACCGACCGGCACTTCGTGGGGTGCGAGTTCTTCGGGGTGGACCTGACCGAGGCGGTGACCAGAGGGGCGGTCTTCACCGGGTGCACCTTCGGCAACGTGGCGTTCAACGCCTCCCGGCACGTCGACTCCGCCTTCACCCGTTGCGTCTTCCGACGGTGCAACTTCTTCGAGGCCGAGTTCACCGGCTGCAAGCTGGTCGGCAGCACCTTCACCGAGTGCGATCTGCGTCCGTTGACGGTAGACGGCGGCGACTGGTCCTTCGCCGCGCTGCCCGGTGCCGACCTGCGGGGTGCCCGGCTGACCGGGGTACGCATGCGCGAGGTGGATCTGACCAGGGCCAACCTCACCGGCGCTACGGTCACCGGTGTCGACCTCTCCGGCGCGCAGCTGATCAACGTTCGGCTCGGCGGCGCCGACCTGCGGGGCAGCGATCTCACCGCGCTCGACCCGACGGTCGTCGAGCGGGCCGGCGCGATCATCGACGTGCAGCAGGCAATGGTCATCGCGCAGTTGCTCGGCTTCCGGGTCGGCTGACGCGAGAAGGCCGTCTGAGCGAGCCAGTTCACCGGCTGCGTCCCGTTGTGGGCTGGACACGTCCGGCCGTCCGGATCTAGCGTGTCGTCACGCCCGCGCGTACGTGAAAGGGCCCACAGTGGACGTTGTGGTTGTCCGCGGCGGTCCAGGACGGCCGGGCGGTGGAGTTGGAGGGGTCGGTGGCGGACGAAGACCGCGCGCGGGCTGGATCGAGTGCTGGCGACACGCCGCCGAGGCACCGTCCGCGTGCCATCACCGCCGGGGGCACCCGCAGCATGCTGCGCCGTGTCGCCCGGTCCCGCCAGCGGCGACGCTGGGCCGTGGAGGGGGTCGCCGTACTCGCCTGCCTGGTGGTGTTGATCTCTTATCTCGGTAGTCGGTCCGGTCGGGAGCCGAGCGATGACCAGGCAGGTCAGGGGCCTGGCCGTTTCCCGGTTCTCCCGGCCGCTGAGGGGCGCACCGGCGAGGCGGGGCCGGCGATGCCGGGCCTGCGTCCGCGCCAGCGCCCGCCCTCGCCGGACCCGACACCGTCGGCCAGCGTGCCGCCCGCCCCGCCGCCGGCCAAGCCCGATTCGCCGGCGCTGTCGGTGAGCCGCGGGGAGATGCCCGCCGCCGTCGACCTCACCGCTGTGGGCACCCGGGACTGGATGCACTGGGGTGAGCGTGGCGGCAGGTCCACGATCCGCAAGCGTTCCGGCTCCGGGGAGATCATCGACTCCGGTGGCGCCGGCCGGCGGGTCGGCTGGGACGGCAACCAGGAGTACGTCCGCTGGTCCGACGGCTCGCCGGAGCGGTCGACGCACGGCAGCTCCAACGGCGTCTACACCTGCGGTGTCGGGAACGGGTTCAGCCTCGCCGTCGCCGGCAGCGGCGAGCCGCGCACGGTCCAGCTATACGGCGGCATCTGGATGGCTCGGGGCCGCCTGGAAGCGCGGCTCTCCACCGGTGGGCCCGCCAGCACCGCTCGACTGGAAGACCCGTACACCAGTCAGAGTGCCCAGTTCACCATCCGTTTCACCCTGCCGAAGGGTGCCCGGCTGCTGCTGAACTGGACCGTCGAGAAGACCTTCACGCCGCACTGCGGCAACGTCGGGCTCCAGGCCGTGACGGTGCGCTGACTGAAGAACCGGGCGCTGCGCGATTGCACAGCGGGACAGTTTGTCCGTCGCGGACGGTCGATGACGTCGTAACTTTCTGCTGTCCCCATCCGACCATCCAGTGTGGAGGCAGCGGAGATGAGTAGCAGCACCGATCACCGCGTCCGTCGAGCCGCTTCGCCCGGTGCCGGTGAGTCCGGGGAGGTTCTTCGCGACATCCCCCTGCCGCCGTACGTGACGGGCGAGGACACCCAGTTCGCCGTACGGGCGGTGGTGGTGCACGCCCCCCGGCGGTGGTCCGGGGGAATGGTCTGCCGCAACGATGCCAGCCCGCACCCGTGCCGCCTGCACCGCTGGGGCACCCGGGTGCTGGCGCTGCGCGGGCTGCGGGCTGCTGAGATCGCCGCGCTCATCGAGCGTGGTGATCCGACGGCGGTGGTCCCCCCACCAGACCGTCCGGCCTGAGCGCTCGCCGGGCCGGGAGGCGCACCCGCGCCTCCCGGCCGCCGCTCAGCAGGTGATCGGTTTGACCCAGGAGCACTCGACGCCCTCTGGCGTGCGAGGCGTCTCCGGCGCTGCCGCTGGTGCCACCCGTGCCGTGGTCACCGGCCCCTCGCGGTAGCCGGCCAGGGCTACGGCGATCTGGTCCTCCAGCGGCTTGACCGACGCCGTCAGGTAGTTGTTCAGCAGGATGGAGAACGCCAGCAGGCGACCATCGGCGCTGGTGACGTAGCCGGAGAGCCCAGAGACACCGGTCAGGCTGCCGGTCTTGGCGTGCACGTTGCCCGCCGCCGGTGTGCCGGCCATCCGGCTGCGCAGGGTGCCGCCGACGAACCGCTCGGGTTGCCCGGCGATCGGCAGCGCCGCGTACCAGGTGGTGAACCACGGTTCGGTGCGGACGGCGCTCAGCAGGTCGACGAACTCCGCCGCCGGGACCAGGTTGCGCCGGGACAGCCCGGAGCCGTCGCGCTGGCGCAGCTTCCCGGTGTCCATTCCGGTGTCGGCGACGTACTCGCTGATCGCGGTGATTCCGGCCGTCCAGGTGCCCGAGCCGGAGAGCACCCGGCCGATCTCCTTGGTCAACACCTCGGCGTGCCCGTTGTTCGAGAGCTTCAGGAACGGCGTCATCAGCTCACCCAGGCTCATCGAGTCATGTCGTGCCACCGGGTGGGCCGTCTCCGGTGTGGGCTGACCGAGCACCGTCCGGCCGAGCACCCGGACGCCGTGCCGGTGCAGCGCGGCCCGGAACACGTCGGCCGCGTAGCCGGTGGGTTCCCAGACGGTCACCCAGTCACTGGCGGGCTCGTCGCCGACGGCGATCTGGCCGGTCACCACGACCGTGTTGCCGCCGTGCTCGCGTTCGATCGAGATCGAGGTCTCGCCCTCGCTGACCGTCTGGGCGCGGTTGTCGACGCGGACGTACCCGGTGGGTGGGGTGGTGGTGACCACCGGCGGGGCCCCGGCCCGGTCGGCCGGTGCGGCGTGCACGATCACGGTGCCCGCGTCGTAGTCGGTGTCCGGGGCGACGGTCAGCGCGGAGACCTGGGCGGCGTAGTAGTAGGGCTCGTCGTCCCAGGTCCAGTCGGGGCCGAGTCGGGTGCGGTCGTAGCGGGTGTCGTCGGCGACCAGGTTTCCGGTGACCACCCGTACGCCGTCGGCGGCGACCTGCGCGGCGAGCGCGTCGTAGTCGGCGGCGAGCATGGTCGGGTCGCCCCCGCCGTGCAGGTAGAGGTTGCCGGTGAGCAGGCCCGCACGGCGTTTACCGCTGGCGCGTACGTCGGTGGTGAAGCGGTGCCCCGGGCCGAGCAGCTCAAGGGCTGCCGTCGAGGTCAGCAGTTTGGTGTTGGACGCCGGGACCAGCCGGCGGTCACCGTTGCGGTCGTAGAGCGTCTGTCCCGTGCTGGTGTCGACCACGACCACCGACGCCTGCGCGCCGGTCAGCCGGGTGTCGGCGAGGATCGTGTCGATGGTGGCGCGTAGCTGGGTCGTCGCGGGGGTGGGCGACTCGGCCGTGGCACCGGGTGCGGCGGCGGTGGCCGCGGTGGCGACCAGCGCGAGCAGCGCGAGGGCCCGGGGAAAGTGACGGCGATGCATGCGCTGATGCTGCCACGGAGATATTCGCCCGAGAAGGCCCTCGGCCGAAAGATATTGCCGCCTCGGCTAGCTCGGCTTGCCCACCGATTTCTCGTGCCCACCCCAGTAGTGCCGCTGCGCCCCCATGACCATTGGCGCGACAAGTGCGGCCAGCGCCCCGCCGATCAGCGGGAAGACGATGAACACCCAGAGCTGCCGTAGGGCCACGCCGCCCTCGAAGACCGCCGGGCCGAACGCGCGGGCCGGGTTGACCGCCGCGCCGGTAAGCGTCACGCCCACCAGTTGGGTCGCGGCGAGAGCCAACCCGATCGCCAGGCCGGCGGTGCCCGGATTCTCGCTCCGACTCGTCACCACCAGCACGACCAGCACGAAGAGGAAGGTCAGCACGACCTCCAGCACGGCTGCGCCGCCCCGGTTGATGTGCGCGCCGTAACCGTTCGTGCCGAGGGCCCCGGTCTGGTCCGCGACGTCACCCCAGCGGGTCAGCG
The DNA here is from genome assembly GCF_000718555.1 of Micromonospora chokoriensis. Lineage (GTDB taxonomy): Bacteria > Actinomycetota > Actinomycetes > Mycobacteriales > Micromonosporaceae > Micromonospora > Micromonospora chokoriensis_B. The sequence continues at coordinate 26,510 of NZ_JOAN01000003.1, forward strand.
CCCAGAGCACGAAGGCGGCCAGTGTCGCGCCGACGAACTGCGCGATCCAGTACGCCACCGCGCCGAGTATCGAGATCTTTCCCGAGAGCAGCACACCGAGCGTCACCGCTGGGTTGACGTGACTGCCGGAGAGTGGGCCGATCGTGTAGACGAGGGCCACCATCACGAACCCGAAGGCCAACGCCACCACCACCACGCCGCCCTGAACTCGCGCGGCGACCGCGCTGCCCACTCCGAAGAGCACCAGCAGCAGTGTGCCGAGGAGTTCGGCCGCGTACCGACGGAAGTCACTCATTCACTCAGCGTATTCGCAGGTCAGGTGGTCGTCGGCGGAATGCGCTCTGTGGCCAGTGTGACGAACGGTGCCGAGGGTTGCCCGGCGTCCACCGCTCTCCACTGACCTGGCTCTATTTGACGGATGGTCGGTCAGCGGGCACGGTGGGGAGTGGCGGGGCCGTCAGCTGCCCCGATTCGATGCGACGGCGATGACCGTTCGCCCCTTCTGTCGCCTCCCACGTGTGCTCGAACGCGGGCCGACTGTCCGGTCCGCGCGGTATCCGACCGCGAGCCGAGAATCCACGAGGAGTTCCACACATGCTCACCATGACCGATAACGCCGTGCTCGTCATTCGTGACCTCGCCAACCAGCAGGACGTCGCCCAGGACGGCGGGGTACGCATTGCCGCCGACACCGAGGCCGGCTCGCTCACCGTGGAGTTGGTGCCCGAGCCGGTGCAGGGCGATCGGGTGGTCGACAACCAGGGTGCCCGGATCTTCCTGGACGAGGACGCCGCCCAACTGCTCGGTGACGCGTCGGTGGACGCCACCGTCGATGACGAGGGCATCATCCAGTTCGGCTTCACCGAGAAGCAGTAGGGCCCGGCCTCACCGCAGGGATCGCCCCCGTGGGGGCGGACCCTGCCCGGGGTGCCACTTCGGCGCGACGCCGCCGGCCGGGTGCAACAGCGTGGCGAGCACGTACGCCAGGTGGTGCGAGGTGCTCCACGCCGCCCAGTTGGCGGCCGAGCCGGCGCCGGCGCCCCGGCGGGCCCGGCGCAGCAACTCGTGGTCACCCCAGGAGAAGGCCGCCCCGGTGCTTGGCCAGTGCGGCGCCGACACCAGCGTGCGACACAGGTCGGCGAACCGTTCGTCGCCCCGGCCGCCGCGTCGCGCCCAGCGGTAGACCCACCAACTGCCGTCGTCGGTGTATCGCACCGTCGGCAACCGGTCGCCGGGGTCACCGGTGCCCGGCAAGGCCGGGTGGACGCCGTAGTCGCCGTAATCGACCCCGGCGTCGGCCAGTCGTCGCCACAGCTGCCAGTCCCAACGGCCCAGCTGGATCGGCTCGTCGGTGGGGAGCCGGGACAGCGTCGGCGGCATTCCGCCCGACGCCACCGTCACCGACCGCCAGGCGTGCCGGCGTGCCCAGTCCAGCAGGTGGCGCACCCGCGGCTCGGCGGCCCGCACGTCCGCCGGGCAGCACACGTCCCCCGCGTCCACCAGCAGGTCGCACTCCTCCGGCGCGAGGTCGATGAACCGCCAGATCCGCTCCACGGCGGTGGTGCTCGCGTCCGGTCCGGCCCGGTCCTGTCCGGCCCGCAGCCGGATGAGCGCGCGCCGGCCGTACGCCCGCGCCGCCATGCCGTGCGCGACCAGCCGGTGGTCGCTCTCCGCGAGCCCGATCACCGGCACCACCGGTACGCCCCAGCGGGTCAGCTCCGCCTCGGGGATGTCGGGCAGCGCGCTGACGTCGATGGCGGGCAACAACCCGGGCGGCAGCCGGCGAACGGCGTCCATCATGGACCTGTCGACCGCGCCGATCTCCAGGATCGGGGCGACAAGTGCCGCGTACGCGGGGTCGAGGTGGCTCAGGGCCTCCAGCTCGCCTCGTCGGTTGGCGAGGATGGGGCGGTAGACCGGTGCCGTCGCCCGGCCCCCGTGGGCGGGCACCATAGTTCAATCTAGCCAGGCATGCGCATATGTCCCAAGGATGTAAGCCGGAAATCGGCTGCCCGCCTGTCGGTTCGGCGACTACCATGCCCCGATGCCCACGCCACTTCACCGGTACCGATCCGAGGACGAGGACAGCGCGCGGTGGATCGGTTTTCCGTTCCGCGACGGCGACATCGTGATCAGCACCCGGTCCAAGAGTGGCACCACCTGGATGCAGATGATCTGTGCGCTCCTGGTGCTGGGCACCCCGGAGCTGCCGGCACCGCTGACCGTGCTGTCACCGTGGCTGGACTGGTTGGCCGAGCCCCGAGAGGCGGTGTACGACCGGTTGGCCGCTGCGCCGCACCGGCGGTTCATCAAGACACACACTCCGCTGGACGGGGTGCCGATCGACCCTCGGGTGCACTACGTGGTGGTGGCCCGGCACCCGCTGGACATGGCGGTCTCCCTCTACCACCAGACCGGCAACCTGGACCGGACGCGCCTCGCCGAGCTGACGGGTCAGCCCGTCCCGGCCGGGCCACCGCGCGAACGTCCGCCGATCGAGCAGTGGCTGCCGAGCTGGGTCGAGCGGGAGGTGGACCCCCGTGCCGAGCTGGATTCGCTCCCCGGGGTGCTGCTGCACCTCGGTGACGCCTGGGCTCGCCGGCACGAGCCGAACGTCGAGTTGGTGCACTACGACGACCTGCTGGCCGACCTGGGTGGGGAGATGCGCCGGCTCGCCGACCGGTGGGGCCTCGCGGCCCCGGGGCCGGAGCTGGTCGAGGCGGCCACCTTCGGCCGCATGCGGGAGCGCGCCGACCGGCTGGCACCGGACACGCTCGGCGTGCTGCGGGACCGGCAGGCGTTCTTCCGTCGAGGAGGCTCGGGCCAGGGCCGCGACCTGCTGGACGCTGGCGCGCAAGCCAGCTACCAGCAACGAGCCGCCGCGCTGGCCCCACCCGACCTGCTCACCTGGCTACACCGCTAGGCACACAAGAGCGCACGGCGCCGTTTCGACCGAGGTCGGAACGTCGCCGTGCTCTGGCCGTCTCCCACCACCGCAGCCGTTCGGCGGTACGCCGGCGGGGACCTGGCTCGACCGGCCGTTAGCTCCGGTCAGCGTTGTCGATCCCCGGTCAGCGCAGATCCAAACCTGCCAACCGTGAGGAGTTCCACCATCTGCGAGTCCCGGCGTGGCGCGCTGCCGAACGGGGTAAGAGCGTGGGCATGGAACATTTCACGATCGCGACTGTCGCCGAAAAGAGCCCGGATTTCCGGCGGGTGCTGTGGACCGGTGAGCACACCCAGCTGGTCATCATGACCATCCCCGCCGATGGGGAGATCGGCGAGGAGGTGCACGAGGGCATCGACCAGATCCTGACCTTCGTCAGTGGCGTCGGCGAGGCCAAGGTCGGCGGCAACACGCGGAAGGTCGCCGCGGGTGACCTGGTCGTGGTGCCGGCCGGCACCAAGCACAACTTCGTCAACACCGGGCCCAACCCGCTGGTGCTGTACACCGTCTACGGGCCGCCGGAGCACGCCGACAAGGCCGTACACAAGACCAAGGAAGAGGCCGACGCGGCGGAGGAGGCGGGCAAGGACGAGCCACCGACCGCGTGAGCCGGTCGGCGGCTGTCTGATCCGGGCCGATGCGGGTACCCCCGGCGGGTGGAGCAGCAGCCGCCGATCTCCGACTATGGATTCCTCTCGGATTCTCGTTCGGGTGCCCTGGTCGGCAAGGACGGTTCGATCGACTGGTGGTGCCCGCACCGGTTCGACGGGTCGGCCGTGTTCGCGCGGCTGCTCGACCCGGGAGCGGGCCACTTCCGGCTGGCACCGGTCGGTGTCGGCGGCCCGGGTCACCGGGTGGAGCGCGCGTACCTGCCGGACACGTTGGTGCTGCGCACTGTGCACCACACCCCGCACGGCAGCGTGGCGGTCACCGACGCACTCGCCGCCGAGGTCGGTGCCCGTGCCCACGAGCTGGGGAAGAACTCACCGGCCGTGCTGATCCGGGTGGTCGAGGGTCTGTCCGGGCGGGTGCGGATGGCGTTGGACTTCGCACCCCGCCCGGAGTACGGCCTGCTCACGCCGTACCTGCACGAGCAGCCGGACGGCGGGGTCCTGGCCGGCGCCGGCCCGGTGGTGCTGGTGTTGCGCGCCGGGGGTCTGCACCTGCGGGCGGGCACCGACCGAGTGACCCACGAGTTCGAGGTCTCCGCCGGTCAGGTGATCGGGCTGGACCTGGCGTTCGGCGAGGCGTACGGCGATCCGCCGGCCCGGATGGACCCGTTGACCACGCTCGCGGAGACGACGCAGGCGTGGCAGGCGTTCCGGGAGACGCACGGATACTCCGGCCGCTACCCCGAGCTGGTCAGACACAGCGCGACGGTCCTGACCGGCCTCACCTACGCCCGCAGTGGCGCGGTCGTCGCCGCGCTGACCTCCTCGTTACCGGAGCAGATCGGCGGCGACCGGAACTACGACTACCGCTACTCCTGGCTGCGGGACTTCTCGTTGACGATGCGCGCGCTCTGGGTGGCGGCCTGCCCCGACGAGACGTCCCGGCTGTTCGCCTGGGTGACCCGTTCGATCGGCCGGTTCGGCGATGAGCCCGTGCCGGTGCTCTTCGGGCTGGAGGGCGAGCGCGACATCTCCGAGCACCACTGCCACCACCTGCGCGGATACCACGACAGCAGGCCCGTGCGGGTCGGCAACGACGCCTGGCGGCAGCGGCAGCTCGACGTGCCGGGTGAGGTGATGGCGGCGGTGTGGCGGCTGCGCGACTACCTCGGCGCGACGTTCGAGGACGAGTTGCGGGAGATGGTGCTCGGGCTGACCGAGCAGGTGGCCGCCACGTGGCACCTGCCGGACCGGGGCATCTGGGAGACCCGGGACGAGGAGCGCCACTACGTGTCGTCCAAGGTGGCCTGCTGGCTGACCATGGACCGGGCGGTGGGGCTCGCCGACCGGCTCGGCGACCGCGCCGACCCAGGTCGGTGGGCCACCGTACGCGACGAGATCCGCGACACCGTGCTGCGCGAGGGGTGGAACGACCGGATCGGGGCGTTCACCGGCGCGTTCGGGTCGGCGGAGCTGGACGCCTCGGTGCTCGCCCTGCCGGTCACGCACTTCCTGCCCGCCACGGACCCGCGGATGCGCTCGACAATCGCGATGGTCGAGCGCGAGCTGGGCACCGAGGACGGTCTGCTGCGGCGTTGGACGACCGACCCGGCCGGATTCCTGCTGTGCTCGTTCTGGCTGGTGGAGTGCCTGGTGATGACGGGTGAGCCGCAGCGCGCCGAGGCGCTCTTCGACCGGGTCGTCGGGTACGCCAACGACGTTGGGCTCTTCAGCGAGCAGATCGACCTGACCACCGGCGTGCAGCTCGGCAACACCCCGCAGGCGCTCTCGCACATCGGGCTGATCAACGCGGCCTGGCGGATCACCGAGCCGGACAGTTACTGAGCTACACCACCACGGGTACGCCAGAGACGTCGACCGTGTCCGGATATTTCAGCCCGGCGCCGGTGTTGAGCACCACGACCCGTTCGCCGGCCCGGATCCACCCGCCGGCGCGCAGTTGCCGCGCCGCCGTCAAGCAGGCCGCCCCCTCCGGGCAGAGCAGCAGCCCTTCCCGGGCGGCGAAGTCCCGCAGGTCGGTGAGGATGTCCGCGTCGTCGACGGCGACGGCCGTGCCGGAGGACTCCCGCAGCGCCGCCAGGATCAGCTCGTCGCCAAGCGGCGCCGGCACGGTGATGCCGAACGCCACGGTGTGTGCGTCCGCCCACGGTTGCGCCCGATCCTCACCGGCGGCGAACGCCCGCACGATCGGCGCGCAGCCGGTGGACTGCACCGCCACCAACCGGGGCAGCTTGTCGTCGATCCAGCCCAGCTCACGCAGCTCGTGCAGCGCCTTGTGGATGCCGATCAGGCCGACACCGCCGCCGGTCGGATAGATGATCACGTCGGGGATCTGCCAGCCGAGCTGCTCGACGATCTCGTACCCCATCGTCTTCTTGCCTTCGAGCCGGTAGGGCTCGCGTAGCGTGCCGGCGTCGAAGATCTCCCCGTTCGACGCCGCGATCAGCTCGGCGACCCGCCGACCGGCGTCGCCGATCAGCCCGTCGATCAGGCGCAGGTCGGCCCCGGCGGCGACGCACTCGCGCCGGCAGATGCTCGGCGCCTCCAGCGGCATGACGATTGTCGCGCCGATTCCGGCCCGCGCGGCGTACGTGGCCCAGGCCGACCCGGCGTTGCCGTTCGTGGGCATCGCGATCCGCTCGACGCCCAGCTCACGGGCCCGGCTCACGCCGACCGCCGCGCCTCGGGCCTTGAACGAGCCGGTCGGGACCAGCCCCTCGTCCTTGACCATCAGGTCCGCGATGCCGATCTCGGTGCCGTACGCCGGGGCGCGCAGCAGTGGCGTCCAGCCCTCGCCCAACGTGGTGACGTGCCGCGGGTCGGCGACCGGCAGCAGCTCCCGGTAGCGCCACAGGTCGGCCGGGCGCAGCGGAAAGCGTTCCGGGGTGACCGCCTTCGCCACGGCCGGCAGGTCGTAGCGGGCCAGCAGGGGCGATCCGCACTCGCACAGGTTCTGCAGCTGGTCGGCGGCGTGCTCCCGACCGCAGCGCGGGCAGTCCAGGTGGGTCAGGTGCACGTCGCTCCTCGCCGTAGACCGCATCGATGCGGAGTCTGCCAGTGCGTACCGGCCAAGACCAGCCGCTGGGTGCCGGAGTGTCCGGTTTGCTCGGCGGCCGAGCGCGCGGCGGGGTAGAACGGACCTCATGGACCTCACCGACCAGCCCACCGCCCTGCTCCCCGGTGACGTGCGGATTCCTCTGCTCGGCTTCGGCACCTGGCAGGCCACCGGGGAGACCGGGTACGACGCCGTGCTGGCCGCGCTCGACACCGGCTACCGGCACCTCGACACCGCCACCGTGTACGGCAACGAGCGGGAGGTCGGCCGGGCGGTGCGGGAGAGCGGGCTGCGCCGGGAGGACATCTTCATCACCACCAAGCTCCCACCGGATCGGGTAGGCCGGGAGCGCGCGACGCTTGAGGCCAGCCTGGAGGCGCTCGGCGTCGACTACGTGGATCTCTGGTTGATCCACTGGCCGCCGTCGGCACCGGGGGAGAGCATCCCGCTCTGGCGCGAGCTGCTCGCCGCCCGGGACGAGGATCTCGCCCGCGCGGTCGGGGTGAGCAACTACAGCACCGGCGAGATCGACGAGCTGATCCAGTCGACCGAGGAGAACCCGGCGGTCAACCAGATCAAGTGGAGCCCATCGCTGTACGACCGGCAGCGGCACATCGAGCACCGGGACCGGGGCGTGGTGCTGGAGGGGTACAGCCCGTTCAAGACCAGCGACCTCAGCGACCCGGTGCTGACCAGGATCGCCGGCGCGCACGGCGTCTCGCCGGCGCAGGTGGTGCTGCGCTGGCACATCGACCACGAGATCGTGGTCATCCCGAAGTCGGTGACCCCGGAGCGGATCAGCGCCAACTTCGACGTCTTCCACTTCTCGCTGACGGCGGAGGAGATGCGCGACATCGACGCACTCGGCGACGCCTGAACCGGCGGATTCCTTCAAGGTCCGACCCGGTCGTGAAGGGTGTCGACATCGACGCTCATGACGGTATAGCGTGCCGTCATCACGCTTGTCGATGCGTGTGAACCCGTCGCCGCTGGAGGACCGCCATGGCCCGATCCCCGTCCGTCCGTCTGCGCCGTCGTGGGGTGCTCGGCATCCCCGCCCTGGTGGCCGCCGCGCTGACCACCCTCGCCGCTCGACCCGCGCCGGCGAGCGCCGCGCCGAAGGCCGAGTGCCTCGCCGACCTGCTCCAGGGCGCCTGATGGCGACGATCCCCTGGCTCGTGGACGTGCTGCGTGCCGCCGGGGTCCAGGTCGTGGTCGAGGGCGACTGGCTCAACCGGATGCGGCCGGGCTCCTTCGACCCGATCGGGGTGCTCTGGCACCACACCGCCTCGACCTCCAGCGCCAGCAACCCGCACCCGGCGCTCGGCATCTGCATCAACGGCCGCTCCGACCTGCCCGGGCCGCTCTGCCAGGCGCTCGTCGACTACCACGGTGTCTTCCACGTCATCTCCGCCGGCCGGTGCAACCACGCCGGGGTCAGCGGCGGCAGCGGGCCGATCCCCGCCGGGGATGGCAACACCCTGATGATCGGTTGGGAGATCGACTACAACGGCGTCAACCAGGAGATGACCGCCGCGCAGTACGACGCGTCACTCGCCGCCACCGCCGCCGTGCTCACCCGCCTCGGCCGGGACAGCAGCTATGCCCGGGGCCACCGGGAGACCAGCACCACCGGCAAGATCGACCCGTCGTTCATCGACCTGAACGTGATGCGGGCCGACGTGGCGGCGAGGATGGCCGGCAGTACCGCGTGGTCCTCCACAGTGGACAACACCACAAGCGGGCGGTTCACCGCCAGCGCCAACTGGGGCGTGTCGTCGTACTCCAGCCAGCGCTACGGCGCCGACTACCGCTACGCGGACCCGGTCGCCGCCAGCGACGTGGCATGGTATCGGTTCAACGTCCCGGCGACCGGCAACTACCGGGTCGAGGCCTGGTGGCCGGCAAACTCCGGCTACAACAGCGCGGCGCCCTACATCGTCGCGAGCAGCACCGGCAACCAGACGGTACGCGTCGACCAGCGTGCGACCGGCGGGCAGTGGCGCACCCTCGGCACCTTCACGCTGCCGGCCGGGGACGCCAACCGGGTGGGCGTGAGCCGGTGGAGCAACACCACGGGTCTGGTCATCGCCGACGCCGTACGCCTCACCCGCGTCTGACGCGCCCACCTCGACCCTGATGCGCCCGCCTCGGCTTGATCGACTCAATTTCCTGGAAGTCGGGGTGTCCCACGTGCGAGGATGCCCCGACTTCAAGGAACCCGAGGGGATCTCGGCAGGATGGGGGCGTCCGAGGAGTGCCTGACGTCCAAGGTCTGCTCGCCGAGTTGTGCGCTCTGCGTGGATTGACCGCTCAGGGCGCACATTTGCGCGATAGAGACAGCTTGCTGTTCAGCATCCTCGATGAGGCACGGGCGTATCGATGGGATGTCCGGGTCTACTCCATCGCCTGGCGGATCGAGTCCGAAGCAGACGTGGTGGTCGGCGCCGGTGACGACGCAGACGTTCTGCGGCGGGCCGTTGCGATTGTCGATGGCAAGGTTCTCCGCGCGGTGCAGGTGGAGGCACCGAGCCTCGACACGACTTTCGTCTTCGACGGCTGCCGGCTGCGCGTCTTTCCAGTGACCGCCAGGTCCGACCCTAGCCGCTGGCAGCAGTGGTCGCTGCGATCACCCACCGGGCGAATATTGGATATCGGGCCAGGGGCGTCCTGGAGTTGGCGGGAGTGTGGAACCGGTGGCGCTGACTCAAGCTGACCAGCGGCAGGTGCAGGGATTGCTGATGCAGCTTGAGGGGGCCGTGGTGCGAGAGGCCCGTCTGAGCCCCCTCGGTGGAAGTTGGATAAGCGTCGAGTTGGGCCGGTCTCTGCTGTTCGTCGACATGGCGGCATGGAGGCTCGAGAGCGACGCACACTTCCTCGCCGCCTGCGAAGATGATCGGGAGCATATGGGGCGGATGATCACCGAGTTGGATGGCAGACGGCTGGAGTCCGTCGAGGTCTCCCGACACCTCGACCTGACCCTGAGCTTCGAAGGGCTGAGGCTGCTGCTGTTCGCCTGCACCGGCCCCGACGGCGACGATGAGCACTGGTCTCTGCAACTCGCGACCGGTGAAAGCTTGTTCGCCGGCCCCGGGGATTCCTGGACGTTCGCAGAATCCCCATGAGGCGGGCCCTCGGCCGCCACACCGGTCTCTCGTGGCCGTATGTCATTGCTTCTCTGGAGGTGCCGGAGGCATTGTCTGGTCGCTGCGACCTGAGCGGCCTTGACGCCGACACGCAGCTGCGGATGATCGACCGGATGCTGGCCCTCATCCGGGAGTTCGTCGAAGCCGGTATCGACTCCAAGTAGGACGAGCAGCCAAGCAGGGGCGTGACCTTCCCGGTCACGCCCCTGCTTGGCGACAAAGGCAGGTTAGTTACGCGAGCAGGTCGCCCCGTTGAGCGAGAAGCTGGTCGGCGACGAGTAGGCCCCGCTCAGGGTGCCCTGGTAGCCGAAGCTGGCCGTCCCCCCGGGTGCGACCGACCCGTTGTGGCCGACGTTGCGGGCGGTCACCGTCGACCCGCTCTGGCTCACCGTGGCGTTCCACGAGTTGGTGACCTGCTGACCGCTGGGCAGGCCGTAGGTGAGCGTCCACCCGTTGATCGCGCTGGAGCCGGTGTTGGTGATCTGCACGTCGGCCGTGAAGCCGTTGTTCCACGAGTTCGCCGTGTACTTCACCGCGCAGGCCGCACCACCCGTCGGCGGCGGGGTCGTCGGCGGCGGGGTGGTGGGGTTGCCGCCACCGTTGACGTTTGCCGAGAACGAGGTCACCGCGAGGCCGACGCCGCCCTGCCACGGCTCGAAACCGGCCTGGATGCTGGTCAGATACCAGGAGTTGGTGATCGCGCCACGGTTGCGGGTGTCGTTGATGAAGTCCAGCACGCTGAAGTTCAGGCTGGAGATCGCCGACGGCGCCACGTACGAGATGACGTTGTTGGAGCCGTTGCTGCCCCGCCAGACCTCCCAGGTGCGGCCGGCCAGGTTGGCCGTGCCGACCACCGAGCCGATGGGCTGGATCGGGCCCTGCCGGTTGAGCCAGATCATGATCTCCATCTGGTTCACCCCGTCCCGCTTGGGTGACGGGTCCAGCCAGATGTCGTACGACGCGTTGTAGGTGGCGCCGCTGACGTACCGGTAGGAGATGCTGCTGGTGGCGCTGCTGATCTGGCTCACCTGGATCGGCAGGTTCGTTCCGGGGGAGCAGTTGGTGTAGTGACAACCAAAGAACACCGAGGGGTACGCCGTGGGCGCCCCGTTGGTGGGGCTGCTGCCGTTCAGGGTGGTGATCTCGAAGCCGTTGCTGGTGACGTTGATGCACTGCTGGGCGGTGGTGCCCCAGCGGTTGTTCTGCACCACGTACCGGCCCTGGATGGTGGTCGAGCCGTACTGTTCGCAGATCTGGGTGTCGGCGGAGGCGTTGCCGCCGAGGGCCACCGCCACCAGTGAGCTGGCGACCAGCAACCCGGCGGCGGCCAGGGCCCGAAGTTGACGTTTCATGACGCTCCTTGACTCGGCGCGTGCCCGAGCGCCGGATGTGGTGGGGCAGTGCGGGAGCGCTCCCACGCTCAACGACACATTCACATGTCTGAAACTGATGCGCAACCGTACGCGTCAAACTGGTGAATTGTGAGGATTGCCATGCCCCCACCGGTCGGCTGGAAGAGGAGAGCCAGCTAAGCGGTGCGGGCCGCCGACGAGCGGTCGTTGGCGGACCGATTGGGCCTGGTGTGCACCGATCGCTCCGAGTAGCGTGTTGCCTCCAACGCGTGCCGTTCCCCCTCCGGAGGCGTACACCACCATGGGTGGCTCCCCCCTGCGCATTCTCGTCGTCGGCGCGGGCATCGCCGGCCTGGCCGTAGCCCGGGCGCTACGCCTGGCGGGCTTCCGGCCGGACGTCACCGACAAGCTGCCACCGGGGGAGTCCACCGAGACCGGCCTCTATCTGCCCGGCAACGCCGCCCGCGCACTGCGCCGGCTCGATCTGCACGACCCGGTCCGGCCGATCGGGCAGGTGATCCACCGGCAGCGGTTCTTCGACGCCGCCGGCGCGAAACTCTGCGAGGTCGACCTCGATGCCCTCTGGGTAGGCGTCGGCGAATGCCGGGCGTTGCCCCGGGCCGACCTGCACCGGGTGCTGCTCAGCGGTGCCGGCGGTGCCGTCCGGCACGGCGCCGAGGTCCGCACCCTGAACCTTCTCCCTGGCGCGGTCGGCGTCACCTTCACCGACGGCACCACCACGGAGTACGACCTGGTCATCGGTGCCGACGGGCCCCGCTCCTCGGTCCGTGCGCTGGCCGCGCTCGGTGGTCCGCCGCGCCCGGTCGGGCAGGTGGTCTACCGGGCGGTCCTGCGCGACGGCCCACCTGTCACCGAGTGGACCGCGCTGCTCGGTCAGCGCTCCGGGTTCCTGATGGTGCCGATCGGCGCTGGGCGACTGCACCTCTATGCCGACGAGGCCGGCACCGAGGAGCCCGCCGACCCGCTGGCCCGGCTACGGGACCTCTTCGCCGACTATCGCGGCCCGGTACCCGAGGTGCTGGCGGCGCTCGACGAGGTGCACGTCGGGATCACCGACGAGGTGGAGCTGGGTCGTTGGTACCGGGGGCGCGTCCTGCTGATCGGCGACGCCGCGCACGCCACCGCGCCGACGCTGTCCCAGGGTGCGGCCATGGCGTTGGAGGACGCCGTGGTGCTGGCCGAGTCGCTGCGCGCCGCCAACAGCGTGGAGGCGGCGCTCGTGGCGTACGAGAGTCGTCGCCGCCCGCGTACCCGATGGGTGCGGGACCGGACCCGGGACCGCAACCGGACCAGGGACGTGCCGCCGGCGCTGCGCGACCCGTTGTTACGCGGACGCGGCGGCCGAATCTTCGGCGAGCACTACCGCCTACTGCTCGACCCGCTGTAGCCCCGTTGTAGATCGTGTCACGCCACCCCACGCGGCGCTGCGACCTGCCGGGGACTATCCTCCTTGCGGATGACGGCCCGCCGATAACCAGCGTGTGCCGAGCGGGACAACCGAGAACCGGAGGCCACTCGTGACCACCGTCGCACCCAAGCCGGTCGTGACCCGGCCCTGGCCGGTCCGGGAGCCGGTCAAGGGGTCGGCCATCGCGCGGCTGCTGCGAACCACGGACGCGAAGCAGATCGGGATCATGTACATGATCACCGCGTTCGTGTTCTTCATGATCGGTGGCCTGATGGCCCTGATCATGCGGGCTGAGCTGGCCCGACCGGGGCTGCAGTTCCTGTCGCCCGAGCAGTACAACCAGCTCTTCACGATGCACGGCACGATCATGTTGCTGTTCTTCGCGACGCCGATCGTGTTCGCGTTCGCGAACTACATCGTGCCGATCCAGATCGGTGCGCCCGATGTCTCCTTCCCCCGACTGAACAGCTTCGCCTACTGGCTGTACCTGTTCGGCGGCACGATGGCGACCGCCGGGTTCATCACGCCGGGTGGCGCCGCCGACTTCGGCTGGTTCGCGTACGCGCCGCTGAGCAGTGTCGAGCACTCGCCCGGTGTCGGCGCCAACATGTGGATCATGGGTCTGGCCATCTCCGGTCTGGGCACCATCCTCGGTGCCGTCAACATGATCACCACGGTGCTGACCCTGCGTGCGCCCGGCATGACCATGTTCCGGATGCCGATCTTCACGTGGAACATCCTGGTCACCAGCCTCCTGGTGATCCTGGTCTTCCCGCTGCTGGCCGCCGCGCTCTTCGCGCTCGCCGCAGACCGGATCCTCGGTGCGCACGTGTACGACCCGGCAACCGGTGGGCCAATGCTCTGGCAGCACCTGTTCTGGTTCTTCGGGCACCCCGAGGTCTACATCGTGGCGCTGCCGTTCTTCGGCATCATCAGCGAGGTCATCCCGGTCTTCTCCCGCAAGCCGATCTTCGGCTACAAGGGTCTGGTCGCCGCGACCGTGGCGATCGCCGCGCTCTCCATGAGCGTCTGGGCGCACCACATGTTCGCCACCGGCCAGGTGCTGCTGCCGTTCTTCAGCTTCCTGAGCTACCTGATCGCCGTGCCGACCGGTATGAAGTTCTTCAACTGGATCGGCACCATGTGGCGGGGCCAGATCAGCTTCGAGACGCCCATGCTCTGGGCGGTCGGCTTCCTGGTCACCTTCCTCTTCGGTGGTCTCACCGGTGTGCTGCTGGCCAGCCCGCCGATCGACTTCCACGTGTCGGACTCGTACTTCGTGGTGGCGCACTTCCACTACGTGCTCTTCGGCACCATCGTGTTCGCGGTCTTCGCGGGCATCTACTTCTGGTTCCCGAAGATGTTCGGCCGGATGCTCGACGAGCGCCTGGGCAAGGTGCACTTCTGGCTCACCATGATCGGCTTCCACACCACGTTCCTGGTGCAGCACTGGCTCGGCAACGAGGGCATGCCCCGTCGCTACGCCGACTACCTGCCCAGCGACGGCTTCACGACGCTGAACATGATCTCTACGATCGGCGCGTTCATCACCGGTATCTCGACGCTGCCGTTCATCTACAACTGCTGGAAGTCGTACAAGACCGGCCCGGTGGTCGAGGTGAACGACCCCTGGGGTCACGGCAACTCGCTGGAGTGGGCGACCAGCAGCCCGCCGCCGCTGCGTAACTTCGACCGGATGCCGCGGATCCGCTCCGAGCGGCCCGCCTTCGACGCGAAGTTCCCGGAGTTGGCCGCCGGTGGCCAGAGCCTCGCAGGCCCGCCGGAGGGTGGCGCCAAGCCGCTCACCAGCGAGTCGGACGGCGGCGCCAGCTACCGCGAGGACACCGCCAGCGACATCGATCGGCACTGACGCTCAAACTCAGCAGTACGACGGGCGCCGCCCCCGGGACACCGGGAGCGGTGCCCGTCGCCATGTCCAGCCACTGTCACTCCCTGCCCGGCTCGGCCTGGCTCCGGGCAAGCCATGTCCCTAGTGAGCGTGATGTCTGTGAGTCATCGTGATGACTCACAGACATCACGCTCATCAACATGTGTGCCTGCCGGCTGCCCGGGGGACACCACGATCCGCAGGCAGCGTCGCCGTCGTGGTCAGAGAGCGCCGCGCGGCGACCGGCAAGGGACGCCGGCCGTCAGTTCCGCTGCGGCGGCGGCCTTCAGCGGGTGGCGGGGGTGAGGTCGGCTTCGACGGGTGGCGAGGTGGCCGCGGCGGCGTTGCGGCGGCGGCGTAGCTCGATCGGGAGGACCACCAGGGTGACCAGCGCGCCGAGCGCACCGGTCACCACGAAGCCCCAGAGTGGCGCGCTGGCGTCGATCACCGCCCCGGCGAGCGGCGCGCCGACCGCGATGCCGACGGTGACCGCCGAGCCGTGCAGGCCCATCGCCTCACCGCGCACCTCGGCGGGAACCAGGCGGCTGACCGCGTCCGAGCCGGCGGCGATGGTCGGCGCGCAGAGTGCGCCGGCCGGGATCAGCGCCAGACACAGCAGCCACCAGTGCGCACCGCCCAGCCCCACTGGAATTGTGCACAGGGCCAGGGCGGCGGTCAGGGCCAGCGGGGAGAACGAGCGGTGGACCGCGCCGTAGGCGAAACCGCCGACCAGCGAGGCGACCGCCCAGATGGCCAGCACCGCGCCGGTCCAGCCGACCTCGCCGCTGGCCCGTAGGACGGCGACAACCGCCACGTCGGTGCCGCCGAGCACCAGGGTCGCGGCGGCGCTGAGCGCCAGCACGGCGAGCAGTCGGGGTGTCAGCCACTCCCGGCGCGGCACTCGCCGCTGCGGGCCGGTGGGCTCGGCGGCATCACGGATCGGCGGATTGACCAACCACAGGGCGATCCCGGCGGCGACGATGCCGCCACCGACCAGGTACATGGTGGTCTGCGCGGAGATCGCGGTGACCAGGGCCACCGCCAACGCTGGGCCGATCATGAAGGACAGCTCCACCGACATGGAGTCCAGCGCGTACGCCTGGCGGCGTTGCTCCTCGGGGACCAGCGCGGCGATCGACTGACGGACCACGGAGAAGATGGGCAGGGCCAGGGAGCCGGCTACGAAGGCGGCCGGCAGGAGCAGGGGGTACGCCAGCGAAGGCGCGGTGGACCAGAAGATCGCCTCGGCGATCCCGGTCAGCACCAGGACCGGGCGCAGTCCACGCCGATCCACCAGCCGGCCGAGCAGCGGCCCGCCGATCGCCGCGCCCACGGTGACGGCCGCACCGACCAGGCCGGCCGCCCCGTAGCCTCGATCAAGATCGAGCACCACGTGGAAGGTCAGCGTCACCCCGGTCGCGGTGAGCGGGATGCGGGCGAGGACGGCGACCAGCAGCAGCGACCGCAGGCCGGGCAGGGCGAGCGCGCGCCGGTAAGGTTTCATGTTCACGTGGGTCCGTACCTCCGGCGACATCTTCGACCGGTGGCAGCCCCTTGGCCAACCAATTAGTGCCTCATGCGGCCCTGATCACAGGCTGGCCGTGCAGGGTCACCCCGGCGCCCTCCATCGCACGGAGTGCCACGTCGGTGGTCGCCGGTGCGACGGCGGCGGTCAACTCGAGCAGCACGGTGGTGGCGAAACCCTCCCGGGCGGCGTCCAGCGCGGTGGCCCGGATGCAGTGGTCCGTGGCGATGCCGACCACGTCGACCTGGTCCACGTCGTGCCGGCGCAGCCAGTCGGCCAGGCACTCGCCGTCGTCGGCGTGCCCCTCGAAACCGGAGTACGCCGCCGCGTGCTCGCCCTTGTGAAAGATCGCCTCGACCCGGGCGGTGTCCAGCTCGGGGTGGAACTCCGAGCCGCTGGTGCCGACCACGCAGTGCCGGGGCCAGGACTCCACGAAGTCCGGCGGATCACCGAAGTGGGCACCCGGGTCGACGTGGTAGTCCTTGGTGGCGACCACGTGCGCCCAGCGCTCCGGCTCGGATGCGAGCAGGCGGGAGATGGCAGCGGCCACCCCCGCGCCGCCCGCGACGGCCAGCGAACCGCCCTCGCAGAAGTCGTTCTGCACGTCCACGATGATCAGTGCGTTGGCCATCGGGGGTCTCCTCTCTCGGGGGGATGAGTCAGCCAGCGGGTACGACGGTGACCGGCACGGCCGGGTCGCCGGCCGAGAGCTTCAGCCCTTCCCACGGGATGGAGATCAGGCATTCACGCAGGTGCTCCCGTGACTCGTCGAGGGTGGGCAGCGACACCGGCTCACCGGCGACCACGTACGAGTGCTGGAGCAGGCGGTCGTTGGGCTGCCGGTCCGGCACGCCCTGCGGGACGATGATCTCCTCGGTGGCGGTGCCGGTCGGCTTGTGCCGGCGGACCGCGACCTTCCGGCCACCGATGGTCGCCTTGTGCTCGGAGCGCTTCACCACCGGCCGCCCCTCGACCTCGACCAGTTTGTAGACCAGCCCGGCGGTCGGCGCCCCGGAGCCGGTGACCACGGCCGTGCCGGCGCCGTACATGTCCACCGGTTCGGCGGCCAGGGCGGCGATCGCGTACTCGTCCAGGTCACCGGAAACAATGATCTTGGTCTCGGTGGCGCCCAACGAGTCGAGCAACTCGCGGGACTGCGCAGCGATCACCGCCAGGTCGCCCGAGTCGATCCGAATGGCCCGCAGCTCCGGCCCGGCCACCGCGATCGCGTTGCGGATGCCCTGGCTGATGTCGTACGTGTCGACCAGCAGCGTGGTGTCCTTGCCCAGCGTGGCGACCTGTGAGGCGAACGCCGCCCGCTCGTCGTCGTGCAGCAGGGTGAACGCGTGCGCCGCGGTCCCCGCGGTCGGGATGCCGTAGCGCGCACCGGCGGCGAGGTTGGACGTGAACCGGAACCCGGCCAGGTACGCGGCCCGCGCCGCGGCCACGGCCGCTTCCTCGTGCGCCCGACGCGACCCCATCTCGATCAGTGCCCGACCCCGCGCCGCGGTCACCATCCGGGCTGCCGCCGCGGCCACCGCGCTGTCGTGGTTGAGCACGGACAGCGCCACCGTCTCCAGCACCACGCACTCGGCGAAGCCACCGGAGACGGTGAGGATCGGCGAGCCGGGGAAGAACAGCTCACCCTCGGCGTACCCGTCGACGTCGCCGGTGAAGCGGTAGTCGGTGAGCCAGGCCGCCGCCGCCTCGTCGACCACCCCGGTACGCAGCAGGAACTCGACCTCGCTGGGGTCGAACCGGAAGTCGCGGATCAGCTCGATCAGCCGGGCCGTCCCGGCGACCACGCCGTACCGGCGGCCACTGGGCAACCTGCGGCTGAACACCTCGAAGACACACCGGCGGTCGGCGGTGCCGTCCTTAAGTGCCGCGCTGACCATGGTCAGCTCGTAGTGGTCGGTCAGGAGCGCGGGGCGGTGGTTGCTCACCGCCCCAGCCTAAGGTTCAGCCTCCGTCGCTGCCCTCGTGGCCCGGGATCGAGCGTAACGCCGCCCACAGCTCGGCCCGGCCGGTGACGCCGAGCTTGGCGTAGATCCGCTGGAGGTGGTTCTCCACGGTGCGGGCCGAGAGGTAGAGCCGTTCGGCGATGGCCCGGCTCGGCGCACCGTGCGCGGCGAGGCGGGCCACCTGCCACTCCCGCTCGGTGAGCACTGGCGCGCCGGCCTGAAGCGCCGGCGTCCGGATCAGGTCACAGCGCCCGAGCAACCCGGCGAGGCGCTCCCGGGCGTCGTTGGCCGCGGCCGAGTGCTGCTGGCGCAACCGCTGGACGGCCTGGGAGGTGGCCTCGGCCGCGTACACGGTCAACTCCAGCGCGGCGTAGTCGTCGGCGACCGCGAGCAGGTCCGTGGGGGAGTCGGTCACCGCGGCGCGGGCGTGCCGAGCCAGCAGCGGCGGGAGCACCCCGTCGACCCGCTCGGAAAGCTCGGCCAGACGCTGCGCGACGGTGCGCCGGCCACCATCGGAGCAGGTGGGCCCGACCGCCATGCCCGCCTGATCGAGTCGGACGAGGTCGTGCAGGACGTGCACCTCGTGCCCGGCGAAGCCGTCCGAGCGCAGCCGATCGACCAGGTCGCCGAGGTGCTTGACCGCACCCGGCAGGTCACCCGACGCGGCGAGCGACGCGCCCCGGGCCTGCTCCAGCCACGGGTAGAGCACCGCCATGCCCGGCGCGTGGGTGCGGTCGGCTTCGGCCATCGCCGCAGCCGCCTGTGCGGCGTCACCGCGCAGCGCCGCCGACTGGGCGCGTTCGGCCTGGGCCAGACCGGCGTAGACCCGGCTCGTGGCCAGCACCGCGCAGGCGCTCAGCGAGGTCCGCATCGCCGCGTCGCTCTGCCCGCGCAACCGGGCCGCGTACGCCTGAAGGATGGCCAGATAGCCGGTGCCGAGGCGGAAGTCTCCCTCCCCGGCGAGGTCGGCGAACTCGTCGGCGACGATCGCGTCGATCCCGGCCAGGTCGCCGGTGAGCATGAGCCGGGTGCCCCGGGCCAGCTCCAGGGCCAACTGGAGATACGGCATGTCCGTGCGCCAGTTGGCCGCGGCCGAGTGCACCTGGGCGATCGCCGTACCGCTGCGGGTCAGCTCGCCCTGGGCGGCCTGGACGTACGCGATTGTGGAGCGGGCCAGCTCGCGGGCGGCGACGCCGGCCGCCGGCCGGTCCAGGACGCGTTGGCTGAGCCGCACCGCAGCGGCCGTGTCCAGTCGGTGCAGGCGCATGATCGCCTCGAAGGCGTGCACCCGGGCCCGGTCGGCGGAGTCGCTGAGCTGCTCGACCCGGCTGGCGATCTCCTCCACCGTGGACTCCCGGCTCAGCCCCCAGTAGCTGACCATTCCGCGTACGGTCAGCCAGCGGCAGAGTCGTCGTTCGTCGCCGGGCTCGGGGGTCACCGCGTCGAGGACGTCGATCGCCTCGTCGGGCCGGTCGGCGAACATCAGGATGGTGGCCAGCAGCTCCGCCGCGTCGAAGCCGCCGTCGGCGTCCAACGCGGCGCGCGCCAGGCGGGTCGCCAGCGGTACGTCGTAGCGGGTGAAGGCCTGCACCGCGGCGTCCAGCAGTAGGGCCGGGTCCTGTGCGGTGCCCGAGTCGAGTCGCCAGACGGCCACCCGCAACAGGTCGTCGCGGCGGCGCTTGCCGACCTGTTCCAGTAGCTCGGCGAGGCGTGCCTGAAGTCGGCGGGTGCGGCTGACCGGACAGCGCCGGCGCATCACCTCGCCGTAGAGAGGGTGGGCCAGCCGGACGTTGGTGCGTCGGTCGTGCGGGACCACGGTGATCAGCCCGCGTTCCTCGGCGGTCTCCACGTCTGCCTGATCGGCGGCCTGCTTCAGCAGGTGCAGGCCGAGTGGCTCGCCGAACGCGACCAGCTCGACGACCGCGCGGACGCCATCGGTGAGCTTTCCGACCCGGGTGTCGATGAGGTCGGTCAGGTTGGGCGCCAGCTCCAACCGCCCGGTCCACTTCCAGATCCCGTACGTCTGCTTCAACTCCGCGCTGCTGCTCGCGGCGTGCACCAGCTCACGTAGCAGCAGCGGGTTGCCGGACGACAGTCGGCCGAGCCGGTCGGCGGAGCCCGGGTCGACCGGGCCGCCCAGGATCGCCGCCAGCAGGCCAGCGGTCTCCGCCTGCGGCATCGGGTCCAGCTCGACGTGCTCGACCAGGTCGTCGGTCCAGAGTGCGCGGATCGGCAGCGGGATCTGCTCGCCGTCGCGCAGGGTGCCGACCACGGTGGCGTTCTCGGCGCGGGCGACCAGGTGCACCAGCGCCGCCGAGGGCGGATCGAGCAGGTGGGCATCGTCGATGGCGAGCACGATGCGTCGGCCGGCCGCCTGCTGTTGCAGCAGGTTGAGCGCCCAGCGCAGGACGCCGGCAGGGGAGAGGCCCTGGGGCTGCTCGGCGGGGAGGACCTGGACCAGCCCGCCGAACGGCAGCGCGGCGGTGGTGGCGCTGGCGGCGATGGACCAGATCGCGAACCGGTCGGTGGGCAGCTCGCCCACGCCCTCACGCAACAATCGGCTCTTGCCAATGCCGGCGCTGCCGCTGAAGAAGAGCCCTCGGCCGGCCTCGCCGGTCACCGCCGCCAGCAGGCGGTTGAGCTCATCAGTCCGGCCGACGAACTCCCATCGCCTCATTCGCGCAGCATATCGATCCGGATCCGTCCGCGCTCGTACCGTCACCCAACGAAGTTGAGTAGCCGCACAATTACCGCTGAGTATCCGAGGTGTTCCGCCCGGTCGTCAGCCCGGCCGTAGTCTTCCGACATCCGGGTTGTCGCACCGGAATCTCCACGACCGGAACCCCGGTCACCTGCAACGGGAGGCACCTGATGAAGCAGGGCCCTCTCCCCTCGGTCGACTCGTCGGACGACATGACCGGCCCAACCGACCTGCCCGCCTGCGGCCCGCTCCCGACCCGGGTCGGCGTGTCCGGCGCAGCGCCGGACGAGCCGCTCGGTGTGGTCGCCGTCGGTCCGGCCGGTGCCGAGCGGCGCGCCGTGCTCGCCACCCTGCTCGGGCTCGATCCGTTCATGCTCACCGTGCCGGCCGGCAGTTGGTTGGTGGTGCGCAACGCCAAGGCGCCCACCCGGGCGGCGTTCGTGCCGGGTTACCGCCAGCCGCACTCGTACGGCGCGGACCGAGACGCCGCCGGTCCGGCATTGGCCCGTCCACCCCGGCGGGTCGAGCTGAGTGTGCCCGAGCCACTGCTGCGGCACTTCACCCTGATCGATGTTCCGGACACCGCCACCCTCGGCGTGTCGGGCACCCGGGTGTTGCTGGAAGCGGTGGGACGAGCCGGTGCGCTGCTCTTCGTGATCGCCGCCGACCAGGCTTTCACCGCGGCTGAGCTGAACCTGCTCGCCGATGTCGCCCCGACCTCGGTGGAGGTCGTCTTCGCGGTCACCCCCGGCGCGGCGGGGTGGGCTCCGCCGACCGACGGCGCGGCGACTACGGAGGGCGCGGGGGCGTCCGTTCCGCCGGTCGAGGGTGCGGAGACCGAGGTGGACGCGGTAGCGGTGACGGTGGAGGCACATCGGGCGGCGCTGCTGGCCGCGGTGCCGTCGCTAGCCGGCGCGCGGTGGTTCCCGGTCGACGACGCCGACTCCGCTGCCGACCTGCGGCGGGCGCTGGTGGGCTGGTCGTCGCGGGAGGGGTTGCAGCGGGCCAGCGTCGAGCCACCGGTGCTGCCGGGCCAGCAGGGCCGCGTCGCCGTGGCCGCCGACCCGGGTGACTGGTCCGAACGGCTCGACCGCCACGCGCGCTCGTGCGCTCAGCGGATCCGCCAGCACCTCGCCCTGGAATTGGCGAACATTCACCTGCGGGCCGTTCAGGAGATCGTGTTCGGAGTCGGCTGTGCCGGCCTCCCTGATCTCCTGGACCGGGAGATGGCGGCGTTGTCGCTGTTGGCCACCGCGCAGTGCGATCAGGCGGTGCGCGGCATCGTGGCCGACGTCGCGTCCCGGGTGCTCGGCGCGCCGCCGACCGAAGGTGTGCGACGCCGGATCGTCACCGCCATGCAGTACGGCCTGGTCGATCATCGGCCCGGCCACGACCTGGACAAGGTGCTATTGATCACCAGCACGGCCGGCGTCGCCGAATTGACCGGCCCGGGGGCGATCGACGCCGCCACCAGTTATCCGACGGCGTTCCGGGACGAGGTGCTCCCGCCGGTCGCGGTGGCGCTGTCCGGTGGATGCTGGCAGCAGTGGCGTACGCCCGGCAAGGACGACCACAGCGCGGCGCGGGCCTGGTCCCAGCGGGCGGTGCGTGAGGTCGAGTTGGGGTTGTCCCGGGAGATCTCCCGACGGTTCGAGGTGATCCGCCTCTCGCTGGGTGCGGTGCTCTCCGATGCAGTCGATCACGGCATCCTGCTCGCCTGACGGCGTTCCGGTTCCTCGGTTCCGGGAAACCGGTGGCACGATGGGGGGCATGGCGGCTCCGCAGGTTGCACCGGTCGAGACGCCGGCCACTGACGAGGTGCCGGCGTCCGACCGGCAGTGGGTGACGATCGTGTGGGACGACCCGGTCAATTTGATGACGTACGTGACCTGGGTCTTCCAGAAGCTTTTCGGCTACAGCCGGGAGAGGGCCGAGCAGCTGATGCTGGACGTGCACCACAAGGGCCGTGCCGTGGTCTCCACCGGTGCTCGGGAGCGGATGGAGCACGACGCGTCTCAGCTGCACGCGTACGGGCTGTGGGCGACGGTGGACAAGTCATGAGCATGTTCCGTCGCCAGGCCGGTCGCTACGTCGCTGTCTTCGCCGTCGACGAGGTGCGGGTGCTGCGCAAGGTCGCCTCCGAGGTGGTGGGTCTGCTCACCGATGGCTTCGACCACACCGACCCGGTGGTCGGTCGGCTCTTTCCGGCGGTCTACCCGGAGGATGCCCCGGACACCGCGGAGTTCCGCCGCTACACCGAGGGCGACCTGAAGACCGCGAAGATCGATCAGGCCGGCGCGATCCTGGCCGCGTTGCCGGATGACGCCGGCGGTGAGGTGCGGCTGGACGCCGAGGCGGCCGAGGCGTGGTTGCGGGCGCTGAACGACGCCCGGCTCGCGATGGGCGTCCGCCTGGAGATCAAGGACGGCACGGATCTGGGTGAGGAGTTGGACGACGCGGTCGCGGAGGACCCGGGGTCCAGCCGAGTGTTCCAACTGTCGGTCTACGCGTATCTCGGGTATCTACAGGAGTCGCTGCTCAACGCCTTGATCGACTAGGCGTGACCGGCACCACTTCGGCCCGTGCGCGCCAGGCGTTAGGCTGGTGTACGTGCTGAGCATCGACCGGTCGATCATCGACGCGATCGTCGCCCACGCGCGCCGGGATCACCCCGACGAGGCGTGCGGCGTGGTCGCCGGTCCCGTCGGCAGCGACACCCCGACCCGGCACATCCCGATGGACAATGCCGCGCGGTCGATGACCTTCTACGAGTTCGACTCGATGGAGCACCTGCGCGTGTGGCGGGAGATGGACGACCGGGACGAGGAGCCCGTCGTCATCTACCACTCGCACACCGCCACCGAGGCGTACCCGTCGCGGACGGATGTCTCCTTCGCGGGCGAGCCGGGGGCGCACTACCTGCTCGTCTCGACCCGTGAGCCCGACTCGGAGGAGATCCGTTCGTTCCGGATCGTCGACGGCGTGGTCACCGAGGAGCCGGTCCGGGTCGTGGAGGCCGGCGTCGACCCGCACGCCGTCCAGTCCTACATGTTCGGGCAGAGCCCGGCGACGGTCGACTACGAGTGTTCCGGCCGCTGACCTGTCAGCGCCGAAGCTCGTCCCGTCACCGTAGGCACACCCGATCAAGGAGCTCGACATCATGGCTATTGAGGTTCGCATCCCCACCATCCTGCGCAGCTACACCGGCGGCGCGAAGGTCGTCGACGGCACCGGCGACACCCTCGCCGACCTGCTCAACGACCTGGACTCCCGGCACGGCGGTCTGCGCGGCCGGCTGATCACCGACACGGGCACGCTGCACCGCTTCGTCAACGTCTACGTCAACGACGAGGACGTGCGTTTCCTCGGCGCACTGGACGCCAAGCTCTCCGACGGCGACAGCGTCACCATCCTGCCGGCCGTGGCCGGCGGCGCGTTCGGCTTCGCCGCCGCCGCGGCGATCAGCTCGCACAGCGCCGCAGCCGCCAGCCGGCACGGCGCCGTCGCGGTTCGCTGAGGTCGGCCGCCATGGCGCGGTACGACAGCCTGCTCGACGCCTGTGGGGGCACGCCGCTCGTCGGCCTGCCCCGGCTCTCCCCGACGGTGCCCGAAGGGGCGCCTCCGGTCCGGCTGTGGGCCAAGCTGGAGGATCGCAACCCCACCGGCAGCATCAAGGACCGCGCGGCGCTGTTCATGGTCCGGGCGGCCGAGGAGGCCGGCCGGCTCCGGGCAGGTGACACCATCCTCGAACCGACGAGTGGCAACACCGGCATCTCGTTGGCGATGGTGGCGAAGCTGCGCGGCTACCGGCTGGTCTGTGTCATGCCGGAGAACGTCTCCACCGAGCGGGTGCAGATGCTCCGGATGTACGGAGCCGAGATCATTTTCTCGCCGGCGGCGGGTGGTTCCAATCAGGCGGTCGCCACCGCCAAGCAGATCGCCGCGGAGCACCCGGACTGGGTGATGCTCTACCAGTACGGCAACGAGGCCAACGCGCGGGCGCACTACGAGACGACCGGGCCGGAGCTGCTGCACGACCTGCCCAGCATCACGCACTTCGTGGCCGGGCTCGGCACCACCGGCACCCTGATGGGCACCGGGCGTTACCTGCGGGAAAAGGTCGAGGGCATTCAGGTCGTGGCCGCCGAGCCGCGCTACGGCGAGCTGGTCTACGGCCTGCGCAACATCGACGAGGGGTACGTGCCGGAGCTGTACGACGCCTCGGTGCTCTCCCGGCGGTTCTCGGTCGGCACCCGGGACGCGGTGTTGCGCACCCGCCAGTTGGTGGAGGTGGAGGGCATCTTCGCCGGGTTCTCCACCGGTGCCATCCTGCACGCCGCGCTTGCGGTGGCGCATGAGGCGGTTCGCGACGGCCGGCGTGCCGACGTGGCCTTCGTGGTCTGCGACGGCGGTTGGAAATACCTGTCCACCGGCGCGTACGGCGGCACGCTCGCCGATGCCGAGGACGCCCTGGAGGGGCAGCTCTGGGCCTGACCGATCTGGTCTTCCGGTGACGGGCCGTCGACGTGTGTCGACGGCCCGTTCGCTGCCCGGTGTACCGCGAGCGGGTGTCACGTTCGTGACACCTTCGGCTGGATGATTCTTGTGGCCGGGTGCGCCAGCGTAGGCTGCGCAGCGTGGCGTACGCGTCGGTAGAGATCATTGCCGGAACGATTGCCGGCACAGGTGCTACTGATAGTGACAGTGAGACCACTCGATGCGACTGACCGTTCTGGGAAGCGCCGGCAGTTTCCCTGGCCCCGAGTCGCCGTGCTCGGCCTATCTCGTCGAGGCCGACGGCTTCCGACTCCTGGTCGACTTCGGTTCGGGGTCGCTGTCCAGTCTTCAGCGGTACGCGGGGTTGCACGCCCCGGACGCGATCCTGCTGACCCACCTGCACTGCGATCACATGTTCGACGCCGTGCTGTACGTGGTGGTGCGCCGGTACGCCCCGGACGGCCCCTATCCGGCGCTGCCGGTGTACGCGCCCGCCGGTGCGCCGGACCGGCTCAGCGCCGCGTACGGCGACGACGGCTCGGTGGAGGACGTCTACCAGTTCTACGCGCTCCAGCCGGGCACCTTCCCGATCGGCCCGTTCGCGGTCACCGTCGACCGGGTCAACCACCCCGTCGAGACGTACGGCGTGCGGCTGGAGCACGACGGCCGTTCGCTGTGCTACTCGTCGGACACCGCGCCCTGCGAGGCGCTGCTGCGGCTGGCCCAGAACGCCGATGTCTTCCTCTGCGAGGCCAGTTACCTCGACGGTGTGGACAATCCGCCGGATCTGCACCTGACCGGCCGGGAGGCCGGCGAGGCGGCGACCAAGGCCGAGGTGGGTCGGCTGCTGCTCACCCACCTGGTGGCCGCCTGGGGCAGCGAGGCGCACACGTTGGAGTCGGCCGCCGCCGCGTACACCGGGCCGCTCGAAGTGGTCCGACCCGGCGCCAGCTACGACGTCTGACGCGCCACGTCCCGGTTTGCGAGGCCGGGGCGCGGTGTTGTGCCGAACTGTTTGCCGGCCGGTCAGCGGGCGGTCGTCTGGCGCACCAGTGACACCCGCACGGTGTGGGCATGCGGATCGCCATCGTGACCGAGTCGTTCCCACCGGATGTGAACGGCGTCGCGCACTCCGTGGTGCGGACGGCGGAGCACCTGCTCGACCGGGGCCATGAGCCGGTGGTCATCGCGCCTGCCCCGCCCGCCGCCGGCCGGCAGGGCATCGACCGGCTGCCGTACCCGGTGGTACGCATTCCCAGCGTGCCGCTGCCCCGCTACCAGGGCTTCCGGTTGGGGGTGCCGACCAACGCACGCCTGACCGGGGCGTTGCTCTCGGCCGAGCCGGACGTGGTGCACCTGGCCAGTCCGTTCGTCCTGGGCGCACGGGCGGCCACGTTGGCCAGCCGGCACGGGCTGCCCACGGTGGCGGTCTACCAGACCGATGTGGCGGCGTACGCGCGGGCGTACCGGGTGAGCTGGGGCGAGGCGGCGGCGTGGCGTCGGATCCGCGAGATCCACAACTCGGCGCAGCGCACTCTCGCCCCCTCCACCCGGGCCGCCGCCGACCTGATCGCCAACGGGGTACAGCGGATCTGGCTGTGGCGTCGTGGTGTGGACGCCGTTCGATTCGATCCGGCCAAACGGTCTGCGGCGTTGCGGGACCGGCTGGCACCCAACGGTGAGCTGCTCGTCGGCTACGTCGGTCGGCTCGCCCCGGAGAAGCGGGTGGAGCTGCTGGCGGCGACGTCCCGGCTGCCCGGCGTACGGGTGGTGGTGGCCGGCGACGGCCCGACCCACCGCCAGTTGGCCCGGGAGCTGCCCGGGGTGACCTTCCTGGGGGTGCAGCAGGGCGAGGACCTGGCGCGGCTCTACGCCAGCCTGGACCTGTTCGTGCACACCGGCGCGCACGAGACCTTCGGTCAGACCATCCAGGAGGCGTTGGCCTCCGGGGTGCCGGTCGTAGCGCCGGCCAGCGGCGGCCCGATCGACCTGGTCGACGAGGGCGTGACCGGGATGCTGGTGGCGCCGAACGACGGCGACGCCCTCGCCGCCGCGGTGGCCGAGCTGGCCGGCGACGCCGACCGGCGGCGGGCCTACGGGCTGGCCGCCCGGGTCGCGGTCAGTCGCCGTAGCTGGGCGGCCGTCGGCGACGAGCTGATCGGGCACTACCACGCGGTACGCGCCGTCGCCGCCACCGTCGGCCTGCCGGCGGCGTCGTGACCGGGGCCGCCAGCGGGCTGCGGATCGTCCGGCTCGCCAACTTCGTGACGGAACGCTCCGGCGGCCTGCGTACCGCGCTGCGGCACCTCGGCGCGGGCTACCTGGCGGCCGGGCACGATCCGGTGCTTGTGATACCCGGCCAGCGGGCCGCCGACGAGACACACCCGTGGGGGCGGGTGATCACCCTGCCCGGGCCGGAGATGCCGGGCAGCGGCGGCTACCGGCTGCTGGCCGGCCGACGCCGGTTGGCCCAGCTCCTCGTCGACCTGGCACCGGATCGGCTGGAGGTCTCCGACCGGTCGACGCTGCGTTGGACGGGCCGGTGGGCGCGGGCGCACGGGGTGCCGTCGGTGATGGTGTCGCACGAGTCGCTGACCGGGCTGCTCGGCCAGTGGGGTGTGCCGGACGCGCTGCGCCGGCCGACCGCCGACCAGCTCAACCGGGCGACGGCTCGGGCGTACGACCGGATCGTCTGCACGACCCGATGGGCTGCCGAGGAGTTCGACCGGATCGGCGTCGACAACGTGGACCTGGTGCCGCTCGGGGTGGACCTGGACACCTTCTCCCCGTGCCGGGCCGACCCGCTGGTGCGCGAGCGGTACGCCGACTCCAGCGAGGTGCTGTTGGTGCACTGCGCCCGGCTGTCCCCGGAGAAGCGGCCGGAGTTGGCCGTGCAGGCCCTCGCCGAGCTGCGCCGCGAGGGCGTACCGGCGGTGCTTGTGATGGTCGGCGACGGCCCGTTGCGCGGCGCGCTGGCCCAGCGGGCGGCGGGGCTGCCGGTGACGTTCACCGGCTTCCTGCCGGATCGAAGCGCGGTGGCCGCGTTGCTGGCCAGCGCGGACGTGGTGCTGGCGCCCGGCCCGGTGGAGACCTTCGGCCTCGCCGGCCTGGAGGCGCTGGCCTGCGGCACTCCGGTGGTGGTCAACGCGGCAAGCGCGCTGCCCGAGGTGGTCGGCGAGGCGGGGCTGGCCGCGTACGGCTCCGGGGTGTCGATGGCGGCGGCGGTGACCCGCCTGATGGCCCGGCCGGAGGCGCAGCGGCGGCGGGCCGCCCAGGCGCGGGCCGAGGAGTTCGGCTGGCCCGCGGCGGTCGCCGGGTTCCTCGGTGTGCACGGCGCGGACGCGCCACGGGGCACCCCGAGCGAGTTGGATCGCCGCACCGCATAGGGTGCAGGCATGGCGCGACCTGACGGGCGAGGGCCCTCTCAACTTCGACCGGTGACCCTGACCCGAGGCTGGAGCACCCATCCGGAGGGCTCGGTGCTCGTCGAGTTCGGCGGCACCCGGGTGCTCTGCACGGCGAGCGTCACCGAGGGGGTGCCCCGCTGGCGCAAGGGTTCCGGGCTCGGTTGGGTGACCGCCGAGTACGCGATGCTGCCCCGGGCCACCAACACCCGCTCCGACCGGGAGAGCGTCAAGGGGCGGGTCGGTGGCCGCACCCACGAGATCTCCCGGCTGATCGGGCGCAGCCTGCGGGCCAGCATCGACCTCAAGGCGCTCGGCGAGAACTCGATCGTGCTCGACTGCGACGTGCTCCAGGCCGACGGCGGCACCCGCACGGCCGCGATCACCGGCGCGTACGTCGCGTTGCACGACGCGGTGGGTTGGCTCGCCGCCCGCAAGGCGTTGGCCGGCAAGCCGGAGAAGGTGATGCACCGTTCGGTGGCCGCGGTCAGCGTGGGGATCATCGCCGGGGAGGCCCGGCTCGACCTCTGCTACGAGGAGGACGTCGCCGCCGAGGTGGACATGAACGTGGTCTGCACCGGCGCGGGCGACTTCGTCGAGGTGCAGGGCACCGGCGAGGCGGGCGTGTTCGCCCGCGACCAGCTCGACGCCCTGCTCGACCTGGCCGTCGCCGGCTGCGCCGAGTTGGCCGAAGCCCAGCGAAAGGCATTGGCATGAACAAGGTCCTGCTCGCCACTCGTAACCGCAAGAAGCTGGTGGAGCTTCAGCGGATCCTGGACGGCGCGCTCGGCGCGCACCGGATCGCCCTGCTCGGCCTGGACGACGTCGAGCAGTACGCGGAGCTGCCGGAGACCGGCCTGACCTTCGGCGAGAACGCGCTGATCAAGGCGCGGGAGGGGTGCCGGCAGAGCGGTCTGCCGACCATCGCCGACGACTCCGGGATCGCCGTGGACGCGCTCAACGGGATGCCCGGGGTGTTCAGCGCCCGCTGGGCCGGCAAGCACGGCGACGACCAGGCCAACCTTCAGCTAATGCTGGATCAGATCGCCGACGTGCCCGACGAGCATCGGGCGGCCTCGTTCGTCTGCACTGTGGCGTTGGTGCTGCCCGGCGGCAAGGAGCACCTGGTCGACGGCCGGCAGTCCGGGCGGGTGCTGCGTGCGCCGCGCGGCGAGGGCGGGTTCGGTTACGACCCGATCTTCCTGGGCGACGGACAGGACCGGACCAACGCCGAGCTGACCCCGGCGGAGAAGGACGCGATCAGCCACCGCGGCAAGGCGTTGCGCGAGCTGGCCAAGCTGATCGCCAAGGTGCTGCCGCCCGCCGCCTGACGGGCACGAGGTGCTGTCGTCCGCCGCCTGACCCGCGGCGGACGACAGCGACCCGATCGAGGTCAGCTCAGCGGGCCGACCTCTCGTTCGATGGCGGCGCGCAACTCCGGCCCGGCGACGACGGCGCGGGCCGCCTCCATCACCGGGGCGAGGAACACGTCCGGGCCGGGCTCGCCGGCTGCCTCGCCGAGCGCGACGACGGCCGCCCGCCCGGCCGGGGACGGCGCCAGCGGAGCGCGCAGTTGCAGACCGCGTACGCCGGCCAGCAGCTCCACCGCGAGCAGGCTGGTGAGGTTGTCCAGGACGGTACGCAGCTTCTTGGCCGCTGCCCAGCCCATCGAGACGTGATCCTCCTGCATCCCGCTGGTGGGCAACGAGTCCACCGAGGCGGGGGCGGCCAGCCGGCGGTTCTCGGCGACGATCCCGGCCGCCGTGTACTGGGCGATCATCAGCCCGGAGTTGACCCCGGCGTCGGGGGAGAGGAATGCCGGCAACTCCCGGGAGCGGGTCACGTCGAGCAGCCGGTCGACCCGCCGCTCGGCGATCGCACCCACCTCGGCGGCAGCGATGGCGAGGAAGTCCGCCGCGAAGCCGAGCGGCGCGCCATGGAAGTTACCCGTCGACTCGACCCGGCCGTCCGGCAGCACCACCGGGTTGTCCACAACGGACACCAGTTCCCGGCCGGCGACCGTGCGGACGAAGTCCAGGGTGTCGCGGGCCGCACCGGCGACCTGCGGCGCGCAGCGCATCGAGTACGCGTCCTGCACGGCGTGCGCCAGGTCGTCGCGGTGCGAGTCCATCACCCGGGAGTCCTGCAACAACCGGTGGATGTTCGCCGCCGACGCCGCCTGACCGGGGTGTGGCCGGATCGCGTGCAGCTCGGGCAAGAACGGTCGCTCCGAGCCGAGCATCGCCTCGATGGCCAGCGCAGCCGTCACGTCGGCCATGGCGAACAGGTGCGCCGCGTCGTGGATGGCCAGCAGCAGCATGCCGAGCATGCCGTCGGTGCCGTTGATCAGCGCCAGCCCCTCCTTGGCGGCCAGCTCGATCGGCTTGAGCCCGGCGGCGGCCAGCGCGTCGGCGGCGTCCTGCCGCTCACCGGCCGGGCCGAGGACCCAGCCCTCGCCGAGCAGCACCAACGCGCAGTGCGCCAGCGGCGCCAGGTCACCGGAGGCACCCAGCGACCCGTGCTCCGGCACCCACGGGGTGATGTCGTGGTTGAGCAGCTCGACCAGGGCCTCGGCGACAAGCGGCCGAACCCCGGAGCGGCCCAGGGCGAGGGACCGGACCCGCAGCAGCATCATGGCCCGGACCACCTCGCGCGGCATCGGGGCGCCCACCCCGGCCGCGTGCGAGCGGATCAACGCGTGTTGCAGCTCCGCCCGCCGCTGCGGGGCGATGAAGGTGTTGGCCAACGCCCCGAACCCGGTGGAGACCCCGTAGACGGGCCGACCGGACGACTCGATGCCGTCCACGATGGCCCGACTGGTCGCCATCGCGTCGATGGTGGCCGGGGCGAGGACGACCGTGGCGGTGCCGCGGGCCACCGCGAGAACGTCGTCGGCGGTGATCCCGGTGGGCTGGATGGTCACGTTCGTCATTGCGGAACTCCGTTGCGTATTACCTGGCGGATCAGGGGGACACCGGGCCGGTAGGCCAGGTGCAGGTACGACGGCGCGTCCAGCACGATCAGGTCGGCCCGCGCGCCGGGGGTGAGCACACCGATGTCGTCGCGGCGCAGCGCCCGCGCGCCACCGGCGGTGGCGGCCCAGACCGCCTCCGCCGGGGTCATCCGCATCTCGCGGACCGCGAGCGCCACGCAGAACGGCATCGACGAGGTGTACGACGAGCCGGGGTTGCAGTCCGTCGCCAGCGCCACGGTCACACCTGCGTCGAGCAGCCGACGGGCGTCCGGGTAGGGCGAGCGGGTGGAGAACTCCGCCCCGGGCAGCAGGGTCGCCACGGTGCGGGTGCCCGATCCGTCGCGGTGGGCCGTGCCGGCCAGCGCGTCCACGTCGGCGTCGCTCAGGTGGGTGCAGTGATCGACGCTGGCCGCGCCAAGCTCCACCCCGAGCTGCACCCCACCGCCGGGGCCGAGCTGGTTGGCGTGCAGCCGTACGCCCAGCCCGGCGGCCTGCCCGCTGGCCAGGATGGCACGGGTCTGGTCCACGTCGAAGGCGCCCCGCTCGCAGAACACGTCGACCCACTTCGCGTGCGCAGCGGCGGCGGCCAGCATCGGCCCGCAGACCAGTTCGACGTACTCGTCGGGGCGATCGGCGTACTCGGCGGGCACCACGTGTGCGCCCAGGAAGGTGGTCTCGGTGCTGGTCTCGGCGGCGATCCGCAGCGAGCGGGCCTCGTCGGCGACGGTCAGGCCGTACCCACTCTTGATCTCCATGGTCGTGGTGCCCTGGCGCAGCGCCTCCCCGCTCAGCCGGCGCACGGTGGCCCGCAGCTCGTCGTCGGTCGCGGCGCGGGTCGCTCCGACAGTGGTCCGGATGCCGCCACCGGTGTATGGCTGACCGGCCATCCGGGCGGCGAACTCGGTGGCCCGATCCCCGGCGAAGACCAGGTGGGCGTGGCTGTCCACGAAGCCGGGCAGCACGGCGGCACCACCGGCGTCGACCCGCCGATCGGCGGCCGGCGCGGACGCGGACGGCCCGACCCAGACCACCCGGCCCTCCTCGACCAGCACGGCGGCGTCGCGGTGGATGCCGAGCGGGCCCTCGCCGGCCCCGTTGGTGACCAGCTCCCCGATGTTGTCGATCAGCAGACTGCCGCTCATGAGGGCGTCACCGCCTCGATCGACGCCGACAACTCGGCCGGCACGTCGACGCTCAGGTGCCGGCCCTCGGCCACCACCACCCGGCCGTCCACCACGACCTGCTCGACGTCTGCCGCGCCGGCCGCGAAGAACGCGCCGACCGGCGGCACTCCGGCGGTGCGGGCGCTGTCCAGGCGTACCGTCACCAGGTCGGCGCGGGCACCCACCGCGATCCTCCCGGCGTCGGCCCAGCCCAGCGCGGCGTGCCCGGCAGCGCTCGCCGCCGTCATCAGGTCCACCGGCGTGAAGTGGCCGCGCCGGCGGGTACGCAGCCGCTCGTCCAGCTCCACCGCCCGGGCCTCCTCGAAGAGGTCGATGACGGCGTGGCTGTCGCTGCCGAGGCTCAACCGGATACCCGCGTCGGCCATCCGCCGGGCCGGGCCGATGCCGTCGGCGAGGTCCCGCTCCGTGGTTGGGCAGAGGCATACCCCGGTCCGGCTGTCGCCGAGCAGGGTCAGGTCCGCGCTGGTCGGGTGGGTGGCGTGTACGGCGGTGGTGTCCGGCCCGAGCACGCCGTGCTCGGCGAGCAGCGCGGTAGGCGTACGCCCGTGCACGGCTCGGCACTCGTCGTTCTCGGCGGGCTGCTCGGAGAGGTGCACGTGCAGCGGCGCCTGCCGCTCCCGGGCCCAGTCGGCGACCGTACGCAGCTGATCGGCCGGGACCGCGCGCACCGAGTGCACGGCCGCGCCGACCCGGGCGTGCGAGTCCGTCGGCTGGAACGCCGAGGCCCGCTCGGCCCAGCGGGCCGCGTCGCCGTCGCCGAAGCGGCGCTGCGGCCCGGTGAGCGGCCGACCGTCCACGCTGGAGGTGAGATAGCAGGTGTCCAGCAGGGTGAGGCGGATCCCGGCGTGCGCGGCAGCCTCCACCAGCGCTGCGCCCATCGCGTTCGGGTCGTCGTACGCGCCGCCGTCCGGGCGGTGGTGCAGGTAATGGAACTCGCCCACGCTGGTGATGCCGGTCAGCGCCATCTCGGCGTAGACGGCCCGGGCCAGGGCCAGGTAGGTGTCCGGGTCCAGCCGGTCCGCGACGGCGTACATCTGGTCCCGCCAGGTCCAGAAGTCACCCCGCCCGCCGTGGGTGCGCCCGCGCAGCGCCCGGTGGAAGGCGTGCGAGTGCGCGTTGGCGAGGCCGGGCAGGGTCAGACCGGGCAGCGGCACCGCGTCGGCGTAGACGTCGACCCCGGCAGGTGGCCGGCTGCCGGGGGTCAGCGGCGTCACCCCGGTGATCCGCCCCCCGTCGGTCTCGATCAACACGTCGGGCGTGGGCTCGGCGTGCTCGGGCAGCCAGGCGTACTCAGCGAGCCAGCGGGTCGGTGTCACCGGCATGTCAGCTCCTCCAGCACCCGGGCCAACGCCCGTACCCCGGCCGCGCAGTCGTCGTCGGTGGCAGCCTCGGCGGGGGAGTGCGAGACACCGGTCGGGTTGCGCACGAAGAGCATCGCGGTGGGCAGGTGCGCGGCGAGCACTCCGGCGTCGTGCCCCGCGCCGGTGGGCAGCACCGGCGCGTCGAGCAGCGTGGCCAGTCGTTCGGCCAGCGCGCCGTCGAAGGCGACCACCGGGGTGGCCGACTCCTCGGTGACGGTCACCGTCGTACCGTCGCGGCGGGCCCGCTCGGCGAGCTTGCCGCGCACCGCGTCGACCAGGCCGGTAAGCGTCTCCGGGTCGGCGGCTCGGGCGTCCAACCAGCCGGTCACCTTCGACGGGATCGCGTTCGTGGCGTTGGGTTCGACGGCGACCCGGCCGACGGTGGCGTGCGCGCCGCGCAGCCGGGCCTCCTTGTTCGCCGCCAGCACGGTGAACGCGTAGGTGAGCATCGGGTCGCGCCGATCGGCCATGAGGGTGGTGCCCGCGTGGTTGCCCTCACCGACGACGTCGAAGCGCCACCGGCCGTGCGGCCAGATCGCGCTGGCCACCGCGACCGGCGCGTCCGTGTCGACGAGCGCGCGGCCCTGCTCGACGTGCAACTCCACGAAGGCGCCGAACCGGCCCAACAGCTCCGGGCGGGCGCCCGCCGGCCGGTCGCCGAGCGCCTCGGCGAAGCTCACCCCGGCCGCGTCGCGCAGGCCGGCCGCTCGCTCGGCCGACAGCGCCCCGGTGAGCAGCCTCGACCCCAGGCACGGTACGCCGAAGCGTGCCCCCTCCTCCTCGACGAAGGCGCCCAGCACCAGCGGCCGGTCCGGGGTGACGCCGGCGGCGCGCAGCTCGTCCACGGCGAGGAACGCGCTCACGATGCCGAGCGGCCCGTCGTACGCCCCGCCGTGGGGCACCGAGTCGAAGTGGCTGCCGGTGAGTACCGCATCGGACGACTGCGGGTCACCCCAGTGGGCGAAGAGGTTGCCGTTGCCGTCCTCGGTGACCGGCATGGCGCGCTGCTCGGCCTGCGCGCGGAACCAGGCGCGCAGCTCCTGCTCCGGCTCGGTCAACGCGTACCGCAGATAGCCACCGCTGCCGGCGTCCCGCCCGACCGGCGCGATCTCGTCCCACAGCGCCCGGAACCGGGCGGAAAGCTCGTCGCTCACGCGGGCCCCTCGGTCATGGGGACCCGGACTCCGGTGCGGTCGGCGACCTCGCGGGCGCTGTCATAGCCGGCGTCGACGTGCCGGATGACCCCCATCGCCGGGTCGTTGGTGAGCACCCGTTCGATCTTCTGACCGGCGAGGGCGGTGCCGTCGGCCACGCACACCTGCCCGGCGTGGATCGACCGCCCGATGCCCACCCCGCCGCCGTGGTGGATGGACACCCAGGAGGCACCGCTGGCCGTGTTGACCAGGGCGTTGAGCAGCGGCCAGTCGGCGATCGCGTCGGAGCCGTCGGCCATCCCCTCGGTCTCCCGGTACGGGCTCGCGACGCTGCCGGTGTCCAGGTGGTCCCGGCCGATCACCACCGGGGCGGAGAGCTCACCGG
Organism: Micromonospora chokoriensis; assembly: GCF_000718555.1. GTDB lineage: Bacteria > Actinomycetota > Actinomycetes > Mycobacteriales > Micromonosporaceae > Micromonospora > Micromonospora chokoriensis_B. The sequence goes on from NZ_JOAN01000003.1 coordinate 62,108, forward strand.
AGGCGACCATGTCGTTGAATCGCACGCCCGCCTTGTCCCGTTCGCCCTGGCCGAGCCAGCAGATCCGGGCCGGCAGGCCCTGGAAGGCGACCCGCTCGCCGGCCAGCTTGATCCAACGGGCCAGCGACTCGTTCTCCGGGAACAGGTCGAGGATGGCCCGGTCGGTGGCCGCGATGTCGGCCGGGTCGCCGGAGAGCGCCGCCCACCGGAACGGGCCCCGACCCTCACAGAACAACGGCCGGATGTACGCGGGCACGAAGCCCGGGAAGTCGAAGGCGCGCTGGTAGCCGCCGAGCTGCGCCTCACCTCGGATCGAGTTGCCGTAGTCGAACACCTCCGCGCCGGCGTCGAGGAAGCCGACCATCGCCTCGACGTGCGTCGCCATCGACGCGCGGGCCCGGTCGGTGAACTCGGCCGGCTTCGCGGCGGCGTAGTCCCGGGCGTCGGCCAGCTCCACCCCCACCGGCAGGTACGCCAGGGGATCGTGCGCGCTGGTCTGGTCGGTCACGATGTCGATCTCGACGCCACGGCTGAGCAGCTCCGGGAAGACCTCGGCGGCGTTACCGACCACGCCGACGCTCAGTGCCCGGCGGTCCCGCTTCGCCGCGCGGACCCGACTGATTGCGTCGTCCAGGGAGTCGGCGACCTCGTCCAGGTAGCGGTCGTGCACCCGACGGTCGAGCCGGGTGCGGTCCACGTCGACGATCAGGCAGACGCCGCCGTTCATGGTGACCGCGAGGGGCTGTGCGCCGCCCATTCCGCCGCAGCCGGCGGTCAACGTCAGCGTGCCGGCGAGGGTGCTGTCGAACCTCTTCGCGGCCACCGCCGCGAACGTCTCGTAGGTGCCCTGGAGGATGCCCTGCGTGCCGATGTAGATCCAGGAACCGGCCGTCATCTGCCCGTACATGGTCAGGCCAAGCTGTTCGAGGCGGCGGAACTCCGGCCAGGTCGCCCAGTCGCCGACCAGGTTCGAGTTGGCCAGCAGCACCCGGGGAGCCCACTCGTGCGTACGCATCACGCCGACCGGGCGGCCCGACTGCACCAGCATCGTCTCGTCCTCGCGCAGGTCGGTAAGCGTGCGGACCAATGCGTGGTACGACGGCCAGTCCCGCGCGGCCTTGCCGGTGCCGCCGTAGACCACCAGGTCGTCGGGGCGCTCGGCCACCTCGGGGTCGAGGTTGTTCATCAACATCCGCAGGGCGCCCTCCTGCTGCCACCCGCGGGTGGTGAGCTGGCTGCCTCGTGCGGCACGAATGGGCTGGGTCATCTCTGGGTCTCCTCCGGTCAACCGAGGAACAACTGTCGGCGGGCCGCGGAGGCTTCGAACGCCTCCAGTCGGCGTTGGGTGTCGGCCGGCGTGGCGTCGCAGATCGCCTGCAACAGCACCATGGCCAGGGTCATCGGGGCGGTGTGCAGGTCGAAGACGAGCTGCGCGCCGACCGCGGCGGCGAGCACCACGTCGGCGTGCTCGGTGGCCGGGCTGACCGGCGAGTCGGTGATCGCCACCACTGTCATCCCGGCGGCGCGGGCGTCGCGCAGCGCGTCCAGGGTCTCCCGGGGGTAGCGGGGCAGCACGAAGGCGAGCACGGCGGACGCTCCGGCCTCGGCCGCCTGCTCCAGGCGGTCGGTGAGCAGGCTGCCGCCGTCGTCGAGGACCCGCACGTCCGGGTGCACCTTTGCGGCGAAGTAGGCGAAGTACGCGGCCAGTGGCGCGGCGGCGCGTAGGCCGAGCACCGGCAGTGGGCGACTCGCGGCGAGCAACCGCCCGGTCTCGGCGATTCGGTCTCGGTCGGCGAGTTGTCCGGCGAGCCGGTCCAGGTTGGTCATCTCCGCGCGTACCGCTTGCTGGAGTTCGTTGCCGGCGTCCGTCGATTCGCCCGGCGTCGCGGCGGTGAGGTCGCGCAGCCGCCGGCGCAGCGCCGGGTAGCCGTCGTGGCCGAGCGCGACGGCGAACCGGGTGACCGACGGTTGGCTGACCCCGGCCAGCTCGGCGACCTCGGCGGCGGACAGGTACGCCACGGTGGGGGCGTGCTGCACGAGGCAGTGCGCGATGCGGCGCTGGGTGGGGGTGAGCCGTACTCCCTGGAACAGGTCGAGCACCCGGTCAGCGGGGGCTGCGACAGCTCCTTCATTCATGGCCCGACTCTATGCATGAGAACTTTCACTAGCAAGCGGCTCCGGCCACCACTGGTCGCCCCGGGCGGGGCAGGCCGGGTTGGCCGACGGTCGGTACTATCCGCACGGCGGTTCAACGGAGGAGTGCGCATGCAGCCGGAAGGCCCCTACAGGTTCACCCACGCGCTCGGCGGGTCTCCAGTGGGGAAGGCATGGGCCGCGATCGACGAGCAGGGCCGATTCGTCACCGTCGCGGTGCTCGACGCCACCGTGGCCGCCACCCCCGGCTGGCGGGAAGCGTTCGCCGGGGCTGCCGACCTGCTGGCCCAGTCGGCCGACCCGGTCCCCTACACGTACGCCGACTTCTCCGCCGCCGCGCCCTGGGTGGCCTACCCGGCCGAGGCGGGCCCCGGTGCCGAGAAGCTGTTTCGGGCGCTCGGCGTCGAGTACACCCCGGCCCCGCCGGCGGCCCCACCGACGTCCGCCCCACCCTCGGTGTCCGCCCCGCCCTCGGTGTCCGCGCCGCCGGTGTCCGCCCCACCGCAGCCGATCTCCGGTGGGCCGCAGGTGCCTTGGGCCGTGCAGACCGGCCCGATCCCCGGCCAGTTGGTGTCCGCGACCCCGCACCCCATCTCCGGCGTGCCCATCTCGCCGGCCACGGTGACCTCGTCACCGCCGGCCGCGCAGATCTCCCCGGTGAGTGCGCCGAGCGTCGACGCGTTCGTCACACCGGTACGTCGCATCGCCCCGTCCGCGCCGCCACCCCGGCGCACCGGGCTCTGGATCGGCATCGGCGCCCTGGTCCTGGTGCTGTTGGCCGGCGGCGGCGGCCTGGCGATCTGGAAGGGCTCGGGCGACAAGCCGACGGACATAGCCAACAGCGCCACCCCCGAGCCGCCCTCGATGCCCGCCGCGCCGCCACAGTCACCGGGCATGGAGCCGCCGCAGAGCGGCAAGTGGCCGGCCCAGTGGCCGACGTTCACCGAGCGGGACAACGTGCGGACGCTGACCAACCTCGAAGGGCTGGGCTTCCCGGTCAAGGTTCCGATGGACTGGACCTGCACCCTGGCAGGTAAGACCGAAGGGTTCGTGAAGTACAACTGCGGCCGATCGGCATCGGGAGAGTCGACAATGGGCGGTGAGCTGATCGTCCGAGCCTGCCCGCAGCCGTGTGACGAGCGCCGCCAGACCGCCATGCGGATGGCCGAGGAGGCATGGGGCGCGCGGTGGATTCGCAGCGGCCAGGCCACCACCTTGGGCGAGGCGCTCATCAACACCGACGGCGAGCAGCGACACGCCTTGGCCGTCGTCGCCTACTACCGGGGCGGCCCGGACGGCGTCATCGACCGGCAGTTCGTGCTGCGGCTGACCGGTCCGATGCAGGAGGCCAATCAACTGCGTCGGATCGCCACCTATCTACGCGCCGTCCTCGTCTACTGAACCATGGCGCGGATGTGCGTGCGGTCGGCACGCACATCCGCGCCATTGGCGGTCAGCGTCCGGCGTCGGCGATCCAAGCCGTCATCCGAGCCGCGAACTGCTGCTCCGAGAACCCGTTGGCGTGTGCCCGGACGCGGTCCTGCGACAGCTCGGACAGCCGGTGGACCAGCGGCACGAAGCTCCCCGGGTCCTGGGAATCGATGAGGAAACCGGTCTCCCCGTCGACGACGGTCTCCAGCAGGCCGCCGCGGCGCAACCCCACCACCGGAGTCCCACAGGCCTGGGCCTCGACCGGAATGATTCCGAAGTCCTCGTGGACCGGGAAGAGCAGAGCCCGCGCACCCCAGTAGAGCTGGCGCAGTCGCTCCTTCGAAGGCCGCACCTCGAACGTCACCGGCACGCGGACCCGCTCGGCGGCCCGCCGCAGCGCGGTCTCCTCCGGACCGGAGCCGGCGATCACCACCGGGAGTCCGGCCGCCTCGGCGATCTGAATGATCAGGTCGAAGTTCTTGTACGGGATCCACCGTCCAACCCCGAGCAGGTACTCACGCGGCTGGTTCTGGTCCGCCGCCGACGCGGCCGCGAAGTAGTCGACGTCCACCGGAGGGTTGATGACGACCGCGTCCCGCTTCCAGTAACGGGCGATGCGGGCCCGCACCTCCTCCGAGTTCGCGGCGTAACCGTTCACGTGGCGGCTGAGCCGGACGTCAGCGGTCTGCAGCATGCGCCGCGGCACGGTCAGCATCGGGTTGGAGCCCCGACCGTCGAAGTTCGGACTCCAGATGTACCGCGCGGGGGAGTGCACGTAGCTGAGGTACCGGGTCTCCTCCGACGAACCGAGCCGCACGGTGTGGGCGAACGCGTGGCTCGACGAGATCACCAGGTCGAACCGCTCCTGGCTGAGGGTCCGCCACACCAGGGGCATCAACGGCAGCGCCCCTGCCTTCGTCTTGCGCAGCGGAGTCCGCGCCATCCAGGACTCCCGCAGGTTGGGCTCGACGGCGTCGTGGTCCTTCCAGAGCACGAAGCGCTCCGCCTCCGGCAGCAGGCTGCTGATCTGCCGGAAGACGTTCTCCGAGCCACCGGTGGCCCCGAACCATTCGTGCACGAGCGCAACACGGGCGCTCTTCAGGTCGTCGAGGGGCCGTGGCGCGCCGGCCTCGGGGATGGCGGAAAGGTTATCTACCACTTGTTGCTCCTCATGCCACGGGACTTCCGGCGTCCGACCGAACCGAACCGCCGTATGGATCACTGCTCGCCGCCTGGCGTTCGCTGGGGCGCTCGCTGTTCGCGGATTGACTGGGCCCGACCATGCCGAGCGGGTCGCGAGCCAGCGGACCCGTACTAGATCTCCCCGGCCCGCCACCGTCCGCACCATGCTCGTGGTCTGACCCCGACCGGACCTGCGCGAAGCTCTCTTGGAGCTTTCGGCGCAGGAACTTTGCGCCGGGCCGCTCCACGAAGCGGTGGGCGAGGTAGGCGAGTAGCAGTACGCCGACCAGCAGCGCGGTCAGTAGCGCCCAGGGCGGCACCGAGTCATGCAGGCGGCTCACCGCGACGCGGCTGATCTGAAGGTGCAGCAGGTACAGCGGGTAGGTCAACGCGCCGAGGACGGTGAGCCCACGCCATCGCACGCCGGAGAGGAACCCGAGCGCGACAAACGTCATCACCGCGAAGAAGACCAGCAGCACCGGTAGCGCCACCTCGAAGGAGACGACCGGCTTCGGTCGGTTCGCGTTGTGTTCCGCTACCCGCCTGTTCAATTCGAGGATCGCCAGGATCACCGAGACGCCAAGGATGCCGGTCAGGAGGAGGTTCGGCCCGAAACGATGACAGAGATAGAGGGCAATGCCGGCGATGAAGTACGGGGCGAATTTCGGCTCGACGATCGACACCAGCAGCGGCGAATCCGAGGACTGGGCGAACAGCGCGGCGATCGTCCAGAACACGCAGAAGAGGACGACCCGCCGGTAGGTGAGGCCGAACCACACCACGATCGCGAAGAGTAGGTAGAACTTCAGCTCGACGAAGAGGGTCCAGTAGACCGCGTCGATGTGCGGGATGCCGACGAACGACTGCAGCATCGTCAGGTTCATCAGGATGTGCGATGGCTGCGGCCGACCGCTCGCGAGCGGCCAGAGCATGAGAACCGCCGAGGTGAACAGCACCGCGAACAGGTAGGCGGGTACGAGCCGGGTGACCCGTGACGTGAAGAAGTCGGCTACCGATCGGCCCCAGCAGCTCATGCAGATGACGAAGCCGCTGATGACGAAGAAGAACTCGACACCCATCCAGCCGTAGCGGGAGACTCTCACGATCGTGTCGCCGAACAGCTGACCCGCTTCGGTGCCCCAGGCTCCCCGGTTGTCCACGAAGACGTGGTAGCAGAGGACCGCGACGGCAGCGCAGAAGCGCAGTAGATCGAGGATGTAGAGGCGGTTGCCGCGAGGCGGGCTCGACGGTCCGGAGGCCGTCTCGCGGGGTGCCGTCGGGGCCGGCAGGGCCGGGCTGCCCGGCGTGCCGGTCATCCCGGCCGGCAGACCGGTCTGCACAGTCATCGGGTCCTCACTTGATCTCCGCGAGATCGGCCTGCGGAGTCTCGTCGACGCCGCGACCGAGCTTCTTCAGGACGAACGACAGGAACGTACGCCGAAGCTGGGGCACGACAGCCACGTAGCCGACCCAGATCAGGAGGATGGCCACGCAGGACGCGGCGAGGCGCAACAGCCCGGGGCCCGCCAGCAGGTACCCGGCGGCAGCGGCAGCGGCCGCACCGGGCAGCGCAATGGTGAGTAGCCGCATGCTGAAGCCCAGCACCGACAGCAACCGAGCCGAGATGAGGAACATCAGAAGGCCACCGACCGACGAGGCAGCGCCGATGGTGAAGGCGCCCCACTGCTTGTACAGCAGTAGGTTGACGGCGATGGGGACGCCGAAGGAGACCGCCATCACGATCGCGACCTTGAAGTTGGCGCCCCGGGCGTTCAGCACCTTGACGAAGGTGTAGCCGAGCACGTGCGCCCAGATCCCGAGCGCGAAGCCCAGCAGCAGCACCGACGAGACGTCCACCGCACGCTCGTCGAACTCGCCCCGGGCGTACAGGAGAGTGACGATTCCCCGGCTGTTCAAGGAGAGGATCAGGGCGAGCGGGATGGCCACCAGGATCACCGGCGGGATCAGTCGACGCAGCCCGTCGCCCACCTCGTGGGCCTTCATGCGGGCGAACGAAGCCAGGCCGGCCAGGCCCAACGGCGCGGCGAGCAGAGCCATGCACGAGTCGACCACGAAACGCGCGTACTCGGTGGCCGCCACCACCTCCACGCCGAGCAGCGAGCCGACGGCCCGCTCGACACCGATCGACCCTTGAAGGATCACGGGAATCAGCAGCAGCGGCCGCAGCCGGCGCCAGAACATCTGGAGGGCCAGCTTGGCGGCGGCCCGGTCCGGCCGGTGGGGACCGGTCTCGTCGCCCTCGCGCAGGTAGCCCTGGCGTCGGAGCCAGTGGGCGCCCAAGCACCACAGCACGATGTACGGAAGGGTGAAACCCCACGCCAGCACGGACACCTGACCCGTCATCCAGGCGATCACCGTGGCGAGGATCAGCCCGATGCTCTGGCACGAGGGGCGCAGGTTGATCAGTCGGACGTCGTCGTTCGCGAGGCCGACCAGGGTGTACAGGTTGTAGAGGACGTAGAACGGCACGCCCAGCGCGGCGATGCCGAGCATGGTCGCCGCGATGTCCGCGGTCTGTGGATCGAGCCCGGGGCCGAGAAGCCCGACCCACAGATCCCGGCCGAGGATGAGCGCCACGGCCAGGACCACGGAGAAGACGGCCAACAGCAGGTGCACCGCGCGGTAGAGCGCCTGCGCCATCGTGGGCCGCTCCTGGCGGTACTGCACGTACAGCGGCAGGAACCCAGCGGAGAGCGCGTCGGCGGTGAAGAAGTTGATGGGAATCAACGTCGCCGTCAGCGCGATGCGGTTGGCCGCCACCACTCGTCCCGCTCCGAAGAGCGCGGCAAGCAGGACCTCGCGGAGCACGCCAAGGATCTTGCCGGCGATGCCGCCGAGAACCAGACGGAAGAAGACCTTGCCCATGCTCAGGCCTGGCGTTGTGTGATCAGGCGGGCGAAGTCGGCCAGGTAGTCGCGCGCGCAATGGTCGAGAAGGAAGGTCGGGGGCAGCAGGTTGGCGCGGGGCCCTCGATCTGCTGTCACTTTCTGCACCACGTCGGCGAGCGCGTCGGAGTCCGGCGTGTCCACCTCGTGCAGCACTCGGCTCAGTGCGTCCGATCGGATGGACCCGGCGGTGACGACACAGGGCAGGCCGGACGCCAACGCCTCCAGCACCGCCATCGGAAGCCCTTCCAGACGCGCGGTGGTGAGCAGGGACACGTCGGCTGCGGAGTAGTAGTCGCGCACCGTGTCGGCCTCCACCCGCCCGGTGAACCGGACCATGTCCTTCAACTGGAGCTTGCGGACCAGGCCCCGCAGTCGGCCCTCGTCCGGGCCGTCACCGACGACCACGAAGCGGAACCGCTCACCGAGGCCGCGGTCGCGCAGGACCGCCGCGGCCTGCAGGGCCCGGTCGACCCGCTTCTGCACGTGCAGGCGGCCGACGCACCCGACCACCACGGTCTCTTCGTCGATCCCCAACTCACGCCGAATCCGGCCCCGGGCTGCGGCGTCGAACGCGTGGTCCTCGGCCCGGACACCGTTGGGGATCAGGCGGACCTTGTCCGGCGTCGCCGCCCAGTTCTGGGGTGCGACGGTCAGCGACTCGACCACGTTCTCACCGACCGCGACGAGGCGGTCGAAGTCCCGGTAGCGAGCCAGGTCGCGGACCAGTGAGAAGGCATTCTTGGGCGTGCCGGCCAGGGAACGCGCGGTGGGCGCCCGCAGCTTCGACCCGAGCTCCATGGCGGACGTGCCGTGGACCTGGAGTACGAACGGCGTTCGGGGGTGCCGGGCCCGCTCGCGGACCGCCGAGTAGGAGCCGGCGCTGACCGAGAAAACCACGCTCGGTGCGCTGCTGGTAGCGAGCCAGTGCGCGCGGGACTCCTCCCACCAGGCGTGGGAGTAACGACCAGGCCGGGTGCCCGCCAACGGCGTCACCTCGACGCCGTCCTCGGTGAACGTGCCGGTCTGGCCCGGGATCGCCGTGGTGACAATCTGCACCCGCGGCACGTGCAGAGCCCACTCGGCGGCCAGCCGCCAGGCGAGCGTCTCCATTCCGCCGGTGTGGTGGTGCGGCGTCGATCGGGAATGGATGAGAATTGACTCGATCACAGCAGGTCCCTATACAACGACTCGAGTTTGACGGTCTGCCGGCTCAGGTTGAACTGGTCTTCGACGGTCTGCCGCCCGACCTTGCCGAACCGGTCACAAAGGTTCTGATCGCGCAGTAGTTCGATCAACCGGTCCGCGAGCGCGGCGACATCACGCTCGGGCACCAGGAAGCCGTTCGCCCCGTCCGTCACCGCTTCGGGAATACCACCGTGATGGGTTCCGACCACCGGCTTACCGGAGGCGGCCGCCTCCAGCAGCACCATCCCCAGCCCCTCCTGGTCACCGTCCTGGGCCGTCACGCTCGGCAGGCACAGCAGCGTCGACTGGCTCAGCCAGCGGAGGGTGTCACTGTGCTTCTGCGCGCCCAGGAAACGCACTCCCGCCTCAACTCCGAGTTCCCGGGCGAGCGCGGCGAGTGAGTCGCGAAGCGGGCCTTCGCCGATAAGCACCAACTCGCTGGCGGGGATCGCCTTGCGTACCTCGGCGAATGCTCGCAGCAGGTACTGCGTCCCCTTCTTCTCGACCAGCCGAGCGACGTGCAGGATCCGGGGTGCGTCGACGGGACCGGAGGGCTGAATGGCCTCGACGTCCACCCCGATGGGGAGGACGTGGCATCGCTCGGCGGGGTAACCCCATTCCACCGCGCGTCGTCGGATGTGCTCGGACACACAGATGAACACGGCGCCCTCGGCAAAGAGGGAGTGCCGCCAGGTGACGTAGTTCAACCACGAGGGCTTCTTCGAGGCCACCATCTTCGCCCGACTGACCGTCACGTCAAAGCCGTGCAGGGTCGTGACCAGCGGGACCTTCAGGGCCTTCGCGGTGGGCACCGCGTACACGCCCTCGACGCCGAAGTGGGCGTGCAGCAGCGCGGTGTCACGCTTCGCGAGGGCATCGACCAACGCCTCCGAACGGCGGGTCAACGTGTACGACAGAACCGCCGGCCTGCCGAACTCGGCGACGCTAACTGATTCGGTCCCCGGCCTGGTCGGAACCGGGTCGCGGCCCACGAACAACGGCCGGAAGGTGCGCATCGCCAATGCCTGGTTCGGGATGAACGTCTCCGACGGCAGGAACTGTTGATGTCGCAGGATCCCGACGGTGGGCAGTTGCATGGTCGTTCGACTCCTCGCGGTGGCCCACCACGAGGTAGGCGACCAGCAGCGAAAGAATGGGAATGAGGTGGATGTCGCCGAAGATCTCGGTGTTGTCGCCCAGACCGTGGATCAGCGTCCACGCGATCGCGGCGGTGGTCCAGAGCGCGAAGGTCCGATACTGGCCTTCGCCGGTCCGCGCGGCGCGCACGGCGAGCCGCAGGGTTAGCGCGAAGAACACAGCGGTCAGGACGAATCCGCCCAGACCTGTCGCGGCCCACGCAGCCAGGAGCACGTTGTGCGGCGGGAAACTGCGGTAGATGCCGTGCTCGCGGGCGTAGGCCCCGAAGCCGGCGTCCCAGCCGCCGTAACCAAGGCCGAGGAGCGGATCCCGCAGGAACGCCTCGACGCCGAAGCCCCAGATGGCCGTCCGGTCGCCGAAGGACTTGGCCAACGCCTGGGTGAAGCTGAGGTCGGCGGCGACCAGTACGGCCACGACGCCGCCGAGCAGAGCCACGCCGGCGAGCCCGAGCGCCAGTTGGCGGTGCGCTCGCCTCAGCTGGCGGCGGTGGCTGCCGTGCCCGAGCGCGCCCGACTGGGCGGCCCGTCGTGCCCGGATGAGCCGCTTGGCGGCGAATACGGATGCGGGCAGGAAGACGGCCAGGACCGTCGCCGACTTGGAGCCGGTGATCGGCACCGCCGCGAGGGCGACAAAGCCCACCACTCGGGTCCAACGGCTCCCGGTGACGGCGGCGACGGCGAACGCGGCGGCCGCGTTCACGCCGAGGAACAGCCCGGCGACGTTCGCGTTGACGAAGACCCCGCCGGACTTCGCCTCGTCGAAGACGTTGTTCGGACTGCCCGTGAAGAGGGCCGCGACCGTGTTCTGCCCGCTGACGATGCCCGCGACCGAACGGAGGAAGGCGTCCTCCACACCGGGCAGGACCCGGAAGACGAGTACGAGCACCGCCTCGAACACGATCCAGGGCCAGTACCAGCGTTCGATCCGGCGGAGCAGGCCGGGATCCTGGCGGACCGCCTGGATCATCAGCGCCAGCGTGACGATGAACTGGCCGAGCAGAATGATCAACGGTAGACCGGCCCGTGCGTCCGGCGACCAGGCCAGTGCGAGCAGCCGCACCACGAGCAGGGCGATCAGGACGCGGAAGAGGCCGAGGCGGAGCAGGCTGGTGCCGGAGCCGCGCCGGGCCGCCAACAGCACCCCCGGCACCAGCAGAATGGTGACAAACGTCGACGCCGCGACGTCGGTGCTGCCCTCGGGCAACAGGTAGAACTGCGGCACAGCCAGGAATAGCACGAGACAGACCGCAGACCATGGCGCCGATCCGATCGCGATCGCCCAGGCTGCGGCCGGACGGACCCTAGCCACGAGACCTTCCAGCGTCGCCCGCCGGCCGCGTCACCACCTCGCCGGCACGCCGTGGCATCCGGTGCGCGATCTCGCGCAGGAGGCCGCCCCGGGAACTCCAGCCGAAGTCGCTGGCGTACTGGATGCGAGCCGCGAGCACGTCGTCCGCAGCGGGCCGGATCCTGGCCAGCACCTCGTCGACGAAGGCGGTGGCTGAGGTCGCGGCCGTGATGTGTGCGGTTGCCTGTGCCGCCTGGACGACGTCCGGGATGGGCGTGCTGACCACGCTCAGACCGGAGGAGAGGTATTCGTAGCACTTGAGCGGGCTGACACCTGCGGTGTAGTCGTTCAGCGAGTACGGGATCAAGCCCACGCTGCACGTGCCCGCTGCGGCGGCGAGTTGGTCGAGGGGGAGCATGCCCAGGTAGCGGGCGCCGAGCCGTTCCAGCTCGGCCAGTTCGCGGTCGAACCCGCCGCCGCCGGCCGCGATCGGGCCGGCGAGGAGAAGCTCGCCGTGCCCCTGAAGCGCGGTGGCCAGCGTGCGCAGCAGCTCGAAGTCCAGCTTGTGTGGCGTGAGGTTGCCCGCGAACAACGCCGCGGGACGCCGCTGCGACGCCGGCTGGCTGGCGGCGGAGAAGACGTCGATCTCCGCGACGTTCGGCAGGGTGAGGACCTCACTGAACCCGACGTCGGTCAGGTGGGCAGTGACCGCCCCGCTGGTGCCGATGGTCAGGTCGGCCCGGTTCGCGAGCTTCCGCTCGCCAGCGGAGACGGCTGAGCCGTCGATGCCGGGGAATGCCTGGAAGATGTCGACGCAGTGGTAGAGGGTGTAGTCCGCGTACTGCTCGAGACCGTACGTCACCGGCGTGAAGGTCCAGAGGATCCGTGGGCTCGGGCTGCGCCGCCACTCGGCCACGGCCCGCTCCAACAGCAATCGGTTGGGCAGTCGCGTCGGTGCCTGGTGGATCGGCACGATGAGCGGCGAGATGACGTTGACCCGGTCAGGAATGGGGCGGTAGGTAGCCGTCTTCTCGTGGCCGACAACCGAGTGCCGCAGTCGCTTGGCGATGCGGGTGACGTCCTTCGCGTCGAGCCGCACCCGCCGCAGACCGAGGGACTCCACGAAGTGGGTGTCGAAGTCACGGGCCAGTTCCCGTACGACGTAGTGCTGATTCGTGGCGATCGGAGAGTTCCACTCGGCGGTGCCCAGGACCAGGATCGTCGGTGCTGCCGACCCGGCTCCGGAGAGGGGTTCCGGGGGCGAAGGTGGTGTCGTCACGTGTCTCTTCCGGATTCGTCCGGCCACTTGATTGCGCTGCGGCCGCAGGTCTGCAGACCGCGCGGCAGCGGTGGTGCGTGCATCAAGGGACGCACCCCCGTTACCTCCGGTCCCCGTTCGGCTTAGCGCGCTCCACCAGCCCAACGAGGCTGTGCCGGGCGCGCCCGCAGACGGGCAGCAGCGAGGGCTGCCCGTCAAGCCCGGGTTAATAGACCTCAACGCCGGCCCTCCTGTCAATGGTGGCCCGACGGCCTGCGCGGGCGGGCCCAGCGCAGGCAGCGAAAGTCCGCACTTTATGTACTGTTTTCAGCCCGAATGGAGGTCTAGGTAACGCCGATGAAATGGCTCTTCGGTCAGTTTGTATCGCCGAGTAACCGGTTCCGGCCCGTCTGCGGGGAATGCCGACACTCCCTTACTGTGGACGCATGACCGACGACATCGTCCTTCTGCTTCGGCGGGCCGGTTTCGGGCCCACCGCGGCGGAGGTAGGTGCCGCACGCCGACTCGGCTACGCATCGACACTGTCCGGTCTGGTGGCTCCAGCCGGCCCGGATGTCGGCGCGACCAGCGCGCCGGTGCCCAATCTGGGGCCTGACCCGTTCGTACTCCTGCCCCGCGCCACCGAAGCCCAGCAGGTGGTGGGTAGCCGGCGTCGCACCGAGCAGACCGTCGCGCTGGCCCGTTGGTGGCTCGACCGGATGACCGTGGCCGACCATCAGGCGGTCGAGAAGCTCATCTTCTTCTGGCACGGTCACTGGGCGACCTCGGTGGCGAAGGTCCGCAGCCCTCAGCTCATGTTCGGGCAGCTACGCGAGTTCCGGGAGGCGCGTGACTTCGCCGACCTGGCGCACCGGATGGTGCTCGACCGGGCGCTGGTCTACTGGCTGGACGGGCAGCACAACAAGAAGGCCGCGCCGAACGAGAACCTCGCCCGCGAGCTGTTCGAGCTGTTCATGCTCGGCGTCGGGCAGTACACCGAACGGGACATCAAGGAGGCCGGCCGCGCATTGGCGGGCTGGCGGGTCATCCTCGACCGCGAGAAGTTGGTCTCCGAACCTAAGGACCGCGACACCGGCCGCAAGACGATCCTCGGTGCCACCGCGAACTTCGACGCCAATGGTCTGGTCGACCTTCTGCTCCAGCACCCGACCTGCAGGCGGTTCATCGCGTCCCGACTGTGGTTCCGGTATGCCTCCAGCACCCAGCCGATCCCGGAACGCACCCGAGAGGCGATGGCGGCGGAGTTCCCGGCGCCGATGGCGATGCTGAGGGTGCTCTTCGGCGACGAGGCGTTCCAGGCGACGCGCGGGACGATGGTCCAACAGCCGGTCGAGTGGCTCGTCGGCGCCATGCGGCATCTCGGGCTGCGGCCGGCGGCGATGCCCGAGCAGGTGTTCAGCCGGATCTACTGGGCCATGGAAGCGCTGGGTCAGCGCCCGTTCGCCCCGCCCAGTGTCGGCGGGTGGCCGGCGGGTGCCGCCTGGCTGACCTCCGCCGCGGCCCAGGTGCGGCTGACGATCGCCGGTATCCTCGTCGACCTGGTCCGCCCCGGTCCGCTGACACCGGAGGCCGTCGCGCACCTGCTCTGTGTCGACCGCTGGACGGACCGGACGTACGCCGTGCTGCGCGACGCCCGCAACGACCGACTGAAGCTGATGCTCGGGCTGGTCAGCCCTGAGTACCTGGTGACGTGACCAGAGTGGGTGGGTAGGCATGGATGCGTTGACTCGACGACGGTTCCTCATCGCGTCCGGGGTGGTCGGCGGCGGCGCGTTGGCCGCCGGTGCCGGCGTGCTGGGCTTCCACGAACTGCTCAGGACTGCCGAGAAGACCAGAGCCGGCGACGTCGAGGGTGGCCTACCAACGCTCGTCCTGGTCACCCTCTACGGCGGTAACGACGGGCTCAATACCGTTGTCCCGTACGCGGACGCGGCCTACCACAGCGCCCGGCCGGAGCTGGCGTACGCGCCAGCGCAGGTGCTGCCGCTCGACCAGACACTGGGTCTCAACCCGATGCTGCGGGGAATGAGACGACTGTGGGACGCCAAACAGTTGGGCATCGTGCTCGGCGTCGGCTACCCCAAACCGGACCGTAGCCACTTCAAGTCGATGGATATCTGGCAGACGGCGTCCCCCGGCACTCCCGCCCCCACCGGCTGGGTGGGGCGGTGGCTCGACGGGATCAGTGCCGCCACCGAGACGGCCGTCAGCTTCGAGCCGGCGCTTCCGCCGATGCTGGTGGGCAAGTCCCGCATCGGCGTCTGCGTGAGCTATCGGGGGCTCACCCTGCCGTCGGGCGTCTCACCCGATGTGGTCTCGGCCCTCGGCCAGGTCGAGCCGGGTGAGTCGGAGATGCAGGCGCGGGCCGCAGCCTCCTACGCGGACCTCATCACCATGAACCGTGCGGTGATGAAGTCCGCGGGCAGCGGCTCCGACGAGCAGGGCCACAGCGGCGGCGAGGGTGTCCCGGCCACCGGGACGGGTGGCGACAACGCGCTCTCCGCCCAGTTGGCGCTCGTCGCCAGGTGTGTCGAGTCCCAGGTCCCTACCCGGGTCTATTCGGTGAGTCTGGGCGGGTTCGACACCCACGCTGGCGAGCGGGTGTGGCAGGAGACGCTGCTGCGGCACCTGGATGACGCGCTGAGCGCCTTCGTGGACCGGATGGGCCGCAGCGCGGCCGGCCGACGGGTCACCGTCGTGGTCTACAGCGAGTTCGGCCGGCGGGTCCGGGCGAACGCCTCCGACGGCACCGACCACGGCACAGCCGGGCCGGTGTTCGTCCTCGGCCATGGGGTGGCCGGCGGGTTCTACGGCGAGCAGCCCAGCCTGACCGACCTGGACGACGGTGACCTCAAGGCGACGACGGACTTCCGCGACGTCTTCGGCACCGTCCTCGCCCACGTGTTGGCCGGAGACCCGGATCGCCACCTGGGTGGCTACCGGGCGCACCTGCTGCCGCTGCTCAGTTCGCGGTGACGCTGGCCGTCAGCGGCCGCCGCCTCGGAAGACCTCGGAGACCGTACGGAGCACGACCTTGACGTCCAGCCACAGCGACCAGTTCTCGATGTAGTAGTTGTCGAACCGCGCCCGGTCGGAGATTGGCGTGTCACCGCGCAGGCCGCTGACCTGGGCGAGCCCGGTCAACCCCACCGGGACGCGGTGCCGCATCGCGTAGTTCGGGTACTCGGCGGAGAACTTCTCCACGAAGTACGGCCGCTCCGGTCGCGGCCCGACCACGCTCATGTCGCCGCGCAGGATGTTCCAGAGCTGAGGAAGCTCGTCCAGGGACGTGCGGCGCATGAACCGACCGATCGGGCCGACCCGTCGATCGTTCGCGATCGACCAGTTCGTCTGCGACTCGGTCTCGTCGACCGGGCGCATCGACCGGAACTTGACGACGTTGAACGGCTTGCCGAACCGGCCGATGCGCTCCTGGTAGAAGAAGATCCCGCGACCCCCGTCGATGAACGTCGCAAGCGCGCACAGCAGCAGCACCGGGCTCAGTAGGAACAGGGACAGGCCGGCAAAGACGACGTCGGAGGCCCGCTTGATCGCCCAACGCGGACCGGAGAGCGAGATGTCGCCGACCTTCACGATGGGGATGGCCCCGATGTGGTCCGGGTACCCGCCCTGCGAGCGGGAACCCCACAGGCGTGGCACCTCCCACAGGTCGCAGCGTGAGCTGCCGGGCCGCAGGAGGGTGTCCATCAGTTCCGACTCCGGGCAGTCCGGGTCGGCGATGACCAGCACCTCACACTTCAGCACCCGGACCAGCTTCTCCAACTCGTTGAGGCTGCCGAGCAGCGGAAGCACGGCGGAATCCTGCTGTGCCGTCACGTCGACACAGCCCACGAAGCGCAGGCCGTACTGCGGGTACCGACGCAGCAAACGGGCCAGCTCCAAGGCGACCGGGCCACTGCCGATGATGATGGCGTTGTGCTCCACCCAACGACGCTTGCGCACCAGGATGGTGAGTGCCCGGCTGAGCGCCCGGCCAACGATCACCAGGCCGGCGGAGATGGCGACGCCCCGCATGAAGCCGCCGACGTACTCGACCGAGGAGTGCCGTTCCGCGGCGATGATGGCCACCACCGCGGCGGAGGCCAGTAGACGCCCGACGATGCTCGGGAGTTCGTCCAGGATGCTCACGTGCCGGCGGGCCTGGTAGAGCCCGCCGGCCGCGAAGATGGCCATGGTGAGCCCGGCGTTGACGAGGGTGCCACGCCAGTAGTCCTGCGAGATCACCAGAGGGAAAAGTAGCGCGACGATGTCGATCGGAACCGTCATCATCCAGGCCCGCAGTAGACGCGTCCGGGACGAGGTTCGGGACCCTGCGTATGGCAGGACCGCGGTGGTCTCCAGACCGGGCCGAGGCGCCGGTACGGTCTTGGGAACCGTCACCGGCTCGACCCTGCGCTCCACCGGGTCGGGCTCGCCGGGCCACTGCGCGGGTGCGCCTGATCGGCTTGTCGTTGAATGACCTGACATGGTCAACCTTTCCCCCGTTAGTCCTTCGGAAGTAGACACATCGAGCCGAAGGGCGAAGGAAGGATACGACCAGGTCAGGCCCGCCGGTATAGACGAAGGGTCGATTTCCGCTGTCTACTTTACTGCGGACGCGATCTCCTCCACCGAGTCGCGGCGGACCGCGTCGAAGACACGGCTGGCCTTGGGCTTGTCGACGAGGACGACACTCTCGGTGCCCATCCGGCCGGTGCCCGTCGTGGGGCAGGTGAAGAAGCCGAGCTGGCCGCTGCGCATGTGCCGCAGCTGCATTGCCAGGTCAACCAGAGACATCGACTCGTCGACCGCGACGGCGTCGGCGGTGGCCCGGACGAACGAGTTCAACTTGGTGGGGCTGGCCAGCGTGCCACCGGAGACGGCCTTGTCCAGGATCGCCTTGATGACCTGCTGTTGGTGCTTGATCCGGGTGAAGTCGCCTTCGGCGAACGCGTACCGCTCGCGGGCGTAGTCCAGGGCGGTGGCCCCGTCCATGGTCTGCCGGCCCGCGACGAATTCCCGCCGGCCGTCCGGGTTCAACGAGTGCTTCGACGTGAAGGCCTGGTCCACAGTGATGTCGATGCCACCGAGCGCATCCACGATCTCCTTGAAGCCCGCGAAGTCCACCATCGCCACGTGGTCGATGCGGACGCCGGTGAACTTCTCCAGGGTCTGCACCATGAGCGGAACGCCACCCCACGCGTACGCCGCGTTGATTTTGGCGTCCTTGCCGCCCCGTCCCTGCGGCGACTCCGGCACGCTGACCCAGCTGTCCCGGGGAATCGAGATGAGCTGGGCGCTCTGCCGGTCCTTCGGAAGGTGGGCCAGGATGATGGTGTCGGTCCGGGAGCCAGAGCTGTTCTCCGGATCGCGGGAATCGCTACCGAGGATCATGATGTTCATAGCGCCCTGAGCGACGACCTCGGGTCGCGACTCCTCCGGCACGCCATCGAACGCGTCAACACGTTCGATCCCGGAATTGATCGACCGGAAGTAGAGCCCGCCTGCGATCAGACCGCCACCACCCAGCAACGCCATCACCAGAAAGGTGATCAGGGCGACCTTCTGCCACCGAGGGCGGCGGCGCCGCGATCGGGGCGCCTCAGTCGGCTCAGGTGGCGACTGCGCGTCAATGAACTGGGTCTGGGGTTCCGCGTACTCCTGGCGATACTGCATGCCGCGATGCTACTGATTGCGGGTTACGGTCATGTACCCCCGTCCGGCCCATCCGGCTATAGATCCTGGCCCAAAAGACTTTTCCCGCAGACGATTGCCTGAACCTGGTATGAAGCAGCGGTGGACGCCACGCAGCTGCGCCGAGCCATCGCCCGTACCCCACTCGCACCCGTCGCCGCCTTCCCCAAGCGGCTCGCCCGGGTCGCCCGCCACGACGCCAAGGTGCTGCGCGCCTCGGCCCGGTGGTTGGTCACCTCCCGGGAACATCACAACTACACCTATGAGCTGACCAAGCTCAGCCGTCACCACCTGGCCTGGTTCGTCAGCGTGGTCTGCGACATCCCGGTCCAGCAGGTCCGTGGTTACGTTGCCGAAATCGAGTCCGACGACGTGCTACGGCAACACATCGAGCAGGCCACCGCCCGGGCCGCCCGTCGCGGCCTGGCCGACAAGAAAGTCCGCTATGCCCGACGCGTCGGCTGGTACGCGATCGTCCGAGCCACCCATCCCGCACACGTGGTGGAGACCGGCGTGGACAAGGGGTTGGGCACCTGCGTCCTCGCCGCCGCGCTGCTGCGCAACGCACAGGAGGGGCACCCGGGCCGGGTCACCTCGCTGGACATCAACCCCGAGGCCGGCTACCTCGCCCAGGTCGCTCCGTGGTCGGAGGTCGTGGACCTGGTGATCGGCGACTCGATTGCCTCGATCGGCGCACTGGACCGCCCGGTCGACCTGTTCCTGCACGACAGCGACCACAGCCGGGCCCACGAGAAGCGTGAGTTCGACGCGGTGGAGCCGAAGCTCGCCCCCGGCGCGATCCTGCTCACCGACAACGTCACAAGCACCAACGTGCTCGCCGAGCACGCCGAACGCACCGGACGGCGCTTCCTCGCCTACCGGGAGAGCCCCGCCAACCACTGGTACCCGGGCGACGGAATCGGCGTGGCATGGTGACCAGGTGCGGCTGACCTCGATTCACACGTACCCCATCAAGGGTTGTCACCGGCTCGACCACGACGGCGCGTTCGTGCATCCGTGGGGCCTGGCCGGCGACCGGCGCTGGATGGTCGTGGACGCCGACGGCGTCGGCGTCACCCAGCGGGAGACGACCCGGCTGGTCGGCCTGCGCGCCTCTGTGCGCCCCGGCGGCCTGTCGCTGCGCGCCGACGGGCAGCCCGACCTCGACGTGCCGGAGCCGGCCGGCGGTGAACCAATCGGGGTGCGTACCTTCCGCAGCCGCAAGTTTCCCGTCCCCGCGCTGCCGGCCGGTCCGGCGGCCGACGAGTGGCTCGGCACCCTGCTCGGCCGGCCGGTCCGGCTGGTCTGGCTGGCCCAGCCGACTCGCCACCTGGCCGCCGGGGACCGCGAACACGACACCGGCGACCAGGTCAGTTTCGCCGACGCCTACCCGCTGCTGCTGGCGAACGCCGCTTCCCTCGATGCCCTCAACGACTGGCTGGCCGACGCGGGGGAGGAGCCGGTACCGATGACCCGCTTCCGGCCCAACCTGGTCGTCGCCGGTGCGCCGGCCTGGGCCGAGGACGACTGGGTCGGCCGGCCGCTGCGCATCGGCGACCGGCGGTTTCGCGCCGCCGGGCCGTGCGAACGCTGCGTGGTGACCACCACCGACCAGGAGACCGGGGTACGCACGAAGGAGCCGCTGCGCACCCTTGGCCGCCACCGCAACGTCAAGCAGAAACTCCTCTTCGGACTGAACCTGGTGCCACTCGACAGCGGGCTGATCACAGTGGACGCCCCGATCGTCGTCGCGCCCTGACCGCGGCGGCCGTCCGGCAATCGGCGCCCTCCGGTCACCGTCCGTCGACGCTGTCTTAGCTTTGGCTTAGCCCGCTTGTCGGCACGCGTCCGGTCCGGCAGCATCGCCGTCGTGACGGACGGAAGCGCTGTCGACATCAACATCGACCTGGACCATCCGCCAGCGGAACGGCCCGCGCCGTCGTCCGGTGCGAAGCCCTGGCTGGTCGCCACCGGCGTCACGGTCCTCGCGGCGACGCTCGGGCTCACCCTCACCCTGCGCTCCGGCTCCACCCCGGCCTGCGCCGCCGGTCGACCGCTCGCCGCCGCCCCACCCACCGGCAACGCCACGCAGAGCGGCAAGGCGACCTTCTACGACTCGAACGGCGCCGGCGGCAACTGCTCGAACCCGGCTGCCCCGGCCAACCGGCTCTACGTCGCGCTCGGCCCGACGGAGTACTCCGCCGGCGCCGCCTGCGGCGGATTCCTCGACGTGATCGGCCCGAAGGGCACCGTCCGGGTGCTCATCATGGACCAGTGCCCGGAGTGCGCTCCCGGCCACCTCGACCTGTCCCGCGAAGCGTTCGCCCGGATCGCCGAACCGGTCCAGGGTCAGGTCCCGGTCACCTACCGCGCGGTGGTCAACCCGCCGCTGCCCGGACCACTCACCTTCCGGATCAAGGAGGGCGCGTCGCAGTGGTGGTTCGCCGTCCGGGTCGGCAACCACGGCAACCCGCTGCGTTCCGTCGAGGTCCGGCAGGGTGACAGCGGTCCGTGGCAGTCGGCCGCCCGGCAGGACTACAACTACTGGCTGATCGCCTCCGGCGCTGGGCCGGGCCCGTTCAATCTGCGGGTCAGCGACGTGTACGGAAACCGGGTCACCGCCGGCGGCATCCGAATGGCACCGGGCCAGGTGCAGAACAGCACGGTCCGGATGTACCTACCCGGCGGCGCGGCGGCCCCACGGGTGTCCGCGTCGGCCCGACCGCCCGCCAGCCGACCCGTCGGCACGCCGACTCCGGCTCGCCGCCCGGTCGAGGTGGCGAGAGCGAGCGCGCCGGCCACCGACGCGCCGAACACCAGCTCGACCAGGTCGAACGCCCGTTGGTGCGCCGGCTGAGCGCTCAGTCGGCGAGATCGAGCCACATTAGAATCTCGTCCCGGTCGTCATCGGGGGCCACCCGCAACGCGCCCGGCAGCCGGCCAATCTCCCGATATCCGAGGCGGCCGTAGAACTTGTCCAACCCCAGCCCGTCGCGCACCGTGACGTGCAGCGCCTCGTGGCCGAACTCCCTGCCCAGCCGGGCGGCCTCCGTCATCAGCGCCGAGCCGTAACCGGTGCCCTGGGTGCCGGGGTGGACCATCACCCGCTTCAACACACACCAGTGCGCCTTGAGTGGGAACCGGTTGTCACTGAAGATCAACATGGCCACCAGTCGGTCGCCGGAGTAGCCGACCAGCAGCCGATCCGGTCCGTCGGCGATGCCGGCGAAGGTCGGGTCGGCGATGACCTGAACGTCGGCGGCGGTAACCGGTGGCACGAAGCCGACCGCGCCGCCGGCGTTGCTGACGACTACCCAGAGGTCGACGATCTCGGCGCGTAACTGCGGGGTCAGGTCGGGGTCGAGGACGAAGCGCAGACTCACGCCCGCCATCCTGACCCGACGACCGGGCCCGCGACCCACGACAGTGACGCGCCCGACAACCGCGCGTTCTGTGTTGACCTGTGCGGGAGAGGGGATTCGAACCCCTACGCCCTTTCGGACAATAGGACCTAAACCTATCGCGGCTGCCATTACGCCACTCCCGCCAACTCGCTGAGTCTAGAGCGTCTGGCTTCAGCGGTGTTGAGCCCGGCCTCCTGAGAATGGTGGAGACCGCATCACCTCGGTGATGTTGCGGGTTAGTCCAGGCCGAGGTCGCGGCGGAGCTTGGCGACGTGCCCGGTGGCCTTGACGTTGTAGAGCGCCCGTTCGATCTTGCCGTCGGGGTCGATCACGAACGTCGAGCGGATCACGCCGGTGACGGTCTTGCCGTACAGCTGCTTTTCGCCGTACGCGCCGTACGCGATCAGCACCGCCTTGTCCGGGTCCGACACCAGCGGGAAGGTGATCGCGTCGCGCTCGCGGAACTTCGCCAGCTTCTCCGGCTTGTCGGGGGAGATGCCGACGACCTCGTAGCCGGCGGCCTGGAGCGAGGCGAGCGAGTCGCGGAAGTCGCAGGCCTGCTTGGTGCAGCCGGGGGTCATCGCGGCCGGGTAGGCGTACAGGACGACCTTGCGACCCCGTAGGTCGGCGAGGGAGAGCTGGTCGCCGGTGTCGGTGGCGAGGGTGAACTCGGGCGCGGGATCACCGGGGGAGAGACGGTCGGGCGCGGTCATGGCCCGACCCTACCGCCGCCCCGGCGAGCATCGCCGCCAGCGAGGCACCCGGCGTGTGCGGAGACCAGCGACCTGACCCTCATTGCCGGTGGAAAGGTGATCAAGGCCATCCGTTGTTGCCAGACTCTGGCAACAACGATGCTTGGGAAATAGGCTGACCCACGCCGGCCCGGTCGGGCCCGCTGACGCGTGGGAGGTCGCGTGGAGACACTGGCGATGCACATTTCAAACGGGATCATCGATGGCCCCGTGGCAGCGGTCTTCGCTGCGCTCGCTCTCGCCGCGCTCACCGTCTGCGTCCTGCGCGGTCGGCGCGACCTGGACGACCGGCTGGCCCCGATGGCGGGCCTGGTGGCGGCGTTCATCTTCGCCGTCCAGATGCTGAACTTCCCGATCTTCACGGCCGGTGTCAGTGGCCACCTGCTCGGTGGTGCGCTCGCCGCCATGCTGGTTGGCCCGTGGGTCGGCGCGCTCTGCGTGGCCGTGGTGCTGGTCGTGCAGGCACTGATCTTCGGTGACGGCGGTGTGGCGATGCTCGGCCTCAACATCACGAACATGGCGCTGCTCGGCACCGCTGTGGCGTACGTGCTGATCGCGGTGCTGTTGCGGGTGCTGCCCCGTACGCGGGCCGGTCTGGCCGTGACCGCCTTCGTCGCTGCGATGATCAGCGTGGTGGTCGCGTCGCAGGGCTTCGTCCTGGAGTACTGGCTCGGCGGCACCACCGACCTGGGCAACAACCTCGGTGGCCTGGCCGGCACGATGGCCGGCGTGCACCTGCTGATCGGCATCGGTGAGGGCCTGATCACCGCCACCACCGTGCTCACCGTCGCGAAGGTACGCCCCGACCTGGTGTACGCGCTGCGTTCCCTGCCTACGCCCGTCGCCCCTGCCGTCCCGGTCGCCGGAGGTGCCCGATGAAGAACCGATCCTGGGCCTTCCTGGCCGGCGGCCTGCTGGTCGCCCTGCTGTTGGCCGGTGTGGTGAGCAACTACGCCTCGTCCCACCCGGACGGGCTGGACTCGTCCCTGCTCAAGGGCTGCACCGTCGACGCCGACGACAACATCGTCGGGGGAAGCTGCCCGGCCCAGCAGGCCCGTGACCACGAGTTGGCCGACAGCCCGCTCGCCGACTACGGCGTACGGGGCGTGCAGAACAGCTTCGTCTCCACCGGCCTCTCCGGGGTGCTCGGGGTGCTTGTCACCTTCGCGATCGGCGCTGGCGGGTTCTGGCTGCTGCGCCGTCGAGACACCACGCCGACCGACGGCAGCACGCCGATCGACGGCACCACGCCCGCCGAGGGCGACGCCGCGACGTCCACCGACGAGCGGCGTCACGCCGACGCCAACGGCTGAGCGGGGGTACGCGGATGGGAGCCGGTCACGGGCACGTGCTGTACCGCGAGTCGGACTCGCCGGTGCACCGGCTCCCGCCCGAGGTGAAGATCGCGGCGATGGTGGTCTTCACCATCGCCGTGGTGGCCACCCCACGCGAGGCGTTCTGGGCCTTCGGCGCGTACGCCCTGCTGGTGGCCGTGGTGGCGGCGCTGGCCCGGGTGGGGCCGCGGTGGTTGCTCAGCCGGGCGTTGATCGAGGTGCCGTTCGTGGTGTTCGCCGTCGCCCTGCCGTTCCTCGGCAGCGGCGACCGGGTCGAGGTGCTGGGCCTGAGCCTGTCCGTGGACGGGCTGCACGGCGCGTGGAACATCCTGGCCAAGGGCACCCTGGGGGTGCTCGTCTCGCTGCTGCTCGCCGGGACCACCACCACCCGGGACCTGATCGTGGGGCTGGACCGGCTGCACTGCCCGCAGGTGCTCACCCAGATCGCCACGTTCATGCTGCGCTATCTCGACGTGTTGGTCGGTGAGGCGCGGCGGATGCGGGTGGCCCGGATCTCCCGGGGTGACGACCCGCGCTTCCTGTGGCAGTTGCGCGGCTTCGCCGCCGGGATCGGGGCGTTGTTCCTGCGCGCCTTCGAGCGCGGTGAGCGGGTCTATCTGGCGATGTTGTCGAGGGGTTACACCGGGCGGATGCCCGCCGTGTGGCAGGGCGAGGGTGCGGCGAGCGTCGGCCAGTGGCTGGTCGCGGCGACCGTGCCGGTGTTGGCGGCCTCCATCGCCGCCACCGCCGTCGTGCTGTCATGATCGGTGTCGTGCAGACCGCTGTCTCGCTGGACGTTCGGGGTGTTCGCTACGCGTACCCGGACGGGCACGTCGCCCTGCACGGGGTGGACCTGACCGTGCCGCGCGGCGACCGGGTGGCGCTGCTCGGGCCCAACGGGGCCGGGAAGACCACGCTGGTGCTGCACCTCAACGGCATCCTCACCCCGACCGAGGGCAGCGTCAGCGTCGGCGGGCTGACGGTCACGCCGGATCGGGCCACCCTGGCCGAGGTACGTCGCCGGGTGGGCATCGTCTTCCAGGACCCGGACGATCAGCTGTTCCTGCCGACGGTGGCGGAGGACGTGGCGTTCGGGCCGGCGAACCTGGGTCTGCGTGGGGCCGAGTTGGCCGCCCGGGTGGACGAGGCGCTCGCGGCGGTGGGGATGGGTGAGCACCGGGACCGGGCGCCGCAGCACCTGTCGTTCGGGCAGCGTCGCCGGGTGGCGGTGGCCACCGTGCTCGCCATGCACCCGGAGATCCTGGTGCTCGACGAGCCGTCGTCGAACCTGGACCCGGCGGCCCGTCGTGAGCTGGCCGAGATCCTGCGCGACCTGCCGGTGACCCTGTTGATGGTCACGCACGACCTGCCGTACGCGGCGGAGCTGTGTGAGCGCTCGGTGATCCTCGACGGCGGCCGGATCGTCGCCGACGCCCCCACCCCCACCCTGCTGCGTGACGCGGCCCTGCTGGCCCGCCACCGCCTGGAGCTGCCCTACGGCTTCACCCCGCCGTCGTAGACCCACTCGTCGCGGTCTCGACCGGCGGCGCGGCTGTGGCGGCGCGGGAGGCGGCGTGCAGCCGCAGGATGCCGGCGAATGTCGCGCCGGTGCCGGTGATCAGGAACATCGCCACCAGCACGCGGGCGGCCTCGGGCGACCAGGGCACGGGGGCGATGGCGCGGCCGAACACGGCGGCGTTCGCCGCTCCGGCGAAGAGCGCCAGGCAGGCCCCGGCCAGCGCGACCACGAAGTCGGCGGCCGGGCGGCGGCTCAGCGCGTACCAACCGGCGGCGATCGCGCCGAGGCCGGTGAGCAGCGACCAGATCTGCCCGGACAGCAGCCCGACCAGCACCCCGCCCACGCCCTGCGCGCCCGCGTCCAGTTCCCGCCCCACCGGGTAGACGACGGCCAGCGCGCCGCCGACGATCAGCAACGCGCCCAGCGCGGAGAGCGCGCGGGCACCGGCCGGGGCGGTGGCGGCGACCAGGCCGAGCGCGCCTACCGCGAGCAGCCCCACGATGCTCACCGCCCACCAGGTGTACGCGTCGGGTGGCGGCACCCAGTCCAGCGTGCCGCCGATCAGCACCGGGTCGGCGCCGTCGCGCAGCGGGATCGTCCAGTCCCGGACCCGGTGCTCGCGGTCCGGTGCGGCGCGTACCGCCGCCGGTGGCGCCGACTCCTGCCACAGCGCGCGCTGGTCGTGCCACCGCGCCGTGCTGCCGTCGGCGATCTTCCGCCAGGACGGTGCGGCGGCCGGGTCGGCCTCGGCCGGGAGCGCGGTGTCCCCGGTGATGGTGCGGTTCAGGTAGGTGGCGGGGGAGTGGCTGTTCTCGAAGACCCCGTCCGGGCCGACGCGCAGGTAGGGCTCGCCGGAGTAGCCGATGACCTCGATGGCGTGGCCGGTGCGGTTGGTCAGCTCCAGCCGGGCGCCCGCCTCGATGACGCGTACCTCCAGCCCTGGCCGCGCCGGTGCGACCCCGGTGGTCCGGGTGCGGTAGTCGGTGCCGTCCGGAGCGTCCGCGCCGTGCGCGGCGGCGGGCGCCGCGCTGATCAGGGTCACCAGGGCGGCCGCGGCGGCGACCAGGCCGGCGCGGGCCAGCAGGGTACGGATCACTTCCCGGCCGCCGCCACGGCTGCGGTGAGAGCGTCCGGGGTGGGGTTGTCGAGGGGCTGGCCGTTGACCTTGACGGTCGGCGTGCCGGTGACGTTGCTGCGGCTGGCGTCGTCGGTGACGTGCTCGGTCCACGTCCGGTACGTCTTGTCCTTCACGCAGCTGCCGAAGCTGCCGCGGTCGAGGCCCACGCCGGTGCCGATGTCGATCAGTTGGTCGTCGGTGAGCCCGGCGCTGCCCTCCGGCGGCTGCTTGTCGAACAGCGCCTTGGCGTACTCGTGGTACTTGCCGCCGGCCGCGGCGCAGCCGGAGGCGGCCGAGGCCCGGGTGGAGTACTCGGTGGTGGAGAAGCGGTTGAGGAACGCGACCGGGTGGTAGACCACCTTCGCCTTGTTCTCGGCCACCAACTGTTCGAGCGTCGCCCCGCTGCTCTGCTCGAACTGCTTGCAGACCGGGCAGAGGAAGTCCTCGTAGACGTCGACGGTGACCGGGCCGCCGCCGACGACGATGCCGGTGCCGGCGTCGTTGGCGCCGGGCGGGGTGGTGAAGCTGTCGGAGCGCTGGCTGGACCAGACGGCCCAGCCGACGCCACCGGCGATGACCAGGACGAGGACCGCAGCGACGGAGACCCAGATCGTGCGGCGACGACGCCGCTCACGGGCGAGCTGCTCGCGGACCACCCGGGCGGCGTCCCGCTGCCCCTTGCGACTACTCATCCTCGTCCTCCACAACGGGTTCGCCGGACAACCACCCGTCCACCGATACCGGCGTACGCGGCCAGATCAGCAGAAATCCGGCCAGAATCAAGAATCCCAGGTCCCGGAGGATCTCCGGGAGGTAACTGGGTGCCTGCCCCTCCGCCAACTGTCCGCCGCTGCCGAAGCAGCCGCAGTCGATGGCCAGCCCCCGCGCCCAGGCCGAGGCGATCCCCACGATGAAGACCACCAGCAGCGCGGCGGAGACCCCGGCGACGAGCCGGGTTGCCAGCCCGAGCAGCAGCAGCACGCCCAACGCCAGCTCGACGAAGGGCAGGGCCGCGCCGATCACGGTCGCCACGTCGTACGGCAGCACCTGGTATGCGTTTACCGCCCGCCCGGAGGCGGCGAGGTCGGTGACCTTCGACGCGCCGGCGACGAGCCAGACGGCGGCGAGGCCCAGTCGGGCCGCGATGCCGAGCCAGGGGCGGATCACGGGCCAACGGCCGCCAGGGGTGGAAGGTGCAGTCACGCTCATTTGTCGTCCCGTCCGCGTCGGAAGTTCCGTGCTCAGCCGGTCAGGGCGTCGCCGACCGCCTCGACCAACTCGTCGCGGGCCCGGGCGACCCGGGAACGGATGGTGCCCACCGGCACCCCTTCGACGGCGGCGGCCTCGGCGTACGACAGGCCGAGCAGTTGGGTGAGCACGAACGCGGAGCGCCGCTCGGCGCCGAGACGGCGGACCAGGTCGGCAGCGCCGAGCTGGCCGGCTGGGTCCGGGTGCGGGCGGTCGGTGTACGCGTTCGCCGTCAGGCGCTCGTCGAGCCGCCGACGCCGAACGACAATGCGGAGGTGGTCGGCGCAGGCTCGCCGGGCGATGCCGAGCAGCCAGGTGCGGGCGCTGGAGCGACCCTCGAAGGCGGGCAGGGCCCGGAACGCCCGCAGGTAGGTTTCCTGGGTCAGGTCGTCGGCGCTGTCCGGGTCGACCAGGGCGGCGGCGAACCGCCACACCTCGGCCTGGGTCAGCCGAACGAACGCCGCCTGGGCGGTCGGGTCACCGTCGCGGGCGGTCAGCGCCCACTCGGTTGCCGGGTCCCGGGCGACCTCATCGACCGGCTCTGCCGGACCGGCGGCACCGGAGTCACGCGGGACAGGGATCACGACAACCCAGGTTACGCGGCAGCCGGCGGAGCGTCAGGGCCGTTCGCCTCTTGGATGGTCTGCGCCACGTCGGGAACTTTTCCCCACCCCGAGCCGACTACCCGGTCATGACGTGCGATCACCCTCCTCGGGTCGCCGAATGGGACACCGATCGGCGACCATGGCCGGCATGACTGTCGCCCCCCGCCGCTGGGCCGCCAGGCTGGCCGCAGCCGCCGGCCTCCTGGTCACCGTCGTGGCCTTGTTGATCGCGCCGGCCACCCCCGCCAGCGCCCACGCGGTGCTGGAGAGCACCAGCCCGGCCGCGGCCTCCATCGTGCCGAGCGGGCCGCCCGAGGTGGTTCTCACGTTCAGCGAGTCGGTCCGGAAGGTCCCCGGCAAGATCCGGATCATCGCGCCGGACGGTTCCCGGGCCGACCGGGGCGAACCAACGTTCAACGGCGCGGTCGTGACCATCCCGGTGGACCCGGCCGGTGCGCGCGGCACCTACCTGGTCAGCTTCCGGGTGATCTCCGCCGACAGTCACCCGGTCTCCGGGGCGTTCACCTACTCGGTCGGCGCACCCTCGACCCCACCTGTCGACTCCGGCACGGACAGCCGCGCCAACCCGGTGGTGGAGACGGCCGTGAAGGTGGCCCGTTTCCTCGGCTACGTCGGCCTGGTGCTGCTGGTGGGGCCGGCGCTGGTGCTCGCCGCCCTCTGGCCACGGCGGCTCTCCCGACGAGGGCCGACCCGACTGGCCTGGACCGGCCTTGGCCTGGTGGCCGTCGCCACCCTCGCCGACCTGTGGCTGCAGGTGCCCTACACGGCCGGGGGTGGCCTCTTCGACGTCACCGGCGAGGGGTTCGGCAGCGTGTTCGGCAGCGCCTTCGGCGCCGCCCACCTGGTCCGACTCGGACTGCTGGCGGCATCGATCTTCCTGCTCCGCCCGCTGCTGGCCCGGCCTGCCGGCCGCACGGACGCGATCATCCTGGCCGTGCTCGGCGGCGCCGCCCTGCTGACCTGGCCGCTGGCCGGGCACCCGGCGGCCTCCCCGGCACCGGCGGTCTCCGTGGTCGTCGACGCGGTCCACCTGGGCAGCATGGCGGTCTGGCTGGGCGGTCTGCTCATGCTCGCCGTCTTCCTGCTGCGCCAGGCCGACGAGCGGGAGTTGGGCGCGATCCTGCCGATCTGGTCACGCTGGGCGGCGCTCGCCGTCTCGGCGCTGCTGCTGGCCGGCACCGTCCAGGCGCTGATCGAGGTGGCCACCCCGCAGGCGCTCTTCGAGACCACGTACGGGCGGTTGCTGCTCGCCAAGATCGGGTTGTTCGCGCTTGTCATCGCCGTGGCCGCGTACTCCCGGCAGTTGGTGCGTAGCCGCGTCGCGGCGCAACGCCCGGTCCCGGTGCGCCGGGCGGTCCTGGCGGAGTTGGCCGTCACCGTGGTGGTGCTGGCCCTGTCCGCCACGCTCGTGCAGACCACACCCGCCCGCACCGCCGCGGCCGGCCCGTCTGCCGGGGCCGAGTCCGGCCTGTTCAGCACCAGGCTGTCCAGCCCGCTCTTCTCGATGGAGGTCGAGGTGAGCCCGGCCGAGCGGGGCAACAACTCGGTGCACCTGTACGCGTACGGCAAGGACAACCAGCCACTGCTGATCGCGGAGTGGAAGGCGACCGCCGCGCTGCCCTCGGCCGGCATCGAGCCGATCGAGGTGCCGTTGCTGCGGTTGACGGACAGCCACGCCTACGGCGACATCAGCCTGCCGGCCGCCGGTGACTGGGAGATCAAGATCACTGCCCGTACGACCGACATCGACCAGGCCACGGTGACCGCCACCGTGCCCATCCGTTAGAGAGGTTCGCAAAACCCATGACCCGAATCCGGCGTACCGCAAGCGCCGCTGCCGTCCTGGCGTTCACCGCCGCCGCTACCGCTGTGTTCGGCTTCGCCGGATCGGCGTCCGCCCACGTCACGGTGAACCCGAAGGAGGCGGCCCAGGGCGGCTACGCCCGGGTGGCGTTCCGGGTGCCGAACGAGAGCGACAGCGCGTCGACGGTCAAGCTTGAGGTGGTGCTCCCGGAGAACGCTCCGGTCGGCTCGGTGTCGACGATGCCGGTGCCCGGCTGGACGGTGGCGACGGAGAAGCGCAAGGTGGACCCGCCGATCGAGGTGCACGGCAGCCCGCTCACCGAGGCGGTGTCCAAGATCACCTGGACGGCGTCCGGCGACGCGGGGGTGAAGCCGGGGCAGTTCCAGGAGTTCCCCGTCTCGCTGGGGCCGCTGCCGAAGGTCGACTCGATGGTCTTCAAGACCCTGCAGACCTACTCGGACGGCAACATCTCGCGCTGGATCGAGGAGCCGGCGCCGGGCACCGAGCCGGAGCACCCGGCGCCGGTGCTCACCCTGGCCGCCGCCGCAGCGCCGGCGGGTTCGGCCACACCGACCGCTGCCGTCGCGGCGCCCGACGACGATGATGACGACGACGACGACGAGGGCAACGGGCTCGCGCTCGGCCTCGGGGTGGCCGGACTCGTCGCCGGCCTGGCCGGCCTGGTGCTGGGCGGGTTGGCGTTCACGCGTACCCGCCGGGAGCCGGTGGCCAAGGTCTGACCCCGCCACACCCGCTGGCCCGCCGGATTCATCCGGCGGGCCAGCGTGCTTTTCCGGAGTCGGTGCGACCGTGCCGTGGATATCCCCTGATCAGACGGTCTACGTCGGTAAGGTCGGCCGGGTGTTTTGGCTACGGAGGGGGACGGTGCGGATGCGGTTCGTGCGGGTGATCGCCGGAGTGCTGCTGTTGGTCGTGGGAATTCCGGCGCTCTTCGCCGGTGGCGGGCTGTGGCTGGTGACCCGACACGCCGACCCCGATGGGGCCTTCGCGGCCCGCTTCGAGACGGTCCGCACACCCGGCCACGCGGTCGTGGTCACCGACCTCGACCGGTTGCTGCGGCAGGAGGCGCCCTTCGCGCGTACCGCGCAGACTCGGCTGCGGTTGGAGGCCCGCACCACGGACGGCCCGGCCTTCGTCGGGTTGGCGCCCACCGCCGAGGTGCGTGGCTGGCTGGAGGCGGTGCCGCACGCCACGGTGCGCCGGATGGCGCTGGCCCGGGGCCCGCTGCCGGTCCGGCTGGATCCGGCCGGCCCGGCCGCCGACACCCCGGGGGTCAGCGAGCCGTTCGCGCCGCTGGGCCGACCCTTCTGGGTACGTGAGGGGATCGGCTCGCTCGAGTGGAGTGCGGACGACCTCGCGGGCCAACCCATGAGCCTGGTGGTGATGCGCCCCGACGGCGGCGGCGACCTGGCCCTGGAGCTGCGCGCCGAGCTGCGGGCAGGGTGGACCGGCCCGGCAACGTGGGGTCTGTTGACCGTCGGCGTCCTGCTGATGGTGTGCGCGGCGCTGCTCCTGCTGCGACCGTTGCGTCCACGCGAGGTGATCTTCGTGGTCGAGCCGGACCAGGTGCCGGTGCTCGCCGGGCGGCTCGGGGTCACCTCGCTGAGTGCTCTGGGCGCCCGGGAACCCGACTCGGCCCCGCCGATCCCGGCCCGACAACTCGCCCCGGTCGGTTCCGGTCTGGGAGAGCGGCCCCGGTCGGCGATCGGCGCCGAACCGGCACGACCGGACACCCTCGCCGACCTGGACGAGCCGGCCCGACTGCCCCGCCCACCGGAGGTGACGCTGAGTCTCGCCTGGCCGCCGTCCGACGCGGACGAGGCCACGGCCCGGCCGGTGGCGGTCCCACCGGGTGACGGCCCGGCCGGTGGCAGTGCCACGGGGTGACGGGCTTGGCTGGCGCTTGGCGGGCGAAACGGCGAGCGGCCCTCCGCGCTGCCGACGCGGAGGGCCGCTCTCACCGGGGGATCGGTGCTACCCGAGCGACGCTTGAGGTAGATGAGGACAGATTAGCGCCGATCATGGCTACTCGGGAGTTCTGTCCAATTGATGCGATTTTCCGCACTGTGCCCCGAACGAACCGGCAACGCCGCTAGCAGCAGCAGGCTGAGCAGCACGTAGGTGTTCTGCAGGACGAAGTCCAGCGGGTCATGAGTGCGGACCACTGCCGCACCCCAGGCCTGGAACGTCACCACGCCGTAGATGGTCACGGCGGCGATACCCAGCGCGAGCCCGGCCAGCCACCGACGTCGGCGCACCTCGTGGGGGCCCTCGGCGCTCAACGCCGCGTCGACGAGCAGCACCACCGCCGGTACGAACCAGTAGATGTGGTGGGTCCAGGTGATCGGGCTCGCCAGCGAACCAACCAACCCGGTCAGCGTCAGGCCCGTCAACGGGTCACCGGCCCGTGCCGCGCGGGCGGCCCGCCAGAGCCCGTACGCCGCGACCACGGCGACCACCAGCAGCCAGAGCAGCCGCTCCGGCTTCTCCGGCGCGGTGAACCGGCTGAGGAGGCCGAACAGCGACTGGTTGCCGACGTAGTCGGGGCGACCCACCCGCTCGGTGGCCCACAGCTCGTGGGTCCAGAACCGCCACGAGTCACCCGGGGCGATCGCCGCCGCGAGCAGGGTCGCCGCCGCGGCGGTCGCGCTGGCCACCGCCGCGGCCCGCCACCGCCGGGTGGCCAGCAGGTACACGATGAAGATGCCGGGAAAGAGCTTGAGCGCCGTCGCCAGCCCCACGCCCACCCCGGCCCAGCGTCGCGCCTGCGGCACCGCGAACAGCAGGTCGGCCAGGATCAGCACGACCAGCAGCATGTTGATCTGGCCGAAGGTGATCGTCTCGCGGGTGCTCTCCACCGCAAGCACCAGCAGGACGGCAGCGATCAGGGTGAACGTTCGAGGCAGGTCGTGTCGGGCGATCAGCGGGGCCACCAACCACCGGGTGGTCAGCACCACGGCCAGCACGGTGAGCACCGTGAAGATCGCCACGGTGGTGCCGAGCCGCAGCAGACCGAACGGCCACAGCAGCAGCGCGCTGAATGGCGGGTACGTGAAGTACAGCTCGCCCTGCACCCGGTCGGGCTGGACGTAGTCGTAGAGCGGGTGGCCGACGCGCCACCAGTCCATCGCGGACATATAGATCTTGAGATCGAAGAAGTTGTGCTTGAGGCCGGGCAGGTAGAGCGCTGGCAACACGGCGGTGAGGGCCACCACCGCGACCAGACGACGGACCGTACGGCCACCGGGATCGTCTTCGGTGACGGCGGGCGGTGCGACGGGTTCTGCTGGCACCCCGAAACCCTAGCGGGCCGGCCCGCCGAGAGCGCGCAGCCGCAGCGCGTGGGCTGCGCGTAGGCTGTCCCGGTGGCTGATCTCCTCGTCTGGATCGACTGTGAGATGACTGGGTTGGACCTCGGCAGGGACAAACTGATCGAGGTTGCGGCACTGGTCACCGATCCCGACCTCAACGTGCTTGGTGATGGAGTCGACGTGGTCATCCACGCCGACGAGGCGGCGTTGGAGGGGATGCCGGAGATCGTCCAGACGATGCACGCCAAGTCCGGCCTCACCGAGGAGGTCCGCCGCTCGGTGGTCACCCTCGCCGAGGCCGAGGACCTGGTCCTGGATTACGTGCGCACCTTCGTGAAGGATCCGCGTACGGCGCCGCTGTGCGGCAACTCGATCGCCACCGACCGGGGCTTCATCGCCCGGGACATGCCCCGCCTCGACGCGCACCTGCACTACCGGATGATCGACGTGTCGTCGATCAAGGAACTCTGCCGTCGCTGGTACCCCCGGGTGTACTTCGGCCAGCCGCAGAAGGGCCTCGCGCACCGGGCGCTGGCCGACATCCGGGAGAGCATCCGGGAGTTGGAGTACTACCGGCGCACGGTCTTCGTCCCGCTGCCCGGCCCGGACGTCGAGACCGCCAAGGCCATCGCCGCCGAACTCTGACCCGCGGCCGCTGGTCTCGGGGACCAGGGAACCCGCTGGACGAGGCGTGCTGCGGTGTGGCTATTATTGGTCCGCACCCCGCCCGGGGCGATCGACCGGGCGACGGCGGCATGGTGGCTGTAGCTCAGTTGGCAGAGCACCGGGTTGTGGTCCCGGTTGTCGTGGGTTCAATTCCCATCAGTCACCCCACGTGTGGATCTACATTCACGCAGGTCAGGGCCCCTCAAGCGAGGGGCCCTGATCATCTTTAGGGGACTGGTAGGGGAACTCAGTTCGGCGAGGCCCCCTCGTCGCGGCGCGCGATCCCGTCGACGTACCCCTCGGCGTACCCCTCGGCGCGGGCCTCCGCGATCGGGTCAGTCGGCGTCCGCTCGGCCAGTTGGACCGGGGCGTCAGCGCTGCTACTGGGCTGCGCGTTGCGGGTGATGAGGACCGTGTCGCCCTGAACCGCCCGGCTGGCGTAGGTGCTGCCCGTTGGGTAGGCGCGGGGGGAACGCGGCCGGCCGGCGGCGTCCGCCAGGTCGTAGACCGCCTCAGTCAGATCCTCCAGCTCCGCCTGGATGCGGGCCAGCGGCATGTTGGCAGCGTCTGTGGCGATGCGGGCGGCGTGACCGTCGCGCCACGCCGCCCGGCGCCACCGCTGCGCGAAGTACCGGCCGCCGAGGGTGACGGCGGTGACCAGGAGCGCCACCTCGGCCAACCAGTAGGCGGTCATCCGGCCCGGCGGGATGCTGCCTTCGACGATGTACCCCATCGACAGGATGGCGGCGGTCGCTGCCGCCAGCGTGCCTGCGGTAACGGCCGACGCGAACAGTCGCTTGGTCGGGGGCTTCGGTGCGGTGGTGCTCATTCTGCGATCAACTCCGTTCGGGTGGTGGAACGAGGGTGAACGGAGGTCGGGTCGCGGTACCGGCCTCCAGGCGGTGCCCGCTGTCGCGTGCGGGCGCGGCGAGGTCAGGCGGGTCCGGGCTCCACGTGGGTGCTGCGGGAGGCGGGGAGGTCACCGCGTGCACGCAGTTGCTGGAGTCGGTCCAGGGTGGGCCAGGTGACGCCGGTGGTGGTGGCCGCGTACAGCTCGCTGTGAGCCCCGGCGTGGCCGGTGGTGGCGACGGCGTTGATGGCCTGGTCGCCGGCCGGCGCCGGTGGTGGGCACGGCTTGGCGGGGGCGTCGCTGCTGGCGGTGGGTAGTCCGGTGCGCCGGTCGGTGATGGTGCGGACGACGCCGCGGCCGTGGTCGGGGGTGCTCTCAGCGGGCCGCTCGTCGCATTGCGGTGCGCGTGTTGGCTGCTCTTCGCCGACCGACACTGGCGTGAGTCCGGGGAGCATGGTGTCGCTGCCGGCGACGGGTCCGACCACGGGCAGGACGGGCAGCGGGTCGACGGCTGGCGCTTCGGCCGTCAGGTGCTCGGGCTGCTCGGTAGCGGTCTCGGTCTCGACCGGCACGTCGACTCGGGCAGTCTCGGCCGGTTGGGTCGGCTCCGTGGGTGCCGGGGTGACGACCGGTGCCGGCGCGGGCGTCGACGGGACCGGCAGGGGCGTGGTGACGTCCTCGACGACGTCCTTGACTGGCTCAACGATCTGCTCCAGCCCGTCGGTGACCTGCTCGATCGGGCTGGAGGGCGGCGCGGGTGTCTCGGCCGCCGACTCTTCGTCGCCGGCCTGGGTTGGCTGGTCGGCGGGTGTCGGCTCCGGCTCGGCGGCCGGCTCGTTGGCACCGTGGCCCGCCTCGTCGCTCTGCTCGGACTCGGCGGCCGGCACCTCGTCGGGCTCCTTGGCCGGCTCGGGCTCCTTGGTGGGCTCGGGCAGCACCTCGCTGACGACTTCAACGACGGTGCCCAGCACACCCCCCGGCTGCTGGGTTCCGTCGTCGGCGTGGGCGGGGGTGCTGAAGGCGAGGACGCCAGCGACACCGCACGCTGCACCGAGGATGAGACGTCGGATGGTGCTGGTCTTCATGGCTTCACCGCCCCCCCGGGGTGCCGCGCTGCGTCCGATTTACGGGACTCGATTGGTGCTGGTGCCCCCTGCGTGGGGACGTTCATGAGTGTCGTCGTGATCACCGTGAGGTAGCTATCGTTCCCTAGTTCCTTGCACGTTGCACCTTGCGGCGGCGATCTTGGCACGAACGGTCAGCGTGGGATTCCTGTCCGGCTGACCGTTTGATCCACGTTGGGAGCGCGAACACGTGCACCATTCGTGAGATCACATTCACCACACGCCGCTGATCGGCACCGTTCTCACGCTATCAAGATCGCCGATCGTGCTGCGGGCTACGCGGTGGTGAAGTCCGTTCGATCCGCAGCGTACGGGCCCTTCGGTGACTGTCCGCCGACCTGGTACATCAGCACCGGCACCGTCACGCCCGCCTCGATCCCGAGCGCGATCCGCTCATCCTCGGTGGGCATCCGCGACCAGACGCGGGAGCCGCGCGGGATCCTCACCACTACGCGGGGTTGCGGCTCGACCACGTAAGTACCGTAGCCGCGCTCAGTGACCGTGAGCCCCTCTTCGCGTAGTACCCGCAGCGCAGCACGTGCGGTCACCCGGCCAACGCCGTACTCCTGGGCGATGCGGCCCTCGAACGGGAGCAGGTCCCCGGGCCGCAGTCGGCCGTCGAGGATCTGGGCGCGCAACAGGTCGGCGATCTGCCGGTAGGCAGGGTCGCGACTGGACCTGTTGATCACAGTGGGGAAGGTACGGAGCCTCGGTCACTTAGTGCCCTAGGGGCCGAACGACATATGCGAACATGTGCGGTCCCCGGCGCGGTCAACGCGCATAGAGACGGCCGCCCCGATCCGGAGCGGCCGCGGTGGTGCGCGGTGGTTCTAGCTGCCCAACTCCCGCTGAAGGTGGGCGAGCACCGGTTCGAACAACCCGGGCAGCAGCTCCTGCACCTCGTCGAGGCTGGCCCACTTCACCTCGGCTAGTTCGTCCTTGTCGCCGACGAACACGTCAAGCTTCCCGATCGGCCGGCACGCCAGGTAGACCATGGTCCGCCCGGTCTTGGGGTGCACTCGGCGGCCGATCTCCCGCTCGGCGGCGGTGACGGGCAGCCCGGTTTCTTCTTTGACCTCGCGGACGGCGGCGTCGGCGGCGGACTCTCCGGGCTCGATCTCACCGGCGATGAACGTCCACGGTGGCTTGCCGTCGTTGCGGCGGCCGATGAGGACGCCCAGGTCGCTGGTGACGATGCTGGCCACTACGGGGCTGGGTTCGGGCTTAGTGGATGCCTCGGGCACGTGGTCCCCTCTCGCGTGTATTCCGAGCTGCTGTCGTAGTTCTTCCAGGTCCCACCGGGCCTGCCCACCGGGAGTTCTCCAGGCCGGAGTGATGCGGCCCTTCTCGTGCCACCGCCACAGGGTCGACGGGTGCACACCGAGGGCGCTGGCCGCCCGGGCCGTGCTCACCGGCTTCCGTTCCTGATCCACGGCGCAATCATCGCACAGGATGTTGGCCGTTCACATCGCTTACTAGTTGATGCACGAGTTGATGCCTGATACGGTCAGATGCAAGAGTTTGACGACGATGGAGGTGGGACGTGCGCGGCAGGATGACCTCCGATCGATGCTCGAAGGGGCACCCGTTCGATGAGATCAACACCTACT
This sequence comes from Micromonospora chokoriensis, assembly GCF_000718555.1. GTDB lineage: Bacteria > Actinomycetota > Actinomycetes > Mycobacteriales > Micromonosporaceae > Micromonospora > Micromonospora chokoriensis_B. Next base: position 99,773 of record NZ_JOAN01000003.1, read on the forward strand.
TGCGCGGCAACGGGCAGCGGACGTGTAGGGAGTGCCAGCGGACGCGGTCGCGCGAGTTTCAGCGTCGGAAGCGCGAAGCGCTGCGCAACGGCACCAATGACCACCTGCGCTACGGGTCCCTGGATTACCTGACCGACTCCGAGATCTACCGCGACGCTGCCCTCGAACGGTTTCGTGCAGCGTTTGTCGTTGACGTCAGGACCGGTTGCTGGGTCTGGGCGCAGAGCCTGACCGACAACGGCTACGGAAAGTTCACGTACATGCGGCAGCCGGTTCTTGCGCACCGAGCTGCCTACTTCTTGCTGGTCGGCGAGATTGCAGATGGCTTGAGCCTCGACCACCTGTGCCGGGTGCGGCGATGCGTCAACCCAGAGCATCTGGAGCCGGTGACTACACGCGAGAACCTGCTTCGAGGGAGCACCCTCGCCGCCGCCAACGCGGCGAAGACCCACTGCCCGCAGGGGCACGCACTCACTGCCGACAACCTGCGGTCCGCTCCGCTGAAGCGCGGCTTCCGAGCCTGCCGGCAGTGCCACAACGAGCGCCGGCGCGTCGCCTAAACGCAATGCGGCCCCCGGCGGTGCGCGAACACCGACCGAGGGCCTTGTCTCCGAACCCCACCTCAGAAGGGCTGAAGACCGTGACTGATTCTGCCACGACCAACAGGACCGTGAAGCACGCGCCGACTGGTGCCCCCATGATTGCGCCGTCCTTCCCAGCGCCGTGCCCGCCGTGGTGCACGGACTGCTGGAAGGGCGACGAGGACCGGCGGACCCCGGACCCGGGTGTGACGTTCCACCACGGCGCGGTCCGCACGATCGTGTGCACGAACGGGCCGGAGAAGCACGAGGTTGAGGTGTCGCTGGAGCGTTTCGACGCCGAGGGCGAGATCGGACCGGTGCAGGTGTTCTTCCGCACGGAGGACGGCTCGTTCAGCATGGGCCTCGCGGACGCCGAGGTGTTGGCGGCCGAGTTGTTCTCGCTGCTGGTGCGCGGACGGCAGGCCTGAGCCATGGAGTACCGAGTGGACCTCTACGCCGCCGGTGACGTGTTCGCCCGGACTGAGCGGTTCGTTGCCCGTCACCACACCGAGGCGGTCGACACCGCACGCGGGTTGGCGGTGGCGTACGGCCTGGATCACGCCCGGGTGTTCGTCACCGACGGGGCGGGCCAGGCCCAGTTCCTGATCCGGGTGGGGGCGGAGCGATGAGCGCCCGTCGGTTCCGAGGCCGCGTTTACCTGACCATCAGCCTTGCGCTGGTCGCCCTGTCGTTCCCGCTCGATGACGCCGCCGGACTGGCGTGCTCGCTCACGGGTGTCGCGTTCAGCGTGGCCGCTCTGCGGAACCTGCGCGGGGGTGCCCGATGAGCGCCGACCGGATCGACTCGTGGCTGGCCTTCGCCAGCGAGCACCGCACCGCCATCCTTGCCATCGGTGCACTGCTCGTCGCCGTGCTGCTGGTGCTGGCCCGGGTGACCCGCAGCCAGAAGGGTCGCAGCGCCACCTTGACCTTCGCCGCGTCGGTGATCGCGCTGGGCTTCTCCGCTGAGGGCATGTGGGAGGTCGCCACCGGGGCGCTACACCTGGCGAAGTGGCAGGCGGTCCTGCTGTTCGCGTTCGCCGAGATCCTGATGTTGTCGGAGGCGAACCAGGCGCGGAAGAAGATCGCCGAGGGCCGGGACCCGCGCCGACACATCCGCGCGGTCTGGATCATCGCCCTGGTCGCTGGCCTCGCCGCCGGCAGCCACGCTGACAACCTGTCGGGTCAGGTGATCCGGTTCTTCATGCCGATGGCGGTGGCGTGGCAGTGGTCGTCGCGGATCAAGGATGACCTACCCGAGGTTGCCCGGCAGGAGTCGTCGTGGATCTGGACGCCCCGCCGGGTTGGTGTGGAGCTGGGGCTGTTGAAGCCGGGTTCCGCCGATGACCTGAGCGAGGTGTTCCGCCGCCGCAACGTGGACCGCATGGTCCGGCTGGCCCGGCTGATCGACACCGGGTCGACCCGCCTGGTCGCGTCGCGCGAGGGTCAGCTGCGCAAGTTGGCGGAGGGCGCGACCGCGCAGATGCTGGCCGAGGTGCGCGAGCGTCACCAGCGCGGCGCGGACGCTCGCGCACTGATCCTCGACGGTGTTGCGCACCCCGTCGCGCAGGTTCCCGCGCACCCTGTCGCGCACCCCGAGCCGGATCTGCCGCGCATGCCCGCGCAGATGCAGTTGCCGCAGGTCGCGCAGGCTTCCGCGCGGCGCGGACAGGTGGTACTGCGCACCCCCACGGAGCCGGTCGCGGAGCCCTCTGCTGACGAGCGCGAGGCGGCCCTGTTGCGCGCGGTCGCGCGGGTGCGCAGCGGTGAGTCGAACCGCGCGGCTGCGCGGGCGGAGGGCGTGCCCGAGTCCACGCTGCGCGACCGACTGAAGACCAACGGCCACTCGTTCGAGCCGGCCGGCCAATGAAGCTGCGGCGCCCGGCCCCACCTCCTACAGCCGGACCGGGCGCCGCCTCCAAGAAGGAGATGCCCATCATGTCCCACCAGACCACCAGCACGGATGTTGCCCTGGCCCGCGGGAAGCCGCTGGAGGTGATCCGTCCAGCGGCTCCGAGGGAGCGCAGCAAGGGTGACCAGAGCCTCGGCACGCTGCTCGCGGTGTACGCGGCGATCCTGGCGCTCGTCGTGGCGTTCGCGGGGTTCCTGCTCTCTATCACCCCGGTGGGTGCGTCGTGACCCAGACCGTGACCGAACGTAACTCTGAAGTCTGCACTTCAGACTTCGCCCCCGACCCCGCTGAGCGTGAGATCGGCTCGGAGACGCCGGCAACTCTGCACTCTGCAATGACGGACAGTGACCGTCGCCCGTTCGACACGGCGGCGTGGCTGGCCAAGTTCAAGGACAACTTCACCCCGCCGGAGCTGCTCACCGAGCGCCGCCCGGCCGTCGACACGATGCGCCTGTACGCGCAGCGGGGCCGGTACACGGCGGACCTGCACGGCGCGGCCCGTGCTCTCGGCATCGCGTACCTGCGCGGTGTCGCGGTCCCTGGCCTGGTTGGCGCTCGGCTGTGGGAGTGGCTGACGGAGCGCTTCGCTCGGCTTCTGGTCGTCGGCGTCACCGTGAAGCTCCTGTCGTTCCTGCCCCCGGTCGCCTGGACGGTCGACCACCTCATCCACCCCGGCGTCGACCTGGCGCTGCGGGTGTTCCTCTGAAGGGAGCCACCCCGTGGCCAAGAAGACCATGAAGTCGCTCAGGCAGAAGGGGGTGAAGACCCTCGCCTGGCTGTCGTTCGGCATCGCGTTCCTCGGCGGCGCGTTCGGCGCGGAGACGTTCGTCGGCGACGTCATCGAGACGGTACTGGAGGCGTTGCCCTGGTCGTGGCTGCCGATCCTGCTGCTGATCGTCGCGGTCGTCGGCTCGCTGATCGACGCGTTCATCGACGGGACGCCGAACTGGTTCGCCGTCATCTCGGCGATCGTTGCCCCGTCAATCGCCACGGCGGTCGACGGCAAGTTCGGCGACACGATCTCCAGTTGGGCGGACTCGTCGCAGGTGTGGGTGAACGAGGCGCTGACGGAGTGGACGGGCGAGCAGTCGGCGGTCGGCCTGACGTTGGCGTGCATCGTGGCGTCGCTGTTGATGGCCCGCCGGGTCATCAAGAAGTCCTCCAGCGCGACCGCGGAGGCGTGACATGGAGATCGTGCTGCTGTGGTGCTTCGTCATCGGCTACTTCGCGAAGCGCGGCGCTGAGGATCTGGTGCACGCGGTGAAGGGCACCCCGAACCCGCGCTACGAGTTGAAGCGTGAGCGGGCTATCGCGGCTGGTCAGCGGCCGGCGCAGCAGCCCCGGTACGGGGGTCGGGAGTGGTTCGCCGATCTGATGTCCGACGCGATGGTGGCGCACACGGAGAAGCGTCGGAAGTCGGCGAAGGCGAAGGCCCAGCCGGTCGACGACATGATCGGCATCGTCCGGGAGCCGAAGGCGCAGCCGAAGACGGAGCGGGTGTACGACCCCAACAACGCCCGCAACTGCCCGCAGTGCAAGGGCGAGGTGGTGCTCGATGGCCGTCCGTGCCCGCGCTGCCTGGCTGAGCAACAACGCCGTAACGCCGAGTGGGAGGCGCAGGGCGGACTCGACCAGACCTTCGGGCCGCGTACGTCGTCGAGGTCCCCGGAGGCGCGGGAGGAGAAGATCCGCACGCTGCAGGACGTGGCCTTGGCGAAGTTGGCCGAGTCGGGCACCCGGTCTCACCGGGACTCGCGGGGTCGCTGCCCGGACTGCGGGGAACCCAACCCGTTCGACACGCCTTGCAGTTCCCACAGCCCCGGCGCACTGCGAGAGGAGAAGCCGGTGCCGCAGGGGGAGACGCCGAAGCCTCTCGCCGATGGCTGGACTGGGATGCGCACCAACCAGGGCGAGCCCATGTGCCAGAGGTGCCAGAAGGCCTACCGCCGGCTGAACCCGCCTGCCGACTGCGGCTGCCCGGCTGCGGCCGAGCACACCGCCCAGATCATCCAGTTCCCCAACCCGAACACCATCAAGGAGATCGACATGTCGAACCCCGAGGCCGCCGGCCTGTCCACCGCCATCGCGTTCGCCGAGGCCGCCGCGTCCGCCCACCAGTCGTTCGCCACCGCCGGAGCCGAGGGTTACATCGGCGCGTTGCAGCGGGGCGACATGGACGGCGAGCCCATCGACACCGCCCGGGAGGCGATGGAGGCGTCTGGGATCGCCGCCGACAAGTGGAACGCGCACAAGGCGACCCTGGAGGCGCAGCAGAGCCTGAAGGAGGCGTACCAGGCGCAGCCCGGCGCGGCCAACAAGGAATACCTGCTCAACGGCTGACCCGGCTACCGCCGTGGGGCGTGGGCCAGCGCGGTCCGCTCCCTGCGGTGGAAGCCGGGACACCTGAGGAGAGAACCATGAGCACGACAACCGAGGTGCCGGAGCGGGTGGCGCCGATCGTGGAGGGTGGGTTGCGTCCGCAGCTCGCCCCGCACGCCGCTGTCGGCACCCTTGTCGTCGCGGCGGTTGCCTGCCGGGTCGCGGTGCACGCGGTCGGCGACGAGCGGACCGTCGCGGTGTGGGTGGCCGGGTCCGCGTTCGTGATCGCCGTGGTCGCGGCCACGCGGGTCCGCCGTCGGGTGTTCGACAAGCGGGCCCGGCGGCGGGCGCTGGCGTTCCTGGGTGTGGCTGTCGGCTGGCTGACCGGGGTGACCCTCGCCGGCCTGTCTCTGGGCGCGGTGGGGCTGCTCATGGCCGTGGCGTACGCGCTGTCGATGCACTGGTGGCGGCAGCACCCGGTCGGGCTGATCCAGCCGAAGGTGACCCGGTCGGGCTACCAGCGGTTGTGGGCGGAGAACAACGGGGCCAGCGACGGGGCGCTGCCCGGGTCGCGGCTGACGGCTGAGGAGCCGATCGCGGCTGGCGTGCGGTACGCGCTGAAGCTGCGGGCGGGCAAGCAGACCCTGGAGATGGCTATCGCCGCGATGGGCCGGCTGCGTGGAGGGCTGCACCTCCAGGCCGACCAGCAGATGCTGCTGGAGCCGCACCCGACCGAGCCCGAGCCGACGCTGCTGCTGACGATCGTCACCCGCTCCCCGATCAAGCAGGCCGTCGACTGGCCGGGCCCGTCGGCGTTCGACTCGGCGACCGGTCGGGTGCGGCTCGGCCCGTTCGCCGATGGTGAGGGCGTGGCCACCTGGCGGGCGTACACCGACAACCGGCTGTGGGGCGGGTTCATCCAGGGCGGCACCGGGTCGGGGAAGTCCCGGCTCATCGACTCGATCGCGTTCTCCCTCGCCGCTAGCGAGTCACACCCCACGGTGATCTTCTACGCCGACGGGCAGCGGGGCGCGTCGTCGCCGCTGCTCATGCGCCACGCCGACCTGTTCGCGGGCACGTTCGATCGCATCCACGCGATGCTCGTCGGCCTGGAGCTGCTGATGCTGCTCCGGCAGCAGGAGAACGTTGAGATGGAGGTGGAGGGCTTCCGTCCCATCGCCGACCGGCCCGGGGTGCTGGGCATCATCGACGAGTGCCACAAGCCGCTCGACAAGGAGCAGAACCCGGCGTTGTGGAAGGAGACCCAGCGCATCGCGTCGACCGTCGCCCGCGAGGGCGGCAAGGTGGGCATCGCGCTGCTGCTGGCATCCCAGGAGCCGACGCTGGGGGCGTTCGGCGGGGCGGGTAGCCCGTACTGCGAGGCGCTGCGGTCGAGCCTGCTCACCGGCAACGGCATCATGTTGGCTGGCGACGATCCGAACGCGAAGACCATCTTCGGGGTGGAGGACAACCCGAAGAAGTTCCCCCGGTTCGGCGGCTACGGGATGGTGACGAAGCCGGCTCCGGGCGAGCGGCAGGCGCATTTCCGTAGCTACTACCTGAACGACCGGCTCCAGAAGCACTGGCCGTCCCGGATCGAGTGGCGGGGGCTGTCTGACCCAGCCGAGAATTTCGCGATGGGCTCGGCGTACGGGGCGCGGGAGCGGTCGTACGCGGACCGGAAGGCGTCGCTGGCGGGGGTGCGGCTGCGAGCCACTCGTGAGCCGGAGCCTCAGCCGGCCACGGGCGGCGACGGTGCCGCGCTGGAGTCGTTCGGGCTGGCCCCGTTCCCGAGGTGGACGGAATTCGTCACTCAGGCGCAGCGGGAGGCGCTGAAGGCGCTCGGTCCCAGCCACGAGAAGGTGCTCGACGCGATCCGCGCTGGCCACACCAGTCCGCAGCGGATCGCCGACACGGTCGACCTGTCGGTGCGTCGGGTGCACCAGCTGCTCGGGGATCTGGCTGAGGCTGGTCGGGTGCGCGGTGGCGGCCGGCAGTACGAGGTGGCCGCCTGATCCGAGCACGACGAACGCGGGCCCGTACTCCGAAGAGTGCGGGCCCGTGGTGCGTTCGGGGTCAGCTCTGCTCGCTGGTCTTGCCTTTGCGCCAGCCCTGACCAGGGCGGTCGGCTTCCCACGCGGTGATGGTGTCGGTCTTCCAGACGGGCGTACGCCCGATGGTGTCGTCGGGGTCGGGGAGGTCGCCGCGGGTGCGCATGCGGTAGATGGACTCGCGTTTGACGCCGAGGCGGGTGGCGAGGTCTTCGCTGGTCAGGTAGCCGTCCATGCGCCCCACCATACGTTGTCCTGTTGGGCTTGACAACCTATGTGGACGCGAGTAACGTTGTCCATGTCAGCAAGACAAGGTGGAGGGGGCGGACATGGCGAACATCGGATGCGAGATCTGCGGAGCCGACAACGCCCGCACCGTCCCCGCCCCCAGCGGCGGCACCATGGACGCCTGCAGGCCCTGCGAGGCCGACGAGCGCCGGCAGGCCGAGATCGACGCCCGGTGGAACGACATGCTCGACACCCCGCTAATCCCGCTGCCGGCCTGACCCAGACAGCACGAAGCGCCCCCCGCCACGAAGGCGAGGGGCGCAGTGCGTTACGGGGAAGGTCAGCCGACGGCCGGGGCCTTGCTGCGGATGCCGTTGTCGGATGCCGCCGGGGCCACCCCCACACCGAGGACCGTCGCCGCAGCGAGGACCAGGGCGATCCACTCGTTCGCGTCGAGGCCGCCGAGGATGACGGTGGTCAGGACCTGCAGCACCGACAGCACCACGGCGACGGCGGTCTTGCCCCACCGGTACTGCGGGGCGAGCGGCACCAGGTACACGCCGGCTGCGGTGGCGAGGGCGATGGCGATCTGTACGCCCTCGTCGGGGTCGATGTGCTGGTCGCCGGACAGGGCGCCGTACGCGACGGTGAGGGCCGCGGCGATGACGGCGGCGATGGCCTTGCCGTAGGTCTGGAACATCGGGGCTCCTAGGGTTGTGGTCATGGCTGGGTTTCCGCAGCTCCGCGAGGCGGGCTGGTTGTACGGCGACGACCCGCACCTCCCGCTGGCCCTGATCAGGCTGTTCGAGCGGATGGACGGGACGGGCTGGGAGGTGCGCCTGAACTCGCCGGCCGAGGCGGCGACGACGATGGTCGACTTCCCCGACGAAGCCGGGGCACGGGCCGAGCTGGAGCGGGTGTACGCCGACGGTGAGCAGTACGGGAGGTGGCGCAAGCGCCAACCGGAGGCTTACTAGTCGCAGCCGAACTGGGTGCGCAGCCGCGACACCTCAGTCGCCAGCGTCCGCCCCGTGTCCGTCACCGGCGGCGAATCCCGGTACGCGTCGTCGTACGTCACTAGCAACGCACACCACCTGCGGTTCGACTCCCGGTCAATCTGCTCCGCGCGCCGCTCCGACCGCTCCGCACGCTCGTTGGCGTACAGCACCGACGCCGCCCCGAACGCGACCACCACCACGAACGTGACCGTCATCGCGTACCAAACCCGGATGGCTTTCGTGGTCACGGGCTACCTCCCGGGACGCTGGGCGATGGCGGTGATGGCGTAGGCGACGGCGGAGGCTGAGGTGGCGACGACGAGTCGGGGGTACCACCGGTCCCACTGCCGCTTGGCTTGATGGACCACAGGTGCCACACCCCAGGGGCCCCCAGCAGGGCGAGGAACGCGGCCAGGAGTTCCCAGCTGACGCGTCCTGTCACCTGCTGGTACGCGATCCCCCACAGGCCCACTCCGATGCACCCGGCGTCCCGGACGACGGTTAATACCCGCTCCAGCCTCACTCACATTCCCTGCCTTCCGGTCGGCCAGTTCAGGTGGCGCTGGGGGCGTCACCCCTGCGCCGGCAGGAGGTCGCGCAGCTTGGCCAGCACCTGCTCGGCGGTCAGCTCCCCGGACTGGCTGGCGCGCACCAGCTCGGCCAGGGCGGCGTCACGCTCGGACTCGGCCGCGGCGACCTGGTCGATGCGGGCCAGGATCTGCTGGGTGTTGAGGCCCTTGGCTGCGGCGAGCACGGCGGCCAAGGTGGCGTCGGTCCGCTTGCGCCATGCAACGTCCTCAGCCTGGTACGCCTCGTCCCGCTGCCGCCACTTCACCGGCTCGACGGACGGGTCGCCGACGCCCCACGCCTCGATGATGCTGCTGGCCTTCGCGGTCATGTCGTCCTCCACGCTGCTGGTCGGGGCTCTCTTCACGGCCACTGCGGGCCAGGTCGCGGTGTTCTCGTCGTCGGCGGCCAGGCCGCTGAAGTGGATGTGGTCGTTGTGCGGGTCGCTGGTGCGCGACTGCCTGGCCCAGCCGTTCGACCGCCACCACTGCGAGCCGTGCCAGATCACCCCGTACAGCCGGCCGCGTGCCTTCGGGTCGGCCAGGATCCGGGCGACCAGCGCGTCAGCGTCGGCCTTCGTGAACGCCTTGCCGATCATGATGTCGATGGCGCGGTGCTCGGCCCGGCCGTCCGGGTCGGACTGGGCGGCCTTGCTGCCGGCGGTGTCGTCTTCGTTGTGGTCCGACGCCCGCGCCTTGTGCGCCTCGTCGCCGATCCCGTAGACGGTGACGCCGGGCCACTGGCGCTTGATGTCGCTGGTCAGGGCCTGCATGTTCGCTGCGCGGGCCATTGGGGCTCCTGTCCTGGGGTTATGGACTCTCAGCCACGCCACCTGCGCGCAGGTGACCGCATCCCACTGACGCCCCAAGAACTCATCGAGGCCGGCGTGCCGGTCGGCAGTGTCGTCACCGCCAACCTCGTGAACGGGGTGCTGGATCGGATGCGAGCTGCGAGCCCTGACGGTGAACTGCCTCCGCACATCCAGGCGCGCATCGACGCCGGTGAAGGTGGAGCCGGCTGGAGCCATTGACCGGACGGCGCATACTGGCGGCCATGGATTCGGCACCCGACGAAGAGCGGCGTGGCAAGCTGAACGCGATCGCGATTCTCATCGCGCTTCACGTCCTGGTGGCCGTGGTGTTGCCGTTGCTGCTCTGGTCGTTCCGGGACTAGCGGCCCAGCGCGGCGTCGAAGAACGCCACGATGTCGTCCGCGTACGGCGCGACATCGAACGAATGCCCGCCGACCGTCGAGATGACCTCAACGCTCGACGCCTCAGCCAGCACCGGGACCAGCACGTCCGTGTGCTGCGAGCGCGGCACCGGCACGTCATCCGCAGCCGCAAGGAACAACATCGGCAAGCCCCGAAACTCCCAGCCACCTGCGTTGACGGCCGGGTCGTGGCCGGCGGTCGCCGTCGCATACGGGCGACTGGCGCTGATGCCGTACGCGGCGTCGATCGTCGCCGTGAACGCCGGGTTGGCGTACGCGGCAGCCAGGCTGCACACCGGCGACGTCCCCACCCACGCCGCAGCAGGAATAGACCGTCGCCGCAGCGTCAGCAGCGACTCCAGACCGCCCATGCTGTTGCCGTAGAGCACCGTCGCGCCGATCGCGTACCGGTCACGCACGTACCGGTACGCCTGGACGTAGGCGTCGAGGCCGCGGTCGCTGCCCCACGTGCTCGTGCCCGGGGTGTACGCGGCGGACACCACGATGTAGCCAGCGGCGGACAGGGCGGCGGCGACCGCCCGCCCGTTCGCATTGTCGCTGAAGTGGACTTCATCGCTGCCGTTGCCGTGGAAGCACAGCGCCAGCGGCGACGGCCTGCGCGCGTCGTATGCCGGCGGCAGGGCCACCCGCAGTCCGTACGTGCCTGCGACGGTCGTCCAGTGCACGGTGCGCCGCACACCCTCAATGCCCGACCTCGGCGTCACCGTCACCAGGCCCCGGCGAACGCCGAGCGGCCCGATGCTCGACCCGGCCAGCTCCCGGGTGTCCGAGTTGAACACGACGAGGTTGTTGACGGTGCCACGGGACGTGCGGTACCGGACCTCGGTGCTGCCGGAGACCGCCACCACCGAGAGGCAGGTGTCGTCCACGGTGACCGTGACCGTCCAGTCCACGGTGCCGGCCGGCAACGCCGCCAAGCTCGTGGCGGTGCCGTTGGTGAACGCGGCGATGTCGCCGCTCTGCGTCCGGAAGTACAGGCCACGGCTCGCAGCACCCCCGGCGGTGAACTCCGCGCCGGCCGGGTCGCTGGACACCCCGACGATCACACCGCCCGACGTCCCGCCCGACACCGTGCGCACGTTGATGACCGCGCGCATCGTCTCCCCAGCGGCGAGCGCGAGCGACCGGTTGGCACCCGAATGACCATTCTGCGAGTCCGAGTACAGGCGGCCCGCTTGCACCCGGGCGAACGTGGACGACGACCAGGCGGCCAAGCTGCCCCAGGTTTCGACGAAACCCCCCACGTCGGCCATCACAGCCTGACTGTTGGCCACCGCGTACTGCCGGTCAGCGGCGGCGACATCGACGAGCCGAACAAGGTCGGAATCGACCACAGGTTATTTCTCCGATCAGGTGACGGGGGCGACAGTGACACTGCGGTTGCGGATCGAGCCGGTGCCCGCGTCAACGCGGTGCTCAAGGCGAACGTTGTACGAGCTGCCGGCGGTCAAGCCCGCCACGAGGTAGTGCGCGCCGAAACGGGGGTCGGTCGTCCCGGTGTTCTTCACCGCGTTGCCGTCGGTACCGACGAGGACGCTGGAACCCGACCCGACCACCGCTCCGGTGCGCACCACGGGGGCGACGAATGTCGACGACGACGCACCACTGTTCGACAGCTGCGCCGTGTAGTGAATGACCGCACTGCCTGACACGGGCGCGGTGAACGCCAACCCGCAGGAGGCGTACGTGCCACCGGTCGTAGTCACGTCGAATGCCGTGTTGGTGATCGTGTACGCGCCGCCCTGCCGGTCCGTGGTGGTCGCCGGCCAGTACTGCCCGATCAGCGCCCACCCCGACCCGTCGTAGATCCGCAGCAGGTTGGTGTCCGTCTCGTAGATCGTCATCCCCGCGCCGGGCGACGACGGGCGGGTGCCGCTGGTGCAGGAGATCACCGCCTGCTTGGCCAGGTAGTTGTTCACGTCGCCGGCCGTCAGCACCTCGCCGACGGTGAACGTCTTGAATGGCACGCTTCCCCCTTCAGTAGCCCAGGGCGTTGGTGTCGAGGACACCCAACGTCGGGCTGTCCAGCACCATGAACGACAGACGGCTGGCCGACTGGAACACCCACTGAGTGCGCCACTCGCCCGGCGTCACCTCGTGCTCGATGCCCCGCACCAGCACATCCCGATCAATCGGATCCCCACCACCTGGTGGGCGGCGCACCACCGTCACCCGGTCGCCGAGCTGACGGCCCAATGCCTGCGGATACAGCACGTCCGGGTCACCCTGCGGCAGCAGCACCATGGCCTCGAACCGCAGCTCAGGCTTGGACGCCTGATGCAGCACCCAGTTGGCGTAGTCGAGTGACGCCGCCTCCGTCGTCACCAGCAGATCCGTACGCGAATAGGTGCGCGTCAGGTACGCGTCACGCGACGCGGAGTCCTCCACCACCTGGGCGCTGCCGCCCACCCGGGCGATGCTCACCCGGTTGTACATCGACTGCCGGTCGTAGGAGACCGTCACGTCGTGGTACGGCAGACCACCACCAGCGTCGTCGAACACCGCCTGCGGTGTATTCGACCTGGTGGCCGTCAGTAGGTCCCGCCGCTGCCGGAACCGCACCCGCCCCTGCGAGTCGATATACAACTCGCCCAGCTCCGAGTCGGCGGTCAGCAGCAGCTCGGCCAGCGCGTTGTCGGACAGGGTGGTCGCCTGCATCTGGCTGTGTCCGGGGTCGATGAGCCGGTCCGTCGCCGGCCAGCCGACCGAGTTGAGGATCCGGTTAACGCGCGCCCCGGACCCCTCGTTGGCCCCAGCTGGTGCTGATGCGCCCCGGTCGTAGCTGGCGAACACCGCGAACGCGTCCACGCAGGTGAGATGCACCTCCGAGGTTTCCGGCCCGGTGTAGACGACCTTCCATTCGTCGGTGAAGCCTTCCCACAGCGGGTAGGTGACGCCACCCCAGGCCGCGCGGAACCGGATGGCCCGCATCGGCTCCACCTGCGTCACCCCGGCCGCCACGTACGGGCCGCCGAGGTTCGTCGGGTCGAACCTGCGATCTTCGTTGCGCAGTACCAGTGACGCGGTGCCGCCCTCGTACCTCACGACCGGCCCGTCGACCCGGGTGGTGCCCTGCCGGGTGGAGAACGACGCCACCCACGGGCTGACGTCGGACCACAGCCCCGCGTCGCCCAGCGTGCCGGTGTCCAGTAGGCCCCGGGATGCGTCGTCGAGGTGCAGCTGGGTGCCGGTCAGCGGGCCGGTGAACCCGATCTCGACGATGACATCCGCCACGCCGGGGACGCTCACGTGCGCCACCCCTTGCCGGACGACCGCTCGTACGCCTTGACCGCCTCCACAACCTCCCGGCCCACCTCAGCACGGTTTACCGTCGACGGGACGTTCACGGTGAAGTAGTTGTTGATGACCGTCTGCCCGCCCGCCACACCACCGCCGAGCGCCACGCCCGCCGAGCGCGAGTCGCTGAGCAACCGCGCGGTTTTCTTGGCGTCGTGGACGAACCCGTCGGCCGAAGGGGTGATCAGCTCCGGCCCTTCCTCACCCACCATGTACGGTGTCCCGGCCTTGATCGGACCACCCGAGGCCCGGCCGCCGATGCCATCGCCGATGCCGACGTTGCGCCCCTCGGTGCGAGTCGTGGTGATCTTGTTGTGCACGCTGATCACGACACTCTTGCTCTTGATCGCGGCGATCCTGCCGGCGAGGGTCGTCAAGTCGATCGGGTGCTGCTTCGTCTTGACGTCAACCTCACGCTTGACGTTCGGAATGCCGAACAGCTGATCGGCGAGGCGCTTCGCCTCGCCCTTCTCGACCTTCATCGCGTCGGCAGCCCGTAGGAACGCCGCCCGACCCTGCTCCGTGACCGCCGCACCAGCCTCTTCAGACCCCATGCGCTCGGCCACAGCAGACGCGTGGGCCTTCGTCTCCCGCACCAGCCCGAGCAGCGTCTCCATGTTCTTACGGCCCGACTCGGTGTTCGTGTCGATGCCCCGCTTGGCGTTCTTCGCCGCCTCCGCCGTCTCATCAAGGCTGCGCTCGAACGCGATCTCGGTGTTGTACATCGCCAACGTCTGGTCACGCAGCTCGGCCAGGGTGTCCGTGAACGCCTTCACCTCGACATCAGCAGTCTTCGCACCCTCGGCGGCCTTCATCAGCCCACCGAAGATACTGTCCCCCGCCTCCTGGCCCTCTTCGCCGCCACCCTCCAGGGCGGCCGCGAGCTCGTCCATCCGCTCACGGTTGTCGGTGATCTTGTCCCCGACGATCGGCAGCCACCCGGCCATGCCCTCGGCGAAGTGGGCACCACCCTGCCCGGTCTTCACCAACGCGCGGTAGACGTCGGACAGGCCGGCAACGAAAGTTCCGGTCGTCCGAATCCCCGACTCCAGGCCCATCAGCAGGCCACGCACCGCCGACGCGCCCTCATCGGCGCTACCCGAGATGTCAGACAGGGCATCCGAGATCGCGTCACCGATGCGAGGCAGGCCCTCGGACAGCTCCCGCACCACCGGGCCAGCCGCCTCCGCCGCCTGACGCAGCCCCGGGCCGATCTCGCGGACCAGGCCGCCGATACCCCGCGCCAGCGGCACCACATAGCGGGACGTCGCCGCGAACATGTCGTCGACGTCGCTGGCCGCCTCGGACCACTCATCGCGGATGATCGCGATGCCCTGGATGGTCGGATCAACGAACCGGGCGGCCGAATCCTCAAGGTCCCCGACGATGGTCCGCCCGAGCACCTTGGATGCGGCCTGAACCCGGGAGTCCTTCGCCGCCAAGCTCACGCCGCCGACGACACCGCCGACACCGACACCACCGAGCACCGCGCCAGCAATGGTCGCGCCGAGCATCGGCACCACCACCGCAGCGATACCCGCGCCGATCACACCACCCGTCGCACCCATCGGTGCCTTCGCCAGGATCGGCCCGATCCGGGCGATGAACTGGGCGCCGAACCCCTCGGCGGCGTCCTCGCCCGCCTTGCCGAAGTCGGGCAGCAGATCCCGAGACTTCGTCAGCTTGCGCAACTCCGTCTGCTGCTTACGGATCGCCTTGGTGATGTCGATCCGGTCAGCGGCGTCACCGGTGCGCGCGAAAGCCACCGCGAGGGTCTTCAGGCTGTCCTCGACGTCGGCGATCTGCCGGTCAAGGTCCGCGGCGTCCTTCTCCGTAGCGTCGAGCTTGTCGCCGAACCGATCGAGCCCGCCGCCCGCCCTGTCCGCCATCTTGGCGACGGTCTCTTCGCCCAACAACCTAATCAAGATGTCGCGCTTGTCAGCCACCGTGACCTCCCTGATTCACCGGGTGTTGCGCCATCAGGGCAGCCCGCTCATCAGCGGGCGTCGGGGCCAGCGGCAGCAGATGCGCGTGGATCTCCCGCAACGTCATCTCCCGCAGCACCGGCGGGCTGATCGCCACGTAATGCCGGGAGAAGCGCGGGCCCACCTCGTCGAGCAGGCCGGCTACGCCTCCGCGTTCGGCGGCGACGTCGACGAGGCAGAAGCTGGGGGGTCCACATCATCGGCGGCCGGCACCGGCTCCCAGTCGGCCAGGATCACCAGCGGCTCGAAGCCATCGAACGGCTCGGGCACCATGTCGTCACCCCGCTTGACGCGAACGCCAGCCAGCCGCCGGGCCACCCACATTGCCGCGAGGTTCGCCGCAGTCGAATCCGCACGGACACCGCGCATCATCTCCCGCAGCACCATGCCGGTCTGCCGCTCGACCTCCACCAGTTCCCGAGCCGGCACCCGCACCAGCGCGGCCTCGTCGTACACCCACCAGTCCGACCCGTACCGCTCGTGGTCGTCCTCGTGGAACCGGAACCGCATCGCCGGCAGCAGCTTCATCGGTCAGCCTCTCGCAATCTTCGCGGCCACCGCGTCGATGACCTTGTCCATCTCGCGGCGCACGTCGACGCCCAGGCGGTCCACCGGCCGGTCCACAAACCCGGCACGGACCTTCTGCGCCACCCACGGATTCACCCGCGACGTCGCCTTGTGCAAGGCGTGCCGCTTCAACGCCCGTGAGCGGCCGTACACGGGGTGCCGCAGGATGCCCCGGTTGAGCTGCGGCACGTCGCGCCGCTCTTTCTGCCCGTCGCCGTAGACCCGCCACGTCACCCTGGCCACGTGTTTGAACGCCCGGATCTCGGTGCGGAACTGCAGGCTGCGGGCCAGGATCGGCGCGTAGCCAGACGGCATGGCCTTCGGCACCTCAGCGGTAACCGCCGGACCGAGCCGTGCGGTGGCCAGTCGGAAACCGGCGGCCATGCCCTTGCCCAGCCCCGTGTTCCCGGTCTCCTTGAGCACGGTCATCACCCGGAGAAGCTCTGACGACCCGGTCACCCGGACGGACATGCCCATCGGTCAGGACGTGGCGCGGGTCAGTGGCCCGGCGCCCTGCCAGGTGACGCCCACCGTGGCCAGGTCACCGACGCTGCCACCGACCGGGGTGTGACCCGACACGAGCACCGGCCCGGAGTAGAGCGGGTTCGTGGCGCTGGTGGCCGCCGACGTGGCCTTCACGGTCACCGTCACCACGGTGCCCAGCAGCGGCCACAGCGTGGCGTCGACCGCACCAGCGGCGTAGTCCTCGTTGAACTCCAGCGCGATCGTCCAGTCCTTAAGACCGCCGAGGCGGGACCGGAAGGTGTCACCCATCGCGGTGTCGTCGAGCTGGTCGGCGGACGCGTTGATCGTGGCCTGGCGGACGAACTGCGACAGGTTGACGGCGTTCACCGTCACAACCGCGTCGACGAAGGCGAATGAGCCCACGGTGCATCTCCCTCTGGATACGCGACAGCCCCGCCGGTCAGTCCGGGCGGGGCTGCGAAAGAACGGGTGGTCAGGAACCGATGCCGATGGCCCCGGCGACGACGAAGCTGCCAGTGACGGCGGAAACGTTCAGGCGGTAGTAGGCGTCCGTGATCGGGCCAGCCACCCGGGCCAGCCACAAACCACCCTGCGTCGTCGCCGCCGCGAACGTGCCCCGCACGGTCGGCGAGGCGAACCCGACCGTGCTGGCCGACTGCACCTGAACCGTCAGCGTCGTGCCAGCCGAGAAGACGTGCAGCACCGCGTACAGGTACTGGGTGCCGGACACCGTGCCCAGTTGCAGCACCGAGCCGGTCGCGCCCGTCGCCGAGACGCTGCCCTTAGCCTTAGCGACCTGACCACGGATCAGCCCGGCCGGGTTGGTGCTGGCCATGGACAGGCTGAACGGGGTCAACTCGCCCTGCGCCCCGAAGAGCTGGTAGCCGAACTTCCCCAACTGGGCGAAGTAGGCCACCGACCCCTCCGTCGGGGTTGGTGCCATCGTGACCACCCGGTCGGCGACACCCAGATCCGGGAACGCCTGCGGATCCGGGGCGTTCACCGCGGCGGACTCCCAGTACCCGGCGAGCTGCGCGGACACCGACTTCAGACCGCCGGCCCGGGACCGGAACCCTCCGCCGCCGAACGTGGTGCTGTCGAGCTGCTCAGCCTCCACGGCGAGCGACATCTGGTTGAGGTTGGTCGTGAAGTCGTAGCCGGCGACCCACGTCGTCGCATCGGTCAGAGCGAAGCTGCTCATGCCTGGCCGCCCGTCCGCTTCACCGGACGAATGTGTCCAGCTTCGATCAGCGCGTCGATGTTGACCTCCGCCGGGTCGAGCTGAACCGTCTCGCCCTTCTCCGCCCCCGCCACCCGGCAAGGTCCGATGACCTCGAACTTCGGCAGGCTCTTACGCTCAGCCATCTCTCACCCTCCCGGCGCCATGACGCGGACAGCGAATGTGCCGCCGTAGTAGTTGAGAAGGCCCACCTCTTGCAGGCCGTTGGGGTTGAAGCTGTCGACCACCAGGTCATCGATCAGGCCGCCGAGGGTCTTGTCGCCGTCTTCCAGCGCCGCGCGGATCGATCGGACACCCGTCGCGCTGGCGTACTGCGCAAGGCGCAACTGACCCGAACGGTCAAGCTGCGCGCCGGTCAGCAGCGCAATGCGGAACGGGTAGACGATCAGTCCTCGGCGCATCGCCTCCCGGTAGGACGGAATCTCGGGCACCAGCGGGAACGCTGCCGCCTTGTCGAGGGTCGGGTCGTCGGGTGCGTAGCTGTAGGCGCGGAGGCCGTCGACGGTGCCCAGCCGCACCTTGAGCGCGGTCATGATCTGGTCGATCGTCGCCGCCACGTCAGTTCACCAGGATCGCGTCGCGCCGATACGGGGCCAGCTTCTGCTCTGCGAGGCTATTCATGCGCACCCTGACCGGCCCAAACTCACCGAAACCCGCCACTCCGAATGGGGCGTCACCTAGCTTGAACGACTCGGCGGCCATGATCAGGCATGCCTCCTTGACAGGGCCCGGAACCGCATCCCAGCCCCACTGCGCGGTCACCCGAATTAGCCCGTCAACGCCCCACCAGAAGGCGCCGTACCCGCCCAGCGGACGGATGCGGTAGTACGGCCAGCCGGGCTGGCCGCCGACCATCCCGTTCAACGGCTCCAGCCGGTAGGCGCTGGGTGGCCACGAAGCGAACGAGCCAAGCCCGGTCGCGTCGACGGCGATCTGTAGGCCCGCGGTGGTGTGGAAATCGTCGACCACCACCAGCACGGTGCTGTCCGGCGCGAACAGCCGCGCCGACGCGTCAGTGGTCTTGTTGAACTGGCGCCCACACCACGCCTCGATCTCCCGGGAAGCAGTGGCCAGGGCCTCGCCCAGCCGCACGTCGTCGACGGCGTCCTCAACATCCATGCGAGCTTTCAGCTCCGGGACAGTGGCGTACGAGTCACCAAGCGCCATGGACCCTCCCCGGGGCGGGGAACGCCCACCGGTTGATGCGACCGGTGGGCGTTCCGCAGTGGTCGTTCGGTCAGCGGGCGGTGGCGTTCTTGCCAACGTCCTCCGGCTTCACCCCGGGCGGGGTCTGCTGCCAGCCTCCCGGCGTCAGGTACAGGTCCGCCGTGTAGATCGGGCCGATGGCCGGCGGCGGCGGGACCTCGCCTCGGGCGATCTGCCCGAGCATCTCGTCGGTGATGCCCATCTTGTCGACGAACTCCCGAGTCAGGCTCGGGGCCTTCGCCAGCGCCGCCGCGAACAGCTTGTCGCCGCCCGCATCCGGCGTCACACCAGGGGTGACCTCTGCCGGGATCCGGTCGGGGTCGACACCCGGGACGACGAGACCGGTCGCGCCGACGGTGTCCTCACCGTGCACGCCCTTCAGGCCGTCGCTCGGGTTGTCCTCGAACGGCCGTCCGCTGCGCGGGTCGACCGGCACATCGCCCGGCTTGGTCGAAAACGGCGCCGACTGGCCCTCTGTGACGGTGATGTCGCCACGAACCGGTGCGGCGATCACGGATGCGTCGCCCGCAATCCGCTGGTCGCCGCCGGACTGGGCCGCCCCCGCGCCGGGGTTCTGCGTCTTCGCCGCGCGGGCCGAGGACGAACCTGCCGCCTCAGCCTTGCTGGCCGCTGCGGCACCCGCCTTGTTCGGGTCGCTGGTTGCCATGATTCACTCTCCGATCAGGTGGTCAGGGTCAGGACGCGGAACGCGCCGGCCGTCGAAACGTCGGCGCCGACCCGCCAGAAGGCGTACCAGGCACCCTGGCCGGTGGGGCGACGGTTCGCGCCGAGAACCACCGGGTCGTAGACCACGGACATGCCGATGCGGTCGACGATGTAGTACTGGCGCATGTCACCGAACGCCAGCACCTTGGCGGCGTTCGCGAACGCGCCGACCACCGAGGTTGACTCCAGCAGCGGCTTACCGAGCAGCGTCGGCACGTCGCCGTTGTCGTTGACGATGGACGTAGTCGAGCCGGTGAACGACGGCACGTTGCGCAGCGCGTTGATGGTGGTCAGGTTCGCCAGCCAGACGTTGTTCGCCCGCGGGCCGCGCCAGCGGGCCGGCAGGGCACCCATCAGCGAGTAGACCGATGCGGCGGTCGGACCGGTCGCAGCCGTACCAGCAGCGGCGGCGAGGGTGGTACCGCGGGCCAGGACACCCCACGGTTGGCCGGTGCCGGTGCCGACCGCGAACGCCGACTCCTCCAGCCGGTCCTTGGCGTCGGCGAGCAGCTCGGGCAGCTGCTGCGCGATGTCGGAGTCGCCGAGCACCTCGTAGGAGCCGAACAGGTACGCGTCGGCCTTCTGCGGGGTGATCTTCAGCTGACCGACGGTCGGGCTGGCGTCGGCGGCCTCGATGCCCTCCGCGGTCCACTCGGCGCTGACACCGGCGCTGGTGACGCCGTTCCAGTCGTTCGTGGCCGTGGTCTTGATCGTGGCGTACGCCCGGTAGGGGTTCGCCGACCCGTTGTTCGTCAGGATGATCGTCGGGTCGAGGGTGAACGGCACCAGGTAGCCGCCGTTCGCCGGGGTCAGCGACAGCGCCGCCCGAGACGACATGCCACCCGGATCCTCCATGTACGACTGGAACGCCGCCAGGTACTCGGGGGTGCTGGTGATCAGCATCTGTCGGGCCACCGCGGTACCGAACCGGGCGCCGGTCTTCTCGACCAGCTTCGTGGCCTGCTCCGCGCCGTCATGGGCGAGCGCCCAATGGTCACTTCGGGCGGCGTACTGCTCGATGGCGGCGACCGCGCGGGCGCGGACGTCAGCCGGCTCGACCAGTCCACCGCGAACGGCGTCGAGGTTCTCGTACGGGTTACGGATCGACCGCCGCCGACCCAGCTCAGGGGCGCCGCGCTCAGAGATGCTGCGCTCGGTGCGCGGCTCGTCGGCGGGCTCGTCGCGGTTCGCCTCGACCAGCGACGCGCGCTGCACACGGGCGATGCGCTCCTCACGCTCGGCCAGGGGCTTCAGTTCCTCGGCGAGCAGGTCGGACTCGGCGAGCAGGTCGTCGAGGCGCTGGTGCGCCGTCTCGTCGGCCTCGCCGTTCTGGTCGAGCTTCTCCAGGGTTGCCAGGTCAGACCGGATGGAGTCCATCCGGGTGCGGATCTCATCCGCGCGCTTGAGGCCCATGAGGGCTACTCCCATCCTCGGGTAAGTCGAGCAGCGCGGATGCGCGTGCTCAGGGGGACAGACCGAGCGGAGGGCCGCGAGGGCGAGTCTTCGGTCGCTTCGACGGTGTCCGGGACTTCCGGAGGGTCGACATGATCCAGACTGTCCGGGTCCACCTCGGCGAGGGGAGGGGTCAGCCGGTCGAGCTGGTCGAGCAGCGCCTGCCGCCGCTCGGCAGGGGCGGTAAGGAGAGCGCCGAGCACCTGCTGCGCTCGGACACCGGTGATGGCAGCTCCGGCAAATGCCGGGAACGGCGTTGGCCCAAACTCACGCATCATCACCTCAAGACGGGTGACGGTGCGCAGTCTCCCGCCCGCGCCGGCCCGGTACTGCTGACCAGGCCGCAACTGTGGGTCCGACTTGACGAAGCGCCCGCCGTACGACTGGGCTTTCACCGCGCCCATGCGGATGGCTTCGAGAACCTCGTCCGCAAGCTCGGAGTTGCCATACTCGCTGATCGTGAGCACGCCTCGCGCGTCTACCCGCACCTCCTTCGAGACGCCGATCGGCACCGAGCCGCGATCGCTGGGCGTGCCAGCAATCGTCATGCCGTGGTTGTAGACCACCGGAAACCCGGCGCCCTGGTGCCGCGAGATAGTGCGGTTGAACGCCGACCGATGATTCACCTCGAAGTAGTGCCCGTCGGCGTCGATGATTTCCGCCGGCTCGTCGAAGATGGCCGCGTACGCCTCGACGGTGCGGCCGGTACCACCAGAGCGGATCCGGATGTCATCGAGCGCGACAGCGCGGATGAAGTCGCTCACGGTGTGCCTCCCGCTTCCAGTGCCGTCTGTGAACTGATCGGTCGAGCCGGTGGCGTCGCGCCCGGTGCCTGGAGTTGCACCGACAACATGCCGGTGTGCCGGAGCATGGTCATGTCCTCGGCCTCAACGGCGGCGATGACGGTTTTCGGATCGAAGCCCCCGTCGACCAGCTGACGGATCGTCGCCGCCTTGATCTGCTCGATCTCGGCGGCGTCTTTGCGATCCTCTTGCAGGAACGAGATGTCCCGCTCGTCGAACCACAGCTCGGCGCCCGATGGCGCGGGGACGATGTTCGCCAGAGCCGCGCAGGCGCCACGCCACAGTGGGCGCAGTGTGCGGTCGGCGACCAGGCGCTTCGCGGCGTTGAAGTTGCCGGCGTTGAGGCTGCTGCCCGCCATACCCTCCGACAGCGCCGCAACCACCGGGTGGACGCCCGACGCAGCAGCGATGCGCGTCTCCCCAGCACCCTGGGTGGCCTTGAAGTCCAGCTGCGCCAGATCCTTGCCGACCACGTTGACCGATGCGCCGCCGCCGAGGACCAGCGTGCGGTAGGCGTTGCTCACTCCGCGGTGCCCGGCGTCGAGCTTGGCGACGAAGTCCTTGAACGCCTCCGGCTTGACCTCGGCGCCGAGGGTCACGACCATCTGCGGGGTCGCCCCGTTGGTGAAGAACGCCAGCTTGTGGGCCGTTGCGGACCGGTCAGCCTGGATCTCCGACAGGATCGGCGTCAGCCACGAGACGCCCCGGTAGGCGGCCAGCGGATCGGGGTTCGGCGCGAAGTGAGCGACCTCATCGGCCAGCAACGGAATCGCCGCTCGACCAGAGCCCTGACCGCCGGGGTGGTACATAACGCCCAGGAAGTCGGCGTCCATCGCGACGTTCGCCTCGTCAGGCGCGTCCTGCGAGCCCATGACGATCGTCACCCAGTCCGGGCGTAGCCGCATGAGCCTGTCGGGCCGCTCTTCTGGGCGGGCCACGAACGCGGATCCGCCGAAGTCAGCATCCTGCAACATCCGGGCCAGCAGGTCACCAGTCGTACCACCCGGCCAGGGGCGCTCCAGGATGCTCAGATCGTCGGTGCCGAACAGGTCACCCGGTCGACCCTTGCGCAACTGCCGCCACTGGAAGCGCGCCTCGGAGAACAAAGCGATCCGGGTCAGCTCGCAGGCGAACACGATGGCGTTGGCCTTGTACGCCTGGCTGACCAGGTTGGTGAAGTCGGAGCCGATGCCCTCTTCGTTCGGGCGCCACGACGACAGCGGGTAGCCCCAGTACTGGTTGCCCTGGAAGCCGTGCAGCTCATCGTGCCGCGTCGCGAGCAATCGGCCTGCGGCACGCAGGAGGTTCGTCACCTGAACCGCGCCCCCTCCTGCTCGACCGGCTCCGGCTCGTCGACGTCGTAGAGCAGCACGGCGGCGGCGACCACCCCGACGCCGGCAGCCACAAGACCCCAGCCAAGACCGAGCGCCAGCCCGATCCCAACGGCGACCAGGAGGACCCCGATCGAATAGGCGAGCCGTGCCCGCATGACACGGCTGATCCGCCGTCTCGGGTTGCGCTTCACAGCCACGCTCCCCACGGTTCGCTGGTAGTCGGGCGGTGCACCCGCGGTGTCGAATGGCCGAACAAGGCCAGCGACACCGCGGCGGCTGTGGTTACGTCCACGGCCAGGTCGCGGCGCGCCCATGCCCACGAACCGCCCACGTCCCGCTTCACCGCGCCGGCCACCGCGTCGTCGAGTTCCTTCTGACCGAGGTGGTGCACATCCCGGCCTGCCAGGTCCCGACCAGCCACGCCGTCGTACAGCAACTGGCAGCCGGTAACCACGTCAGCCACGTTCGCCTTATGCACTGTCAGGCCAGCCTCTTCGGCCTCTTCAGCCAGTGCCTTGTCATCAATGACCAGCACCGATGGCTCGTGCCGCTCCAGCTCCTTGAGTCGGGCGACCACCCAGCGCACGCCGGGCCGGTAGTCCAGAACCTGGCCGTTGCCGGCCACCTCGACATGCCGACCGCCGCCAAGCCTCGCGCCGGCCAGGCCAATCGCCGCGTACGACCGGTCCGGCGGGACGTAAACGCCGATGGCCGGTCTGCCCTCCAGTTGCGAGAGCGGGTCCCGCTTCGCGTCCCACTCGGGCTCACCGATCACCTGCCACGTGGGCACCTCATTGCCAGACCAGCGCGGCCAGATCCCGCAGCGCTCACGGGCGAAGTCCTCGGGCGACATCGCCCTGTTCTCGCGGGCGATGTGCTCACGGCTGATGCGGATCTCCTTGGCCGGATTCGTCGCGGCCCAGTTCACCTCGTCGCCCAGGTCGATCCCGTCAAGGTTGTCGAGGTCGCCACTGAGGCCCCAGTCGCGGTAGCCGAGCGCCTCGTCTTGCACCCAGTCAGGCGTGTCCTTCGGGCGGGGAGCGGTCCCGTCGCCGCGCAGCCGTAGCGCGAACATCACCTCGCCGCTTGCCGCGGTCAACGGCGGGCTCGACGCGTAGATGATCTGCGGGTTCGGGCGCGCCGACATGGTGGGCATCAGCGCTGCCTGCTGCGTTGGGGTGTAGGCGAACGTCTCGTCGATGATGTTGACGTCGCCGGAGAAGCCCCGGCCGCTGCCCTTGCTGCGGGCAATGAACTTCAGGCGCTGTCCGGTGTCGAGCCGCTCCAACCCCTCGTCGCCGTTCTGGTTGATGACCTTCACCAGCGACCCGTCAACCTCAAACAGGGTTTCGCTTACCCGTTCACCAATCTGGCCGAGCAGCCACTGGATGCGCCGGAACGCCTCCATCGCGGTCTTGACCTCGTGAGCGCTCCACATGATCAGGCGCTCGTCGAGCGCGAACAGGCCGGCCAT
Source organism: Micromonospora chokoriensis (assembly GCF_000718555.1). Lineage (GTDB taxonomy): Bacteria > Actinomycetota > Actinomycetes > Mycobacteriales > Micromonosporaceae > Micromonospora > Micromonospora chokoriensis_B. Next base: position 124,231 of record NZ_JOAN01000003.1, read on the forward strand.
CGCACGGGCTTCGAGGATGCCGCCCTTGCCGTTCTGGCGCGGGCACCACTCGGCGTACTCGAAGCAGGCCCACTTGCCGTCCGGGCGGATGCCGAGCATCACGTCCAAGGCGTCGGCCTGCCAGCCGTCCATGACCTGCCCGCAGCGGGCCATCAGCTCGACCGCGTCTGGGCCGAACGTGTCCACGTACGGCGGATGGGTGCTAACCCGCGGCGTTGCGGCGCCGTGCAGCGATGCGGTCGGCGATGTCAGTAACACCGGCGCCGCCTCTCTTGCCGCTTGACGGGGCGGCCGGTCGGCCACGTCCACCGGCGCGGCCCGCAGCTGTGCTTCGTGACGTGCGTAGCTCGGCCAGCAGCGCCTTGAGCGCTACCTGCTGCTGCCGGGCCTCCGACAGCACGTTGTTGACGACCACCGACACGATCGACCCGTCGTCGTTCAGTGACCGGAACCGCATCCACGCGTCCTCGTCGCCCCGCAGGATCCGATCGAGGGTGTCCAGCCGGTCGGCGGTGCGGCACGCCTCTTCGAGCAGCACCCGCTCGGCCGGCTTAAGTGCCGCGCCGTCGTCGGTGCACTGCTTCCAGAGGCGCCGCCCCCGCGTCCCGAGCTGCGGCGCCTTCGGGTCCACGGCTGGCTTTGTCACAGCCGGCGTGACGGCCGGCGTGACTGATTCTGTGACTGTCACGGCGTCACAGCGACCCCCGACGCAAAGCGAGTGGTCACCAGCGCGGTGGGCCCGCGACTTGCGTTGCCGCTCAGCTGCCGGGGTGCCCACAAGCCGCCTCCAAGATCCAGTGCCGGGGGGAGAGACGCCTGACGGAAGGCGAAGGGTCATGGAGGGTCACTCTGCGTGCCGGGGGTGCCCCCCTACCCTCACCCACCGTCACCATCTGCGCGAGTTGGTCGCGTTGGGCTTCGGTTTACGCTTCGCTCGCGTGCGTGTGCGTGCACGGCGCTGCTGGCCTATCTCCTGGCCAGCTCGGCAGTTGCATGACGCATGGGCGAGGCGGCGCACTGTGCCTGGTCCACCACCACCGAGGGCGATGGGTGGGTAGTGGTCGTAGTGCAACCGCATGGCTGTGGTCATGGGTTGGTGGCAGAACGGGCAGGGCAGTGTGCCTGCCTGGCGCAGGTGGGCGAGGGCCTTGGCCCTGGCCTGCTGGTGCTCCCACCCGTAGCCTCGCTGGGTGGTGGTGGCCATGCCATGCCCCCTCAGCGTGATGCCCCCGGGTTTGTTGCGCCCCCCGCTGTGCGGTGCGGGCAGGCTGTCCGCCACAGTCAGCCTGTCCGCTATCCCGCCCCCGGGTACGACGAAGCCCCGCCATCTCGGGGGAAACGGCGGGGCTTCGGAGTCGTGTGGCGCTATCGCATTTCAGCCACCCTAAGAATCGGGGTGTGAACGATCAGTGTCAAGCTGGCGCGCTGGCGGTGCCAGCCGATCTATCAGGCGGAACGAGCAGAGGCCGACCACGACGACGACGGATGCGCCTACCCAGTCCGGCCAGTCCGTTAGCCGCCAGGCAGCCGTCAAGGCAGCCATGAACACCCAGCCCCCTGTGAAGCACCAGCGGCCGAACGTCGCGGTACTCACGCGGCCACCGCCGCCCACACCCGCTCCGCGTAGTCACGCAGCTCCTTCAGGTCGTACAGGGTCCGGCCTCGCTCATCCTTCCCGCACCGGTTGATGCGCGGCTGGTACGCCTCGTTGCGTTCCGCCTTGCGCGCCTCCAACGACGCCCACTTCCGCAGCAACGCCGGATCCACCGGCCGGTGGTGCCGCAGCGCCAGGTCGGCCGCCGCCGCGTACGCGTCCACCGTGGCCGTCACCTCGCCCACGATCTGCCGCTGCCACCACTCCACGGTCTCGTCGGTGCCGCAGCCGGCGCACTGGATCAGCAGTTGCTCACCGTGCTGGTACACCCGCGTCCCGCATACGGACTCCACGCCGTCGAGGTCGCGGACGATGAGCGGGCAGTCCCCGATGTACAACCGGTCCGAGCCGGCCGGGTAGGCGAGACGTCGGGTGCGCGGGTCGGAGGCGATGTCCCGCAGATCCCGGGCGTGCTCGTCAGCAGCGGGGTGCGCGGCCAGCCAGACGGTGTGTGTGGCGATGTACGCGCTCAGGGCGGATGCGTACCCCACCCCGACCCGAATGCGCCGTGGCGGGCCAATAAAGCCCTCCGGCAGCGTCTCCGTGCGCCACTCCCACGGGATGACGATGCCTCGCTCTTCGGAGATGAACCGGACCAGTGCGGTGAGGGTGCTGTAGATGGCGTCCCGAGCCTCCATGACGCCGCTGTCGGGGATGGGCGCGCCGGTGCTGGACGTCGACACCCGCTCACCGCCGCGACCGCCCGGCATCAGGGTGAGCGCCAGGTCGTCGTACAGCACGGCGGCGGTGCGGGCGTCCTCGGCGAGACGACGGGTGTCCACCTCGCACAGGCGAAGCCCGTCGGCGGCCAGGCGGGGCAGGCAGCCATGGCAGTCCGGGTCGGTGCAGTCGTCGGTGTGGTGGTGCGGCATGCCGCAGTGCGCGGCGACGCAGAGGATCGTCATGGTTCGGGTCCCCCCTTGTAGGCTGGCCGGTGATCAGTGCGGGCGTCCTACGGGGTGTCCGGGGTGGGCCAGCATCGGCGAGGTGCTGGCCCACCGTCGTTTACGGGGTCACCGGCACCAGCGGTGCGAACAGGCCAGCCCGCGTGTGGGTGGCGAGGTGCTTGAGGTCGGCGTCGCTGTCGCGTCGCAGCTGCTCGTACGCGTCCTGCGCGGTGGTCATGATCTCGTCGGGCACGCAGTGCAGGTACGTCCCGATGCGGACGCCGTTGCGAGACGCGCTGACCATCGGCTCGATGCCGTGCAGGTCCGCGAGTGCGTCGGCGTCGTAGTACCAGCGGACGACGGTGCCATCTCCGATGGTTGGTGTGACGGTGACGATCATGTCGTTGTCCTCCTCGTTGGTGCCGCTCAGCGCGGCGCGGTGGTGTCGTCGGTCAGGTGACGGGCTACGAAGTCAGCCGCGTCGGCGAATCCGTAGGCGTACGTGTAGCCCTTGCCGTCCTGCTCCTCAGACCGCGCGGCCTCGACCCGTATCTCGGCGGCCACCTGCCGACGGATCGCCGACTCGGCCCGCTCCAGCAGGTCGGCGGTCTCGGTGAAGCCCAGCGCCCGCACCTTGCCGGGCTTGCCCTGCCGCTCCAGCCGGATCGCCTCGGCGAGCGCCTCGTCGCAGGCGACGATCAGCGACAGGCGGAGGGTCTTCACCGGGTCTTCGGGGTCGGCGTTGTCGCGGATCTCGCGGTAGCGCTGCATGTCGTCCATGGGTGTCTCCTTCACAGGCCGATGCCGGCGGCGGGGTTCTTCCGCCAGCGGTCCACTTCCTCCAGGTAGCCGAACAGCGCGGCGGAGCCCTCCTTCCAGCCGCCGTGCCGGGCGATCCGGACCAGGTCGGCGTCGGGGGCGGAGTACGCGGCGGTGGCGAACCCGCGCCGCAGCGAGTGCCCCGAGTACGCCTGCGCGGCGTCCAGGCCGGCGGCCTCGGCGGCGCGGCGGACGATCGCGGCGACGGTTTCGCCGGTGATGCGCCCGTCGGGGTCGCCTTTGCCGGTGGCGACGTGCCCGAGGCGGCCGTGCCGGTCGATGCGCAGGAACAGCGGCCCGGTGTCGCGTCCGTGGTGGGCGAGGGCTTCCCGCCACTGGGCCACGCTGCGCACGGGACAGGTGGCGATGTTGGAGCCGTACGGCACGGCGACGATCCGTCCGGTGCCGTCCTTGTCGGTCTTGGACAGGCGCACGGTGACCTGGATGCCCTCGGGGTGGGGTTCGAGGTCGGTCAGGTTGAGGGCGGCGATCTCGCTGCGGCGGGCTCCCATGGCGAAGCCGAGGACGATGATGGCGCGGTCGCGGACACCGACGAGGGTGGCCGGGTCGAGGGTGGCGACCATGGCGCGTAGGGCGTCGAGGGTGAGGGCGGGTGCCCGTTTGGTGGTGCCGCCGGTGCGGGCGTAGCGGCGTCGGTAGCCGCGCAGGACCTCCCGGGCTCCGCGCCGGTCGGGCTCACCGTGGCCGGCGGTCTGGTGGGCTTTGGTGATGGCGGCCATGGCTTTGCCGATGCTGGATGGTGCGAGGTCGCGGCCGGCGAGGTGCGCGGCGTATTGGGCGAGGGTTTGGGCGGTGGCGGGTAGTGGGGTGCGTTGTTCGGTGTCGCACCAGCGGGTGAAGCGGTTCCACTCTTCGCGGTAGGCGCGGCGGGTGCTGGGTGGGGTGGCTTCGTCGATGAGGGCCCAGGCGTCGTCGGAGAGGTGGGTGTCGCGGGTGGCGGGTGCCCAGTCGACCGGGGTCAGGTCGCTCACGGCTGGGCCTCGGCGTTGTCCCAGTACCAGCGCAGGAAGACCTCGGCCACCTCGGCGGGCAGGACGTGCTCGTACGGCTTCTTGCCAGTCGTGAAGATGACGACCGTCCTGCCGTCGGTACGTAGGTCGATACAGCCGTCGAACGTCTTCGTGTCCGGGTCCGAGGTCCGCGCGTACCCGGCGAACGCCAGCGCGTCGTACAGGCCGGGTGCGGTCCAGGTGCTGACCTCGTCGCCCTCGTCGATCTCATCGACGGTGTCGTTGGCAAAGACGATGAAGCCTCGGCCCTTCAGCGCGTCCGCCTTGGCCTCCTCCGCTTGGTGTGACTCGGCCACCCATGCGAGAAATCGCATCCGCGTGTCGTAGTTGGCGGCGGCGAACAACCAGTCCCGCTCGGCACGTACCTGCTTCAGTTCGCTGTTGCGGCTGCCGTCGGTCGTCATGTCGATCTCTCTTTCTGGTCCTTGGGAATGTCAGCTCTCACGAACGAGGGCTGGAGGCACCGTTGCGTGCCTCCAAGTAGGTGATCGCCGCGCGCAGAATCTCCGGCGAGTCCTTGGCGCAGCCGATGGCGATGTTGCAGTCCTGGCAGAGCAGCCCGCGCACTTGGCCGGAGCCGTGGCAGTGATCCACCACCAGTCGGAACGGCTGGGCGGCCGGCTGCCCGTCGAGGCGAGGACGCCCCGACCGCAGGACCGGAAGGTCGCACTCGTGGATGCCGCAGATAGCGCAGCAGTAGTCCTGCTCCTCCCGCAGGCGGTCGTACTCGGCCGGGCGGATCCGATACCGCCGCCAGAGGTGCGTCACACGAGCTGGTGACCACCCGTCGCGCGCTTCACGGGCTGCGACGTTCGTCCGCTCACGGCATTGCCCGCACTGTGCGCGATGGCCCGCAGAGCGGAAGTCGTCCGCCGGGCGGAGCTTTCTGCATGTCGGGCACGTCCGCGCGACTACGTCGGTCACGTCGATCTCCATTCGTCAGTTATCGCGATGCAGGGCGGCCTTGGCGGTGTTGGGGTGGAGGGTGGCGAGGTAGGCGGCGGTGAGCTGGGCGAGGTGGTCGCCCAGCTCGTGCCGCACGGCGACGTCAGTGGTCACGGCTGACTCAGGAGCGCGCGGGCGACCCGCACCGCCGGGTCGAGGCAGGTGCACTGGTCGACCGGCCCCCCGCAGACGGAGTGGAAGTCGATCGGCGGGTGCGGGCCGCACGGGATGCTGCCAGCGCAGCAGTTCGGGCACTCCGGGCTGTCGTCGCGGTCGGTGTCGTAGTTCTCGGCGACCTGCTCCAGCAACTCGGCCAGCGAGTCACCCAAGCGGCCGAGCACCCATGAACCGCCCTGCGGTCGGGGTCCGCCACGGGCGGCGGTGGCGGCAGCACACACCAACTCGATGTTGGACATGTCGGCGACCGGAGTCGTGATGGCTGTGGTGGGCATGTCGATCTCTCCTTTAGTGATCGTCTTGTCTGTGGATCTCACGGGTTAATGGGAGTTAACCGGTGTGCTGGGCCTCGGCCAGAGCAGCCCGATAGGCGGCACGGGCTACGGCTTCCTGCGCGCTGCCGATGACGGTGGCGCGGACCAAACGGGCGATGGCTCCGCACACGTCGTGCACGTCGCTGCTCGGGTTGAGCACCCGGCCTTGGACGGTGAGAACCGTCAGGACGCGCTCGGCGGCGGCGACGTTCGTCTCTCCCGCCTCGGCGGAGCGGCGCAGTTCGTCAGAGAGCAGCAGGACCAGCGAAGGGTCCGGCTCCACGACGGTTGGATTCGGCTCGGTCATCTCTGTTTCCTTCTCTAGATCCATCTGTAGGGGCAGAACGCTGCTTTTAGGGGCATGGGTCGTTGGAGTCAGCACCGGGTGATCTCGGTGTCGCTGTCGTCCGGGTGGACCCAGAACGAGCAGCCCGCGCTTTGGACCTGGATCGCCCCGCGCGCGCTGACCGCCGTTACCACCGCTCCACGAAAGTTGATGTTCACGGTGTCGTCGATCTCGTACCTCGCCTCGGCCGCCTTCACCTCTTCGTAGGTGCGGGCGTGCGCCCATGGGTGGACGCATTCGTTCGGGTAGTCGGGGCAAGCGCGGTCGGGCTTCACGACGCCTCCTGTGCGGGCAGGTCGATGGTGTGGGTGCCGGCGTGCCGTCCGGCCTGGCCCGGCACCAAGGCCACGTCCGGGAAGTCGTCCAGCACAATCGGCGGGGTCGGCCCGGCGGGGATCGGGTGGGAGTCCCAACCGCAGCCGGGGCAGCGCCCACCGTCCGCGCCGTGCCATTCGTGGGCGCAGGGCGCGGGCATCTCTGGCCACGCCGCCTTGCCCAGGGCGGTCACCTGGTGCTCCAGCAGCGGGCCGAGCGGCATCCCGAGGTGCGCGTAGCCCATGGCCATGAGGCCGGCGGCGTCGGCTTCGTCATGGCCGCCGTCGAACCAGGCGAACCAGTCGGCGATGGTGGCCTTGACGTCGTCCTTGCTGGCGAACGCGTCGCCGGTGACGAACTGCTTAAGCACGGACGGCGAGACAACGGCGTACGGGACCTCCCAGTGCCAGAGGGAGTCGCGGACCATCCAGGACAAGCCGGCTTGCTGCCGGTCGGTGTCGTGGGCGTCAAACGCGAGACCTTCCATGACGACCAGGTCGGCGCATCCGAGGTAGGCGCTCATCGGCTGACGGATGGTGCGGAGCCGGTGGTGCCGGTAGGCGTCGCGCAGTTGCCGGTCGCGGGTCTTGTCCTTGCGGTCGCGGAAGGCGGCGCCGCGCTTGACGGGCTCGATGGTGTCGGTCCAGCCGTTGCCGGCAACGCCGGTGCACGTGAGTGAAAGGTCGAGGCCGAGCACCTTGGGGGCGGTCACGGCTTCACCTCGGTGGTGGCCTTCGCGGGGAACAGCTTGACGAGCGCGTCGTGCAGCGCGTGGTAGGTGTCGCCGTCCATGGCTCCCTCTCCGGCGTAGAAGATCAGCGCGCCCTTGATGACCGCCTGGGTCTCGTCGGCGGTGAGGGCAAGCAGCGGCGCGTGGTGTTCGGCGGTCTGGGTCGGCTGGGTCATGGCGGGCTCCTCAGGGCTTGGGGCGGACGAGTGGGTTGGTGGTGTTGGCGCGGCTGAGGCGGTCGAGGACGGCGCGGCGGCGGGCGGCCGGGTCGGTGTCTTGCGCTGCGAGCCGGTCGAGGAACTGCTCGGCAAGAGGACCGACGGGCTCGGGGTCCGTGGGGTGGACATCCGGGCTGGGGGGTGGACAGGTGGACATGTCCACCCCCGACCCCTCGCGGTTTCGCCTCGCGCGCGTCACGTAGTCAGGGGTTTTTTTGTTAGTTGATCTTTCTTTATAGAGGTCAGGGCCCATGTGGCTCTCCGTAGTCATTTCGTCACTCATTTCCGCGATCCCCGATTTCGGCCTCTGGAGCCCCTTTTTCGCCCCCAGGGGGTGGACACGTGTCCACCTGTCCACCCCCCCTGTCCACGCGTGCCGGACCGGGCTTGACGAAGCGGTCTTCATCGATGACTGCCCACCGCAGCGCCTCGGCGTGAGATAGACCGGGCTCGAACCAATCGCGGTCCCGGGCCGGCAGGAGCTTGCGCAACTTCCCCTTCGCGATCGGGCCCTTCTCGCGGACCTTGTCGCAGATCCAGGCCGCCACCCGCTCCACCGTCGAGTCGACGCCACGCTCGGCCAGGCGGATCGCTACGGCCTCCTGCCGCCGCTTCTCCAGCTGCGCCTGTCGGGTCATCTCGGCCTCCTGCCGGCCGAACTCGATGAGCCGGTCACGGACGGCGCACGACGTGGCCCAGATCAGTCCGCCGAGCTCCCAGTCCTCCCAGGTGACCTCGAACCGCTCATCGAGCAGAGCCAGGAGGGCGGCGAGCTTGCAGCGCATCAGCGGCACGTGCGAGTCGAGCTCGTCGACGACCACCTCGCCGCGCTGGCGGGCCAACTGCTCCCGCCGCAGCTGCGCCCGCAGGTCCGGCGGGAACGTGACGACCGGGTTGATGTCGCGGACCAGGTCGCCGCCGAGGGTGAGCCGCGTCGGGTCGGGCAGCGGCACCGGCTCGTCGGGGATGTGCGGGTCGATCGCCGACAGCCACAGGAACCGCTGCGGGGTGCCCGGCCCACCGTCGGCGAGCAGATCCTGAGCGACTTTCGGCTGGTAGCCGATGAGCATGCCCATCGCGTACGAGCCGTCCGGCAGGAAGCGGGTGTTCTCCTCGCGGGCGTTGGCCTGCCCGAGTGCCCCACCAGTCCAGGCGGTGCGGATCGCCATGCCGACGGTGGTCCCCTGGCGCTCCTTCATCATCTTGGTGAGGGTCTGGCCCTCGTCGGCGTAGAAGAACGCGTTGTGCCGGACCTGGGCGCGGACCTTCTCCGTCTTCGGTTCGCCCTTGCGGTCGAGCTCGCCGGTCTCCTGTTGGATCCAGCCCATGTACGCCTCGGCCATACCCTCGCCGGTGCCGAGGCCGATGCCGTCGCGGTACAGCTCCGGGTCTGGGGTGCCGTCGAGGCGGGCCAGGTAGCGGGGCGGCAGGATCAGTCGGGTGGCGGTGCGCATCGCCTCGGTCTTGCCGGCGCCGGACGGGCCGATGAGGTTGACGAAGGTGTTGAGCGAGCCGGTGGGGCCGCGGCCGGAGTCGAACTTGATGTGGTGGTGGACCATCGCCGAGGCGCGGGCCAGCAGCGATCCGAGGACGGCGTCGGCGGAGGTGACGGACGCCCAGGCGGCTTCGCGGATGTGCTTGAACAGGGGCCGGCTGCTCCAGAACGCGTCGGGCAGATTGACCAGCGGCACGGTGGTGGCGCCGGAGTTGAGTGCCTGCTGGGCGACCTCGGCGGCGGGCTCGAACTCTTCCCAGCCTTCGGGCCAGAGCTCGCCGTCGTACTCGCTGACGGGCAGGTCCATGTCTACGGTGGTCACGCCGCCACCCGGAGTTCGCGCACCGGGCGGCCGGTCTCCCAGTCGACGCCGCGGCTGCCGCCGGGGAAGTCACCGGCGCGGGGCACGGCTCGGTCGGCGGCCCGGCGGGCGTCGCGTCGCTTGACGGCCTCGTTGTGCCACCAGAGGGCGTCGGCGGCGGTGAGGTTGCCGGGTACGCCGTCGCGGGCCTTGCGCCTGGGTCCGCTAAACGCGTACCGCAGCCCTTCCCAGACCTCGGCGAGGGTGCGTTCTTCGCCGTCGTCGTTTCCGTTGATGTAGCCGGCCTGGTAGGCGAGGTTCCACAGCGCGGGGTCGTCGGACGGTCCGTCGGCGGTGGCTACGCCCATCTGGAAAGCGAGGGCGGTGAGGTAGGCGACCTGCGTGAGCGTGAACGTCTCCTGTCCGCTGGTGAGGGCGGCGACAGCGCGCTGGGCGGTGTCCTGGTACGGCAGGGCGCGGACCTCGTCGGCGCTTGGGGTGGTGCTGGTCATCAGGTCCCCCCTGTTGGTCGTGGTGGTCGTGGTGTGGGGCCCTGCCGCGACGTGAGCGCGGGCGTCCCGGCCGGTTCCGGTGTCAGGGCGGGCCGTCATCAGGCGGCCTGGGTGGTGCGGCGGGTGCCGGTGCGGATGCGTGGGGCGATGGATGGGGGCCGCGAGCAGGCGGGGATGCCGTTGTCGAGGCGCACCTTGGTGATGGAGTTGGTGGCCCGGCTGGGGCTGCGCGCGGTGCGCTGGTCGTTGGCGCCGGGCCAGCGCAGGAGGTGGCCGATCTCGGCGTCGGTGAGGGTCTTGGCGAGCCGGCGCACGGTTTCGATGAGGTCGGGTCGGTGCATGGCGATCTGCGCGTAGGTGAGCCGGCCCTCGCACGCTTGGCCGACGGTGGTCTCGTCGTAGTCGTCGCTGCGCTTGGTGTCGCCGAGGTTGGGTTGCTCGTTCGGGTCGTCGATGTCGTCCCAGGCGAGCGGTGGCGGTGACCCGAAGTACTTCGCCCGGCGGCGTGCGGCTTCGCTCGGGCCGGGGATCAGGCAGTACTCGTCGAACACCGCCTTGACCCTGTCGCGGGTGGTGGTGAGGACCCGCTCGCTTTCGAGCCACTGGTTGATGACCCACGTGCTGACCCCGAGCAGCCGGGCGAGGTGCGGGCGGGTGTAGCCGATGGCCCCGAGCGCGCGCAGCCGGCGGCGGGTGCCGACGCTGGGCACGGTCCAGCCTTCGGGGGCGGGTCCGGTGACGCCGAGCAGGGTGGCGGCCATGAGCGCGGTGACGCCCCGTGCGCGCCGGCCGCGCCGGATGTCGCTGATGGCGCCCTGATCGACGCCGGCCTTCTCGGCGATCTGGCGCAGCGTCCACCCGGCGGTGAGCAGGGACTCGATGTGCGCGGCGACCGGGCCGGTGGGGGTGAGTGGCTGCCAGGTGCCGGCGCTGAGTTGGCGGCGGCGCTGGCGGTTGTACCAGGCGTCCCGGGCTCGGCAGGCGGGGCAGCCAGCCTGACGGGCTGCGGGGTGCAGCCGGCAGGTCGGCGGCATCCGGTCCTTCACGGTCCGATGCGGGGTGACGGTCGAGCGATGAGCGGTCGCGGTGGCCATGGCTCACGCACCCGCAGGGGCGTAGTCGTCAGCGGTGACCCGAGCCGGCGGGAACGCCTCGTCCTGGCTGATGTCCCCGCGGCGCAGCGAGCCGAACAGCACGTCGAGTTGCGCGAACTCCTCGCCCGTCCAGTCGGCTCGCTTGACGCCGACCTTCTGCTCCAACTGCTCGAGGGTGATCCCGCGCCGCTCGAACGCCTTGATCGCCGTGCCGATCTTCTGGGCCAGGTCCGGACCGCTGGGGCTGGCCAGCGTCTTCTGGCACAACTCCTGCGCCTCCTCGGTGAACCAGGTGGGCAAGATGGCGAAGATGGCCTCACGGACGCGGCGTGCGCCCTGGTTGGCGTTGTTCTCGTAGATGTCGCGCAGGTCGGTGATGTCTTTGGCCCCGCCGCGGGTGTCCTTCTTGTGCGGGACGATGAAGATCGAGGCGCTGCGGGTGTTGGTCTCGACGTCCCACGCGAACGCCTGCATCTCGCTGATGCCGGCGGCGTCGTCGCGGCGCAGCTCAGCGATGCCGTACTGGATGTTTCCCCAGCATCGGGCGAGGTCCCGGGCGAGGTGGATGGACGGCCCCGAGACGGTCTGCCCGGCGCGCGGGAAGTTGAAGAACGCGCGCGACGCCAGCGCCGGCTGCCCGCAGGAGCGGCGCATGTCGGCCAGCGCCCGGTCGATGTCACGGGGCATCTGCTTCGCGGCGACGACGGCGGCCTGAACTTCGGCGACGGCCCTGGACTGCTCGATGGCGGTGGCCTGGCCGAGGTGCGCCGGGGTGGGGATGGCGGGCGCGGTGATGCGGTCGATGGCGTTGGTCACCAGATCTCCTTGGTGTGCTGGCGCTCCACCCACGCGGGCAGGGCGATGAGTTCGATGTCGTTGCTGTAGCCGGGCCACTCGTCGGCGCGGACGCACTCGGCGTAGATGCCGAGGGCCTGCGCGTTGAGGTCGCGGCCGATGCGTCGGGCGACCGGATCCAGCTGCACGACGGTGATGAGGTACGGGGCCTCGGTCTCCTGGAAGACGAGGACGAACGCGGGGTCGTCGGCGAGGCCGAGCCGTACGGCACCGTCGCCGTAGTGGGCGTCCTGCTGGAAGTAGCCGAAGCTGTTGACGGTCCGGCGGATGGTCTCCGGGTCGGCGCAGGTCGTGGTCTTGTAGTCGACGATGAGTCGGCGCCGGCCGGGCACGGCGTGGCGGAGGAAGTCGTAGCGGGCGCGGCACCACACGCCGGTGGCCTGGTCGATCCAGAACGCGGACACCTCCGCCTGCCCAGCCTCGGGCGCGAGCAGCGGCCCGGCGATGGGGTGCCGGCGCACGGCGGCGGCCATGTCGACCACACGCTCGTGGTCGGACTCCAGCAGCGGTACCTTGCCCGCAGCGTGCGCGGCGGCCTTCGCCTCCTTGGCGGCCTTGGTGCGCCAGTCCGGGGCCTCCACCACGACCAGTTCGGCGCCGGTCCCGAGCACCTTCAGGTGTGCGGCGTGGCCAAGGTCGAATGCGTCCTTGGGCGCCTGCCCGTAGTCGAGCCAGTGCCGGAACTTGGCCGGGCAGGACGGCGGCAGCAGCTTCCGGGCGCCGGTCGATGACAGGCTGCCGCCGGGAACCGGGTCAGCGTGGTAGACGTCCTCGGGCATACCCGGGTATAGGCCGGGCTCGGTGACGATGACCTCGGTGGTGGTCATGACGCCGGCCTCTGCTTGCGCTTCGAGGCGACCTTCTTGTCCTTGCCGACCAGCCCGGCCGCTTCGTCCTCGGCGTACTGGCGGTCGGCGTGGTCCTTGCAGAGCAGCAGCTCCCCGTCACTGGTGACCCGCCGCCGCTTGGCGCTGCGGATGTCGACCGGCCCGGCGCCGCGCTGCTCGTGGGTGACGAGCACGCAGTGCTGGCACTGGACGCGCTTGACGGGGTTGTAGCTGGCCCACTGGACGCCGTCGACCTTGCGCGGCGGGGCGACCTCAACGGGCACGGGCGGCCCGAAAAGGGTGATCTGTTCGATGGCGGTCATGCGGCCTTGCTCCCGTTCTTGAGTGCGGCGGCGCGGGCCAGCACGGTGCGCATGGCCGGCGGCCGGTAGGAGTGGTCTTTCGCCGCGTGCTGGAGGCGTGGCACCTGGCAGCGCGCGCAGCCCATGGGCGTGGTCTTGCCGCGTCCGGCCCGCTCGGCGCTGAGCCGCTTGCCGTCGGGGTGGTGCTCGTCGAACCACGCCTTGCGCTCTCCGCCGGTCATCCCGGCCCGTACGCCCTCGAAGTCCCGCTGGTCGATCGAGTCGATGAAGCACTCGCGCTGGACGGGGCAGCCGCCGCACTGGCGCTTGGCGCGGGCCCTGTCCTCGGCGTCGTGGTCGGGGTACATGACGTCGGGATCGACGGGCCGGGTGACGCAGTGCCCCCGCAGCCGCCAGTTGGCGTCGAGCGGCAGGGCCAGTCGGGTCAGGGTCGCCGCGCTCACTTCACCCGCCCCCGCTCGCTCAGCTTCGCGACGGCCTTGGCGAGTGCGTCGACCAGTTCCTTGCTGGACGGCAACTGCCCGCCCTGCTTGGCCTTGGCCTGAAGTGCACTCAGGTGCTCGCCGATCTCGTGCAGTCCGCTCACGCAGGTGAGGCGGGACTTGTCGTAGGCGGCGGCGCGCTGGTCGAAGTGGTGGACCTGCTTCTCCAGGTCGGCGATGACCTTGCCGTGCTCGGTGCAGTCCAGCGCCCGGTCACCGGCGGCCCGGACCTGGCGGTCCTTGTCGACCTGCTCGGCGGCGACCTGCCCCTTGAGCCGGAGGATCTCCTTGGCCATGTCGACGACCTCGGGCATCGGAGCCCCAGCGGCGAGCAGCGCGCGAGCGGCCTTACGCGGCCCGGCGCCCAGAGCGTTGAGGGTGGTGCTCGGTCCGTCGTAGCGCTCGCTGCGCGGGTCGATGTGCTCCCCGCCCAAGTGCGCCGGCTCGGTCGCGCAGGCGGTGCGCTGGCAGGTCTTGTCGGGTCCGTATTCGTTCGTCACTGGTCCTCCTCCCCCGTGGTGGTGGTCTGGTCGTCGATGGCCGCCCCGTCGGCGGCCCACTGCTGGATCTCGTCGTCGGTGGCGACGCCCGCCGGTTGGGTCCACGCCCCGGTGGGCTTGATGTCGCGGGGTGCCCAGAAGCCGGTGTCTTGGTCGACGTCGGCGTGCACGGCCTCGGTGGTGCGGGTGGCGAGTTGCAGGGCGGCGGGGGTGAGGAGGTGTCCGGGGTCGACGGGGCGAACGTTGCCGGGGCGGTGCCGTCCGCCGGTGCTGGTCTGCCGGTCGAGTCCGATCCACTGGGTGAGGCGTTGCCGCCAGGTGGCCGGTGGGGTGGGGTTGGTGGCCCAGGCGTGGACGGTGCCGTCGTGGAGGTCGTAGCTCACGACGCCACCGCCTGGGTGCGGTCGATCTCGTAGGCGTCGTAGGCATCGACCAGTGCCATGCCCTCGTCGTCGAGGCCGACCGTTTGGACGTCGCTGGATTCGCGCCACACCCTCACGGCCTCGACGACTGCCTTCAGGTCGTCGCGCTGCTGCCGTACCCGGGCGTTCTCGGAGACGAGCCGGCCGTTCTCGTTGGCGAGGTTGGCGGCCTGCTCGCGGGACTTGGCGAGGGCGGCGGTGGTCTCGTTGAGGTCGACGATGGCTTTCGCTAAGACCTTGATGAGTCCATCCCGGTCCGCGACCAGCTCGGCGACCTTGGTCGGGATCTCGTAGGCGTAGTGCACATCCGGGTCCGTGAGGTCCATGCCCAGCGCCTTGGCGGCACCGTCGAGGAGGTCGCTGTTGAGGTCTCGCTGCGCGCGGGTCTCGGCCAGCTCGGCGCTGTCCCGCTCGGTGCGGCTGTCGGTCAACTGGGTGTGCAGCTCGTCGACCTTGGCGAGCAACCCGGCGGCGGCATTGGCGAGCTGGTGCGCGACGTAGGCCTTGGCCCCGCCTGTGGTGGTTGCGTAGTCATCGACCCAGCGGCGGGCCTCGGGGAAGGTGTCGGTCACGGCTTGTCTCCGTTCGTGCGGGCGGCCTGGGCGCAGATGGCCTCGGCCAGCGCCTCGTAGTCGCAGCAGGGGTCGGGGCGGGTGAAGGGTGCGGTGACGACGGCGGCGATGGCGTCGAGGGCCATCCGCAGGCGGGTCACGCGACCCTCCGCAGGTGCTTGCGGCCGGCGAGCCGGTCGAGGGCTGGCAACCAGCGCTCGCGGTGCTCGTCGGCGACCATCCGGCCGTGCAGGATGGCCGGGTAGTCGTCGCCGGGGATGGCCAGCAGCGCCGCGTACTGGGTGTGCAGCTCTGAGCTGAGCGTCTGAAGGTCGGCGGTGATGCTGCGGTTGGCGCGGCGCTCGCCGATGACTTCGCCGACGTAGACGGCTGCGGCGATGACCAGGGCGAGGGCGGCTACGGCGAGGATGAGGCGGGCCATCACGCGGCCTCCTCTGCGACGATCAGGTCGAGCAGCGGCAGCTCGATGACGGCAGGCACCTTCTCGGCAGGAACCTCGGTGTGGCCCTGTTCGCGGCAGGTGCGGGCGATCAGATCCCGGTTGGACTTGACCAACTGCCGCCACCGCTCGTATCGGGAGCGGTGGTTGTCGTGGATTCCGGCGGTCGTCGTGTCGTGTCGGGCGCCTGATCCGTAGGTGAACCCGAGTCGGGGCAGAACCTGGGACGGCCGGCTGTCGAGCCACCGGTCTCTGGCGTCCTGGCAGGGGCGGCAGACCGGCGGGAGTGGTGTGGTCATCACGCCACCGCCGCGGTCAGGACAGCGCGGGTGAGCTTCGGCGGGGCGGCGTTGCCAACCTGGAGCAGCTGCGCGCTTTTGCCGCCCTGAAACGGGAAGTCGGCGGGGAAGGTCTGCAAGGTGGCGACCTCATCGACCGTGACCTTGCGGGTCTCCTCGCCCCGCTCCCATCGGCACCTGTTGGCGCTGCCGAGAAGCGTCAGGGAAGGTCGGTCGATCCGGCGCTCGATGACCCGGCCTTCCCATGACTGACCAGACCGCAACTTCCACACGAAGCCACCCGGCTCGGTACCACCGGCGGCCGCGCGGACCGTGAATGCCGGCGCGTCGATCGACCGGCCGGGGCGCTCCCCGTGCCGCTCGACCATGCCCCGGCCCATGCGCTTGACTGCCTCGACGGGCGCGTCCTGCCAGCCGAGGGCGTCGGCCATGCTGACCCACTTCGCGACGCCCGGGTCGAGCCGGTCCGGCGTGCGGGAGTGGTACCGCGAGTGCGTCGGTGTCGGCAGGGCGGCAGGCTGGCCATCGCGCCGGGCGAGCAGAAACGCCCGCTTGCGGGTCTGCGGAACCCCGTACTGCTCGGCGTGCAGGTAGCCCGCGGCGGCCGAGTAGCCGGCGGTCCGGAGCACGTCCGCGCAGGCCTGCCACACGGGCAGCACCGGCGGGACCTGCTCCCAGGCGATGAACGTCGGGCGCATCGCCAGCGCCACCCGCAGCGGCTCCAGCACCAGGGCGGTGCGCTCGTCGCCGGTCAGGTCGGCCAGCTCGGCGAACGCGGGCCGCTCCCCGAGGGCGTAGCGGCGCACCCCGTGCAGCACCGCGTCCAACGCCCGACGTCCCGCGCCCAGGCCAGCGGCGCTGAACGACTGACACGGCGGCGAGGCGATCAGCGCGTCGTACTCGCCGGGCATCGGGTCGACGTCGCGTACGTCGTCGGCGATGGTCTTCAGCCCGGCAGCGGCGCGGGTGGCCTTGGCGTCGGTGGAGATTTCCACTCCGTCGACGTCCCATCCGAGGCCGTGTGCGGCGATGTCCCAGCCGCCGGGGCCGGCGAAGAGGTCGAGAGAGCGCATCACGCCACCTGCCCGATGCTCTTGCCGGTGGTCCACTCGATCTCGGCTTCACCGCGCCGGCACTCGTTGATCAGCTCGTCGAGGCTCAGCGTGTCCAGCCATGCCGTGTAGCCGGCGGCGTCGGTGACGGTGGGGCCGATGCGGCTGGGCAGCGGGTTGTCGGCGGTGGGTTTGGGTTGCGGGGTGGGCCGGGGTGCGGGGGTGGCTCCGGGCCGGTCGACGATGACGCTGATGCTGCCGAGGTCGATCACGACGCACCGCCCTCGGTGTCACGCGCGGCCCAGTAGGCGGCGGTGTCGAAGCCGATGACCCTCTCTTCGCAGACACCGTGTTCGTTCCACGCGCGGACCACGATCAGGTCGTCGCGGGCCGGACCGGAGTCGCCGTCCATGCCGCCGTTGATCGTCAGTCGGATCATGTTGCGGCGCTTGTGCCAGTGGTCGGTTGTGTCCTTGCCGGCGTGGTACCTCTTCCACGCCTCGGCCTCGGTGGCGTTGCCGTCGGAGGCGTAGGCGGAGAACCCGAAGCCGGTGAGTAGGCCGGGTCGGAGGTAGACGCCGAAGTAGCGGCCGGTGTCGTCGCCGCCCTCGACGATTCCGCCGTTGCGGGCCTTGGTGTCGAGGGTGCAGCCGACGAGCAGCTCGGGGGCGCTGGTGGTGTAGGTGTACCGCTGGGTCATGGAGATCCGGCGGTCGTACGACAGGAGCTTGCGGACGCGGGCGGCGAGCAGGGTGATGGTGTCGAGGGCGACCATCGTGTCGAGGTGCCGCTGGTTGAGGATGCGATCGGTGTGGCTCATCGCCGTGCCTCCCATCGGGTGGGCGGGGCCATCGCGGAGACCAGGGCCGCGTGGGCGGTGTCGATGTCGTGGGCCACGGCCTGCCGGAACTCGACCTCCTTGCAGACCAGCTCCCGGTGGGTGGCGGCACTGGACCCGGTCCGGTCCGCCCAGTACGCCTCGGTGGCGGTGACCTGCTCGTCGGTGGCGTCGGCCAGGGCTTGGCGGAAGTTGTCGAAGCCGGCGGCGCGGATCACGGCGCTCATCGGGTCACCTCGGCGGCGGCCTTCGGCCAGAACTTCGACCGCAGCCGCGACAACCCGAAGTCGACAACCCGGGCCTGCTCGGCGGTGGGGAACGGGCCCTGCCACTGGTCGCCGAAGTGGCGGCGCATCTGGGCGGTGGCCTCATCACGGGTGCCACGCACCTTCGTGAAGCGGAAGTCGAGCGGCTCCCCCGTGCCGGGGAAGGTGTGGTTCTCCCCGAAGGTGAAGAACCAGGTCTGCGGTTCCATCGGGTAACCTGCCTTTCGGTTCGGACGCCCCTGCGGACTTGGCGGTTGGTGGGGGCGTCGTTCTGTGTCCGGGCCCGGGTGGGCACCGGGTCGATCAGGCGGCGCTCTGGGCGCGGGCGGCGATGCGCTCGCGGCGACAGGTCTTGCACTCGCGGCGTGCGCGACCCTTCGCGGTCTCCCGGGAGTAGGTGTTCTCCGGCGAGTACGGGTGGTTCTGCGGGCAGTGGGTTTTCGCCGCGTTGTGGTGCGGCATCGTGTGCGGGCTGCGGAGCACGTTGTCCCGCTGCGTCACCGCCTCCAGGTGCGCCGGGTTCACGCACAGCCGGTGTCGGCAGGTCACGCCGCCGGGGCAGGCGGTGTCGGCGTTGTGGCAGCGGTGGTCGATGTTCAGGCCCTCGGGAATCGGGCGGACCATCAGCTCGTAGGCGACGCGGTGGGCGCCGGCGCCGGACTTGCCGAAGACTCCGTAGCCCTCGTCGTTGTGGTGCCCACGCCACGGCCAGCAGGCGTCGATGCCGCCAGTGGTGTCGACCTGGGCGATGAATGCCCGCAGCCGCAGCGGGTGGATGTCGGTCATGCCGCGATCCGCTTGGCGAGCGGGCCATTGAGGGCCGGCTGGGGGAGGAACAGCGAGTCGATCTGGGTGACGTCCTCGGCGGTGAACCGTACGAGCCTGCCGCCGGGTGCCCGAGTGAACGGGATCTCGCGCTGCTTCACGCGGACCTTCACCCAGTCCACCGAGACTCCGTAGCGGGCGGCGAGCTGCGGGATGCTGAGGAATGCCGGCTCGCTCATGCCGCAACCTTCAGCAAGGTTCGGCGTTGGCGGTCACCCGACAACTTCAGCGCGTTGCAGATCTTGGCGTAAACCGGCGGGGACACCCGGCGACGGTCGCCGCGCTCGATCTGGGAGAGGTACTGGCGGGTGATCCCGCAGGTGGAGGCGAGAGAGGTTACCGATTCGCCCCGGAGCTTCCGAAGCTCTCTGATCTTGGGGCCGTCGATTTCGACGCCCGCGTGGGCTGGTCTGTCCATGCGCCAACGTTAGCCATTGTCAGCCAGTGTAAGCAAGGGCCTGCGGCAGGAAGTTGCTGACAATGGCTGAACGGGGGAGTCCTGGCCCTACGGTTAGCTGTATTCAGCCACCGTCCGCTGGCAGAATGCCGAGCATGGATGAGCGCGGAGGGCGAGATTTGCTGGCGAAGAGGGTTCGTGCGCGGCGAGTCGAGCTGAGCCTGAGCGTCCGGGCCGCAGCCGCAGCCGCCGAGATGGACCGCAACACCTGGTCATATCTCGAAGACGGCAGCCGGCGCACCAGCGAGTTCAAGTTCGCTGGCATCGAACGGGCACTGCGGTGGGAGTCAGGCAGCGTGGCCGCAATCCTCGAAGGCCGCGACCCGACCCCAGCTCAACCTGAGAACAACACCGCCGCGCCAGTCGACGAAGAGATCGAGCTGGTCCGCACTGACAAGAAGCTCACGCCGGAGATGCGCGACCGGATCATCGCGCTCATTCTGGAGCGTCGCGAGCGGGACAAGGTCGCCGCGATCGAGGACACCCGGAGGATGATCGACCTGTTCCGCCGGAGCTGACCCCGCGTGTGGATCGAGAAGAACGGCCCGACCTGGCGGATCCGCGACATCGTCGACGGCAGGAAGGTCACGATCGAGGCGGGCTGGCCCAACAAGACGTCAGTCAAGAAGCGGCTGACCACCCTCAAGGCCGACCAGATCCGCGGCGACTTCATCGACCCGCGCGCCGGTAAGCTCACCGTCGCCGAGTGGGTGGAGCGGTGGTGGCCCGGCCACGCGACCGGCCTCAAGCCCACCTCAGTCCAGTCCGAGGGCTCGCGGCTGCGGATGCACATCGTGCCGCTGCTCGGACACCTGACCCTCGACGAGGTCAACAACATCGTCATTCAGGCGTGGGTGACCAAGCTGATGAGCGGCCTGCCGGATCTTGAACGTCCGGGGAAGTGGGCCCGCCGGCCTCTGTCCGCGAAGACCGTCCGGTCGTGCCACGGCCTGCTGCACAGCCTGATGAAGGCGGCCGTTCAGGGCAGGAAGATCCGTACCAATCCGTGCGGGGACACGAAGCTGCCGGAGTTGGTGCCGAAGGAGATGCGGTTCCTGACCGAGACCGAGGCGGGGCGGCTGCACACCGCAGTGCCGGAGCACTGGCGGCCCCTGGTGCTGCTGCTCGTGTCCACGGGGCTGCGGTGGGGCGAGGCCGTGGGGTTGCAGCTGAAGAACCTCGACGTGCTCGGCGGGCGGCTGACCGTTGTCCGGGCGATGCACGAGATGTCGGACGGTTCGCTGATCTTCGGTACGCCGAAGACCGCGCGGGGTCGGCGGACAGTGACGTTCACTCCGAAGGTCGCTGCCGCGCTGACGCCGCTCGTCGTTGACAAGGCCCGCGACGAACTGATCTTCAAGACGACTACCGGGTTGCCGGTGCGTGCGAGGAACTTCCGGCGCGGCTGGTTGAAGTGGGTGGAGGCGGCGGGCCTTGAGGGGTTGCGCATCCACGACCTGAGGCACACGCAGGCGGCGTGGCTGATCTCGAAGAACGTGCCGCTGTCGGCGATCGCTCAGCGTCTCGGCCACAGCTCCATCGCGGTCACGGACGGGATCTACGGACACCTGCTGCCGGAGGTCGACGCAGGGATCCTGAAGGCGGTCACCGAGGCCCTGGAGCACATCGATCCGGAAGCGCTGGCGGCGGAACTGGAGGCTGAGACGGTGGGTGACCTCCTGCCCGAAATGGCCGACGAAGCCGGAGGGGAAATAGGGGAGAGGTAGGGGAATTCAGATGCCCGCCCCTACCCGTTGATACCCGTTGCGACCACTGTTTTAGCAGGTCAGGCAGGGTATCGGACCCCTGACCAGGGCCTCTGGGCGGGTTCAATTCCCATCAGTCACCCAGCTTTTTTACGACTCAGGCCCCCTCCGAAGAGGGGGCCTGAGTCGTTGTAGGGGCGAGCTAGGGGGCGCCTACGCGAAAGCCCCCTCCGAAGAGGGGGCTCTCGACGTTCGGATCAGGCCGTCGGCGTGGGGGACGGGGTGACCGTCCCGCCCGGGGTCGGGGTCGGGGTGGTGGTGGTGTCCGGGTCGGCGGGAGGCTCGTACGGAAGGGCACTGCCCTTGACGTAGTCGTTCCAGCTCATGTTCCAGTCGGTCCAGCCGTTGCCGTTCTGCAGCTTGGTCTCGGTGCCCTTGACCGTGATCGGGTCGCCGACCTGGGTGTTCTTGAAGAGCCACTCGCCGTTGGCCATCGACACGTTCACACAGCCGTGCGAGACGTTCACGCTGCCCTGCTGACCCTCGGACCAGGGTGCCGCGTGGATGAACTCCCCGCCCCAGGTGAGGCGCTGCGCGAAGTCAATCTTGGTGCGGTAGCCGTCCTCCGGGCCCAGCTCCTCGAACGTGTCGAAGACCGTCTTACGCAGCTTCTCGATCACGACCATGGTGCCGCTGGACGACGGGGTGCTCTTCTTGCCCAGACTGACCGGAATGGTCTTGATCACAGCGCCGTTGCGGGTCACCGTCATCCGCTTGGTCTTGTTGTCCACCGTCATGACCGTCGCCGCGCCGATCTTGACGTCCACCGAGAGGTCGGCGCGGCCGTACCAGCCCTCGCCCATCGGCAGGCCACCCGCCCGCACCCGGTAGGAGACCTTGCTGTTGGGCTTCCAGAACTCCTTCGGCCGGTACCGGATCTCGGTGGGGCTGACCCAGTGCCAGATCCCCTCCTGCGCCGGGGTCGAGGTGACAGTCATCCGGCGCTGCACGTCGTCGCGGTAGTCCTCCGGGATGTTCCGGCTGAACTTCACGATCAGCGGCATGCCCACACCGACCACCTGGTTGTCACCGAGGAAGCTGCTCACCCGAATCTGATTGCCGGGCTTTGCCATGGTGCTGAAGGTGCTGGTCGCGGTGGCCGGGAGCCCGTCGTCGCCGGTGGCGGTCACGGTCGCCGTGTAGCTCGTGCCGTACTCAAGCGTGCTGGCCGGCTGCCACGACTTGCCATCCTTGGCGAGGGTGCCCTCGACCGCCTTGCCGGCCGCGTCCTTCAGCTCGACGGCGGTCTCCACGGCGTCCTTCGTGGTGAAGGTGATGCCGGTGGACGCCGGCACGTCCTTGGCGTCGGTCGCCGGCTCGCTGATTGTCGCCGCCGCCTTCGGTGCCGGGGCCTCGCTGCCGCCGTGCCATGAGGACGGCTTGCCGCCGTCGCCGTCGGTGCACGCCGAGGTGAAGGCCAGCGCCACGGCGAGAAGCCCCGCCGCGAGCACGCGGCGCCGCCCACCGGGCCTGATCAGCTGCTCCTGGCTAGCTCGCATGATTCCCTCACAGTCGTGGTCGCTGCCCCATCGTCTCCTACTGACGCGCCAGAGCCGGCCCCGGTTGCCGAGGGTGAACCGAAACACGCCATCAATAGTGCCCGAATGCTGCTACTATCCGGCGTTTCCTGAGCCTGACTCATCTCCGTACCGGGACTGCGGGGGCCGCCGCGCCGTCGTCGCGCGGCGGAGTGCAACGGTACGCCGACCCGGCAACGGCCGGGTCGGCGCAACGAGGTCGACGGCTCAGACCGCCGGGCCGGCTCCACCACTGGGTACCGGCAACGCGCTGCCCTTGACGAACTCCGACCAGCTCAGGCTCCACGCCGTCCAACCGTTACCGGCGTCGATCCTGCGCTCGGTGCCCTTGATCGTGATCGGGTCACCGATCCGGGTCTTCTCGAACAACCACTTGGCGTTCGCCGTCGACACGTTCACACAGCCGTGCGAGACGTTCCGCCGGCCCTGCACGTTCTCCGACCAGGGCGCGGCGTGGATGTACTCGCCACCCCAGGTGAGCCGCTGGGCGAACTGGATGTCGGTCACGTAGCGGTTGGCCGGGTCCGGGTCGTCGCGGGTGTCGAAGACCGTGGCTTCCTTCTTCTCCATCACGACAAGCGTGCCGCTCGACGACGGGGTGCTCTTCTTGCCCAGGCTCACCGGGATGGTGCGCACCGGCGCGCCGTTCTCGTACACCGTCATCTTCTTGTTGGCGTTGTCGACCTTCATCTCCAACGACCGGCCGATCTTGGCGGTGGCCTTGCGGTCGAGGTCGCCGTACTTGCCGTTGCTCAGCGGCATTCCCGCCAGCGCGATCCGCACGGTGAGGGTCGTGCCCGGCTTCCAGTACTCCGGCGCCCGGTAGTAGGCCTGGGTGCCGTTGTCGACCCAGTGCCACGCCCCCGGCTGCGGCGGGTCGGTCCGGACGAACATCCGCTTCTGCACCGCCGCCCGGTCCTTCTTCGGGATGCCCGGGTGGAACTCGGTGACCACCGGCATAGCCACGCCGTAACTCTTGTCGTCGAAGAGGTACAGGCCCGACCCGATTGTCGACTTCGGCTTGGCCATCGTGGTGAAGGTGCTGGTGCCCTGGCTGCTCGTGCCGTCCGACGCGCTCGCCGTCAACGTGGCCGTGTAACGGGTGCCCCACTTGAGCGGAGCCGACGGCACCCAGGACGAGCCGTCGGTACGCAGCTTGCCCTCGACCGAACCGCCACCGTCAGCCGTCAGGGTGACCGCGGACACCTTTGCGCCGCCCGGGAGCTTCGCGCTGATCTCCGTGCTCACCGGCCTGCTCTTCGTGCCGTCGGCCGGGCTCAGCGCGAGCGAGGGCCCGCTCGGTGAGCTAGACGCCGACGGCGTTGCCGAGTCAGGGGCGGCGCTGGCGTCTGACGACGCCCCGCCAACGAATTCTGGCTTCTTCTCATCGCTGCCGCACCCGGTCAGCGCCAGCGACGCCAGCAGAGTCAGAGCGCCCACCACCGCCCCGGCTCGCGTGAACCGTGCCATGCCCACCTCTGTTCTCGCGTACCTGGCGGACATCGTGCCGCATCCCTGCGGCAACCCACGCCCCGATCTTGCGCGCGGTGGTCGGTTTGGGGCTTTTTGCCGGCAAAGCTCGACCGAAGGGGGGACCTGGGGAACCGAATTGGAGCCGGCGTTGGAGGGGTGCTAATGTTCTCTCCGTTGCCGAACGAGCGCCGCTAGCTCAACTGGCAGAGCAGCGGACTCTTAATCCGCGGGTTCGGGGTTCGAGTCCCTGGCGGCGCACCAGCAATAAAGGCCCCGACTTGGTGGTAACACCAAGTCGGGGCCTTTCTCATTCACTGTCGCTTGCTGGGTGCTTGGAATCGTTGAACCGGGCTGGCGTCGGTGGACGGGATGTCGCACCGGCGGAGCGGACTGGCTCGAATCGAGGCGCGAGGCGGCGTGCCCATCCCACTCCCGCGCAGGTTGGAGAGGCATGCGCACGACCACCGTGGGCGACGTGACGCTCCTCCTGCCCGACCTCGACCCGGAAGACCTCGAACAGGTCACCGACCTGCCCGACGACGACCTTCACGACGGCCTTGTGGAGGACGTCTCTTGGCGAGGTCGACAGTTCGGCGAACTGAGCATCCGAGGCTGCCGTATCACCGGAGCGGATCTCGGGGAGATCACCTGGGAGGGCGGTGTCCTCTACGGTTGCGAGATCGTCCGGACCGACCTTTCCGGGGCGGCCCTCACTGGCGTCAACGTTGAGCGGTGCTCGGTCACCGGCTCCCGCTTCACCGGAACCCGGCTCGTCGATGTTCGCCTGAAGGACGTCTTGTTCGACAACTGCCGGTTCGACTACGCCGCCCTGAGCCGGGTCAGCGCCGCCGGCTCGGTGGCCTTCACCGACTGCACCCTCGTCCACGGCACCTGGTCGTACTGCCGGCTCTCCGGCGTCGCATTGCGGTCGTGCGACCTCGGCGATCTAGAACTGGACTCCTGCCGTTTCGACGGCGCCGATCTGCGGGGCAGCCGACTGCACGCCTTCACGGCACCACTGGACAACCTGCAGGGCGTCGCTCTCACCGAGGACCAGCTTCCCGAGCTGACCCGGATAGCCGTCCTCGCCCTTAGCATCGACGTCCGCGCGGATGTGGCGCGCGGCCACGATCGCTGATGTCGCTACCTCGACTGCAGCTGGCTGCGCTTGCCATTCCTGACCTCACCGACCCGCACATACCACCGTCAAGGCCGGCGATCCGCAGGCCGACTCGTCGTTACCTTCAGGAGCATCCCGCACGGTAGCGCCAGCGACCGCCTTGCCTCCTTCGTTTTGCTTCTGAACGACGTGCTCTCGGTGCAGTTGGGGGCAGAGGTTTGCGCCGTCGAGAACCAAAAGGCAGGAAAGCCTGGCCAGGCCACGGCGTCTCATGAGCAACGCTCAACGCTGTCGGTAACCAGACTGAAGTCTCCACTTAGGTATTCGTGGCCGTCTGGATGGCTGATCTGCCGACCTGAGTTGTCGATGTCCGGTCGTGGGCCACGACGCTACTTTCGTCGGGCCGTGGTGATACCTGGGGGAACAATGGGATACCGCTTTAACGCGCCACCGAACTGGCCAGCGCCGCCTGCTGGGTGGGTGCCGCCCGCCGGCTGGACACCAGATCCCGCCTGGGGCCCTCCCCCGCCGGGATGGCAGCTGTGGACTCCGGACTCGCCGGCTCCGGCCCCTGCGGCCCCGGCGGTGCCCGCGGCGCAGGCTGCTGGTGCTCCCGCAGCCGTCTCGCAGCAGCGCAACTTGAGTCCAGAGATTCCACTGTTCGGTGCCCGGGGCAAGGCGCGTGAACTGGCTGTGGAGAATGCGCAGCTCCGCAGCGAGCTGGATCAGGTTCGCGTAGAGCTGACGGGTCTGCGGGCAGAGATGTCGCGGCTCGGCGTGCTGTCCGCGATTGAGCTTGAGCAGCACCGGGTTCGACTCAGTCGTGAGATCGCCGACCTGACAACGAAGGGCGAAGCCCAGAAGGCCGAACTCGATCGACGCCTCCGCGGACTCCGGCAGCAGATCGTGGTCACTGAGGAGACCGCTCTACTGCAGGAAGCGGGTATCTATAAATACCGGCATCCGCTGTCGGACGCGGTCGCCTATCAGAGTCAACTAAGCCGCCTTCAAGAACAGATTAAGGCTATGACTAGGAAGGATGGGGGAGCGGTCGAGGCTGCCACCGGATGGACGGTCAACGGCTCGGCTGCCGAGGGACGCGCGATGATCCGCGACTTCTCCAAACTCATGCTTCGGGCGTACAACGCCGAGGCGGACAACCTGGTACGGGGGTTGAAGCCGTACAAGCTCGGCTCGGCCGTCGACCGGCTGGGAAAGGTGGCGGCGACCATCGCCAAGCTCGGCAAGACGATGGACATTCGGATCGCTGAGGGGTACCACCGGCTGCGGGTCAAGGAGTTGGAACTCACCGCCGACTACCAGGAGAAATTGGCCGAGGAGAAAGAGCGGGAACGGGAGGAGAAGGCCCGGCTGCGCGAAGAACGACGTGCCCAGCAGGAGATCGAGCGCGAACGAGCCCGGCTCGACAAGGAACGCCAGCACTACGCCAACGCCATGGCAGCATTGCAGGCCAAAGGTGATGCCGACGGTGCCGCCCAGATGCAGGACCGATTGACCCAGATCGACAGCGCGATCCAGGACGTCGACCGCCGAGCCGCCAACGTCCGGGCAGGCTACGTGTACGTGATCTCCAACCTCGGTGCGTTCGGCGAGAAGATGGTCAAGGTCGGTATGACCCGTCGCCTGGACCCGTTCGACCGGGTACGCGAACTAAGTGACGCCTCGGTGCCCTTCAACTTCGATGTCCACGCTCTGTTCTTCTCCGAAGATGCTGTCGGCATCGAGGCGCAGATGCACGCACGGCTGACTAACCGGCGTGTCAACTTGGTCAATCACCGTCGAGAGTTCTTCTATGCCACGCCGGAGGAGGCCAAGGAACACCTTCTGGCGTTGACCGGCAGCCTGCTGCAGTACGAGGAGGTCCCGGAGGCCCTGGAGTACCGGCAGAGCCTCACTCAGGCGCAGGAGCAACCGGTCGCGGCTACATGACATGCCGAGGTCTGGATGGCTGGTGAGCCAGCCACTCTTGTCAGCTCAGCGAGGTGGATGCGTACGGCATCCGTGAAGGCGGGATTCAGCGGCGTGAGCGACAAGATGCCGATGGCGGTTGGTGGCGGTCGCTCGTTGGGTGCTTGGGAGCCGTTGGACCGGGCCGGCATCTCGTCCCGGAAATGGATAGGGGCACGTCGTGCGTGAGATCGGGCGCAGGTCGGTGCGGGCCATCCTTCTTGATGAAGAAGACCGCCTGATGCTGATCAAGCGGATCAAGCCCGGCCAGGCACCGTACTGGACGACGCCGGGGGGTAGCGTGGAGTCGACGGACGTCTCCCTGGAGGCCGCACTCCGCCGCGAGTTGTACGAGGAGCTTGGGGCGGAGGCGGAGCGGTTCGCCCGGGTCTTCTGGTTCTCTGCTCGTGGCAGACGCGGGAAAGCGATCGCCGATGAGCGGCGACGGAGTATCTGCTGCTCAGGCGGACCTGGAACTGCCCTCGGAGCATGTGCCGCTGCGTCCGCTCTGGCTTTGCCGGGCCTGCGGGCAGCCCTGGCCCTGTGGACGGGCCAAGCTCGCCCTGCTGGCCGTCCACGGGGGCAGCCGGCTCAACCTGCTGCTCTACCTGTCCGGCTGCCTGATCGAGGCCATCGACGACCTGCACCGACTCAACCCGAGCACCGCCGGCGACGTCAGGAACATGTTTGACCGCTTTCTCGGCTGGCCGGCGCGGCACCGGAGCGGATCACCTGGGAGGGCGGCATCCCCTCGGCTGCGAGATCGTCCGGACGGACCTGTCCGGAGCGGCCCTCACCGGCGTCAGCATCGGCCAGCCCTGTGCAGCAAGGCACCATTTCCGCGTCACTCTCGCCAAGCAGTAGCGTTTCGTGGACGAAAGAAACGAAGGGAGTTACGATGCTTTCGAAGAGGAGGGGCCATGACTGCAGCTGCTCTCAAGGAAGAGACCTACCTGCCAGAAGCTGATGGGCAGGTCGCCCAGGTCCACGACTTTATGCAAGCGCATGAGACGGCGGGCCGAGGGCCGGTGGAGCCACGGTACTTCCTGGCTGGAGCTACCCCCGGCGACCGTGTCGAGCTTCCAGCCGAGATCTACGGCGTGCTTCGCCAGGTAGTTGAGGCGCTTCAGCAGGGGTTCGCAGTGACGGTGGCTCCGCGGACGCTGAAGCTGACGACCCAGCAAGCCGCCGACCTGCTTGGAGTCAGTCGGCCAACAGTCGTCAAGTTGCTCGACGAGGGCAAGATCCCGTTTGAGCGACTGGGAACTCACCGCCGAGTCCTTCTGCCCGACCTGCTCGCGTATAGGGCGCAGCGCAGGGCAGAGCAGTATGCGGCGCTTGAGGCAACGTCTATGGACATTGATGACGAAGAAGACCTCGATGCGGTAACGCGGCGGCTGCGCGAGGCGCGTAGTGCGGTCGCGCGACGCCGTAGGGGCCTGACAGAATAGACGGGTGTTCACAGCGCTTCTCGACACCTGTGTTCTCTGGCCCGATTTGCAGCGCGACTTCCTGTTGTCCCTTGCGATCGAGGGTATGTATCGGCCCGTGTGGAGTTCGGTCGTGCTCGAAGAGTTGGAGTACGAGCAGAGAACGAAGTTGATCGAGCGGGGCGACGAGCCGGACGAGGCCACTAAGCGGGCGCGGCACCTCATCGAGCAGGTGCGGCAGCATTTCGACGATGCGGAAGTCAGTGGGTGGGAGGGCCTGGAAGGCACGTACGGCCTTCCCGATCCCGACGATGAACATCTGGTCGCCGCTGCGGTTGTAGCCAATGCCGGCGCCATCATCACGCTCAACGTGCGGGACCTCCCTCCGGACAAGTTGCCTCACGGATTGCAAGTGCTCTCGCCCACGGAGTTTGCGGCCAACACCGTTTCCCTTGATCCGGTGCGGGCTTGCATTGCCGTGGCCGCCATAGCCAAGCGCTCGGGCAGGATGGGTCGTATCCAGACCGAAGAGGACATCCTGGAAATCCTCAACCGTCGCTACGGGATGACGTCTGCGGTGGGGATGATGCGTCAGGCGGTGGCTGAAACCTTGCATCTGCGGCCTCCGCAGCCTCGCGTCAGCGAGTCGGAACCGCAGAGCAACGTCCAAGGATTGCCTACGGAGTGACGAGGCTGTTCCGCATCAGGCACGCGCGATCGCCGGCGCGGTGACCGCGCGGCAGTTTCAGATCTAGCGGGCGGTCTTGTCACCAATGGGTCGTGGGTGTCTGAAGGCGCTCAGCAGGGCGGTGACCAATGCCGTCAGCAGCAGGACCCGCACCACGTTGAACAGCACCGTGTCGCCGGTGGAGTGGGGCGGGAAGATGTCGTTGGCGAGCCAGCCGACGCCCAACCCCAGCCCCAGGCAGGCGTGCATCGTGGCCCGTAGACGCGGGAGGGGCTGCGGGCGGCCGAAGATCCGGGGCACCCTCGTCCCGCCGCGGCTCTTGCTGAGCAGCACAGCGGCCAGAGCCAGGTTGCCGGCGGCGGCGATGACCGCCAAGGCGAAGTCCACGGATCCCATGGCACCGAACGCTATCGCGTACACGCTCGTCGCTCGTCAGTGATCAGGGGCGATACATTCCCCGGGTATGACCCTCGCCGCGATTCGAGAAGACGTCGCCGTCATCGACGCCCTTCTACGGGACATCGCTGACCGTCCGGTGGACCTGGCGGATCCGGACTGGCAGGCGAAGCTGTCGGCCACTCCACCGCCTGCGGAGGAAGCCGGAGTAGCCGTCGAGGCAGCAGCGACCCTGACCGCTCTGCTGGACATCTACGAATCCGGCGACGAGGGGACCAGAGGCGAGGTCCGCCGGATCTTCCGCGCACATCGCGCCTTCAGTTGGGGCGTCGGTCTCACCGGCGAATGGCCGTCCGCCGCCGCCGAGTTTCGCCGACGACTGGTGCACATCTCCGCCCGCGACCAGCCTCAGGACGCCCGCGACGAACTCATCGAGATCTGGGAGCTGTGCGCTTGGGCGCGCGAGCGGGGGATCGACGTCGAGCCCATCGTCCATGCGGTTGCCGACATCTCGGGTGAGGTCGACCATTTCGGGATGGGCTCCACCCGCCTCCTGATCCTGCGCGGCCTGGAACGCCGCTGAACCTGGAGCGCCGCTGACAGACAGCGTTGCCGGCGCCCCGGAAGGCGCCGGCAACGTGTGCTCAGTTGGCGTGGGTCAGGCGTGTGGTGACGCGCAACCCCAACAGGGTGTCGTTCATCCACGGCACCCGCTCGCGGTGCAGACCGGCGGTCATCTGGTCGGCCCAGACCTCGTACCGCTGCATCAGCGCGTTGGCGCGGGACCGCGCGCTGGTGATCAGACAGTCGCCGAGGGGGTCACCGGGCAGGTTGGACGCGTCGACCGCGGGCTCGCAGGGCACCTTGAGGCTGACCTGGTCGCGCAGCGGTCGGCTGGGGTCGAGCGAGCACGGCTGCGACCCGCAGATTGCGTAGTTCCCGCTGGCCTTGGCATAGGCGTTTCCGATCTTGGTGTCCGTCGGCATGTTCACCGGAATCTGGTACTGCCCGAACAGGTTCGCGGACAGCACGTCGTCCGAGTCGAGGGCGTTGGGCAGACCCAACCGGGTGTACGCCTGGAGCAGCCGCGCCGACGTGTTCACCTTCTTCAGCGCGGTGGGCACCGGACCGCTGACCTGCGTGCTCAGGTCCCGAACCCGGTCGTACATGGACTTCTGCCGGGCTTGGAGGAAACCGCGCAGGGTCGGCGTCAGCGTGGCATCCAGCGCGGTGTTGTTCGTGGCGGTCGCGCCGTTCGCGAAGGCGTACCGGCCGGACGGCCACTTCTGGGTCAGGGCCTGCTCGGGCGTGGTCTGGCTGTTGCAACTGAAGAACTCGCAGTAGACCTGATAGACCTGCTCGTCGGGCCAGGTGTAGTCGGCGGTACGCGAGTTCTGCCAGGCCGCGGACGAGTTCAGCCGGAACCGGCTGTGGATCTGCAACCGCAGCTTGCCGTAGGCGCGGATCACTCCACCGTTGTCGGTTATCCGGGTGGGGACCCAGCTCGGCGTGTAGCAGTAGCCGACCTCGGGCAACTCCCGTACCCCGGCCGGCGGCTCGTCGTGGCGCGGTGTGTACGCGTACTGGAGTGCCCGCACCGTGTTCGACATCAGGTCGTAGCGAACGTTGCTGGGTCGGTCGATATGCCTGCTGCCCTCACACGCGAGCACCGTCGCCTCGTCGGCCTTCGCCGGTGCCGGGGTGAGCGGCTTGTCGGTGTCCCAGAACAGGTCGTAGTCCTTGAGCGTCTTCACCTGTACGCCGTTGGCGTCCGGCTCGTAGCGGACCTGGACCTCGTTGCTCCGGAAGGCCCTCAGCGCTGTCGACAGCTCGTTGGTGGCGGCCACGTACTCGTTGATCAGCCCGGTGATCAGGCCGTTGGCGTTGCCGTTGGCGGGCCGACCGAAGCTGGCCGCGAGGTCGGCGATGCGGGTGCCCTCCGCCTCGATCTGAGCCGCGCGGCCGGCGCTGACCTGGGCGGCGTACGTCGGGTTCTGCAGCATCAACATGGCGTACGCCTGCGCGCCGAGGTTCCACACCGTCGGGTTGCCGACCGGCGTCGCCGGTTCCGCCATCGAAGGGTCACGCCCGTTGGCGACCCGGGCCAGGTAGTTGATCGACCGGGCCTCGCCGAAGCTGTTCAGCACGGTGGTCGGGTCGAGCGCCGGGTTGTCGGCGTCGGTCCTGGGCACCACGAAGGCAGCGCCGCTGGCCAGCTGCGTGGAGGTCAGGTGGAACTCGTTCTCCGGGCCGACGAACTCGTTGTACGTCGGAATCGGTTGACCGAAGTTCTCCAGGTAGCCGATGTACTTGTTGATGTCGGCGCGGGCGTCGTGCAGGGTGGCGTCGCCGATCGCGGCCAGCACGGTGGCGGCGATGTCCTCCAGGCGCAGGCCAAGCTGGGCGACCTGCTGCTGGACGAGGGTGAGCTGCGCGGTGTTGCCGGCGATCGCCGCGTTCAGTTTGTCGAACTGGGCCATCATGTTCGCGTACACCGTGTTGATCTGGGCCTCGACCCGCGCGAAGCTGGCACGCATCTCGTCGCCGAGGGCACGCACCTCGTTGCGTAACGCATTGACCTGGGCAAGGATCTGCGCGTCAAGCGACGGTCCGCTGCTGCCGAAGAGCCCGACGATCGACATCACGGCACCGAAGACGTTGCCGGTCATCGCCAACGTGGCGGTGCTGAAGATCGAGTCGGCGAGGCCGCGGCCGGTGATCGCCGCCGCGTACTTGGAGATCGCGCTGATCGTGGTGAGGACGGCCTCCCCGATCACCTTGGACTTCTTGCCGACGGCGGGGTCGGCGAACCCGATGATTGTGGACACCATGCCCACCCCGGCCTTGACGTCGGAGATCGTCTGCTGCCGAGCCTTGTCCCGGTCCTCCGCAGCCTTCTTGGCCGCCGCGGTGCACGCGGCGCTCGGTGGCCCTTCCGGCGGACACTTGCTGTTGTTCTCGCCGATCTCGAGGCGGATCTCCAAGCTCAGACCGAGTAGCTGCGCGTGCAGGGAGGCCAGCTGCTGCTTGGCCGCCGCGACGTACGCCACCGAGTCGCCCTGTAGCGCCAGGATCGCGTCGAGGTCCACGTGCGCGAACCCCGGGTCCTGCCGGAGCTCGTCGTAGTTACTGGTGATGTCCACCCCGAACGGCGCACCGAGCACGGCGTTCCAGGCGGTGGCGACCGGCGCGCTGGCTGCCGCAGCCTGTCGGACCGCGGACCACGCCGCGGCGAGCGCGTCATCGCGACCGCGCAGCCACTGGGCGGTACGCAGCGCGCCGGAGGCGAGCTCCTCACGGGTGTCCCACGGCTCGAGCGTCTTGCCGATCACGGACCCGACCAGGCCGGTGATCTCCGGCGAGGTTCGGGTGTCGCCCCCGGGGGCGGCGAGCAGGATGTCGACGGACTTGAGCAGCAGATCCTGCTCGGGCACCAGCAGGTCGAACGCGGTCAGCGAGCTGTCGAGCAGCTGTTTGCGCGTGGTGAGCTGGGTCTGTGCCTGTGCGGCCGTGGCGTTCGGGTGCAGCCGGTGCCACTGGGCGAACTCGGCCGACAACACGACGGCCTTGATCCGATCGGCGCCCTCGATGTGGATCTCGGCCACCTGGCCGAAGGCCCGGTCGGTAAGCGCTGCCTGCGGGACGGTGACGGGGACGGGGTCGGCCGACGCGGGTTCGCCGAACAGCACGCTTGCCGCGGTGACTGCGATCATCGCCGCCACCGCAGTCCCGCGCCTCGTGCGCGTGGAACGTTTGATTGTCATGCCGCGAACGTATTGAGCAGCCTGAAAGGGGGCTGAAACCGCGCTGATTCGCGCAGGCCGTCCCATCTCCGCACGCCAGATCGGCTAGGGGTGCCCGCGAGCAGCGGTGCGGCAACGATGCCGCGCTGATGTTCCGGCTGCCCACGCTGGGTCTCGTCAACGCCCTCCGGGACGAAGAGGAGATGCCCGCAGATGAGGCCCACCGTCGCGCGCCGGTCTCCACGCGCCCACCGGCTGCAACCGGGTCTCGTCCTCGGTGAGGATCGCCTGGCGCAGGTCGCGCAGCCGTCGACTGGGCTCCAGGCCGAGCTCCGTGCGCAGCGACGTTCGCAGCCGGTCGAAGGACGCCAGCGCGTCACCGACCCGCCCGCTGCCGTAAAGGGCGACCATGAGGGCCGCCTGGAGGCGGTCCCGGCCGGGGTGGGTCCGGGCCAGGGCGGTGAGTTCCGGTACGGCGCGTGCGTGCCGGCCCAGGCTCAGCTCGGCGTCGAGTCGGTCCTCGATCACCTGGAGCCGCGACTCCTCCAGGCTCATGGCCTCGGGCTCCAGCATGCCGTCGGCGAGACCGGCGATGGCGGGTCCGCGCCACAGGTCCTCGGCCCGCAGGAAGGCCTCGACGGCCTGCGGAGCGTGACCGTCGGCCAGCGCGAGTCGTGCTCGACGGGCCTCCTCGTCGAACCGGTTCCGGTCGAGGGCACCGGGATCCACGGTCAGCCGGTAGCCGCCCGGCCGGCGGATCAGCGAGTTTTCGGCAAGCCCGCCGGCGATGAGTTGTCGACGCAGCGCGGCGGCGCAGTTGCGGATCTGGCTCGGCGCGGTCGCTGGTGGCCGCAGCGGCCAGAGACAGTCGACGAGTTTGTCCGCCGTGACCACCCGGCCCGCCCGCAACAGCAGCACGGCCAGGATCCGCTGCTGCCGGCGCCCGCCGAGCGGCAGCGGCGTTCCCTCGACTGTCACTTCCAGCGGGCCGAGGATCCGGAACTCCATGCGATGACCTCCATGCCGACCGTACCTGTGTACGGCCTGGTCATCAGCGTGCCCAGCGCGGGTTGGCGTTTCCTTGGCAGCGCCGGGCGGGCAGGCAACCAACCAACGAGGTGTCCCCGACAGCACGGGGCTGATCACCCACCAGGAGGCACGGTGAGAATCACCAGACGGGCCCGGAAGAACCTGGCCCTCGCGGCGGTCGCGGGAGCGGCGGCGTCGCTGCTGGTCGCGTCCCCGGCGTTGGCCACCAGCGACTACTGCTCGGTGAGCGGGCTGTCGACCGGCTGCAAGACGTACTACATCCCGTCCAACTACATCAGTCACTTCATTGACTACCGGGTCTGCGGTGGCACGATCGGCGCGAGCTTCCGCATCCGTGACTACCAGAACCAGGTGATCGTGAAGAGCGGGAACATCGGTCCGGCGAACTGCACCTCAGGCCGGGTACCCGGCCTGTACTCCAGTTACCGACTGGAACTTCACGCGACGGCCCTAGGCTCCGACGGCTCGATCGACAACGAGTAGCACCCGCCCTCGGTCCGGAGGGGTCGCTGTTCGCGGCCTCTCCGGACCGAGCGTGCGTGGTGCCCCAGAGCGAGGCACCACACCCCCCGAGTGGCGTCAGGCTCAGAGGTCAGCCCACGCGGTGCAGGTCCAGCCACCACCGTTGAGCGAGTAGCAGGCGTGATGCTGGTCCAGGTTGCTGGAGCTGGCGGGGTAGCCGTCCACCGTGGCGGTGTCGTAGTAGTCCGGGCGGTCCCAGAGCATGCTCCTGGACCGGGAATCGATGATCATCCAGCCGTACGAAGTCCAGACCTGCCGCTCCACCTTGAAATTTACGGTGCTGCCGGCACCCCAGATTCGATCGGCGATGGTGAACCGCGCGTAGTAGGTGCAGGACGAGGTCCGCCGCACCTGGAGGCTGAACGGGGCGGGCCACAACGCCGCCGCGGTACCTGACGAACACGAGCCTGACGCCTGTGCCGGCGCCGCCGGAAGCCCGGTGAACAGTGACGCGCCGACGAGCGCGGCGACGGCCGCGCGCTTCAAACTGCTGGTGCCCAATCGCATCTCGCTGGTCCTCTCTTGCCTGCTTGGCTGACGTGTCAATGCTCGGCGTGCCGGACATCGCCGCCGCATCGCGCGTTCATCGCCGGAGGCGGCGTAAACGGCACGGATCCCGCCCCCGCGAACGGGGGCGGGATCCGTGGGGCTGCCGGTGTTACCAGGTGTAGCCGATCGGCAGAAGACGGTTGGAGAGCGCCCGCCCGTACGCGGCGAAGCCGGCGACGTTGGGGTGCCCGGAGTGGGGGCTGTTCTTCGACGTGGGAGGCTCGCCGTCCTCGTCGTCCTCGCCCTGCTGGGTGTAGTACTCGCCGGGCACCCACAGCGAGTTGAAGTAGCCCTCGCTCAGCAGCGGCCCGCCGAGTTCGTGGTCGGCGTAGTCCCCCCGTACGTCCACGTAGTTGGTCTTCACCGCCAGGTCGAATGTCGAGCCGATGGTGATGACCAGTTTGCCGGCCATCTCGTTGAGGAAGGCGACCTCGTCCGCGCTGAACCCGATGCCCCCGATCTCCGGCAGCGGCCGGTACGCGGGCACCTGGTACTGACTGCCGCTGGTGAAGACCTGCGGGTAGCCGGCGAGCATGATCATGGCGTTGGGCGCCTTCGAGCGGATCTCGCGGATCACCCGCTCGGTGTCCACCTTCACCGACCCGTTGATCCGGTCGGTGATCATGTCCCGAAGCGGCCTGGGATCGCCCTGCCGCACGAACCCGGGCGAGGCGCAGTTGAGGGCCGTCGCGCAGGCGATCAACGCGTCGGTCCACTTCAGGTCGTTGCCGCCGATGGTCAGCACGACAAGTGTGGTGTTCTCGTCGAGCCAACCCTGGTCGAGCTGGGTCAGCTCGCCGAACTGCCCCCGGATCGTTGCACCGGACGCCGGTGGTGACGCGCTTCCGTTCTGACTGAGCATCAGGTTGGCGGTCACCGCGCCGCTGCACGCGGCGAAGTGGAAGTCCAGGTTCGGATCGTTGCCGTCGCTGAGTTCGCCGATGCTCCGGTTGTTGGGCGTACCCGGGATCCTGATCTGCCGGGACCATGCCTTGCTGCTGCGGTGACAGGCGTTGCGCAGGGCGGAGTCGTTGCCGTACTGGTCGCTGACCCGGCTGTAGTAACCCGCGCCCTCACCGGAGCTGAACGAGTCACCCAGGCCCACGACGAAGTGGCTCGGCTTGGCGCTGAGCGGCTGTACGGCGATGGCGTCGAACGCCACGTCGGAGCTGTAGTTGCCGTCCCGGGTGATGTTGGTCAGCTCCACCTTCGGCGTGCCGGAGCCCCGGAAGTCGAACACGCCGAGGGGAACCCAGGTGTTCGCCTCCAGTCGGGTGGGCAGGACCCGGTGTTTGGTCGCGATGCCCGGTGCGGTGATCGCGTAATCGGCCTGCCGGGTCCACGCGGCGGCATCCGGTATGTGGACGAACACCCGGGTCCACGCGCCGGTCGGGTTGATGGTCCAGGTGCCGGTGACCTTCAGCGGGTCGTTCGTCACACCGTCGCCGGGGTCGTTGCGCTGCATGGTGTGGGCGAACCAGACATGCCCGCCGAACCCGTGCGAGCTCTGGTGGAAGTCGACCTTCGAGGGGTAGATGGTCGCGCCGTTCGGGCCGCCCATCGCGCCGAAGGTCAGCCCGAACGTGCCACCCTTGGCGTACGTCGGTCGACAGCCCTCCGGCCCGGTGGCCGACAGCACATCGATGTCGTCGATGATCCGGGTGCCGGCCGGCAGCCCGTCGACAGTGCAGGAGCCGTCCCCGTTGCGGGGCGCCGGATAGATGTTGTACGCCGTCGGCTCCGGCGCGGTGGCGAAGTAGCGGAGGTTCTCCTTGCCGCACTTGGCGGCGCAGTCAACCCAGGTCACCGGCCCGTTCCACCAACACTTCAGGTCGTCGCGCTGGCAGGCTCCGGCCTTCGTCGACGGGTACTGCGCCGGCACGTGTGGCGGCATGGACTGGTCGCACTGGTTCACCGCGTACTGGCAGAACGTGTAGAGGCCGTTGTGCCCCGGCTGCGCCTCCAGCTTGCCCCGGTCGTCCGCGGTCACGTACGTCGTTCCCCAGTACTTGTCCTGGTAGTCGTAGCGCCGCAGCGAGGTGTACGCGAAGCCGGTCACCCGCTCCGGGTACGACCAGTGGTTCGGGTGCTTGGCGTTGTCGTAGCCGACCTCGTCGTAGACCGGCGGGTTGCCGTACGGCACGCTGCTCGGCTGGGTGAGGAACATGGCCCGGTCCGCCGGATAGTCGGTGTTGGCGATGTTGTTGGCCCAGCCCACGCCCCAGGGCTGCGAGCCGCTGGGGAAGTAGAAGCCCGTGTTGTACGCCCACAGGGCGAACCACCAGTTCTCGATGTACTGCGGGTCGCCGTTGTTGGCGATCAGCCCGTAGTTGCGGGTGGTGTTCCACTTGGTCTGCAGAATGCGCAGGGAAGCGGCCACGTTGACCGTGTAGTCGAGCGCCACCGCCTTCTGCCGCTCGTACGTCCACTGCAGGCCGTCGATAGTGGTGTTCGTGTCGACCTTGCGCATGCCGGTGGTCACCTGCCCGACGCCGTACCCGCAGTCGGTCTTGTTCCAGTTGATCTGCCGCGCGGTCAGCCGGTCACCGGAGGAGATTCCGTAGAAGCCCATGCTGGTCAGCGGGTTTCCCCCGGACCCGTCGACGATGTGCCAGCTCGCCTGCCACATGTTCGACTCCTGGGCCAGGATTCCGAGCAGCACCTGCGCGGGCACGCTGCCGCCGCCGGCCAGCGGCATCGGCGGGAACATCGTGCCCTGCGGCGTGTACGCGAGCATGCCGTTGTTCTTCCAGTTGGCCGGCCGCTCGAAGGTCAGGGCGCCCTTCACGGCCCGGTCCGCCGCCCACTCGACCTGCTCGGTGGAGGGCTGGTAGACCTGCATGGAGCTGTCGTTGCGCGGAATGGCACAGGACCGGTCCGGGTCGTAGGGCACCCGCGCGGTGTCCACCGGCGGGTCGGCCGCCGTCGAGGTGGCACCTACCGGCGCGTCGATCGCCGCCGCGTCGCCGGGCACCGTCGAGAACCGCAGGGCCTTCGCCGAGCCGGTCAGCCGGGTCGAGATGGTGACCCGCTGCGCGCGGGAGCCGATCGGTGCGTCGCCGGCTCGACCGGCCGCCTCCCGACCGGTCGCGGCGCTGGTGACGACGAGCGCCCCGGTGGTGGACACGTCACTGTCCGGTGGGGCGTCCACCGCCCGCCAACCCGACGGCAGACCGGTACGCGTCTGACTCCCCGCCCGGGTGCCGACGACGTACACCGTGCCGCCGGCACCCGGACGCAACCGTTCGGTGCCGACCTGGGCGGTGCGGACGGTACTGACCCGTCCGCCGACTAAGCGGTTGAGCACGACGTGGTCGCCGCGGCGTACCTGGAAGGCCAGCCCGTTCGCGCCGTCGGCCAACAGCCGGTGCGGCGGTGCCTCGGCGCGGGCCAGTTCGCGTACGTGTCCGCCCCGGTCGAGCCGGACCACGGCCCGGCCCATCGCTCCGGCGAGCCCGTCCCGGTACGGCAGCAGCGACGTCACCTGGCCCGGCGTGCGGACGGCGGAGACGCGCACGCCGCGAACGGTGTCGACGGTGGCCGCCCAGGTCTCGAACGTCCCGTCGCGGCGGGTGTCCCGGCGGGACAACGCGGCCGTCTCGCCAGCACCGCAACCGGGGTTGTGGTAGGCCAGCGACACCCGGTCGGGCAGTTTGTGCACGGCCCCGGACCGGAGGTCCACGACCGCCGCGAACGCGCCACCGGACAGCAGCTCGTCACGGTTGGCGAATTCCCTCGGCGCGTACACGACGAGCGCGCGACGACCAGACCCGGTGACGCAGAACTGGCCGATCCACTGGTCGGTGGGGAACCCGGGTTCGAGGAGCGTGGCGGCGGTACGCCAGCGGTAGCCGTCGGAGGCGTCGGCCACCAGCACGTGCAGACCGGACCCGTCGCTGGAGGTGGTCACGGCCCGGTCGGTGGAGCGGCGCCAGTTTCGGCCGATGTCCCGCGCTGGGTCGGCGAGCCGGTCCGGAGGATCGTCGGCGGTGGCCGGCGGCCGGTTCGGCTCAGCCGGGCGAACCGACGGCGCTCTGGATTCCTGCGGTGCGGCGTGAGCGGCGCCCGGACCGGGCAGCAGTGTTGCCACGACGGCGATCGCGGCCGTCGCGCTGAGGATGCGTCTCATCTGGACCTTCCTGAAGCGGAGACTGTGGGGGCAGCGTCCGCCGGCGGCTCATCGCCGTCGCATCACTCGGGCATCCCGCATCGCCACAGCGCCGCCGCGCGCGAGCTTCGATCCCTTGCGGTACGGCCGGCTACCCGGCCGTGGCACCGACCGCCCGACCATCGTGCCGCTCGAGCAGGGCCCGGACCGCGCTCGCCTCGGCCGAGCCGAGCGCGTGGAGGATGTCGAACGCCTCCTGCCAGGCCCGCGAGCCACCCTCCAGGTGGCCCAGGGTGATCAGTGCGCGGGCGCGTACCAGGGGTGCCCCGATCACTCCTGCCCGGTGTGCCGCCTCCCCGGCGTACCGTGCCGCTTCAGCGTGGTCGCCGCGCCGTCGCGCGATGTCAGCCAGCGCCGCCAGGGCGTCGATCTCGATGACCGTGGCGCCGGCCTGGCGGGCCAGGGTGATCGCCCGCTCCAGGGACGCGCCGGCCAACAGCGGCGTCCGCTCCGCGACGCCTGCGGCGAAACCGACCAGGGCCTCGGCCTCCGTCGCCGGCAGGCGCGCCGACCTGGCCCACTCGGCGGCGCGGGTGTGCGTGGCTGCCGCGCCGGCGGGGTCGCCGGTCAACTGGAGCAGTGCCCCCTCGGCGATGTCGATCGACGCCTTGCAGAGATGGTCGTCGGCCCGGTCGGCGAGGCTTCGGGCGGCGGTGAGCGCGGTATTCGCCTCTGCCACCTCGCCGCGCAGCGTGTGGATCTGGCCGATACCGGCGAGCGCGTTCGCTTCGATCGACGCCATGTCGACCTCGCGGGCCGTCAGTACCGCCGCCCGGAGCTCGGCCAGGGCAGCCGGGTAGTCGCCACGATTGATGTGCAGGAGGCCGAGATTGTTGAGGATGACCGCCTCGTTTGGCCGTGCGCCGTCCTCTCGGTGAATGGCGATGGCCGCAGTGAGCCGGTCGACCGCCAACCGCAGTCGACCCGACATCGCGTAGATCGTGCCGAGGTTGCTCGACATCACCGCGATGCCATAGCGGTGCTGGATTCGTTCGTTCGACCGCAGCGCGTGCTCGAAGCAGGCCGCCGCTGTCGCCAGTTGCCCGAGGTCGCCGAAGACCGCCCCGAGCGAGCCGGCCGCCGCGGCCTGCCCCTGCACGTGTCCGGCCTTGCGGAACAGGTGACCCGCCCGCCGCTGGTGGGCGATGGCGACCAGGTGGTTGCCGGTCAGGTGGTAGACGTTGCCCAGACTCAGGTGCGCGGACGCCCGCAGCGCGAGGTGTGTTCTGTCGCCCGAGGCGTGCAGCGCCGCCTGGGCCACCAGCAGCCAGTTCAGGGAATTGCGGGTGACCCAGAAGTACGTGCGGAGCTGGTCGGCGAGCAGCGCGGCAGCGGCCCTCGACGGGCCGTCGGCGCTTGCCCTGATCAGCGCCACCATGTTCGACTCCTCGGCCTCCAGCCAGGCCAGCGCCGCGGCGCGGTCGGGGAAGCCGGCGGCC
Organism: Micromonospora chokoriensis; assembly: GCF_000718555.1. GTDB lineage: Bacteria > Actinomycetota > Actinomycetes > Mycobacteriales > Micromonosporaceae > Micromonospora > Micromonospora chokoriensis_B. Next base: position 165,076 of record NZ_JOAN01000003.1, read on the forward strand.
TGGGCCGCCAAACCGGCCGGAAGCTCAAGACGGATCCGCCCTGGCGCCAGCAGATCACCGGCTGCTTGCGCGCGGACGAGATACCACGCGAACAGGCGGGAGAGTACGCCGTGCGCCTCCGGCCGGCCGGGTTGCCGCGCACTGTGCTGGCCGGCGTAGAGCCGCAGCAGATCATGCAGGACGACGCGGTCGCCGTCGCGCTCCAGCAGGTGCGCCGAGGCGAGTCGCGTCAGCGTGCGATGGGCCGCGTCGGTCGTCGTCTGTGCGAGGTGGGCGACCGCGTCGACCGGCAACGCGAGGCCGGGCACGGTGCCGAGGAGGCGGAACATGCGCTGGGCGTCGCCCGAGAGTCGGGTGTAGGAGAGGTCGAACGCCGTCTGCACGGCGAAGCTGGGATCGTCGTCGATCGCCAGGGCGGCGATGGTGCGCTGTCTGAGCTGCCGCACGTACGCCGACACAGCGAGCCCCGGTTCGTCGCGCAACAGCGCGGCCGCGATGCGGATGGCGAGGGGGAGACGGCCACAGACGTGGGCGAGCTCCCGGATCGCGTCGCGTTCGGCGGCTCGCGGGTCGTCGCCGAGCAGGACGGTGAGCAGCTCGATCGCGTCGGACTCCGGTAGCAGCCCGATGGTCAGGCGGTGCGCGTCCTCCTGTGCCACGAGCCCGGTCAGGCGGTCGCGGCTGGTGACCAGCACCAGGCTGTGCGCCGAGCCGGGCAGCAACGGCCGAACCTGCTCGGCGTCGAGGGCATTGTCCAGCACGATCAGCAGGCGGCGGTCGGCGACGACTGTGCGGTACAGCGCTGCGGCCTCCTCCGGCTCGACCGGAATGCGGGCCGCTGAGACGCCCAGACCGCGCAGCAGAGCACCGAGCGCCTCTGCCGAGCGCAAGGGGCGGCCGGCGGAGTAGCCCCGCAGGTTGAGGAAGAGCTGCCCGTCCGGGAAGCGCCCCCGCACGCTGTGTGCCCATCGGATGGCGGTTGCCGTCTTACCGACGCCCGCCGTGCCGACGACCGCCGACAGCACCAGGACCTGCGGCCCCGCCGCATTGGCGAACAGCTCGTCGAGCTGACGCGACTCGGCGCCACGGCCGACGAAGTGCCCCGGTGGCAGTGGTAGCTGTGCCGGGCCGCTGGTCGAGGTCGTCGGCGCGACGTTCTCGAGTGCCGCCGCGTGGAGCAGGGCCCGATACGTCGCCTGGATCTGCTCGCCGGGAGCGACACCGAGGTCGGCGGCGAGCCGGTCGGCGAGTGCGGCGTACGCCGCGATGGCCTCGTTGCGCCGACCCAATCCGCCCAGGGCCAACATCAACAACTCGACCGGGCGCTCTCGGGTGGGATCCTCGCTGATCAGCTCATGGAGCGTGGTCAGCATCTCCCGGTGCTGCCCTGCCGCGAGGCGCGCGTCGAGCAACGCCTCCCGCGCGCTCAGCCGCGCCTCGTCCAGGTCGGGGAAGAGTCGGACGCGCTGGACGTCGTCGAAGACATCGGCCAGGGCGGCACCACGCCACAGGCCGAGTGCGGCAGTGAGCAGTGCGATGCGCTCACCCGGGTCGGTGGCACTTCGGCTCTCGGTGACCAGGGCAAGGAAGCGGTGCACGTCGATGCGGTCGGCCGCGATCTCCAACGCGTAGCTGTTGGGTCGGGCGAGCAGCGCCGGCTCCACTGATCGACTCAGCTCCAGCGTGGACCGCAGGTGCGAGACCATGGCCTGTAGCCCGGCCCGGGCCTGTGCCGGTGGCTGGCTCTCCCAGAGCAGGTCGATGAGTCGCTCAGCGGAGTGAAACTGGCCCGGACGCATCGCGAGGATGGCGAGCAGCCGTCGCTCCTGTCGACGACGGATGGGCACAACGCGCCCGTCGAGGAGAGCCTCGACCGGGCCAAGCAAGCGCACCTCCACGGCCGGAGGCTAACAAGACGCACCGACACGGTGGAGCAGCGAACGTCTATCTGGGACGCCTGGTTGCCCCTGCATTGGCGTCCATCTATAGTTCGCGGATCACAACAATCATGGCCGTGGTGACGCGGCCGGGTTGTCGAAGCGCTTCGACGATCCGTCGTTCAGGCCCGTCAGCCGGGTGTCGAGCCTGGTCACGCCGGTCTCGGCGCCCATCGGGCGTCTGTCGAACGACATGAGGAGAACCGCATGCGGACATGGCGCCTTCGGCGCGGAATTACCGCGCTCGCGCTCGCCCTGCTAGCCCTACCGGCCGTTCCCGGCACCGCCCTCGCCGAGCCCGCCTACCCGTTTCGCGATCCACACCTGCCGGTGGACGCCCGGGTGGACGACCTGCTCGGCCGCCTGACCCAGGACGAGAAGATCTCCTGGTTGCACCAGTACCAGCCGGCCATCCCCCGGTTGGGCATCGGCCTGTTCAAGACCGGCACCGAGGCGCTGCACGGGGTGGCCTGGTCCACCGACATCGACAACAACGGCGCGGTGGTCAAGGCTCGCGGCACCGTCTTCCCACAGCCGGTGGGCATGGCGAGCACCTGGAACCCCGACCTGATCCGGCAGGTCGGTTCGGCCGTCGGCGACGAGGCGCGCGGTTACCACGCGCAGAACCCCCGGGTCTGGGGTCTCAACCTCTGGGCGCCGGTGGTCAACCTGCTGCGCGATCCCCGGTGGGGTCGCAACGAGGAGGGCTACTCCGAGGATCCGCTGCTCACCGCGGCGATCTCCACGGCGTACGGCTCGGGGATGACCGGCGGTGACCCGAACCACCTGAAGAGCGCGCCGACGCTCAAGCACTACCTGGCCTACAACAACGAGGTTCGACGCGACGTGACCTCCTCGAACGTGCCGCCTCGGGTGCTCAACGAGTACGACCGCGCCGCCTTCAAACCGGCCATCGCCGCCGACGCGGCGACCGGGATGATGGCCGCGTACAACCTGGTCAACGGCCGTCCGGCCACGGTGGACCCGGACCTGGCCACGGTGGTACGCGGCTGGACCGACCAGCCGCTGATGAACGTCACGGACGCCTGGGCCCCGAACAATCTCGTCGCCTCTCAGGGGTACTACGCCACCCAGGCCGAGGGGAACGCCGCGATCATCAAGGCCGGCCTCAACAGCTTCATCACCGACGACACCAACGCGCAGCCGACCATCACCGCGATCAAGCAGGCGCTGGCGACCGGCCTGCTCACCGAGCGGGACATCGACGCCCGGATTCGCGAGATCCTGAACGTCCGGTTCCGGCTGGGTGAGTTCGACCCGGGCGGCGGCCGGTACGGCGGCATCACCCCGGACGTCATCAACAGCCCCGAACACCAGCGCCTCGCCCGGCAGGCCGCCGGCGAGGCCATGGTGCTGCTGAAGAACGAACGGCAGGCGCTGCCACTGGACCCGGCCCGGACCCGCAAGGTGGCCGTGCTCGGCCCGCTTGCCGACACCCTCTACTCGGACTGGTACGGCGGCGACCTGCCGTACCGGGTGACGGCGCTCGGCGGCATCCGCGAACGGTTGGGCAGCTCGGCCAGTGTGAGCGGGCTCGACGGGGCGGACCGGATCGCCCTGAAGGACGTGTCGACCGGCCGGTACGTCTCGGCCACCGGCACCACCGACGCCGACCCGGTCCTCGGGACCGGCGTCACCCCGGCGCTCGTCGCCCAGTTCGACGTGGTCGACTGGGGACAGGACGTGGTGACGCTGCGCAACGCGGCCAACGGCCGCTACCTGGGCTACAACTGGGGGCCGTTCCTCACCCGTGACGAACAGCCCAACGGCTGGTACGTCCAGCAGCAGTTCAAGCTGGAGCCGCAGGCCGACGGCACGGTGGTGCTGCGCTACGTCGGCTACGAGACCAAGGAGAGCTGGTTCGGCGTCGACACGTACGTGACGGTCGGCGACGACGGCGCGCTGAAGCTCGGCGCATCGACCCCGGCCGCCGCCACCCACTTCAGTCGCGAGGTGATCAGCAGCGGAATCGACCGGGCGGTGGCGGCGGCGAAGACGGCCGACACCGCCGTGCTGGTGGTCGGCAGCAACCCGTTCATCAATGGCCGCGAGGCGCACGACCGGACCTCCACGGCGTTGAGCGCCGGCCAGGAGGCGCTGGTCAAGGCTGTCACCAGGGCCAACCCGCGAACCGTGCTCGTGCTCCAGACCAGCTACCCGGTCACCTTCGGATGGGCGCAGGAGCACGTACCGGCCATCGTCTGGACCACCCACGCGGGTGCGGAGACCGGTCACGCCGTCGCCGACGTCCTGTTCGGCGACCGCAACCCGTCCGGTCGGCTCACTCAGACCTGGTACCGCTCGGACTCGCAACTACCGCCGGACCTGCTGGAGTACGACATCATCTCGTCCGGGCAGACCTACCTGTACAGCACCGCGAAGCCGCTCTATCCGTTCGGCCACGGTCTGTCGTACACCCGTTTCCGGTACGGCCAGCTGCGCACCGGCGCCCAGTCGGTCGCGGCCGACGGTACCATCGTGGCCAGTGTCGACGTGACAAACGTCGGCAGCCGGGCCGGGGCCGAGGTCGTCCAGCTCTACACCCACCAGCGCACCTCGCGGGACAAGACGCCGATCCGCCAGCTCAAGGCGTTCCAGCAGGTGAAACTCGCGCCGGGGCAGACCCGGACGGTGACTTTGCGCCTGCCTGCCGCCGATTTGGCGCACTGGGACGTCACCCGCAGCCGGTGGGTGGTCGAGTCGTCCGTCTACGACCTGATGGTCGGGGCGTCCGCCGGGGACGTCCGAGCCCGCGCTGCGGTCCGGGTCCGCGGTGAGACGATCCCGGCCCGCGACCTGTCCCGGCCCACCAGGGCCGAGAACTTCGACAGGTACGCGGGGGTGCGGCTCGTCGACGAGACGAAGCCCAGCGGTACGGCGGTCGGTGCCACCGCGGCCGGTCAGTGGATCTCCTTCGACGGTTCCGCGCTGCGTGCCGGCGCACGTACCTTCACTGCGACTGTCGCCAAGGCCGGCGCGGGTGCCGGCACGATCCAGCTCCGGTTGGGCTCGCCCACCGGTCGGCTGCTGGGCACCGCCACCGTGCCCAGCACCGGTGACGAATACCGCTACGTCAGCACCAGCGCCGAGGTGGCTCGGGCCGCCGGCACCCACGACGTGTACCTGGTGTTCGACTCCCCGCTGCGGCTGGCGGACTTCACCCTGAGGTGATCAGAACCCGGGCCGGGGCGGATGTTTGCGCCTCGGCCCGGTCCGATCCGTGGGGATTTGCACATAGGCGGCCCACGATTGACGGTTGCATTCATCACACGTGTGACCTACGCTTCGAGCAAGATTTCGAGGCGATTAACAGAGAGCGCGGCTGGGCGACAATAATCCCCCGCCGGCCCTTAGTGGCGTCGCTGTCTCCGTACTTGGTCGCTCGATAAGTCTGCGGTTGAATGTCGACGGCAAATGAGAGGAAAAGTACGTGAGAACAGTCGTATCCGCTGCTCGAATGTCAGCGTTGGCGGTGGCGGCGCTTGTCGCCGCCACGCTGCCGGCCGTGCTGACAAACCAACTGCCGGCATCGGCCGCGGTCCAGGCGACCTACTATGTCGCTCTCGACGGTAATGACGCCAACCCGGGAACCATTCAATCGCCGTTCAAGACGGTTGAACGCGCACGGGACGTGGTTCGCACGATAAATTCGACAATGAGCGGTGACATCAACGTGTATCTCCGTGGTGGGAGATACCCAGTCACCAGCACTGTCGAGTTCGGTGCCAGCGACTCCGGCAACAACGGGTTCCGGGTCGCCTACGCCGCCTATCCCGGCGAGACGCCGGTCCTCGACGGCGGCGTCCCGGTGACCGGATGGTCGCAGCACAGCGGCAATATCTGGAAGGCGCCACTGGACCGCGCCAACAAACTGCGGGCGCTCTACGTCAATGACAAGCGCGCATTCATGGCGTCGAAGACGATCAGTTCGGCGGGCTGCTACGGGACGTACAACATCACCGCCAACCAGGCCGCGTGGGCTTGGGAGTCGGGGTCGCAGTGTGACGGCGCAAAATACAGCCTGAACGATTTCCCCGCCGTCGCCCGCAACCAGGACGACATCGAGATCGAGACGGGCACGACCTGGACCACGGCCATCGTGGGCGTCCGTCAGGTGACCACAAGTTCCGACGGCGCGAACCGGGTCGCCCTCTTCCAGCAGCCCGGCGCGGCCATCGCCCAGGGTTCGTTCAACGGCAACGCCCAGGTCGGCGGCACGCACAAGCTCATGAACGCCTACGAGTTCCTGGACGCCCCCGGTGAGTTCTACTTCGACAAGGGCAGCCGGACGGTCTACTACTACAAGGCCAGCGCCGAGAACATGTCGACCGCGACGGTCTACGCGCCGAACAACGTCTCCACCGTGCTGCGGGTCGCCGGCACCTCGACGAGCAGCCACGCGCGCAACATCACGTTCTCCGGCCTGACGGTGCAGCACTCCGACTGGAACCTGGTCAACGTCGCCGGCTCGGTCCTCAAGCAGGCGCAGCAGGGCAATCTGAGCGCCAACGTGTACGCAAAGGGCAACTTCCACGTCTACTACTACCGCAACGTCGACGTGGTCCCCGGCATCGTCCAGGTGCAGAACGCCGACGGGATCCTCCTGCAACGCAACCGGGTCCAACACACCGGTGCCGACGGGATCAGCATGGTCAACGACGTGCAGGGCACACAGTTGATCGGCAACCACACCAACGACATCGCCGGGTCCGCGATCCTCGTGGGCCATCCGCAGCACGTCTACATCGGAGACGGCACCTCGACCAACCGGGAGAAGTACTCCGCGCAGGTCGAGGGGCTGCCGAAGAACATCGACATCAAGAACAACTACCTCTACGACAGCGCCGTCCTGTTCAACGGGCATAGCCCCATCTCGGCCTACTTCGCCGACACCCTCGCCATCCAGCACAACCGAATCGAGAAGACCCCGTGGTCCGGCATAACGCTCGGCTGGGGTTGGTGGAACTTCGACGGGTCATCGGGATCGATCGTGCCCAACCGGCCCACCACGACGGCGCGAAACAACACCATCAGCTACAACCACATCATCGACACGGTGCAGCGTCTCAGCGACACCGGTCCCATCTACACGCTGGGCAGCCAGCCCGGCACCACGATCACCAACAACTACTTGCAGGGCGTTCCGTCGGGGCACAAGTATGGCCTGCACCCGGATGAGGGATCGGCGTTCATCACGTTCCGCGACAACGTGCTGAGCATCGACAAGAACGTCACCTGGATGATCAACTCGGACGACTTCGGGCGGAAGCACGACCTGAGCATCACGCAGATCTACGGCCCGATCAACAAGGTCTCGAACAAGAATCTGCCGAACAGCACGGTCGCCGACATCATCGTCTCCTCCGACTATGTCTGGCCGGCGGCGGCCTACGGCATCGCGGCGAACTCCGGCCTTGAGGACGCGTACCGGGACATCATCCCGGCGAGCAACTTCTCCGCGCCGAACTACGTCCTGCCGGCCAGCACGTTCGTCGCCAGTGCGACGGCGTCGATCCCGATCCGCAGCACCGGCGACGCCACCAAGTCGGTCTGGCTGGCGCCGTCCGGCACCACCACCTTCACCGCCGGGGCGACGATGACCAGGGCGGGCGGCACCGCCACGTCGATTGCCGTGCCGACGACTCAGGGCGAGTACCGGCTCTACGTCGTCGACGCGCAGGGCAACCGGTCGGCGGAGTCGACGTCGATCGTCCGGCAGCAGCAGGGCGGTGGCAGCGGTACGGGGGTCGGGCAGCTCGTGGGTGGCCAGTCCGGCCGCTGTGTCGAGGTGCCCAACTCCTCGACCACAAACGGCACCCAGACGCAACTCTGGGACTGCTCCAGCGGCACGAACCAGCGATGGACCCAGACCGCCAGCAAGCAACTGACCGTGTACGGCAACAAGTGCCTGGACGCGTCCGGGAACGGAACGGCCAACGGCACCCAGGTCATCATCTGGGACTGCCACGGCGGCACGAACCAGCAGTGGAACGTCAACAGCAACGGCACCATCACGAACGCCCAGTCCGGGCTCTGCCTCGATGCCAACGGGGCTGCCACCGCCAACGGCACGAAGGTGATCCTCTGGTCCTGCAACGGCGGCGCGAACCAGCGGTGGACGCTGCGTAGCTGACCGATCAGACACCGGGGCCAGGCCGACACGGGCCTGGCCCCGGGCTACTTCTGGTAGCCGTAGTTGTCGCAGGTCCGGCGCCCCTGGACGCAGTTCTTGGTGCGCTTGTTCATGGTGTTGACGTCCCACATCACGAACGCGTCGCCGTGCATCGACGAGGCGCTCTTGCCCTCCTTGTCGGAGGAGAGGTAGAAGCCCGCCGGGGTGCCCTTGGCCGGGTACTGGATGTCGAAGGTGATCGCCGGGATCCGGACCGGGTGGCTGGTCGGGCAGCCGTTACCGCCGCCGTACGCCACATGGTCCTTGTGGTTGGGGCTGTCCAGGTGCTTGCCGTCCCAGCAGTCGGGGAACTGCATCATGAAGTGCAGCGTCGCGTCGCCACCGCAGATGGGCCAGTTGCCATTGGTGCTGCGGGCGATGCCGTCGAGGTCGCCGGGGCCGTAGAAGGCGCAGTAGAACTGACCGGTCGCGCCGCGCGGCGTCGGCTTCTTCTTCTTGGCGTCGCCGGAGATCATGCGCAGGCCGTTGGGCATCGGCATCTGGCCGGTCGAGTTCTTCGCGAGCGAGCGGTAGTAGACCCGGAAACCAGTGGTCTCGACCGGCTTCCCGGTCGCGTTGTCGTAGAGCGTGGGCACCCAGTAGGCCGAGTGGTCCTGAACCGGCTTGCAGGAGGTGGCCGTGAACTTGGTCAGGTCCCCGGCGACGGTGTTCGCGTCGACTGCCTTGTTGCCGACGAACGAGTGCATGTGTGAGGCGCCCGGGAGGCCGGGGGCGACGATCGGATCGTCCGGCAGTCGGTGGCTGTACTGGCAGTCCGCCCGGAACTCCGGGAGGTTGCCCACGCTGGACGGGGCGGGGTCGATCTTCAGCGCCTGGTACGCGTCGGCCTGCGCCTTCCAGGCCGCCCGGTCGACGGGAATCCAGCCGGTCACGGGGATCTTCGTCGTGGCAGCGGTCGACGGTGTCGTTCGCGTCGACGGCTTCGTGGACGTCGACGGCGTCGCGGAGGCCGACGGGGCCGCGCCGGGTGACTCAGCCTGCGCTGCCGACGGCGACGGGTATTCGAGGGCGTTGGCTGCGTTCGACGGCGCCGGCTCGTCGCTGGCGGTGGCCAGGTACACGCCCGCGGCGGCGACGACGAGCACGACGGCCACGCTCGCGGCCATGCCCAGCCTGTTACCGGCAAATCGACCCGCGAGACCAGGACGGAACGGCGACGGGTTCGGGTCCGGATCGTGGAACGAGGCGTACGACATGGGTCACTCTCCACCAGCAGACAGGCCGACCCGGAGGGCCACGGCCGCCGAATGTTAGGCGCTACCTGCCGGCGACTCCAAGGGTCTTAAACCATCTTTAAGGTACGGAGACCCGTTGACGTCCTGGCCAGGCCCCGCAACGGTTCTCGCACTGTCCACTATGGACGTGGGAGCGCGACCATAGTCATGACCCTGAGCATGTGGATGTTACGAAACGTTTTTTCCCTAGCGTGATATCTATCGCTCCTTTTCTTCATCGCAGACCTCCGGCATCGGCGACTAGCGTGTCGACGGTTTGATGATCAACGTGAGCGGCCGGGCACCCTCGGCCAGGCTCGCGGGTACCCGGGTAATCACCCGAAGGAGGTTCCATGGCACGCACCCGCATGGTTGGGGCGCTCGCCGCCGTCCTCGTCCTACCGGCTCTCACCGTCGTAGCCGCCACGTCACCGGCGTCGGCAGAGGTTGCCACGCCGAAGGTTGCGGCCCCGAGCGACATGCGTGAGCTCACCCGCAAGGACTTCACCCTGGACGGTCGGCCGGTCGAGACCCCTGCGCGGTACCAGCCGCGCACGGGCGCGCGGACGCAGGCCCAGGCGGTCCAGACGCCGGCGGTCGGTACGGTCCGCCAGTGGCTCGGAAGTGACGACGCCCACGGCACGTTGTACCGCAAGGACTACACGCTGCGGGCCGTCGGTGAGCACATCGAGGTCTGGGTCGCCAACGACCTGGCGTTCCCGGCCGGTGACTGCCGTGCTCAGGTGCCCACCTCGACGCAGATCACCGACGCGCAGGTGAATTACCTCGTCGACGAGTTCGACAACAACATGTACCCGAAGGAGACCAAGGCCTTCAGCACCCCGCCGGACCGGGACGGCACCCACGCCAGGATCAAGCCGGACGCCAACGGAAACGGCGGGGTCTACACCGGCGCCGGGAACAAGACCGTCACGCTCGTCGACAACGTGCGCGACGACAACTACTACAGCTTCCCGGCTGCGCCGACCTACGTCGCCGGCTTCTTCTCCGCGGACATCAACGAGCAGGTCGACCGTAATGTGATGACCATCGACGCGTTCGACTGGTTGCACCGCATGACGGCGAACCCGCTGGACGAGCCGACCAACGACCTGTGCACCAGCCGCGCCGCCCGGCCGTACAGCTACGAGGGCATCTTCGCGCACGAGTGGCAGCACCTGTTGCAGTACTACGCCGACCCGCACGAGACGAACTGGATCAACGAGGGTCTGTCCGACTTCGCCATGTCTCTCACCGGTTACAGCGACTCGAAGGCCACGGTCTTCGACCGGGGGGCAGAGAGCCACCTCTACTGCTACCAGGGTTTCGGCATCGTACAGACGCCGTACAACGCGAACCCGCGCGACTGCGGTGGGCCGGAGAACTCCCTGACCCTGTGGGGTGAGAGCCCCAACCCGAACGCGGTGCTCGCCGACTACGGCAACGCGTACTCGTTCATGCTGTTCCTGTACGACCGCTACGGCATGGACTTCATGTCCCGGCTGCACCGCGACGGTGCGCGACAGGGCCTCGCGAGCCTCGACGCCCAGTTGGAGTCCGTCAAGGTCCACGACGTCTACCAGGTCATCCACGACTACCAGTCGATGACGCTGCTGGACAAGGTCGTCGGCGACGCGCGGCTCGGGATCACCCTCGGTGTCTCCAAGAGCCGGGTCACCACGCCGAGCCTGCGCTCGACCGTCAACCTGGCCAGCGCTGCGGCCAATGGCACCCCGGGTGCCGCGCCGAACGGTGCCGACTACGTGCAGCTGGGTGCGGGTAAGGGCAAGCTGTTCAGCGGCCGTGACCTGAAGTCGGTGAAGTTCCAGGGCGCGAAGACCCTGCCCGCGCTCCCGCTGACGTGGACGACCACCACTCAGGACGCGGACCGCCCGGGCAACGCCGTTCTCTTCTCCGGCAACGCCAGCAACCTGGACTCGACCGCGGTCACCTCGGTGGCCGTGCCCACCACCGACCCGACGCTGCGGTTCACCGCGAAGTACGGCGCCGAGTTCGGCTACGACTACGGCTACGTGACCGTGTCGACCGACGGTGGCACCACGTACACCGCGATCCCCGGCGACCACACCGTCGACGGGCCGTTCGGCCCGGCGCTGAACGGTACGACCGAGGGCTTCGAGGCGCGTTCGTACGACCTGTCGGCGTACGCCGGCAAGACCGTGCTGCTCGGCTTCCGTTACGTCAGCGATGGCGGCGTCAATGAGGGCGGCCTGCTGCTCGACGACATCACCGTCGGTGGCAAGACGGTCAGTGACGGCGCCAGCCTGGCACCGTTCGACTCGCCCACGGAGATCCGGCCGACCGCGGTCAAGAACTGGAACCTGCGGCTCGTCGGCATCGACGAGAAGCACTCGATCGCCTGGCAGTTCGAGTCCAACGGCAAGTCCGACGTCACGATCGGCAAGTTGGAGCTGGCCGTGCTGGACGCGTTCCCGAAGGTCGTGGCCATCGTGGCGTACGACGACCCGACCGAGCAGGTGACGCAGTACGCGCCGTACAAGCTCACCGTGAACGGCGTGGTGCAGCCGGGCGGTAGCAGCTCCCTGAGCTGACCCGACCCCTGAGGCGGGGGCGCTCGCCGTCGTATTCGACAGCGAGCGCCCCCGCTTCGTCATTGGGCGTGCAGCGCACTGCGGTGCCTTAGCGGACATCCCTTGGGCTGCTGTCCCCTGTTCTGCCTAACGCCCAGAAGCCCGATCCTCGGGTCTCCGGGCGACCTGTTACGAGAGGAACACGTGAAACACGCACCTGCACCAGGGCCGCTCTCCCCGAGTGGAGAGACCCACCGCTACCGGCGAGCACGGCTGGCTATGGGCGCCGCAGCCGCGGCGGTCCTGTGCCTCAGTCTCTCGCCGACGGTCGGCCACGCCGCGCCGAATGCCGCAGGGTCTGCTCCCGCCCCGGCGAAGGGCAACGGCCAGCGGCTCAAGCCGTATGACGTTCGCACCGGCAGCGGCAGCTCTGCCGCCATCGACGCGCGGCGCGCGTCAACGACGGCCAACACGTCTGCCGCGGTGGTCAGCCTCCGGTCCGAGCTGGGCATCCAGGGGATCGTCGACATCGACCCGTTCACCAGCACGCCGCGTCAGGTGGCCCGCCTGGACGGCTTTCTCACCGGGCCAAGCCACCGGCCACCGCTCACCGTCGCGCTCAGCTACATCAAGGCGCATCAGGGCGTGTTCATGCTCGACGCCGACGAGGTCGACGCCCTGCGGCTGCGCAAGGACTACGTAGACATCGCCGGCACGCATCACCTGAGCCTCCAGCAGACGGTGGACGGAGTCCCGCTCTTCGGTGGTGGCCTCAAGGCCGATGTCACCAAGGACGGCCGGCTGATTCAGGTCAACGGGTCGCCGGTGGCGACCCTGTCGGCGACCACCGGGCTCGCCAAGGTGACGGCAGCCCAGGCCCGCGACGCGGCGCTACGCGATGTGGCCGGTTCGACCGCAGCCAAGGTGACCGCCCAGCGCGCCGACGCCGCGCAGCTCACCGAGTTCAGCTCGGGCGATCAGGCCCAGCGGGTGGTCTTCCAGGCCCCTGGCGGCCTGCGCGTGGCTTGGCAGACCGTGCTGCGCAAGGAGGGCTACCTGCACGTCATCGACGCGCAGAGCGGCCGGGTTCTCTTCCGGTCCGACCTGGTCGCCAACGACCGCGGCGACGCGTGGACCCTGAGTCCTGGGGCGCCGGGCGCGGCGGGCCACCAGCGGAGCAAGTCGTTTGGCCAGTGGCTGCCGAAGGGCTCGTCGACCCTCTCCGGGGCGAACGCGCATGTCTTCCTCGACCTGAACGACAACGACGTCGCCGACCAGGGTGAAGAGGTCGGCCCCAGCTCGCCGGGGCGCTTCGAGTACCCGTTCAAGGACTTCACGAGCCAGGTGGGCGCGCCCTGCTCCGCAGCGGGGCAGTGCTCGTGGGATCCGAAGGTGCCGTACTCCTGGCAGGCCAACGCGAAGCAGAACGCCACCCAGCTCTTCTTCCTCGCCAACAACTTCCACGACCACCTCGCCGAGTCGCCGATCGGCTTCACTTCGGCGGCGGGCAACTTCGAGGTGACCGATGGCGACGCCGTGGAGGTCCAGGGGCTCGACGGGGCGAACACCGCAGGTGGTCTTCCGAACAGCAGGCACGTGAACAACGCGAACATGAGCACGCCGCCGGACGGCATTGCGCCGACCATGCAGATGTATCTGTTCCATGACCCCACCGACAGCACGGACCCGGTCATCGCCGGCAACTCCGGTGACTCGGCAGACGTCGTCTACCACGAGTACACCCACGGTCTCTCGAATCGGCTGGTGGTGGACGCCAGTGGCGTTTCTACCCTGACCGGCCCGCAGGGCGGCGCGATGGGCGAGGCGTGGAGCGACTGGTACGCCCTCGACTACCTCGTCAACGAAGGGTTGACCAAGGACACGGCCGCGCCGGGTCAGCTAGTGGTTGGTGACTACCTCACCGCTGGGCTCGGGATCCGGACCCAGCCGCTGGACTGCCCGGTGGGCGCGAAGGCGTCGATCTGCCCAGGAAACCCCGAGGCCGGCTCAGGTGGCTACACCTATGGTGACTTCGGCCGAGTGAGTCGCGGTGTCGAAGTCCACTCCGATGGCGAGATCTGGGCTGAGACGCTCTGGGATCTGCGTACGGCACTGGGTCAGTCGCTGAGCGAATCGCTGGTGACCCGGGCGATGGAGTTGGCCCCCACCAATCCGTCGTTCCTCGACATGCGGAACTCGATCCTGCAGGCCGACCTGGTCGTCAACGAGGGCCGCAAGCGGGCCCAGATCTGGAAGGTCTTCGCGGCCCGGGGGATGGGTTGGTTCGCCGGCGCGACGGGCGGTGACGACACCCGGCCGGTCGAGGACTTCTCGATGCCGCCAGGACCGAACGCGCCGCGCGGCACGCTCACCGGGAAGGTGACCCAGGAGAGCACCGGTGCGCCGGTGGCCGGCGCTGTGGTCTCGCTTGCCGGTCACGCTTCTGGCTTTGCCGGCTCCTACACCGCCACCACGGACGCGACCGGAACGTACCGGATCACCGACATCGTCCGGGGCACCTATCCGAAGGTCATCGCCTCATCGCAATCCGGATTCGACCCGGCTTTGGCCACCAAGCTGACCATCGAGCCAGGCCGAAACGTGCAGAACTGGTCCTTGCGCCGTGACTGGGCAGCGCTGAGCGGCGGCGGTGCGGTCGTCGACTTCAACGGGCCCGACTACACCGAGTACACCTGCGGCCCGAGCTCGTTGATCGATCAGTCGCAGGGCAGCGGCTGGGGCAGCGAGGCGGTCTTCGCCAGCCCGACTGGGCCGATGGACCCGAGGTACATCGTGGTGAGCCTCCCCGCGCCGGTTGACGTCAGCGAGATCGCGATCAACCCGTCGGGCACCTGCGGGGACGACGGCAGCGCCTCGGCGGGTGACTACCGGGTGGAGACCTCGCCCGACGGCAACGCCTGGACGGTCGCCTCGACTGGCCACTTCGGAATCGCCAACCGTGATGTGATGAACAGCGTCGCGCTGGCACCGGCCGCCACTCAGGCGGTTCGGTACGTGCGCTACACCATTCTCGGCAACCAGGTCGCCGATGAGGGTGGCACGTGCCCCGGCCCGTACGACGGCTGCCAATTCGTCGACTCGGTCGAGTTGACCGTCTACGGCAGCCCGTCGAACTGACGCCGGTGTGGCGGACGCTGCGAGCGGCGCAGTGAGTTGACGCGCACGTCGGCTGCGGGGCATTCACCGTCGAAACTCGACGGTGAGTGCCCCGCTCCGCATGTCGCCGCTGAGCGGTTGACACGCCCGAAACATGCTGGTCACCGAACTTGAACACTGCTGGCGCATCCCTGCAAGGACGAGGGATTTGCGGCCGGAAAGTGAATTGGACCTCACAGTTCGGGCGCATTGATCTTGCGTGCGTCTGTACTGAAGATGGCCAGGGCCTGGTGTGAACAGGTCATCCACCGTGCACATGCGAGATCGGGCGGCGCCGGCTACCCCGGAGCCGTCGATGCGGGCGCACCCGAGTCGATCGGGTGCCGCCGAATTGGAGGAGAGTTGTCAGAACCATCAACAGGCCGGAGGGTAGGCCGGCGCATCGTCCGGCCGACGGTCGCCATTGCGATGGCCGCCGCCCTCGGCCTTACGGCACAACCGGTGGTCGCCCTCGCTGCCCCGGCGCAAGCTGACGTAGACGCCCAGGTGCGCAAGGATCTGGCCGGCAAGGGCAGCGCCACCTTCATTGTCTACCTGAAGGAGCAGGCGAAGCTGGACGCGGCGTCGAGGTTGCGAGACGCCGACGCCCAGGCCGCCGAGGTGCACCAGCAGCTCATCGGCACCGCCGATCGTACCCAGGCGGGCCTGCGTGGCCTGCTCAGGAACAAGGGTGCGAAGTACACCCCGTTCTGGATCGCGAACGCCGTGCAGGTCGACGGCGACGCGGCCCTGCTCAACACGATCGCCGCCCGTCCCGAGGTGGCCAAGATCGAGTCGGTCCGGAAGTTCCAGGTGGTCAAGCCGACGCCCGGTAAGACCGCCGCCAAGGCCGACGCGGCCACGCCCGAGTGGGGCGTCGCCAGCATCGGTGCGCCGCGGATCTGGGACGAGCTCGGTGACCGGGGCGAGGGCGTCGTCGTCGCCAACATCGACGGCGGCGTCCAGTACGACCACCCGGCCCTGGTCGGCAAGTACCGGGGAAACAACGGCGACGGCACCTTCAACCACGACTACAACTGGGTCGACCCGTCCGGGGTCTGCCAGGGCGGCCTGCCCTGCGACACCTCTGGCCACGGCACCCACACGATGGGCACGATGGTCGGCGACGACGGTGCCGGCAACCAGGTCGGTGTGGCGCCGGGCGCCAAGTGGATCGCCGCGAAGGCGTGCGAGGGCGACTGGTGCTCGAACAGCTCCCTGATGCTCGCCGGTCAGTGGATGCTCGCCCCGACCGACCGTAACGGGCAGAACCCTCGCCCCGACCTGCGCCCGGACATCATCAACAACTCCTGGGGCGGTGGCCAGGGCGACCTCTGGTACAAGCAGGTCGTGGACGCCTGGGACGCGGCCGGCATCTTCGCCGCCTTCGCCGCCGGCAACGAGGGCCCCAACTGCGACACCGTGAGCTCCCCGGGTGACTACCCCGGGTCGTACGCGGTCGGTGGCTACAACTCGGCCAACAAGGTCTACGACCGTTCCAGCCGGGGCACCTCGTCGGCGGACGGCGGGATCAAGCCGAACATCTCCGCCCCCGGCGAGGACGTCCGGTCCACCTGGCCCGGCAGCGGCTACAACACGATCAGCGGCACCTCGATGGCGACTCCGCACGTTGCCGGGACGGTGGCGCTGATGTGGTCCGCCGCGCCGAGCCTGCGCGGTGACCTCGCCGCGACCGAGAAGCTGCTCAACGAGACCGCCACCGACGTCGACGCGACCGAGTGCGGCGGCACCGCTGCTTTCAACAACGTCTTCGGCGAGGGCCGGCTCAACGCGTACCAGGCGGTGCTCAAGTCGCCGCGCGGCGCGGTCGGCCGGGTCAGTGGCCGGGTCACCGACTCGGCCAGCGGTGCGCCTCTGGTCGGGGTCACGATCGCGGCCAGCGGAGCACCGGCGGTGACGACCGGGACCGATGGCGACTACACGCTGGCTCTGACGCCGGGCGAACACACAGTGACCGCCACCGCGTACGGCTACGTGAGCCGGACCGTGACGGTGACGGTGGCCGTGGGCAGCTCGCGCACCGAGAACTTCGCGCTGGCGGCGCAGCCGATGGTGACGGTCTCCGGCAAGGTCGCCGACGGCTCCGGCCATGGTTGGCCGCTCTACGCCAAGATCGATGTCAGTGGACGTCCCGGTGGGCCGGTCTTCACCGACCCGATCACCGGAAACTACTCGTTCAGCGTGCCGGCCAACACCACCCACACCCTGGTCACCACCTCGAACTACGCCGGCTACCGCAAGGTGACCAGCACGGTGCAGGTGGCCGACGTGGCGAAGACGGCCAACATCAAGGTTCCGGTGGACCACGGGTGCACCACCCCGGGCTACGCCGGCAGCTTCTCCGCGCCGCTGGCCGGCACCGAGACCTTCGACGGCACCAGCGTGCCGGCCGGTTGGTCGGTGGTCGACCGCACCTCTTCTCCGGCCTGGGCCTTCAACGATCCGGGCAACCGCGGTAACCACACCGGCGGCAGCGGCAACTTCGCCGTCGCCGAGAGTTCCCTGCAGGGCGACGAGCCGCAGGATTCTGACCTGATCTCGCCGACGTTCAACCTCGCCGGGACCCGCGCGCCGTACCTGCGGTTCAACAGCGATCTGTTGGCCACCAGCCCCGACGACATGGGTGACGTCGATGTCTCCGTCGACGGCGGAACGAGCTGGCAGAACGTCTGGCACGGTGACGACTACCGGCAGGGCCCCAAGCAGGAAGTGGTCCCGCTTGAGATGGCCGCGGGTGCGACGAAGGTCAAGGTGCGCTTCCGTTACCAGGGCTACTACGCCTGGTGGTGGGGAGTGGACAACGTCGAGGTCGTCGACCATGCCTGCACGCCGACCCCGGCCTCCGGGCTGGTCGCGGGCTTCGTCACGGACAAGAACACCGGCGACGGGGTCAACGGGGTCGCCGTCGCCAGCCCGGACGCACCCGCGCAGCAGGCGGTAACCGAGGCGACGCCGGCCGACCCGAACATCGGTGACGGGTTCTACTGGCTACTCTCCACGCTGACCGGGACGCACACGTTCGAGGCGGCCAAGCGTCCGTACCAGACGGCGCTCAAGGATGTCACTGTCGTCGCGGACCGGGTCAACAAGGCGAACATCGCGCTCAAGGTCGGGCGGGTCACCGTCAGCCAGACCGGCATCGAGGTGAACCAGCCGTACGGCAGTACCCGGTCCACGACGGTGACGGTGAAGAACACCGGCAGCGCGCCGGCGACGGTCGAGGTGTTGAAGCGGGCCGGGCAACCCGACGGGCTCACCGCCCGCAAGGGGGCGGCACTCGTCGAGCAGCCGGTCTCCGGCATCACCAGGGCGATGACCGGCGGACCGGTCGGTGCCAGCGGGGCCAAGTCCCCGTCCACCGCGCCGCAGGCGAGCGACTCGGCGTGGCGCCCGATCGCCAACGCCCCGGCGCAGATCACCGACAACGCCGCCGTCAGCGTCGGCGGCAAGGTCTACTCCATCGGGGGCGGTGCGGGCAGCGGAGCGGAGCGATCGCTCTGGCGCTACGACCCGGACACCTCTGGGTGGAGTGCGCTGGCCGAGATGCCCCGGGGGCGGAGCAGGCCCTCGGCGGCGGTGGTGAACGGCAAGATCTATGTGCTCGGTGGCTGGTCCGCGACGGGTTCCGCGATCCCCGCGGTGGACGTCTTCGACCCCAAGCAGGGCACCTGGAGCACGCTGGTCGGCACGATGAACCCGGTGCCCCGGGCTGCGGCCGGTACGGCGGTGGTCGACGGCAAGATCGTCATCGTGGGTGGCTGCGCCGACGGGGACTGCGTCGAGCTGAAGAAGGACGTGGTGCTCTTCGACCCGAGTGCTCGGACGTTCAGCGCGGTGGCCGACTACCCACTGGGCGTGGCGTACGTCGCGTGCGGCGGTATCGGTAGCGGTGTCTACTGCGCCGGTGGGGCTGCCGAGCAGGCCAACCGGAGCACCTACGGCTACGACCCGACGACCAACGTCTGGACGCAGCTTCCGGATCTGCCGATCGATCTCTGGGGCTCGCAGACCGCGGTGGCGAGCAACCTGCTGGTGGTCTCCGGCGGAGTCACCAGCACCCCGCGATCGGTCACCAACCGGACGGTGGCGTACGACCCGGGAGCCCGAGCCTGGCGGGACCTGCCGAACGTGCAGGTCGCCTCCTACCGCGGCGCGATGGCTTGCGGCCTGTACAAGTTCGGTGGCTTCCAGCCCAACGGTCTCACCAGCGAGGCCGAGCACCTGAGTGGATACGGTGGCTGCGACACCGCGGACGCGCCGTGGCTGGAGACGACGCCGGCCACGTTCACGCTGGCGGCCGGGGCGTCCAAGACGATCACGGTCACCGTGAACGCGACCGCCGAGGCGGGCATCGCTCAGCCCGGCGCCTACCGGGGTGAGTTCGGCTTCAAGGCGGACACCCCGTACCCGGTGTCGAACGTCGGTGTCAACGTCGGGGTCACCGCCCCCGCCGACTGGGGCAAGATCCAGGGGACCGTCACCGGCCTGACCTGTGCCGGCCAGCGGCTGCCGCTGGCGGCTAGCGTCCGGCTCAACCTCGCCGGCACCGGCGGAAAGACCGGTTACACCGTGCAGGCTGACGCCCAGGGGCACTACGTCTCCTGGCTGCCGGCCGGGACGTACCAGGCGTTGGTCAGCCGGGACGGGTGGACCGCGTCGGCCAAGCGGCAGACGGTCAGCGCGGGCTTCACGCTGACGTACGACGTCACGCTCGATCCGGCATCGCCGTGTGGTGCTCGGTTGGGCGGGATCTGACCGGTACGGCAGTAGAGAAGGTACGACGAGCGCCCGGCGGGTATTCCCGCCGGGCGCTCGGCCATCGAGGGCGTTACTTGGTGGCGCCGGTCAGGGCGACGATCGCCTGAGCGGTGCGGAAGTACGGGCTGCGGCCGAGGTCACCGACGGTGACGATGTTGAACGCCTCCTTGAGCAGCTTGGCGTCGCCCGCGCTGACGCCGGTGATCGCGTTCACCGGGCAGTCGACAAGCTCGGCGAGGCTCTTCTCCTGGTATGCCTTGACGACCAGCTTGGAGAAATCGGCGGCGACAGTCATGCGCACTCCTTCGAGCCTACGGGCGGGCATCCCGCCCGTACCTGAAATTTCCGGCTGATTAGATCATCAGGTGGCGAAGCGCTCCACAGGGGATTAGCTGACTCCGGCCGGCTGCGAGCTAACCGCGTGGAGTGCCGGAAGTGGCCTCCGGCAGCCGATCCTCAAGGTTGGTGATGATCGCGCGAAGCTGGGCGAGTTGCTCGTGGACCGACGGCTCGTCGAGGTCGGAGTCGGTTGTCGGCCGGGCGGCCTGCGCCGCCGCCGCGCGCTCTTCCTGATGGGCCTCGTCGAGCGCGTTCATGACCACACCCACCAGCAGGTTGGTGAGCAGATAGCAGGCGGCGACCATGTACGAGACGTAGTACAGCACCGCCCACTCGGTGACCTCACGGCCGGCCTGGAGCGTGTCGGTGATGCCGTCCAGCGACAGCAGCAGGAACAGCGTGAGCATCGCCTGCCCGACGGTGCCGAATCGCTCGGGCAGGGCGGCACCGAACATCATCCAGCCGAGCATCGCGTACCCGTACAGCACGAGGACCGTGACCAGAAGAAAACTGCCGAGCCCGGGCAGGCTGCGTCGGATTCCCACGAGGATGATGCGCAGGCTGGGGAAGAGGCGGAACGCGCGGACGATGCGGGCCAGACGCAGCAGGCGCAGCATCGTGACGTTCTCGCGTACGCCGGGCACCAGCGGGGCGATGATGATGAGCAGGTCGAACACATTCCACGGGTCGCGGAAGAAGTTGACCGGGTTGCGCAGGTGCGCGCCGAACCGCACCAGCAACTCGACCACGAAGTAGGCCAGACACGCGTATTCGAGGGCCCGTAGCGGGGCGCCGGCGACGACGACCGACTGGCCGTACGTCTCCAAACCCAGCGCCACCGCGTTAACGAGAATGACGACGAAGCTGACCAGGTTGAACCAGGACGTGCTCACCAACTCCTGGCACACGTCAACCAATCGATGCCTGCGACTGTGTACGGCGCTCGTCATGACTCTCCTCGCCTGTCATCAACCGCGCAGCACCCTAGGGCATCGAGGTTTTGGTCAGGCCTGCGGCGTCGCCTCGGTCGTCTCAGCGTCCTTCTCGGGCTGCTCGACCTCGTCAGCCTCCTTCGTGGTCTCCTCGACCTCGTCGGCCGCCTTCACGGGCGCCGGCTCGGTCCAGGAGAACTCGATCTCGACGGACACCTCCGTCTCGTTCTCGCGCTCGATCTCCAGCTCGCACTTCACCTTGTCGGCGACGGCGACCGCACCAGCGGCACCGTAGAAGATCCGGCCGTCAGACTCGAGCTGGTTCGCCAGCTGCCGCAACCAGCCGGCCAGGTCGGCGCGGGACACGGTGCGGCTGTCTTCGTAGATATCCATGGCGGGCATGTTCGCACTCCACAAGGGAGGCTCGGCGAGACGGGTCGAACCATCCACGATCCGACCGCATGATATGGATCTTGTGACCCCGATCGCCGGCTGATACCACAGCGCTGACGGCTCCGCAGTTGGTTCGGGCCCGACCCGCAGCCACCGATGCCGGGATAGTCGCGTCTCGGCTGGGTAAGCGGCGCGGATGCCCGCCAAGCAGGAGCCGGCAGCCGACACCGACCCGGCCCCGCACGGGGGGTTCCGGGCCGGCCGGGTCTGGGCCCGGCTGCGCGAGCGGGTGCGGCACGGGCTGCGCACGCGTGCCTGGCGGCTGCGCCTCTTTGGGCTGCTCGCCGTGCAGGCCGGCGTCGCGGCCGCGATCGCCTGGTTCGTGGGGTACCAGTTCCTGGACAATCCCGTTCCGGTGCTCGCACCCACCACCGCGGTCGGCATCGTGGCCGCCTCGATGGGCTCACGCCTGCGACGCACCGTCGAGCTGCTGGTCGGGGTGGTTCTCGGGCTCGCCGTCGGCGACGCGCTCATGCCGCTGTTCGGCATCGGGGCGTGGCAGACCGGCGTGGTAGTCGTGCTGGCGATCATCGTCGCCGTGCTGCTCAAGGGCGGCGGCTCACTGCTCACGCAGGCCGGCGGCACCGCGGTGCTCATCGCCACCCTGGAGCCGCCCGTGCGTGACCTGTCCGTCCCTCGCTTCGTCGACGCCGCGGTCGGCGGGTTGGTCGGGTTGGCGGTCGGTCTGCTGCTGGTGCCCATCCATCCGCAGCGGACCGTGCGGCGGTTGGCCGAACCCGTCCTCGACCCCGCCATCGCCGCCATGCACGACCTGGCCGCGGCGCTGCGCCTGCGGGATCTTGGCGGCGCCCAGCGGAGCCTCGACACGCTACGGGGTCTCGGTGCCCGGCTGACCGCGTTGGACGAGGGGCTCGGCGCCGCACAGGAGGTGGTGCGACTGGCGCCGCTGCGGTGGCGGGAACGCCCGTCCCTGGGCTTCTACACCGACGCCGTCCGGCACATGGAGCGCAGCCTCTACAGCTGCCGGGCCATCACGAGGAGACTCACGAGGGCGCTCCGGAACGGCGAGCCGGTGCCGGAGGAGTTCTCCGCCGCCATCGACCTGTTGGCCGACAGCGTGCAGACCCTGAGATGCGCGATCCGCGCGCGTGCGCAGCCGCAGGAGGCGCGGCAGCAGGTCCTGGCGGCTGTCGAGCTGGTCGGCCGGGCGCAGGGAGCCGACGCGCCGGATCCCACCCGGCCGCACACGCACCGGCTGGGCTACTCAGGCATGATCGCCGTCGGGGAGTTCCGTACGGCGGCACACGACCTGCTCATGGCCAGTGGACTGGACGCCGACGAAGCGGCAGCGCTGCTGCGGCGGACGGCGGACCGGGACGAGTGGGACTGAGTCCGGCCAGCCACGTCAGGTCGCCTTCAGCGACGCGAGGACGTCGAGGTAGTGCGGGTTCTTCATGACGCCCAGCACGTTGCCGAACGGGTCGACGACCGACGCGGTGATGAACCCGGTATCCCCCTGCGGAGTGATCGGCTGGTACTCCGTGGCACCCATCGCCAGCAGCCGCTCGACTGTCGCGTCGAGGTCGTCGACGTACCAGTGCATGATCACGCCGCCGGGCCCCGTGGTCGTGCCGGCCGGCGCGTACCTGCGGTCGATGATGCCCAGCTCGGCCTGGTAGTCCCCGATGCGGAACTCGGTGTAGGCCGGGCGCCCGTCGGGGCCTGGGCGCATGAAGTACGCCTCGACGCCGAGGAAGTCCGCGTACCACGCGGTGGCCGCCTCCACGTCGTCCGCCCAGATGTTGAGGGTGGCAAATCCCCGCAGGCTCATCAGGTGTCCTCTCGTCGATGTCGTCGGTGCTGACGCTATCGGCGACGGCGGACGATTCGCCTCCGTAGTGGACGGCGCTCCAGAGTGTCGGCCTCGTCGGCTGAGAGTTAGGTGAACAACTCAACTAAATGCTTGCGGTGTCAACGAAGCGCCGCGAGGATGATCGTCAGTCCCATCGAGACGTAGGAGTGTGCGTATGCGAGCAAGAGCAAAGCGAGCCGGTGCAGTGGTGACCATGGCCGCAGTCATGACCGCCGGACTTGGCGCCCTGGCCTCGCCCGCCTCGGCGCAGACTCAGGAAACCGGCCTGGTGCTCTACAGCGGGAAGACGCCGGTGGCGCACTACCCGGCGCCGACTGGCTCCTGCGAGCCGGTGCCCCCGACCGCCGATCTCCTCATCGGTTGGAGCAACGTCCAGCAGACCCTCTTCTACTACACGACGGACTGCTCCGGGTGGGAAGTTGGTTTGGGCACGCTCCGGACCTTCGGGCAGGGAGAGTTCAAGAGCTTCCGCGCGTACTGATTGAGCGTGCCGGGACGGGGCTGACGCTGGCGTACGCCCCGTCCCGGGCCACAGGCCGACGGCAGCAACGCCCCGGCCGGCCGAATAGTCCGTCAGATCCCGGGTAGTCGCCGCCATTGCCAGGACGGATGGCGGGGGAGAGCGTGCAGAGCTACCCAGCGGTTGAGGACCACGGACTGATCGGCGATCTACAGACCGCCGCGCTGATCGACAGTGACGGCGCGATCGACTGGTTCTGTGCGCCCCGGTTCGACTCGCCGAGCATATTCGGCGCGTTGCTGGACCGCCGCAAGGGCGGCCACTTCCAGGTCGCGCCCGACGGCATCGACTACACCAGCAAGCAGCTCTACCTTCCCGGAACGCCGATCCTCATCACCCGCTTCCACAGCGCCGACGGGGTGGGGGAGTTGTTGGACTTCATGCCCGTCACCGGTGAGCACGCCACCGACCAGCACCGGCTGATCCGACTGGTCCGGATGGTCCGGGGGAGCATGCGGTTCCGCTTCGACTGCCGCCCGCGGTTCAACTACGGGCGTGATCCGTACGAGCTTGAGGTGCACCCCGAGGGTGACGTCTTCCGGAGCCAGACCCTGAGCTTCACCCTCTGCGCCTTCAAGAACGTGGAGCGGGCGTTCCACGTGGGGGACTTCCACCGCGACGCGGAGGGCGTGTCCGCGTCGTTCACGCTGCACGCGGGCGACATCGGCGGGGTAAGCCTGGAGACGGCCAGCCCGCACGCGCCTCGAGCACTCAGCACCGAGGAGGCGTGCGAACTGCTCGCCGAGACCCGGGACTACTGGCGGCGGTGGGTGGGCGGATCCAGCTACACCGGCCGCTGGCGGGAGATGGTCGAGCGGTCCGCGATGACGCTCAAGCTGATGACGTACGCGCCGACCGGGGCTCTGGTCGCCGCACCCACCGCGGGGCTGCCGGAGCAGGTCGGCGGGCAGCGGAACTGGGACTACCGCTTCACCTGGATCCGGGACGCGTCCTTCTCGGTGCACGCGCTGCTCCGCCTGGGCTTCACCGACGAGGCCCAGAAGTACCTGTCCTGGCTCGGCGCCCGTATCACCGAGGCCCGGGACGGAGGCCAGCCCCTGCAGATCGTGTACCGCATCGACGGTTCACCGGACCTTCAGGAGGAGGTGCTGGGCCACCTGGAGGGGTACCGCGGGTCGGCGCCGGTGCGAATCGGCAACGGGGCGGCCGGTCAGCTGCAACTCGACATCTATGGCGAGGCCCTCGTCGCGTTCGACCTCGCCGACCGCGAGGGGCTGATCACGCCGTACCGGGGGTGGCGGAAGACGGCAGAGCTGATGGACTGGCTCTGTGCGCACTGGGACCAACCCGAGGATGGCATCTGGGAGACCCGGTCCGGTCGGCAGGACTTCACCTATGGGCGAATGATGTCCTGGGTGGCGCTCGACCGTGCCATCCGCGTCGCCCAGCGTCGAGGGCGCCCTGCCGACATCACCCGCTGGACCGCCCAGCGTGACGCCATCTACGAGCAGGTCATGACGCGCGGTTTCCACCCGAAGCGGCAAGCGTTCGTGCAGCACTACGACACCGACATCCTGGACGCGTCGCTGCTGGCGATGGCCGGACTGGGCTTCATCTCGCCGTCCGACCCGATGTGGGAGTCGACGCTACGGGCGATGGACGCCGAACTGGTCTCCGACAGCCTGGTCTACCGCTACGACCCGAAGGCCTCACCGGACGGCCTCGCCGGCACCGAGGGCACCTTCAACATGTGCACCTTCTGGTACGTCCAGGCGCTCGCCCAGGCCGGTCGGCTCGACGACGCTCGGTTGACCTTCGAGAAGATGCTCACCTACAGCAACCCACTCGGTCTCTACTCCGAGGAGATCGCCCCGACCGGTCAGCAGATCGGCAACTTCCCACAGGCGTTCAGCCACCTCTCGCTGATCAGCACCGCGTCCCACCTCGACGAACTGCTCGACCAGCAGCGTTGACCGAGCCAGTCAGAACAGCGTCAGCGGCTCGACCGGGATCGGCTCGGGCAGCGCGTCGAGCCCGGGTACGCGGGCCCGTACCTCCTCGTGGAACCGCCGGGCGAGCGCCGGCGCGTCGGCGTTGTCCGGGGTGTGGATGAACATCGTCGGCGAGCGTCCCTCGCGGAGCCAGGTGACGGTCACGTCGACCCAGTGCTGCCACCCCTGAACCGTGCGCGTCGAGTCGTCGCGGCCGAGGTAGCGGACGATCGGCCGGTCGGTCAGCGCGAGCGACCGGAGCGGCACGCGGGGCTTCTTGGTCCAGGCGTCCCGTTCCGCGTCGCTTGTCGGCGGGCTCGCGAAGAAGGCGGTCGTGTCGAAGGGGATCCACTCGGCGGACGCGGCGGCGAGGGTCGCTTCGAGCAGTCGGGCCGCGCGGGCGTCGGTGAAGAACTCGGGGTGGCGGACCTCCACCGCGTACCGGTGGGACTGCGGGAGTCGTTCCAGGAAACGGGCCAGGGCCGGGACGTCGGTGGGGCCGAACGAACCAGGTAGCTGGATCCACAGGGCGTGGGCGCGCGGGCCGAGCGGCTCGATCGCGTCCAGGAAGGCGCGCAGCGGTGCGCCGACGTCGGTGAGCCGACGCTCGTGCGTGATCACCTTGGGAAGCTTGAGGACCAACCGGAAGTCGGGGTCCGTCTGCGCCGCCCACGAGGCCACGGTGTCCCGGGCCGGGGTCGCGTAGAACGTTGTGTTGCCCTCCACGGCGTCGCACCAACTGGCGTAGTGCCGCAGGCGCTCGGCGGGTGGCAGCCGGTGGCCCGGCCACGACCTGTGACTCCACATGGCGCACCCCACGTGCAGACGCATGACCGCCCTCCCCGCTGGTGAACCGCGCTCGACCGGAGCCCACCGTATACGGGGCCGTCGGACGCGACCGGCCCGACTGTGCGGCAGGTAGGGTCCGACGCCATGCGTGTGCTGTTCGCCAGTCTTGCGTCCGTCGGTCACACCTACCCGCTGATCCCGCTGGCGATCGCCGCCCGAGATGCCGGTTACGAGGTGCACTTCGCCGCCGGTTCGGCGGTGCACGAGCCGCTCGCCGCGCACGGCCTGCGACCATTCCGTCCCGGCGACGCCTTCTACGAGGTGTACGCCGAGGATCTCGAACCGGAGTTGGCGCGGCTGCGGCCCGACCTGGTGGTGCACGAGTGGGGGCTGCCGGGGGCGGCCGTCGCGGCTCAGCGGGCCGGCATCCCGGGCATCTGGCACGGGTTCGGCCGGATGTTCCCCGACGGCATCGGCCTCGAACTCCCCACCAGGAACGCCGAGGTGGTCGGTCGGCCGCACCTCGACATCTGGCCGCCTTCGCTGCAGGACCGGAACTTCCTCGCCACCGAACGTCGGATCGAGCTGCGGCCGGTGCCCTTCTCGACACCGGCCCCGCTGCCCGAGTGGGTGGGCCGTCCGGCGTCCCGGCCGTTGATCTATCTGACCCTCGGCACGGCGTTCGGTACGCCGGAACTGCTCCGCACGGCCATCGCCACTCTGGCGACGCTGGACGCGCAGGTGGTGGTCGCGGCGGGCCGGGTTGCTCCGGAGCAGCTTGGTGAGCTCCCCGACCACGTCACCGTGCAGTCCTGGGTGTCGCAGGCGGAGCTGCTGCCGCTCGTCGACGTGGTGGTGCACCACGGGGGCAGCGGCACCACCCTCGGCGCGCTCGCGGCGGGCGTACCCCAGTTGTTGCTGCCGCAGGGCGCGGACCAGTTCGCCAACGCGGAGGCCCTCGCCGCGGCCGGGGTTGGTCTTCGGCTCCTCCCCGGGGAGGTGGATGCGGGCGCCATCGCCGAGCAGGTCCACCGCCTGCTGCCGCAGCACGGCAACGCCGAGCAGCGCGACGCGGCTCGCGCTGTCGCCGAGGAGATCGCCGCCATGCCGGCCCCGGCGGCCGTGGCCCAGCGCCTACCGGAGTACGCCGCGATGGCAGCATGATCGAATCGTCAACTCAAGGTTGACGAGCCGGATGCGTCAACCTATGGTTGACGCATGACAGATCCTCTTCAGATGAGTAACACCGTCAAGCTCGATGACCTGATCCAGGCGATCAAGACAGTGCACACCGACGCGCTCGACCAACTCACCGACGCGGTCATCGCCGCCGACCACCTCGGCGAGGTCGCCGATCACCTGATCGGGCACTTCGTCGACCAGGCCAGGCGCTCGGGCGCCTCCTGGACCGACATCGGCCGCAGCATGGGTGTCACCAAGCAGGCCGCCCAGAAGCGCTTCGTGCCGAAGGCGACCGACGCTGCGGCGCTCGACCCGAACGCCGGCTTCGGCCGGTTCACCCCCCGCGCCCGCAACGTGGTGATGGCCTCGCAGGAGGAGGCCCGCGCCAGCGGCAACGCCGAGATCGGGCCCGAGCACCTGGTGCTGGGCCTGCTGGCCGAGCCGGAGGCGCTGGCCGCCAGGGTGATGGCTGGTCGTGGTGCCACCCCCGAGGCGGTGCGCGAGGCGGTCGGCGCCGTACTCCCGCCGCGGGCCGAGCAGGTTCCGGACCTCATCCCGTACGACGCGCGCGGCAAGAAGGCGCTGGAGCTGACCTTCCGGGAGGCGCTGCGCCTCGGGCACAACTACGTCGGCACCGAGCACATCCTGCTCGCCCTGCTGGAGCTTGAGGACGGCAACGGCGTGCTCACCAACCTCGGCCTGAAGAAGGCGGCGGTCGAGGGCGACCTTGCCGCCGCCCTCGCCGCCGTCGTCGCCGCCAAGGAGTGAGGGCCCGAGGTCAGGGCGCCTCAGGGAAGCCGTAACGCAGGGCGTGCTCCGGATCGGCCGGGTCGATCTGGCGCACGCCCGCGTCGGCGAGGCGCTTGTTGACCTCGTCGAGCTGCTCGCGCACCAGACGGGCCTCCTCCTCGGTGACCCGGCCCCGGTGCGGCCTGCCGGCGTGCTCCAACGTGCCGTAGTCGATCTTCTCGGCGCTCTTGCGGGCCTTCGGTGGGCGGACCCGCTCGGCCGTCTTCAACAGCTGCGCCATCGGCATGTCGGTGGCCATCGCGTCGAACTCGCTCGCGGTCAAGACCACCCGACGGGGCTCACCGCCACCGTGCCGGTCGTGGATCTCGACCACCGCCACGTCCAGCGCGGCGTCGTCGATGCTCTCCACCTCGCCCGGGGTGGCGTCCAACTGCACGGGCCCGGCGACCAGGTCCGGGTGCTCCAGTACGACGACGCGGACCACCTCGTCGTCCTGCTGTAGAACCGTGCCGGTGAAGTCGGAGACGTGGATCGTCTTCTTGCCCATGCGCGGAGCTTCTCCTGTCGTAGGCCGGGTTGACGGACCACAAGAAATTACCCGACAGGTGTGCGAAAGCCGCCGCTGGACCTCCTCCGGTGTGTCGCCCCGCGCACGAACGTTCAGAGGCTGCCCTTCGGTGCCACCCATTCGG
This sequence comes from Micromonospora chokoriensis, assembly GCF_000718555.1. Lineage (GTDB taxonomy): Bacteria > Actinomycetota > Actinomycetes > Mycobacteriales > Micromonosporaceae > Micromonospora > Micromonospora chokoriensis_B. The sequence continues at coordinate 194,371 of NZ_JOAN01000003.1, forward strand.
TGGGCTGGCCGGTGACAGCGCTGATCCGGTCATAGTCGGCGTCATAGTGCAGTACTGTCGCGCCGTTCTCCTCAGCGGTCGCCGCGATGATCAGATCGGGTAGCCGGAAGTTGCGGTGCTGACTGTCAGCCGCGAGGATGCGATGAACCGCTAGGGCGCGGTCCATGGCTGTTGTCGACACGTCCATCCAGCGATGCCCGCGCAGCGCCTGCCAGAGAATTTCGTACCCCTTCGGATGGGGTGCGTTGTTGAGGTATTCCAGGCTGGTCATGTGGCAGGCGGCCAGCCGCCCCTCGGTCAGCAATGTCTCGAAACGCCGCCGAACCGACGCGTGGCGGCCCTGTAGGACGTAGACCGAGGTGTCCGCGAGGTAAATCTGACCAGCCATCAAGCTGCCTCGGTGTCGCGCGCCTGCTCGGCGAGCGAGTTCAGGTCGCGACCGCCGCCATAACGCCACGCATCGATAGAGCCGGCGAAGTCCATCTCCACCTGGTCGAACGCAGACACGATCTCGCGGGCCTGCCGACGTACGGCGAACGCGTGGAGTGCGGCATTGATGGTGGCCACCTTGGTGTCGGTGCCAAGCACCTCCCTGGCGGCGTCCAGCCACTCGTCGTTCACGTCTACGGTGATGCGAGTCATGGCGTGACAATACACCAAGGTGGGAGCTATTAATGCACCAAAACTGAACCACGCTTGGTGCGTCAGTGGGTGTTCAGGCGGTGCCGACTGGAGCTGCCAACGGGCAGTTCGTTCAGCCCGGCCCACGACAGGGCTCCGCCGCCGACCGCCCGGGGGTTCCGGTAGCGCGGCTGGGGCGGATTGCCCCCGGCGGTCTCCGCCGCCCGCCAGAGTCGCTCGGGGTTCTGCTGGTAGTGGTCGTTCGGCTGAATCGGCATGCGCCTACCGTCCCAAACAAAGGTGTCCAGGTATGGAAATACATATGACGGTCGATTCATGCACCTGGTTCCCGTCCGCCCGGCCCGGACGTATCGTCCGCCCGTCCCTGCTGTCCGGCGTACGGTGATCCACGACGAGTCGGCTGACCGGGAGGTGCGCGTGCTCGACCGGCGACTTCACCTGCACCTGGCCACCTGGCTCGGCCAGTGGCCGGCCGGGCCGGGGTTGCACGTGGTCGCCTCGCAGCGGCGGGCCGAGCCGGCCTGGGATGGCCGGCTACGCCCCGCGCTCGCCGTGGACACCGGGGAGAGCGCAGTGCTCTCCGTGGCGCCGGACCGGGTCGCGGCGATCCGCGCGTTGACGCGGCGTACGCCGACGCGGCTGCTCGCCGCGCTGCCGGAGACCGTCGGTCGGCCCGAATTCTGCGTGCACGACGGCCCCTTCCGGTGGAGCCTGGCACCCGCGCCGCTGCCCGACGTGGGGGAGTGGACCGAGCCGACCGCCCCCGGGCTGCCGCCGTGGCTGCGACTCTTCGACCTTCCGGTGTTGGTGGTCCGCGACCCGGACGGCGCCTACCTGGCTGGCGCCGGGATCAAACGGCACGACGCGTACGGGCGCGAGTTGGCCGTCGGCACCGTGTCGGCCGCCCAGGGCCGCGGCCTCGCCCGTCGACTGGTGGCTCAGGCGGCACGGCGGGTCCTCGACGAGGGGGCGGTGCCCACCTACCTACACGAGCGGGACAATCACGCCTCGGCGCGGGTCGCCGAGGCGGCCGGTTTCCCGGACCGGGGCTGGCGCGCGTACGGGGTCTATCCGCGCTGAGCGGGGTCGCAATGGGCGCGGACCGTGGATCCCGGGCCGGATCCACGGTCCGCAACCTCCCCCCAGGCCCCCGGTTGCGGGTGTAGCGGCCTCGCCGTGAGCGAGCCGCTGCGTGTCGATCACGCTACGTATCGAACGGGCTCGGGGCAAGGCTGGAGCTGTCGGTTCGGAGTGTCGAAAACCAGACTTGACCTGCGGCTTCGTTGGCCGGGAACGTCGGCCGGGTCAGTGACGTAGCGTGCGGATCAGGTCGAGGACCTGTCGGGTCACGGGGCGAAGGACCCGTAGTCGGGACAGCGCCACGAGCCGGTCGATCAATGGCACGACCCCGTCGATCAACTGGCGGGTCTTGACCTGTCCCGGCGATCGGTCGTGCACCCAGTAGAGGATCACGCCCATGTACGCGAGCCAGAGCAGCTCGGGTAGCTGCTGGCGTAGCTCGGCGTCGACCTTGGCGGTCGAGCCCGTCAGCACCTCGGCGAAGAGTTCGATGGACGCCTCGCGGGGGCCGGAGGACTCAGCGGAGAAGGGGCTCAGCGGGGAGGTGGGCTCGGCCGCCGTCTTGAAGAAGGTCGCCGCGAACTCGTGCGAGGGCGTCACCACGTCGACCCCCGCGTGCAGCACTCCGGCCAGCCGGGCGCCGAACGACTCCTCCCGGTCCAGCACGGGCTGCGCGGCGGCCCGGTGCTCGACCTGGGACTGAGCGTAGAACTCCTGGATCAGGTGGTCCTTGGAGCCGAAGTAGTAGTAGGCGTTGCCGACCGCCACGCCGGCCTCCTGCGCGATCGCCCGCATGGTGGTCTGGGCGTAACCGCGCTCGCGGAACAGCCGCATCGCGGTGTCCCGGATCAGCTGCCGGGTCTGCTCGCCTCGGGCGGTGGCGGGATCACCCGCAGTGGTCGTCGGGGCAGGCTGCTCGGTCATCGGGGTCACCGTATCCCGCCAGGTCGTCGGTCGGCTCGGCCGATGGGTCGCGGACCCGCTCCCGCACCGCCGAGGCGGCGGCCACCACCTGTCGGGCGAGGGGCAGCAGGTGCGGTCGGGCCAGCCGCTCGGCCATGGACCGATGGTCGGCCAACGCCCAGAGGCAGGCGAACCAGGCGCCGTCACCCGCGTACACCTCGCCGCTGTCGGCGATCACGGTGAGGTCGCGCAGTGTCGCGTCGTGGTTCAGGGCGGGGAAGCGCCGCCGGGCCTCGGCGGAGCCGGCGGGCACGAACTCCAGGGGTACGAGTTGGGCGCGGGACGCCAACCACCGGCGGGCGGCACGGCAGAGCGGGCAGGCCGCGTCGAACAGCACGGTGAACCCCCGGATCCCACCGCCCCCGAGCACGGTGGGACCCGGGAGCCGGCCGACGCCGTCGGCCGGTGGCACGGTCATCGGGTCGGTGGGTTGTTCGTCGGGCCGGCACCCGGCTGCGGACCAGCCGGGTGCGGGCCAGCCGGGTGCGGGCCAGCCGGGTGCGGGCCAGCCGAGTGCGCGCCGACCGGGTGCGCGCCGACCGGCTGTGATCCGGGTGGGGTGGGCTGCATGGGGAGTCGGCCGATCGGGGTGATCGGAGGGTGGGTGGCGAGCTGACGGAGTCGGTTTCGGCGGTAGCGGCCCAGTGCGAAGACGTTGAAGAAGTGCAGCGCGCCGAGCACGAGGAGCACGAGGCCGATCTTGAGGGACAGCTCCTCCATGGCCTGGCTTGTCGAAGTCACCGGGTCGGGGTGCTTCATCGCCACCGTGACGTAGCCGAGGTTGAGCAGATAGAAGCCGACCACCAGGAGGCTGTTGACTGCTCGGGCGAGTCGTTCCTCGGCGAACACCTCCTCCAGGAAGACCTGCCCGTTGCGGGACAGTGCCCGAGCCACCCAGATGGTCAGGCCGACGCTGACCGCGAGGTAGATCACGTACATCCAGACCTTGATGTCCATGTGGACGCCCTTCTTGAACGTGTTCAACTACCGACGCCATGAGCCTAGGGCGAGTGTTGAACATGTTCAAGAAGCGGCGGCTGGTGACTGTGGACACTGTCGGGCAGCGCCGAGGGCGCCATCCGGTCGAGTCTGGAGCCCGACCGGATGGCGCTGGGTCTTCAGCGGGCCAGGCCGAGCGCCTCGGCCGCCGCGCGACCGTTGGCGTGGCTCGCGCCGTACGTGGTCACGAAGGCGCGTACGCCCGCCGGTCGCCACTGTGCCGGCCAGCCCATCTCCACCACGGTCACCGGGTGCTGGGCGGCCAGGTCGGCGATCAGCTCCGGGCCGCCGGGTAGCCGGTGCAGGTGGCGTCCGACCAGCACGATGGGACGGTCGCCGGCCAGCCCGCGCAGGGTGGCCGGGTCGGTCTCGGTGGCGATCACCCGCAGCTCCGGCACCCCGTCCAGGTGTGGGCCGAGGCCCCACGGCACTCGCCCCTCGGCGATCGTCGACTCGGTGTGCAGCTGCACCACAAGTGGCTGGTCCAGGCCGGTGAGCAGGCCCTCCACCCGGACCGCTCGGCGCGCTGCCGCGTACCCCAGCTCGGTGTCCTCGATGGCGGGCGACCCGCCGGCAGCCTGGGTCCAGGCGGCGAGGTCGGCGGCGCGGCCAGTGGCCTCCTCGACCCGCGCTCGGCTGAGCCGGCCATCGGTGAGCGCGTCGACGATCTCGGCGGCCACCCGCTCGACCAACTCGGCGTCGACCTTCGCGCCGATGCAGAGCAGGTCGGCGCCCGCGCTCAGGGCCCGGACCGCAGCCGGCCCCACCCCGCCGGCAGCCACCGCGGCGCCCTTCATCTCCAGCGCGTCGGTGATGACGGTGCCGGTGAAGCCGTACTCGGCGCGCAGCAGGTCGACCAGGACGGCCCGGCTGAAGGTGGCCGGGTCGGCGCCGGTGAGCGCCGGCACCCGGATGTGCGCGGTCATCACGGCGCGCGCGCCGGCGGCGACGACGGCCGCGAACGGCGGCAGGTCCCGCTGGCGGAGCAGGCCCAGCGAGGCGTCCACGGTGGGCAGCTCGTGGTGGGAGTCGGCGATGGTGGCGCCGTGCCCGGGGAAGTGCTTCGCGCAGGCGGCCACGCCGGCGGCCTGCAACCCGGTCACGGCGGCGGCCGAGTGGGCGGCCACCCGCACCGGGTCCGCGCCGAACGACCGGGTGCCGATCACCGGGTTGTCGTCGGCGGTGTTGACGTCGACAGTGGGGGCGAGGTTGACGTTGATGCCGAGCGCGGCCAGGTCGGCGCCGATCGACTGGTAGACCCGTCGGGTGAGCGCCACGTCGCCGATGGCGCCGAGGGCGGCGTTTCCGGGGTACGGGCTGCCGGTGGCGTGCGCCAGCCGGGTCACGTCGCCACCCTCCTCGTCGATGGCGATCAGCACGTCCGGCCGGCCGGCGCGCAGCGCGGCGGTGCTCGCCGCCACCTGCGCGGGGTTGTGCACGTTGGTGCCGAACAGGGTGTGCCCGGCCAGCCCGTCGGCGAGCAGGTCGACCGCCCAGTCCGGCGGGACCGGTCCCGGGTACGCGGCGAGCAGCGTGCCCAGCGCCAGCCGGCGCAGTCCTGGATCCAACCCCACGTGATCTTCCCCCTTCGGTGCTCCCGCGGGTACGAAAAGTCGTACCGGTGGTGGTCTTGGCCCTGCCGATCGGCCGAGCGTCCCACCGCCGGGTGGCCGTTACGCTACGGCTACCCGTTCGCAGGTCGTTTTATGGTTAGCAAAGTTTACTAAAAATAGAGGACGTGTCATGAGTGCGACCCGGCTGCCCGGCACCCCCCGCCTGTTGCGGGCGCTCAACGACCGTGCCGCGCTGGAACTGCTCCTCGAACGTGGCCCGCTGACCCGGGCTCGACTCGGCGAGCTGACCGGGCTGTCGAAGGTCACCGCCTCGCAACTGGTCGAGCGGTTGGAGGAGCGTGGCCTGGTCACGCGGGTCGGCGAGCAGGCCGGCGGGCGGGGGCCGAACGCCCAGCTCTACGCCGTCCGTCCGGGCAGCGCGCACGTGGTCGGCGTGGACGTCGGGCCGGATCGGGTGGTGGCCGCGTGCGCCGACATCACCGGTGCGGTGATCGGCCGGGTGGAGCAGTCGACCCGGGACACCGACGACCCGGTGGGCGTGGTGCACAACGCCGTCGTGCAGGCGGCGAGCAGCGCCCAGGCGCAGCTCAGCAGCGTACGACGGATCGTGCTCGGCACGCCGGGCCTGGTCGATCCCGGCACCGGCGACATCACCTTCGCCTTCAACCTGCCGCGCTGGCACAGTGGTCTGCTCGCCGCGCTCCGGGACGACCTGCACACGCCGGTGGTCTTCGAGAACGACGTCAACCTGGCCGCGGTGGCGGAGGCGCAGTCCGGCGCCGCCCAGGGGCTGGGGGATTTCGTGCTGGTCTGGGTGGGTGCCGGTGTCGGCCTGGCGATCATGCTGGGCGGGCGGCTGCACCACGGCAGCAGCGGTGCGGCCGGCGAGATCGGCTACCTGCCGGTGCCCGGTGCGCCCATTCCGCGCGACGTGTCCCGTCGCGCCAAGCCGGCCTTCCAGCAGCTGATCGGCGCGGACTCGGTGCGCGCGGTGGCCCGTGAGCACGGCTACCCCGACGCCGACGCCGCCGAGGCGGTCCGCGCGGCTGTGGCGGCCGGTGCCGACGGTGGCCCGATGCTCGACGAGTTGGCCAGTCGGCTCGCGCTCGGTGTGGCCAGCACCTGCGTGGTGCTGGACCCGCCGTTGGTCGTGCTGGCCGGCGAGGTGGGTCAGGCCGGTGGCGCCGCGCTCGCCGACCGGGTGCAGCAGGAGGTCGCGGCGATCACTCTGGTGCAACCTCGGGTGGTGCCGACCGGGCTGACCGAGGAGCCGATCCTGCACGGCGCGCTGCGCACCGCCCTCGACGCGGTGCGCGACGAGGTGTTCGGCTCCACCGTCGGCTGAGCCCGCTGCGGCGGTCATGTGAAGGAATATTTCATCGGACGTCCGCAGGTTGCAAGCTCTTGCCACTTGCCGGTCCGTCGGGCCACCCGGAAACGGGCGACCCGACGGACCGCGACTCAGATCAGGTCGCGACGCCGGAACACGGCGAACGCCGCCGCGGTCAGCCCGCCGGTGAGTAGGAGCAGCACCGCCAAAGCTGTCGGCCAGGTCAGGCTGTAGAAACCCTCGCAGTAGTCGGTACCCGAGCTGCCGGCACAGAGCCGGGGGTCGAAGAACCGGGCCCCACCGCTGAGCCACGCACCGATGTGACTGGAGAGCATCAGCCGATCCGGCCGCCGGGCGTCGATGATCTCCAGCACCAGACGACCGCCCAACTCCCACACCACCGCGTACGCGGCGAGCGCGCCGAGCGCCGCCGACGTGTGCCGACCCAGCGTGGCGATCGCGAAGCCCACCGCGGAAGCCAGCAACACCAGCACCAGACCACGGCCGTGCACCGCGCCGAGTGAACGCCAGAAGTCGCCGTCCAGACGGCCCGGCAACCCGGCGGTCTGCCCGATCATCCAGAACGTGGCGAGGTAGGCCGCCGACGCCAGCAGGGCCAGGACCAGGACCGTGCCGAGCAGGGTGCCCAACTTGGCGGCGAGCACCGTCATCCGGCGCGGTCGCCAGAGCAGCAGGTTCACCACGCCGCCCGAGTTCAGGTCGGCGCCGATGTAGGAGGCACCCACCAGGAACCCGAAGAGCACCAGGAACGCGATGAGGAAGTACAGCAGCGGCCGCGCCTGGTCGGCGAAGTTGAACACGCCCGACAGATAGTCCGCGGCGATCGGCAGCCGGTCCTGCCGGATCGGGTCGATCGCCGAGCAGTCGGAGGGGAAGGTCTCGTTCGTGCCGGACGGCAACGAGTCATCCTGGTACGCCAGGCACTGCTGGTGCGTGACCTCCATGCTCCGGCGCGCGTCGGCGGCCTGCTCCCGCGCCGAGTTCAGCTCACTGACGGTCGGCTTGTGCGAGCCGACAAGCGTGGTCGCCGCCGTAACGGCGAACGCCAACACCAACAGGACGACCATGAGCTGCACGAAGCGACGCGCGGACAGCCGCTCCAACTCAGCACGCACCAGGTTCACGCGTCCACCCCCCGGTCGAGATCGATCACAGCTTCGCCGTGCGGCAGCGACGAGTCGTCGACCTGCCGGGGCACCGACGGATGCTCGTACGCGCCGGTCAGCTCCAGGAAGACGCTCTCCAGATCCGGCCGCAGCGGCGTCAGCTCGCCCACCCACAGCCCCTGCTCACCGAGCACCCGGCTGATCACCGTCGGGTCGTCCACCCCGCCCACCACCAACGCCTCACCGTCCACGACCGCCGTCAGGTCGGCCGCGTGCAGCAGCTCGACGGCGCGCTCCGGCTCGGCCACCCGGACCAGGAACTCATGCCGATCGTGGCCCGCCAGCACCTCGTCCACCCGGCCGGACGCGACCCGCCGCCCCCGGGAAATGATCGTGACGTGGTCGCAGATCAGCTGGATCTCGCCCAGGATGTGACTGGACACCAGCACTGTCACCCCGCTGGCCGACAGCGACCGCATCAGGTCCCGCATCTCCCGGATGCCCGCCGGGTCCAGCCCGTTCGCCGGCTCGTCCAGGATGAGCAATCGCGGGTCCTTCAGCAGCGCGGACGCCACCGCGAGGCGCTGCTTCATGCCCAGCGAGTAGCCCTTCACCCGCTCGTCGCCCCGGTCGCTCAGGCCCACCAGATCCAGCACCTCGTCAACCCGCGAGACCGGCACCCCACCGGCGCGGGCCAACAACCGCAGCGTGCGGTAGCCGCTGAAGTTGCCGAAGAACTGCGGGCTCTCCACGATGGCGCCCACCTGGCCCGCCACCCGGGGCAGCAGCTCCGGCGACGGTTCGCCGAGCACTGTCATCCGCCCGCTGTCGGCACGTACCAGCCCGAGCAGCGCCCGCAGGGTGGTGGTCTTGCCAGAGCCGTTGGGGCCCAGGAAGCCGTGGATCTGGCCCGCCTCGACCAGCAGGTCGAACCCGTCCACCGCCACGCGTCGGCCGCTGCGCATGCTGTGGAATGTCTTGCGCAGACCCTCGATCTCGATGACCGCGCTCATCGGCGCGGCTCCGTACCTCGACGGGGCATGAACCGTCCTTCGGTCTTGGTGATCAATGACACGGCGCTTCACCCTATGGCTGAGGCGCCGCCCATGGGGGGGCGCCTCGGCGCTGCGTGGTTGGATGGTGCGGTGACTGGTGACCTGATCCCCGGCGCTGCCGGCGCCGCGCCTGCCGCCGCTTTCGTGGACCCGGATCTGGTGGTCAGCCTCGACGGCGTCGGTGTACGCCGCTCTGGCACCGCCCTCCTGGAGGACCTGACCTGGCGCGTCGAACTAGACGAGCGGTGGGTCGTGCTCGGCTCCAACGGCGCCGGCAAGACCACCCTGCTCAACCTCGCCGCCGGCCGGCTGCACCCCACCACGGGCGTCGCCCACGTGCTCGGCGAGCGCATCGGCCGCACCGACGTCAACGAGCTGCGTACCCGGATCGGGCTCACCACCGCCGCGCTCGCCGAGCGACTGCCCGCCGACGAGCGGGTCAGCGACGTGGTGGTGACCGCCGCGTGGTCGGTGGTCGGCCGCTGGCGGGAGAACTACGACCGTGGCGACGAGTCGCGGGCGAAGGCGCTGCTGAGCCAACTCGGCGTCGGTGGCCTCGCCGAACGCCGCTACGGCACCCTCTCCGAGGGCGAGCGCAAGCGGGTGCAGATCGCCCGTGCCCTGATGACCGACCCGGAGCTGCTGCTCCTCGACGAGCCCGCCGCCGGGCTCGACCTGGGCGGTCGGGAAGACCTGGTCGCCCGGCTGGCCGAGCTGGCGTACGACCCGGACGCCCCGGCGATGGTGCTGGTCACCCACCACGTGGAGGAGATCCCGCCCGGGTTCACCCACGCGCTGCTGTTGCGCGAGGGCGGGGTAGTCGCCCAGGGCCTGCTCGCCGAGGTGCTGACCGGTGACAACCTCTCCAAGACCTTCGGTCTGCCGCTGGTCGTCGAGCGGTCCGGCGACCGCTTCACGGCCCGCGCCGCCTGAGCGACGGAACGGGCGGAGACGACCGTGCCGCAGACCCGGGTTGCCGTGGTGGGCAGCGCCAACATGGACCTGGTCGCGATGGCACCCGCGCTGCCGCGACTCGGCGAGACCATGCTCGGCACCGACTTCGTGATGGTGCCCGGCGGTAAGGGCGCCAACCAGGCCGTGGCCGCGGTCCGGGCCGGCGCCTCCTGCACCTTCCTCGGCGCGATCGGCTCGGATGGCTTCGGTGTCACCCTCAAGGCCCGCATCACCGCGGCCGGCGTGGACACCAGTCAGCTGCGCGTCGTCTACGGCGCCTCCGGGGTAGCGCTGGTGATGGTCAACGCCCAGGGGGAGAACGCCATCGTGGTCACCCCCGGAGCGAACGACGCGCTTGTCGGCCTCACCGACGAGGAGCTGGCCACGGTACGCGCGGCGGACGTCCTGGTCGCCCAATTGGAGATCCCGGTGCAGACCGTGACCGCCGCCGCGGTGGCCGCCCGCGACGCCGGCACCAGGGTCATCCTGAACGCCGCCCCGGCACGGGACCTCCCGCCCGAGTTGCTCGCCGCCGTGGACCTGCTGGTCGTCAACGAGGGCGAGGCACAGGCGCTCGCCGGCCGAGGTCGGGAGGAGCCCCGCGCGCTGCTCGACCTGGCCCCCCGGGCCGTGCTCACGCTCGGCGGCGAGGGCGCCTGGTACGTCGACCGGGACGGCACCGAGGTGCACGTGCCGGCGGTACGTGTCGACGTGGTCGACTCCACCGCCGCGGGGGACGCGTTCACCGCCGCGCTGGCCGTCGGCTGGGGCGAAGGGCGCGACCTGGTCGACGCGGTGCGCTGGGCGGCGGCGGCCGGCGCTGCCTGCGTCCGCAAGCTCGGTGCCTCGGTGGCGCTACCGCAGCGCGCCGAGATCGACGAGCTGTACGTTCCGGCCTGACCGCACCGGCCCGTCCGTGCGCAGGCCGGCGGCGCTCAGAGGGCCGGATCGTCGACGAGCTTCTCGCCGCGTCGGCGCAGCATGCCCAGCCCAGGGATGCCGGCCACGGCGAGCTTGAGATCGCGGGTCACGTCCAGCAGGTCGTGCAGGTCGGGACCGACCCGGTCCAGCGTGGCCAAGATCGGCAGGATGTCCGCCGTCAGGTGCTCCTTGAGCTTGGGCAACTCGTCGATCAGGTGGATCGCCGCCGTGATCTCCTCGTGGCTGAGCTGCTCGACGAACCGTTCGGTCATCGGTGCGGCCCGGCGCAGCGCCGGCTCGTACGCCGCCATCAGCTCGGCTGCGGTTGTGGCCGCCTGCGCAGCGGTCTGCACGGTGCCGGCAGCCCGGTCGGCCACGGCGTCAGCCTTCGCGACAACCTGGTCGGTCCGGTCCAGGGTGGTCTCGATCCGGTCGACCACGCCGTTGATCCGGGCCAGCAACGCCTCCACCCCGTCCAGCACCGCGAACGCGCGGGCGGGCACGGCGGCCATCGAGGCGGCCGAGCCGAGCGCCTGGTCGAGAGCGGAGCGGGTCAGGCCAACCACGGCGGCCGGGGTGGGGAGGGGAATCGCCATGGGATCAAGTGTGCGTCGGCTGTGCCACAACCGCCCGACGGGGCCGGTCAGCGTGAGGTTCGACCGGCTGTGTCGGCGCGGGCCACCCGTAGCGCCCACCAGATCAACGGCGCCTGCAAGGGCACCCGACCGTACGCGATGGCCCGCTTCGTCGGGCGGCGGTGTCGCCAGTCCACGGCCATCTTCACGTTCGCCGGCAGGACGGCGACGAAGAGCGCGGCGGCGGCCCGACCGCCGGCCCGCCGGGTGGCCGGGTTCGCGACCGCCGCCGCCACGGCCAGCTCGGCGACCCCGCTGGCGTACGTCCAGAACCGGGCCGGGCCGGGCAACGCGCGCGGCACGATCGGGTCGTAGAGGCCGGGGCGTACCAGATGGGTGACGCCGGCTGCGGCGAGCAGGCCGGCCAAAGCGACGGCCTCGCCACGGCGGGTGGTCATCGATGGTCCCCCTGCTGTTCGACGGCGCGCTGCACGGCCCGGTAGATCTGCCCGAACCGTAGCGCGTCCGGTGTGCGCACCAGCAGGTCCTCCCGGCCGTGGTGCTGCACCCACAGCTCGTGCACGTGGCTGCCGCGCTCGTAGGAGCGGTCCAGCCAGCCCAGGGGGATCTCCAGGAACGGTGTCAGCGCCAACGCCCCCACCGCGCAGGCGGCGAGGATGATCAGCGCCAGCTGCCAGTTGCCCCGGTCCTGTGCCGACCACGCCAGTGACAGCACGCAGACCACCGCGACCAGCGGCGGCAGCGAGAGCAGCAGGACCAGCACACCGCGACCCAGCACACGGCCGCGTACGGCCAGGGTCTTCTGCCCCCGCTCGTGCCAGACGAACGTCACGTCGGACAGGGCGATCACCTGACCGCCCGCCCGGATCGACTCGGATGTCACCTGCACCGCGTCGTCCCGGTAATAGAGGGTCATCACTAAGCTTAACCACCGGCAGGCAACCTCGTCGCGCTCGAACCTCGTCGGGGGAGGGCCGGGACGAAGGCCAGAGCCGGGGAGCTAGCGGCGGGTGACGGGGCGGGCCGGTTGGCTGTGCTCTACCGCGCGCTGCACCGCTCGGTAGATCTGCCCGAAACGCAGCGCGTCGCGGGTGTGCAGCAAGCGCACCGGCTGACCGCGCCATCGGGCCCAGATCTCCAGTTGGCGGCTGCCCCGGGCGTACGAGCGGTCCAGGTGTTCGAAGAGGAAGTCGGCGACCGGCCCGACGGCCAACCCGACCAGCACCGACGCGCCGACGATCGCGATCGTCACGGTGGGTGAGCGGTGCAGCCAGACGGCTAGGCCGATGCCGAGCACCGCGGCGACAAGCGGACCGGCGAGCGCGGCACCGATCGCACCCCGCCCCACCAGGACCCGCCAGGAACGGGTGCCACGGCGGTGCCAGATCACGGTGATGTCGGCCAGCGCGTAGCTGCGGCCGTCGACGCGGACGGTGGTCGAGGTGACCTGCACCGATCTGTCGTCGTAGTACGTCGTCATGGCTGGACTCCCGCCCACGGGGCTGACACCACACTACTTACCCAAACGAGCCGGGTCGTAAGGTTGGCACGCGACTTCGACGAGGAAGTGAGGGCAGCGTGGGCGAGTTCGTTCGGCTGGAGACCAAGGACGGCATCGGCACGATCCGGCTGGAGCGGCCGCCGATGAACGCGCTCAACACCCAGGTGCAGGAGGAGCTGCGCGCCGCCGCCGCGGCGGCCACCGCCGATCCCGAGGTCCGCGCCGTCATCGTGTACGGCGGGGAGAAGGTCTTCGCCGCCGGAGCGGACATCAAGCAGATGGCCGAGATGTCCTACGTGGACATGGCTGAGCGGGCTGCGAACCTGTCCAGCGCGCTCGGCGCGATCGCCCGGATCCCCAAGCCGGTCGTCGCCGCGATCACCGGGTATGCGCTCGGTGGCGGCTGCGAGCTGGCGTTGGCCTGTGACTGGCGGGTGGTCGCCGAGGACGCCAAGCTCGGCCAGCCGGAGATCAAGCTGGGCGTCATCCCGGGTGCGGGTGGCACCCAGCGGCTGGCCCGCCTCATCGGCCCGGCCCGCGCCAAGGACCTGATCATGTCGGGGCGGATGGTGGACGCGCAGGAGGCGCTGCGGATCGGTCTGGCCGACCGGGTCGCCCCGGCCGCAGAGGTGTACGACACGGCCGTCGCGCTGATCACTCCGTACCTGAATGGGCCGGTGCAGGCGCTGCGCGCGGCGAAGCTGGCGGTCGACGGCGGCCTGGACATGGACCTGAACTCGGGCCTGGCCTGGGAGAGTCAGCTCTTCGCGGCGCTGTTCGCCACCGACGACCGGCGGGAGGGCATGGCGGCCTTCGTCGAGAAGCGCAAGCCGGGCTTCACCGGCCGCTGACCGGCCCGGGGTCGTCACACCCAGCCGCGCCGGACCGCTTCCATCCCGGCCTGGAATCGGGTCTCGGCGCCGACCATCGCCATGATCCGGTGTACGTGTCGGTGCACGGTCCGCACGCTCCAGCCCAGCGTCCGGGCGATCCTCTCGTCGGTGGCCCCGCCGGCCAGCAGGCCGAGCAGCTCGATGTCGCGGTCGGTGAGTCGGTCCGGTTGCTCCTCAGCGGTCGGGCCGCTCCCGCCCTCGGTCGGGCCGAGCGGGCCGTTCCGCGCGCCGCCGACCGAGCGGTTGATGGCGACGGCCCGCTCCCAGAGCGCCTCGAACAGCCCGCCGACCGCGTCCAGCAGTGACGACGGGTGCACCAGGTACGCGGCGTCGGTCAGCTGCCCAGCCGCCAGGACGGGGATGAGCGCGAACCGGTCGTCGCAGAGCAGCATCTTCATCGGCACGTTGCTGGCGACTCGGGCGCGTTCGCCGGACTGGATGCCCCGCCAGATCTCCGCCATCCGCCCCGGGATGGCCAACGCCGACCGGTCGTAGATCACCCGGTAGGTGAGGCCGCGGTCGGCGAGCTGTTGGGTCTCCTCGGTGTTGCCACTGGCCGGGTTGTCCAGGTAGGGCGGCCGGTCCATGCCGCGAATCTGCACCCGCGCCTCACGTTGCAGCCGGACGAGGGTGGCCCGGAGGTTCGCGGCCCCCTCGATGACCTCGACCAGCTCGGCCGGGTGTTGACCCGGCCCCTCGTGCCGCCGGATGTCCTTGGCCAACTCGTCAGCGTGCCGGCGCAGGCGGAGCAGCTCGCGCTCCTGCTCGGCGATCAGGAAGGTAGCCACCTGGTCCGGTGACGTTGCCGCGTAGCGGGCCGGGCGGCCCGGTAGTCGACTGGCCAGGCCACCGTCGACCAGGCGGCCGAGCGCGCTTCTCAGCTGTGCCCGGGAGAGCGCGACGTCGCCGAGGAGATCGTTGAGGGCCGCCTGGCGACGCCGAGCCAGCGCCTCGTACACGAGCCCGTCGGGCTCGGGCACGCCCACCGCACGCCACATCCGAGGCCTCCGTCGGGAACCAGCCAGCTGTCCGGAACATGAATGCCCCGGGACATTGTCCGTACTTTCTGGTCCATGCCAAGATCATCCTTCGACGTACGCCGGTTTTTGTGTCAGGGATCATGCGCGCCTGGCGGGTGGTGCGTTCGCGGTCTCAACGGCGAGCCGTGTCCATGATTCTTCTGACGAGGAGTAACTGGATGGTCGAGCGCTTACGCCGGAGACGGACCCAGCGGGTCCTTCTGCGCGGGCTGGTCGCCGCGGTCACACTGTCGCTGCTGGCCACCGGCCCGCTGCCCGTCACCGCGGCGCAGGCGGCCCCGGTGCCCAGCCCGTCTCCCTCCGCTGACTGGGACGCGCGGCGGTACACGCCCGCGGGCTGCAACACCGCCTCCGCCGCCGAGGCCGGCAAGGACGGCCCCTGGGCCCGCTGCTTCGCCGTCAGTCTCTCCAGCCAGGACAGCCAGCGACGCCTGAAGACGACGTCCCCGCCGCCGGGAGCGTTGGGGCCGGCCGACATCAAGTCCGCCTACAAGCTGCCCTCGGGCGGCGCCGGCCAGACCGTGGCCATCGTCGGCGCGTTCGGTTACGCCGCCGCCGAGGCCGACCTCGCGGTGTTCCGCGCCCACTACGGACTGCCGCCCTGCACCACCGCGAACGGCTGCTTCCGGAAGGTGGATCAGAACGGCGGGACGAACTACCCGATCGAGGACGAGGGCTGGTCGATCGAGGCCGCTCTGGACCTGGATGCCGTCTCGTCGGCCTGCCCGAAGTGCAACATCCTGCTCGTCCAGGCCGACGACAACGGAGGGGAGAACCTCGGCCGTGCCGTCGACACCGCGGTCCGGCTCGGCGCGGTCGCCGTCTCCAACTCGTACGGCGTCCCCGGTGAGAAGCCGTACCAGAGCTACTTCGCGGCCCACTACGACCACCCGGGCGTCGTCATCACGGTGTCCAGCGGCGACATCGGCAACGTGCAGAGCTACCCGGCGACCCACCCGAAGGTGCTGTCGGTCGGCGGCACCCAGCTGACCCGGAACCGCTCCTCGGCCCGTGGCTGGTCGGAGACCGCGTGGACATCGGCGGGCAGCGGCTGCTCCCTCTACGAGGCGAAGCCGGCGTACCAGGCCGACATCGACACGCGCTGCGATGACAAGCGCGCCAGCGCCGACATCTCCGCCACGGCCGCGCCAGAGTCCGGCCTGGCCGTCTACAACACCCTCGGCCAGGAGGGCTGGGCCCAGTGGGGCGGAACGTCACTGGCCGCCCCGCTCGTCGCGGCGATGTCCGCGCTGGCCGGCGATCCGCTACCCGGGACGTACCCGGTGACCTACCCGTACCGCAAGGACAAGGCCGCCGGTCTCTTCGACATCACCCAGGGCTCGAACGGGTACTGCGGCGACCTGCGGTGCGAGGCCGGCTTCGGCTGGGACGGTCCCACCGGCCTGGGCAGCCCCAACGGGGTCTCCGCGCTCACCCTCGGCCCGGCCGGCGAGATCGTCGGAACGGTGACGAGCGGCAAGAACTCGTACGGCAAGCCGGAGGGCCCGCTCGCCGGCGTCTCCGTCACCGTCACCGACTCGACCGGCGCGACGTACGACGCGGTGACCGACGAGCAGGGCCGCTACCGCCTGTTCGCCCCGGTCGGCACGTACGACGTGGTGGCCACCGAGTTCGGCTACCAGGCACCACAGCCGGCCAAGGTCACCGTTGTCGCCAAGACGAGCGTGACCAATAACCTCACGATGACCGCGATGCAGACCCGGCGCGTCACCGGTGTCGTCACCGACGCCTCCGGGCACGGCTGGCCGATCTACGCCAAGGTCTCTATCGACGGCTACCCGGGCGACGCGGTCTTCACCGACCCGTACACCGGCCGGTACGACGTGGATCTGCCGATCGGCGACTACGCGCTGCACGTCTCCCCGGTGCAGATGCCGGGGTACGTCACCAGCACGGTGTCCGCCGCAGTCGGTCCCGAGGCCAACGGGGGGTCGAGCGAGATCCGGAAGAACGTGAAGCTCGCCATCGACGCCTCGACCTGTTCGGCGCCCGGGTACGCCTGGAAGTACCAGGGCCTCAGCTCCGACTTCGCCGGCTGGGCGAGTGGGCCGAAGGACGGCTGGCGGGTCACCGACGAGTCCGGTGCCGGCCAGACCTGGCGCTTCGACGACCGCGGCAAGCAGGGCAACCTGACCGGCGGTCAGGGTGAGTTCGCCGTCATCAATACCTGGGAGCAGTCCGGCGACCTCAACTCGGCCCTGGTCACGCCGTCGATGGATCTGCGCGGCATCACCAACCCGGTGATCGGTTTCGACACTGACTTCCCTTCCTCCAACTTCGGTGTGCAGAAGGGGTTCGTCGAGCTGAGCCTGGACAACGGGGCGACCTGGAAGGAGGCGTTCCGCCTCCCGGACGTCGACGTACGCGGGCACCTGGAGATCCCGGTCCCGCAGGCGGCGGGGAAGTCCGGGGTGCAGGCGCGGTTCCGCTACGAGGGCTCCGCCTCCTACTGGTGGCAGCTGGACAACGCCTTCGTCGGTAGGCGGACGTGTGCCGCCGTGCCGGGCGGGATCATCGCCGGGCAGATCCGGGACGACAACACGGGCGGGGCGCTCGTCGGTGCCACCGTCTCGGCCGGCACCGACGTGACGGCGAAGGCCACCAGCCTGGACACGGCCGACGACCCGGCGCTCGGCGACGGCTTCTACTGGCTCTTCGCCGAGGGTGACGGCCAGGTGCCGATGACCGTGACCGGTCTGCGGTACGCCGACGCCACCGGCAAACTGAAGGTCAAGAGCGACCGCGTCGTACAGCGGGACTGGCTGCTGGAGAGCGGGCGGCTGACCGTCGACGAGTCGGCGCTGTCCTTCTCGGCCAAGCCAGGTCGCTCCGCCACCGGCGACATCCGGCTCACCAACGACGGCGAGCAGCCGATGACGGTCCGGCTGGTCGAGCAGGACCGCGGTTACACAAGCGACGCGAAGCTCGTCGCCGCCCGCTCGGCGCAGTCGCCGTCGCAGCAGGCGGGGGACGGCAGCGCGTGGGTGAGCATGCCCGACCTGCCGATGCGGGTGGCCGACAACGTGGTCGCCGACAACGACGGCACGGTGTACTCGGTGGGCGGCCTCAGCTACGAGTACACCCTGCGAGAGGGGTGGGTCTTCGACCCGCAGGCCCGGACTTGGAACCGGATCGCCGACCTGCCCGAGCCGCGCGGCGGTGCCGTAGGCGGCTTCGTCGACGGCAAGCTCTACGTGACCGGCGGCACGAACACGTTGGGCGAGGTGACGAACACCACCTTCGCCTACGATCCGATGACCAACAGTTGGTCGCGCCGGGCGAACCTGCCCGTGGGGCTCTACAGCGGCGCGGCGGTGTCGCTCGACGGCAAGCTGTATGTGGTCTCCGGCTGCGAGGATGCGCGCTGCGGCCCGCCCTCGCAGCGGGTGTACCGCTACGACCCCGACGTCGACCGGTGGACCCCGCTGGCCGACTACCCCCAGGGCGCGGCCTTCCTCTCCTGCGGTGCGATCGGCGACGGGCTGATGTGCGCGGGTGGCTACCTACCGGTCCAGCGGGATTCGACCATGGCGGCGTACCGCTACTTCCCCGAGTCGAACAGTTGGGTGCCGACGACCGGCCTGCCGGCGTCGAACTACGGCATGACGTCCGTCAGCGTCAACGGCAAGCTGCGGCTGATGGGCGGCAAGACCGGCAACGGGGTCTCGGCCCAGGTGTGGGAGTTCGACGCGGCGACCGGGCTCTGGTCGCGGCTGCTGGACCTTCCCCAGCCCAGCATGCGGGGCGGTGCCGCCTGCGGCACCTTCCAGGTCGCGGGTCTGGACAAGGTCGAAGACCTGTCCGCGGCCGCGTACCAACTGCCGGGGGCCGAGTCCTGCATCCGCGGCACCGACGTGTCGTGGCTGTCGGCTAACAAGACCGAGGTGACCATCCCGGCGGGCCGGACCGTCACCGTCCGGGTGTCGGCCGCCGTTGCCGCCGTCGCCGGGCACGGTGAGTACGCGGCCCGGCTGGCGTTCGAGACGGACACCCCGTACCGGACCGAGCCGGTGTCGGTGGTGCTGAAGACGCGCTGACACCCTCAGCGCTGTACCGACCGAGCCCGCCCGGTGGACGACCCCACCGGGCGGGCTCGGCCGTTTCGGCGGCGCTGACCTGGACGACCGCCGTGAGTCGGGGCCACGGTCCGGGCGGCAGGTGACTGGCCGGTAACCTGTGATCCCGGCCACGGACGATGGGAGCGACATGACGGAGCGGATCGAGGGTCACGGCGGCGAGTTGGCGCTCGCGGCACTACGCGCGCACGGCGTACGGGAGATGTTCACGCTCTCCGGCGGGCACGTCTTCCCGCTCTACGACGCCGCGTACAAGACCGACTTCCCGATCTACGACGTCCGGCACGAGCAGTCCGCGGTCTTCGCCGCCGAGGCGGTGGCCAAGTTGCAGCGCCGCCCCGGCCTCGCCGTGCTCACCGCCGGGCCCGGTGTCACCAACGGCATCTCCGGTCTGACCAGCGCGTTCTTCAACGCCTCCCCGGTGCTGGTGCTCGGCGGCCGGGCGCCCGCGTTCCGCTGGGGCTCCGGCAGCCTCCAGGAGATGGACCACCTGCCGCTTGTCGCCCCGGTCACCAAGCACGCCGAGACGGTGTTCAGCACCGACGACATCCCGCGCGCGGTGGGTGCCGCGCTCAACGCCGCGCTCACTCCGCACCGTGGCCCGGCCTTCCTCGACTTTCCGTTGGAGACGGTCTTCTCGGTCGCCGAGACCGACCTGCCCGCCGTGACCGGCGTCGACCCGATCGCGCCGGATCCGGAGGAGGTCGGTCGCGCCGCGATGCTCATCGCCGGGGCGCAGCGACCGGTCATCATCGCCGGCTCCGACGTGTACGCGGGCGACGCGGTCGCCGCCCTGCGCGAGGCCGCCGAGGCGCTACAGGTGCCGGTCTTCACCAACGGCATGGGTCGCGGCTCGCTCCCGCCGACGCACCCGCTCGCGTTCGCCAAGGCCCGCCGGGCCGCGCTCTCCGGCGCCGACGTGGTCGTGGTGGTGGGCACCCCGCTGGACTTCCGGCTCAGCTTCGGTGACTTCGGTGACGCCAAGGTGGTGCACATCGTCGACGCGCCCAGCCAGCGGGCGACGCACGTGCAGCCGGCCGCCGCCCCCGCCGGCGACCTGCGCCTGATCCTCTCCGCGCTGGCCGACCACTCCGGCGACCGGGCCGACCACGCCGACTGGATCGCCGACCTGCGCGTCGCCGAAGACGCGGCGAAGGCGCGCGACGCCGCGGAGATGGCCGCCGAGACCGACCCGATCCGCCCGGCCCGGATCTACGGCGAGCTGCGTCGGGTGCTGGCCCCGGACGCGATCACCATCGGCGACGGCGGCGACTTCGTGTCGTACGCCGGGCGGTACCTGGAGCCGGCGCAGCCGGGCACCTGGTTGGACCCGGGCCCGTACGGCTGCCTGGGCACCGGCATGGGTTACGCGATGGGCGCCCGGGTCAGTCACCCGGACCGGCAGATCTGCGTGCTGATGGGCGACGGCGCGGCCGGCTTCTCGCTGATGGATGTCGAGTCGCTGGTCCGTCAGAAGCTGCCGGTGGTGATCGTGGTCGGCAACAACGGCATCTGGGGGCTGGAGAAGCACCCGATGCGTGCCATGTACGGCTACGACGTGGCCGCCGACCTGCAGCCGGAGCTGCGCTACGACACGGTGGTCAGCGCGCTCGGCGGAGCGGGGGAGACGGTCGCCAAGGCAGCCGATCTTGGCCCGGCGCTGCAGCGCGCGTTCGACTCCGGAGTGCCGTACCTGGTGAACGTGCTCACCGACCCGACCGACGCGTACCCCCGGTCGTCGAACCTGGCCTGAGTCGCAGCTGTCGCCGCCGTCGCCCTGCCCGGGCGGCGGCGGCGCGTTCACACCTCGGCGCGTTCACACCTCGGGGCGGTCACCCTCGCGCGGCGGCTCGCCGTCGCGGCGGCGCAGGTCGTCCTCGCGTCGACGCAGGTCTTCTTCCCAGCGGCGGAACAGCTCCTGGTCCTGCTGCTGGGCGCGCTCCTGCACGGAGCGGAGGAACTCCGGGTCGTCGTCGGGGGCGACCGGCCGGGGGCGCTGCCGCTCGGTGGTGCCGATCCCGCCCGGCCAGCCCTTGCGGGCACCCGGGTTGGGCTCCCGGCCGGCGACGAACCAGGCGATCGAGCCGACCAGCGGGAAGAACAAGATGATCAGCACCCAGGCGATCCGGGGGAGGGCGCGGATCTGACCCTCCTCGGCGGAGAGGCAGCTGATCAGCGCGCAGACGGCGAGGACAATCTGCACCAGGAAGAGGAGAACGTACAGCCGGGCCATCCACCCATCATGGCGCACCGATGCGCGTCACCACAGTCCGCGGATCACCAGCAGCACTCCCAGTAACGCAAGCGCCACGGTGCCCACCGTGGCCAGGGGCAGTGTCCGCCCGCCGGTGCGGGCCGGACCGGTGCCGGTGCCGCGTGGCCAACAGAGCACCAGCAGGGCGCCCCACACCAGCACGATGACACCGGCGATCAGCGCCCCGGTCGGGTCGCCGGTCGACGCCAGCCGGACGGCGAGCGCGGTCACCACGGTCACCGTGAGCAGGGTGCGCCGCCAGGCCAGCCGGGTGCGTTCCGGTTGTAGCCCCGGGTCGCGTCCGCTGCTCACCGCCCGCCGATCGCCCGCAGCAGGACAGCGACCACCAGCAGCACCGCCCCCGCGCCGACGGCGAGGGCGAGGATGGCGGGGAACCGGGACGCGGGCAGCTCCCGACCGAGCCGGATGGCCCGCTCGGTACGGGCCCAGTGGTCCACTGCGCGGATCGCCACCGCCGCGCCGAGCAGCAGCAGCGCCACCGCGATCACCTCCCGCAGGTGGCTCATCGGCAGCGGCGGCAGGAACTGCGCGGCGGCCAACCCGCCGCCGACCAGCGCCAACCCGGTGCGTAGCCAGGCGAGGAAGGTCCGTTCGTTGGCCAGCGAGAAGCGGTAGTCGGGCCGTTCGCCGACCGAGCCCGACTCGGCCGGGTCGAACCACCGCCTGATCGTCTTCCACACGGTGTCGATTATTCGCTTCCCTCCCCACTTAGCCTGGGCCGGTGACTGATCTCGACGCAATGACGCTGCGTGCCGCCTATGACAACCAGATCCGCCCGGAGATCCCCGACCCGATCCCGGCCGGGGTGACCGTGGAGCGGGACGGGCCGCTGGTCCGCATCATCGGGCTCGACGCCGGTGGTTTCCTGACCTATCGCGACCTGGGCGGGTTGACCGGGGACGCGCTGGACGAGCTGATCGCCCGGCAGGTGCGCTACTTCCGCGAGCGCGGCATGTCGGTCGAGTGGAAGCTCAACGAACACGACGAGCCGGCTGACCTCGCGGACCGCCTGCGCGCCGCCGGCTTCGTACCGGAGGACCGGGAGACCGTCGTGGTCGGGCCGGTCGCGCCGCTGGCCGCCGCGCTGCCTGTGGTTCCCGAGGGGGTACGCCTGCGTGAGGTGACCTCCCGGGCCGACCTGGAGCGGATCGCCGCCATGGAGGAGGAGGTCTGGCAGGAGGACCGCTCGCACCTCGTGTGGGGTCTGGCCAAGGAGATCGACGCCGACCCAAACTCGATCACCGTGGTGGTGGCCGAGGTGGACGGGGTGGTGGTGAGCGCCGGCTGGGTGCGGTTCCTGGCGAACACCGGCTTCGCCACGCTCTGGGGTGGCTCGACGCTGGCGCAGTGGCGGCGCAAGGGCATCTACCGGGCGTTGGTCAACTACCGGGCCCGGCTGGCCGAGCAGCGGGGTCGCACGCTCATCCAGGTCGACTGCTCCGAGGACAGCCGGCCGATCCTCCAGCGACTCGGCCTCGTCGCGGTCACCACGACCACCCCGTACGTCTACACTCCGTGATCATGGAGCAGCGGTTGACGGACGAGGAGCGGCTGACCCTCAAGACCGGTGCCTTCGGCGCGGTCTTCCTGGTCTCCAACGCCGACCCGGGCGTCCTGGGGGTGATCCGGGAGAGCATCGCCGCGTCCGGCGCGCTCGCCGATGCCAGTGGCACGGTCAAGGAGGCGCTGACCACCGGCCCGCTGCCGAGCCTGCCCCGAGACTCGCAGTTGGAGATCGAGTCGGTGGTGCTGCCGGCGCTGGGGCAGGCGGTGCGGATCCTGCGGGAGAAGTCGCCGCAGGAGGTGGAGGCGTACCGCTCGCTGGTGTTGGCCGCCGCGGACCGGGTGGCCCGGGCGCACGACGGGGTGGCCCCCGTCGAGGCGGCAGCCATCGACCAGATCCGGGTCGCGCTGGCCGAGCCGGCCTGACCGTCCGCGCGTCGGTGAGCTGTGTCACTCTGAGTGCCGCAGGAGCGCAACCTACTGGCAGGTAACATTGCGCCGTGGGCAACTGCACAACAGCCCACGGTTGACCTGGCGTCGACCTACGGGTGACGCTGCGCCCCAGACCGGGCGAGCGAATCGCAACACCACACAGGAGGGTCGTCGAAGCGCGATGAACATCGTCGTACTCGTCAAGCAGGTGCCTGATTCGGGCGCGGACCGCAACCTGCGCAATGACGACAACACCGTCGACCGTGGTTCGGCGAACAACGTGATCAACGAGATGGACGAGTACGCCATCGAGGAGGCCCTCAAGATCAAGGAGGCCCACGGCGGCGAGGTCACCATCCTGACCATGGGTCCGGACCGGGCGACCGAGTCGATCCGCAAGGCGCTCTCCATGGGCCCGGACAAGGCCGTGCACGTGCTGGACGACGCCCTGCACGGCTCCTGCGCCGTGGCCACCTCCAAGGTGCTCGCCGCCGCTCTCGGTCAGCTCGGTGCCGACCTGGTCATCTGCGGCGCCGAGTCCACCGACGGCCGCGTCCAGGTCATGCCGCACATGATCGCCGAGCGGCTGGGCGTCGCGGCGCTCACCGGTGCCCGCAAGCTCACCGTCGATGGCGCGACGCTTACCGTCGAGCGGCAGACCGAGGAGGGCTACGAGGTCGTCACCGCCTCCACCCCGGCCGTGGTCTCCGTCTGGGACACGATCAACGAGCCGCGCTACCCCTCCTTCAAGGGCATCATGGCCGCCAAGAAGAAGCCGGTGCAGACGCTCTCGCTTGCCGCTCTCGGCGTCGCGTCCGACGAGGTGGGCTTCGACGGTGCCACCAGCGCCGTCGTCGAGCACACCAAGCGCCCGCCGCGCTCCGGCGGCGCCAAGATCACTGATGAGGGCGAGGGCGGCGTCAAGCTGGTCGAGTTCCTCGCCACCGAGAAGTTCGTGTGAGAGGGGGATCTGACATGTCTGAGGTTCTCGTCGTCGTCGAAGCCACCAAGGAATTCGGCGTCAAGAAGGTCACCCTGGAAATGCTCACCCTCGCGCGTGAGCTGGGCACCCCGAGCGCGGTGGTGCTCGGCGGCACCGGCGCAGCCGAGGCCCTGAGCGGCAAGCTGGGCGAGTACGGCGCGGAGAAGATCTACGCCGCCGAGGGTGACGAGATCGACGGCTACCTGGTGGCCCCCAAGGCGACCGTGCTGGCC
This sequence comes from Micromonospora chokoriensis, assembly GCF_000718555.1. GTDB lineage: Bacteria > Actinomycetota > Actinomycetes > Mycobacteriales > Micromonosporaceae > Micromonospora > Micromonospora chokoriensis_B. Next base: position 218,568 of record NZ_JOAN01000003.1, read on the forward strand.
GAGTTGGTCAAGCGGGTGCAGCCGGCCGCCGTGCTGCTCGCCTCGGCCCAGGAGGGCAAGGAGATCGCCGCCCGGCTCGCCGTCAAGCTCGACAACGGCATCCTGACCGACGTGGTCGGCCTGGACGCCGACGGCACCGCGACGCAGGTCGCCTTCGCCGGCTCCACCATCGTCAAGTCCAAGGTCACCAAGGGCCTGCCGCTGGTCACCGTCCGGCCCAACTCCGTCACCCCCGCCCCGGCGGCGGCCGCCCCGGCGATCGAGCAGCTCAGCGTGTCGGTCACCGACACCGACAAGCTGGCCAAGGTCGTCGAGCGGGTCGCCGAGCAGAAGGGCTCCCGCCCCGAGCTGACCGAGGCCGGCGTGGTCGTCTCTGGCGGCCGGGGCGTCGGCAACGCCGACAACTTCAAGCTGGTCGAGGAGCTGGCCGACCTGCTCGGCGGCGCGGTTGGCGCGTCCCGGGCGGCCGTCGACTCCGGCTTCTACCCGCACCAGTTCCAGGTGGGCCAGACCGGTAAGACGGTCTCCCCGCAGCTCTACGTCGCGCTCGGCATCTCCGGTGCCATCCAGCACCGGGCCGGCATGCAGACCTCGAAGACCATCGTCGCGGTCAACAAGGACGGCGAAGCGCCGATCTTCGAGCTGGCCGACTTCGGCGTGGTGGGCGACCTGTTCAAGGTCGTTCCGCAGGCCGCCGAGGAGATCCGCAAGCGCAAGTGACCCTGCGACAGCACGGTGGCCGCCCGTTTCCCGGGCGGCCACTGCCGTGTGGGGAGCTGACCGGCGGGCCGGGGAGCTGAACCGGCCCGCCGATCAGCCCGTCAGGGTGCCCCGCAGCAGGCTGTCACCGGAGTGGCTGGTGTTGTTGTCGTACTGCTCGGCGGAGACGTCGACCACCGAGTAGCTCTTGAGATCGACATTCGGGGGTAGGGGCAGCAGGGCGTCTGGACCACCCCCCAGGGTGCCGACCGAGAACATCTTCATCGTCGTCGGATTGATGAGCCAGACCTCGTAGTACCCCGGGACGCTCGGGAGATTCGCCACATGCAGATGTAGTTGGCCGTCCTGGAGAACCCGGGCGTCACCCGTGGCGGCCGGCGGCGTCGACCCGTACGCCGCCAGCGGGGCGCTCGCCACCACCACCGGCGTCGTCGGGGTGGGGGTCGGGTCGTCCGGTCGGAGCACGGAGACGGTGCCCAGCACACCGACCGCCGCAGCGGCGGCCGCGGTCGCCGCGGTGGCCACCCAACGGGACCAACCACGACCCCGGCGGGACCGGCGCGTCGGGTCCAGTCGGGTAACCGTCGACTCGACGGCCGTTCCCGGGGCCTGCCCGGGCACCCGGGGTCGACGGGCCTCGGTCCGCGTCGACCCGGCCGACGCGGCTCTGACCTGGGCTTCGATGCCCTGCCAGACGTGCTGCGGCGGGTCGGGAAGGCCGGCCAGGTCCTGCGTCTCGGTGCCGAGCCCCACCACCTGCTGGAGGGTCGAAAGCTCCGTGCGGCAGCGCGCGCAGGTGCCGAGGTGGGTGCGCTCCCCGTTGTCCGCCTCGCTCTCACCGAGCGCCAGAAAGACCAGCCGGTCGTGGTCCAGGTGCTGCACCGTCCACCTCCCATCTGCGTTTCAAGCTCGCCATGCCGCGCCGGATGTGACTCTTCACGGTGCCCAGCGGCACTCCGGTCACCGTGGCGATCTGCTGGTGTGTCAGGTCGTCGTAGAAGGCCAACTCCAGCATGCGTCGCTGGTCGTCGGGGAGCCGAGCCAGCTCGTCGGCGATCACCAACCGGTCCACCACGCGGTCCGGGTCCGGGTCGGCCGGCGCAGGCTCGGGCAGCTGTCGAACCGTCTCCACCACCCGGGTCTCCCGGGCCGAGGCGCGCATCCGGTCGATCACCTTCCGCCGGCCGATGCCGAGCAGCCAACCGATCAGCGACCCCTTGGCCGGGTCGAACGTGTCACGGCCCAGCCAGGCGGCGACGAACGTCGCCTGGGTGACGTCCTCGGCGTCGCTGCGGTTGGCCAGCATGGACGTGGCCAGGTGGAGCACGGCACGACCATAGCGGTCGTACGCCTCGCGGAGCGCCACGTCGTCGCCGGCCTGGAACCGGCGGTCGAGGTCGTCCACTGCAGGGTCCGGTTCCTGTCGTGAGGCCGTCATCGGGCGGCTCGCCTTCGATGGGGCATGCCCGACTGTAGCTGCCACAGCCCTCGCCCCACTCCTCCGGTCGATGTCATCTCAGCAGCTCTTCGCCCCCTGGGCCCGCTTTGGATGCAGTCGGAGCCGGAAAAGAAAAGCGCCGCCAACTCGCATCCAGCCGTCCGAGAGTCGGCGTAACCCGTTCTGCAAGCCAGGCCTGACGAATCAGCACCAACTATCAGGAGGCAGACATGCAGCTCTCGTACTTCCGTCGGGTCGCCGCAGGCGGCGCGGTCGCCGCGCTGGCCTTCGCTGGCGTCGGCGCGTTCACCGCCACCCCCGCGTACGCCGCCACGTCGAAGGTCTCCGTCGTGCACGGCATCCCGGACACCCCGGTCGACGTCTACGTCAACGGCAAGAAGACGCTGGAGAACTTCAAGCCCGGCGACGTCGCCGGCCCGCTGAACCTGGAGGAGGGCGACTACGACATCGCGCTCACCAAGCCCGGCGAGCCGATCGGCAGCGCGATCCTCAAGGCCGACAACGCGGCGGTGCCCGGCGGGGCGAACATCAGCATCGCGGCGCACCTCGACGCCGCCGGCCAGCCGAAGATCACGCCGTTCGTGAACGACGTCTCGAAGGTCGCTGCCGGTAAGGCCCGGCTGATCGTCCGGCACACCGCCGCCGCCCCGGCGGTCGACGTACGCGCCGGTGGCACCCCGGTCTTCGAAGGCCTCACCAACCCCAACGAGGCCAAGGGCGACGTCGACGCGGGAAACGTGAAGGCGGACGTGGTGCTGGCCGGCACCGACACCGTGGCCATCGGCCCGGCGGACCTCAACCTCAAGGAGGGCACCGCCACGATCGTCTACGCGATCGGCTCCGCCGAGGGCAAGACCCTCGACGTGGTGGCCCAGACCATCACCGGCCTGCACTCCGCCCCGGGCGGCGTGCCCAGCGGTGACGGTGGTCAGGCCGGCACGGGCGTGGGCACCTGGTGGTACGTGCTCACCGGTGCCGGCGTACTCCTGCTGCTCGGTGGTGGGGTGCGGATGGCGACCGCACGGACCGGCCGCAAGTGACGGTGCGCAATCGCGGCGCGCTGGCGGCCCTGGCCGCCGGCGTTGCCGCGCTCACCGTCGCCGCCCTGCTGGCGTGCGCCGCCCAGCCGGCGAGGACCGTGGGTGCCGCCCAGGCGAGCGCGCTGGCCAGCGCCCCGCCGACCGCTACCGCCAGCGGCGACCCGTCCGTGCCGGTGACCGCCGGTGAGCTGCCCTCCAGCGCGGAGACCATCCCGCCGGTACGGCTGCTGATCCCGGCGATCGACGTCACCGCCACCGTCGACGCGGTCGGCATCAACGAGCGGACGAACGAGTTCGAGGTGCCGCCGAGCGTCGATGAGATCGGCTGGTACCGCTACGGCCCCGGCCTTGAGGCGGATGCCGGCTCGGTGGTCGTCGCCGGTCACGTGGACAGCGCCGAGCAGGGTAGGGGTGCGTTCTTCCGGCTGCGAGAGCTGGACCAGGGTGACACGGTGACCGTGACCGGCAGCGACGGCGCGGCCCGGCGCTACCGGGTGGTCGCCCGGGAGGAGTACGCCAAGACCAAGATCCCGCTGGACCGGTACTTCGCCCGCGACGGCAAGCCGCGGCTGACTCTGATCACCTGTGGCGGGCCGTTCGACGCCAAGGCGCGCAAATACCGCGACAACATCGTCGTCACCGCGGTGCCCGCCTGACCGGGCCCGGGGTGGGAGTTCCATCCCGGCCGTTGGGTGGAGTCCCCTCCGGCATCCGGCCCCCAAGGTGTCGGCCGTACGCTGAACGGTGATGGCTTACCTGGATCACGCGGCAACGACTCCGATGCTCGACGAGGCACTGGAGGCGTACGTCGCTACCGCCCGCGAGGTCGGCAACGCGTCCTCCCTGCACGCGTCGGGCCGCCGTGCCCGCCGCCGGGTCGAAGAGTCACGCGAGCAGGTGGCCGCCGTGCTGGGCGCCCGGCCCTCCGAGGTGATCTTCACCGGTGGCGGCACGGAGAGCGACAACCTGGCCGTCAAGGGCATCTTCTGGGCCCGCCGGGGAGCCGGCCCCGACCGCCGCCGGGTGGTCTCCAGCGCCGTCGAGCACCACGCGGTGCTGGACGCGGTCGACTGGCTGGCCCAGCACGAGGGCGCCGAGGTCGGCTGGCTGCCGGTGGACGCCGCCGGTCGACTCGACCCGCAGGTGCTCCGTGCCGAGTTGACCGCCCACGCCGACCGGGTGGCCGTGGTCACCGCGATGTGGGCGAACAACGAGGTGGGCACCGTCCAGCCGGTGGCCGAGCTGGCCGCCGTCGCCGCCGAACACGGCGTGCCGTTCCACACCGACGCCATCCAGGCGGTCGGTCAGGTGCCCGTCGACTTCGCCGCCAGCGGGGTCTCCGCGCTGACCATCACCGGGCACAAGCTGGGTGGTCCCACCGGGGTAGGCGCGCTGCTGCTCGCCCGGGACGTGGCGGCCACGCCGCTGCTGCACGGCGGCGGCCAGGAACGCGACATCCGCTCCGGCACCCTGGACACCGCCGGCATCGTCGCCTTCGCGGTCGCCGTCGAGAGGGCCGTGAAGGGCCAGCAGGAGTACGCGGCCCGGGTGGCCGCGCTCCGCGACGACCTGGTCGAGCGGGTCCGTCAGGCGGTGCCCGAGGTGATCTACAACGGCGCCCCGACCGACCGGCTGCCCGGCAATGCGCACTTCTCCTTCCCCGGCTGCGAGGGCGACGCTCTGCTGCTCCTGCTCGACGCCCAGGGGATCGCCTGCTCGACCGGCTCCGCCTGCTCGGCCGGCGTGGCTCAGCCCTCACACGTGCTGCTCGCGATGGGCGCCGACGACGACCGCGCTCGATCCTCGCTGCGCTTCTCGCTGGGCCACACGAGCACCCAGGCCGACGTCGACGCCCTCATCGCGGCCCTCCCGGCGGCGGTAGACCGAGCCCGCCGGGCCGCCGCCCTCCGCACCCCCCGCTGAGCAGGGTTCGGGGGTTTTCGGAGCTGGTGGATAGGGTTGCTGTGCGGACGGTGAAGGGAGTCGGTCGGTGAGGGTTCTGGCGGCGATGTCGGGCGGGGTTGACTCGGCCGTGGCGGCGGCTCGCGCGGTGGCGGCCGGGCATGACGTGACCGGCGTGCACCTGGCGCTGGCCCGCAACCCACAGACCTATCGGACCGGAGCGCGCGGCTGCTGCACCCTGGAGGATTCCCGGGACGCCCGCCGGGCCGCCGACGTGATCGGCATCCCGTTCTACGTCTGGGACATGGCCGACCGCTTCCACGAGGACGTGGTCGACGACTTCGTCGCCGAATACGCCGCCGGCCGTACGCCGAACCCCTGCCTGCGCTGCAACGAGAAGATCAAGTTCGCGGCGGTGCTGGACCGGGCGGTGGCCCTGGGCTTCGACGCGGTGGTGACCGGGCACCATGCCCGGCTCGGCGCGGACGGGCTGCTGCGGCGCAGTGTCGACCTGGCAAAGGACCAGTCGTACGTGCTGGCCGTGCTCACCCGCGAGCAACTGGACCGGTCGATCTTCCCGCTCGGTGACTTGACCAAGGCGCAGGTCCGCGCCGAGGCCGCCGAGCGTGGCCTGGCGGTGGCCGACAAACCGGACTCGCACGACATCTGCTTCATCGCCGACGGTGACACCCGTGGCTTCCTGGCCGGCCGGCTCGGCGAGGCGCCCGGCGACGTGGTCGACGCGAGCACCGGCGCGGTGGTCGGCAGTCACAGCGGCGCGTACGCGTACACCGTGGGGCAGCGTCGCGGGCTGCACCTGGACCGGCCCGCCCCGGACGGGCGGCCACGCTACGTGCTCTCCATCACGCCGAAGACCAACACGGTGACGGTCGGCCCGGCCGAGGCGCTCGACGTGTCCGACGTGCGTGCCGTACGCCCCGTCTGGACCGGCGGCGCACGTCCGGACGCGCCGGTCGAGTGCGAGGTGCAGCTGCGCGCGCACGGCGACGTGGTGCCGGCGACCGTCGCCCTCGACGGTGACCAGCTGCACGCCGAGCTGCGCCGACCGGTACGCGGTGTCGCCGCCGGCCAGGCCCTGGTGGCGTACCGACCGGACCCGGCCGGCGACGTGGTCCTCGGCTCGGCGACCATCACCGGCTGACCGCACGGCCCGGGTGTACGCGGGATAGCCTTCGGCCGTGACAGATCAGGCGTGGCCCTGGCCGGCCGGCGCGGCAACCGGAATTGGTTCGCTGCCCGGCACCGACATCGGCGAGGCTCAGCGGGTGGTCCTCGGTGAGCTTCCCGAGCTGCCCCACCTACCCGAGTTGCCGGCGCGCGGTCCTGGCGCGGACATGATCGGCCGCTCCGCCGGGCTGCTCGTCGAGCTGCCCGTCGAGGTGTACGCGGGGCGGTGGCAAGTCGCCCCACGCCCGGGCCGCGACCTTCGCCGGGCCCGGGACCTGATGGAACGAGACCTGGACCAGCTCGCCGAGCAGGCCGAGGGGTACGCCGGGCCGATCAAGGTGCAGGCCGCCGGCCCACTCACGCTCGCCGCCTCCCTGGAGCTGCCGATCGGTGGCCGTCTGCTGCGCGATCCCGGCGCGGTCCGCGACCTGACCGGCTCCCTCGCCGAGGGGCTGCGCGCGCACGTCGCGGCGGTGGCCCGGCGGCTGCCCCAGGCGTCGGTGCTGCTGCAACTGGACGAACCGTCCCTGCCGACCGTGCTGGCCGGGCGGGTGCCGACCGAGAGTGGCCTGGGCGCGTACCGGGCGGTCGATTCGGTGGATGCGGCCGCCCTGCTGCGCACTGTCGTCGAGGCGGTAGGCGTGCCGACGGTGGTGCACTGCTGCGCTCCGGACGTGCCGCTGGAGCTGATCCGCTCCACCGGCGCCGTCGCGGTCGCCCTCGACCTGGACCTGGTGACCAAGCTGGACCCGCTGGGCGAGGCGATCGACGCCGGCCTCGGGTTGCTGGCCGGGGCCGCGCCGACCCAGCCGCCGTCGGCCGGTAACGCGCCGACCTCCGCGCAGATCGCTGATCGGGTACGCCAGCTCTGGGACCGCCTCGGCTTTCCCCGTCGGCAGCTCGCCGAGCAGGTGGTGGTCACTCCGGCCTGCGGCCTCGCCGGCGCGACCCCGCAGTACGCCCGGGCGGTGCTCGCCGCGTGCCGGGACGCGGGACGGCGATTCGCCGAGGACTGAGGTTTCCTGTCGTACCCGCTGGGCAGGATGACGGTCATGATTGGACAGCTGCGTTCAGTGGTGATCGATTGCCCGGATCCCCGGGCATTGGCGGGGTTCTACGCCGAGCTGCTCGGCGTGCCTATCGCCGAGGGCGAGACGGAGTCCGACTGGGTGGTGCTGGGCGGTCCGCCCGGCCACCAGCCGCGTCTGGCCTTCCAGCAGGCGCCCGACCTGCGGCCACCGGCCTGGCCGGACCCGGAGCGTCCACAGCAGTTCCACCTGGATGTGACGGTGGACGACATCGAGGCCGCCGAGAAGGCAGTGCTCGCGCTCGGCGCTCGGCGGCTGCCGGGTGAGGGCGAGGGCTTCCGGGTCTACGCCGATCCGGCCGGCCACCCGTTCTGCCTCTGCTGGGACTGACCCAGGGCATGGGTTGCGGCGGCCAGGCATCATGGCCGCCATGATCCACACTCCCGCGCTCCGCGCCTCCGGCTCGCTCTTCGGCCTCGCCTACGGTGACGCGCTGGGCAAGCCCACCGAGTTCCTGACCGTCGCCGAGATCGAGCGCCGGTACGGCCCGACCGGTCCGCGTGAGCTGTCCGGCGAGCCGGTGCTGGTCACCGACGACACCCAGATGGCACTGGCGGTGGGTTGGGCGCTGCACGAGGCGCCGTCGTTCACGCCGGAGGCGGTCCAGCCACTGCTGCGGCAGCGCTTCCTGGCCTGGGCGATCAGCCCGGACAACAACCGTGCCCCGGGGATGACCTGCCTGCGCGCCTGCGCCGAGCTGAGTCGTGGAGTGCGCTGGCAGGAGGCGAGCGTCGTCGACTCGAAGGGCTGCGGGGCCAACATGCGGGTCACCCCGGTCGGGTTGCTCGACGTCGACCTGGACACGCTCGCCGGGTTGGCCCAGCTCCAGGCCGGGCTGACCCACGGCCACCCGACCGGGCTGGCCGCCAGCGAACTCACCGCGTACGCGGTGTTCGCGCTGCGCGCGGGTGCCACCCTGCCGGAGCTTCCTGCGGTGCTCACCGAGCGGGCGCTGGCCCAGCGCCTGATCTACCGGGAGCGGTGGCTGGGTGACCTCTGGCAGCGCGCCGGCTCGCGTTCTCCGGAGGCGTTCATCGCCCAAGGCTGGGACGAGTGCCTGGCGGTGCTCGGCCGACTGACGAGCGCCCTCGGTCAGCCGGACGACGGCGGTGACCCGTGCCGAGTCACCGGGGAGGGCTGGGTGGCCGAGGAGGCGCTGGCCACCGCGCTGCTCTGCGCCGTACGGCACGCCGACGACCCGGTCGCGGCCCTGGCCCGAGGCGCGACCACCGCCGGTGACTCCGACTCGATCGCCGCCCTGGCCGGCGCGTTCGTCGGCGCGGCCGTCGGCATGACCGCCTGGCCCCGCGAGTGGGCCAACCGCATCGAGTACGCAGACCAGCTCGCCACGCTCGGCGCGGCCTGGGACTGATCGACTCGGCGTCTTGAAACCGGGGCATCCGGAAGCCCAGGACACCGCAGCTTTCAGGAACCCGAGTGGATCATGACCGGTTGGTGGTCAGGAGGTGGGGAGGTGGCGCAGGCTGCGGATCTTGCGCCACAGGTCGGCGTCGCAGCGGCCGGCGTGGTCGGCGAAGGCGGCCGAGGTGAGGCGGATCGGCTCGGTCAGGCTGAGGTAGCTGTCGTGCTCCGCGCCGGGGTCCCAGTCCCGGGTGGGAATCCGTACGTGGTCGTCCCGGTTGCTCTTGTCCTGACTGGTGATCTTCAGGACGTCGGCGCCTCGGGAGTCGGCGCGCAGCACCAGACAAGGGCGCACCTTCGACCCGCTGCCGTCGGCGTACGGCACGTCGGCCCACCAGATCTCGCCGGGCTGCGGGGTGGCGCGCGAGCGGGGTTTGGCAGATGGCCGATCGGTGCCGCGTGGCTTCGGCGCCGTGGGACGGCGGCCGCCGGTGCCACCCCGACCCGGCCGAGTGCCCGGCCGGCCTGCACGCCGGTTGGCGACCCGGTGTCGCCAGCTGTTCCACGCCCAGCCAGCGGCCACCGTCAGCAGGATCGCCACCGCCCAGAGCAGCGCCTCGGGCATCCGTACCTCCGCCTCCCGGCGACCCGCCGGTCGCACCGTCGCGGCGATCCTCGCACGCCGCCGCCCGTGCCGCCCGCCAACCACACCGGGGCTGCCCCGCCGCCCCGAGCCACCCCACGGTCAAGGTGGGCGGGTGAGGGGGACGTCGCTCCTGGCGCGGGCGGGCGGCGGATTGTCTCACCGGCCCGATACGGTGCCGGAGTAGCGTGATCAGGGAGGTCGCAGGCGTGTCCGAAGGTAGCGGTGTGTCCGAGGAACAGATCGGTCAGCAGGTCAGCCCGGCGCAGGAGGCGGCGGCCGGGGCTGAGCCGACGCCGCAGGCCCGGGAGCGGCATGCCACGCTCAGCCAGGAGTTGACCGAGCACCAATACCGCTACTACGTGTTGGACACGCCGACCATCCCCGACGCCGACTTCGACCGGCAGTTGCGCGAGCTGGAGGCGTTGGAGGCGGAGTTCCCGGCGCTACGGACGCCCGATTCGCCGACCCAGCGGGTGGGTGGCTCGTTCTCCACCGACTTCACCCCGGTCGCCCATGCCGAACGAATGCTCTCGCTCGACAACGCCTTCGCCGACGAGGAGTTGGCGGCCTGGGCCGAGCGGGTCGAACGGGACGCCGGCGGCCCGGTGCCCTACCTGTGCGAGCTGAAGGTCGACGGTCTGGCGATCAACCTGACCTACGAGAACGGCCGACTGGTCCGGGCCGCCACCCGGGGCGACGGGCGCACCGGTGAGGACGTCACCGCCAACGTGCGCAGCATCCGGGACGTGCCCAGCCAGCTCACCCCGTCCGCCGACTTCCCGGACATTCCCGAGTTGGTGGAGGTCCGGGGCGAGATCTACTTCCCGGTCGCCGCGTTCGCCGATCTCAACGCGGGTCTGGTGGAGCAGGGCAAGGCGCCCTTCGCCAACCCCCGCAATGCCGCAGCGGGCAGCCTTCGGCAGAAGGATCCGCGGGTCACCGCCTCCCGGCCCCTGCGCCTGGTGGTGCACGGCATCGGCGCCCGGCGTGGGTTCCAGCCCACCGCGCAGTCCGAGTCGTACGCGGCGATCAGGTCCTGGGGGTTGCCGACCAGCGACCGGTGGCGGGTCGTTCCGGACCTGGCCGGCGTGGCGGAATACATCGCCTACTACGCCAAGCACCGACACGACGTCGAGCACGAGATCGACGGCGTGGTGGTCAAGGTCGATCCGGTCTCCATCCAGGGTCGGCTCGGGTCGACAAGTCGTGCCCCGCGCTGGGCGATCGCCTTCAAGTACCCGCCGGAGGAGGTCACCACCAAGCTGCTCGACATCGAGGTCGGGGTGGGGCGCACGGGGCGAGTCACCCCGTTCGCGGTGCTGGAGCCGGTGCACGTGGCGGGCTCGACGGTCGCCCAGGCCACTCTGCACAACGCCCGCGAGGTGGAACGCAAGGGCGTGTTGATCGGCGACACGGTGGTGCTGCGCAAGGCCGGTGACGTGATCCCCGAGGTGCTCGGCCCGGTGGTCGACCTGCGTCCCGCCGACGCGCGTCCGTTCGTGATGCCCACCACCTGCCCGTCCTGCGGCACGCCACTGGCCCCGGCCAAGGAGAGCGACGTCGACATCCGCTGCCCCAACGCGCGGACCTGCCCGGGACAGATCCGCGAGCGGGTCTTCTACCTGGCGAGCCGCAGGGTGCTCGACATTGAGGCGCTCGGTATGAAGAGTGCCGCCGCGCTGCTGGATGGGCAGATCATCACCAATGAGGGCGACCTGTTCCAGCTCGACGCAGGGCAACTCGCCGCCTCACCGTTCTTCGTCAACAAGGACGGCACCCTCGGCAGCAACGCGGCCAAGTTGCTGGACAATCTCGCGGTCGCCCGGGAGCGCGAGCTGTGGCGGGTGCTGGTGGCGCTCTCCATCCGGCACGTCGGCCCGACCGCAGCCCAGGCCCTCGCCCGGCACTTCCGCTCGATGGACGCCATCGACGCGGCCACCGAGGAGGAGCTGTCCTCCGTCGACGGGGTCGGGCCGACAATCGCCGCCAGCATCCGGGAGTGGTTCGCGGTGGACTGGCACCGCGAGGTGGTCCGCAAGTGGGCCGAGGCCGGCGTACGGATGGCCGAGGAGGCGGTCGACGAGGGGCCGCGCCCGCTGGAGGGGCTGACAGTGGTGGTGACCGGCACGCTCGCCGGTTTCTCGCGCGACCAGGCCGCCGAGGCCGTGCAGAGCCGGGGTGGCAAGGTCAGCGGGTCGGTCTCCAAGAAGACGAGCTTCGTGGTCGTGGGGGACAACCCCGGGTCCAAGGCCGACAAGGCGATCAGCCTCAAGGTGCCGGTGCTCGACGAGGCCGGGTTCCGGGTCCTGCTCGACGCCGGTCCGGACGCCGCACGCGAGGTCGCCCAAGCGGCCGGCTGACCGCGGAGGCGGCGCGGCGACTGGCCGCGTATACCAACTTAATTACGACTACGACCGATTCGTGACTGTCATACCGGGAAACTGGGGGCCGAGGGCGTTTCATTGGGTCACGGCGTGCGCACCGGCACGCCGATAGCCGGTCGGGAGGTGTGGTGGAGGTCGCCGACCCACGCAACTCGCTTCCTGCGGGACGGGTCGCACCGTTCGCCGCCTTCGTCGCCGGCATCCTGGTGGTCGCCGCGCTGACCGCCGCCGTTCCACTCGCGAGGCTCCCCGACGAGCTGTCCCAGCTGCCGGTGGCGTTCTGGACGATGGCCGCGCTCGCCGTGATCTGCGACGCGCGCCCGTTCGTGCCACCGGGGCGGCGGCAGACGTCCGCGGTGTTCCCGTCCACCTGCTTCACCTTCGCGATCCTGCTCGGCTGGGGGCTCGGCCCGGCGGTGGTGGTGCAGGCGGTGGGGGTGGTCGTCTCAGGCTGGCGGATGCGGCACGCCCCGTGGCGCACGGCGTTCAACGTCGGCCAGTACGCGTGCGCCCTCGCGGCCGCGTACGGGGTGATTCAGCTCGGGTCGGGCACCATCTTCTCCGGCGGGCGGTTGCACTGGACCGACGTGGCCGCCGTCGGCGGTGCCGCGCTGGCCTGGTTCGTCGTCAACTACGGGTTGGTCAGCTGGGCGGTGCGGCTGCGTTTCGGCGACCGGTGGTGGCCCACCCTCCGCCAAGGGCTCGGCTTCGAGTTGCTCTCCACCGGCTCACTGCTGCTGCTCGCCCCGGTGCTGGTCGCCGCGGCGCGGGTCAGCGCCGCGCTGATCCCGCTGGTGCTGGTGCCGCTCTTCGCCGTCTACCGGATGGCGCGGTTGACAAACGAACAGGAGCACCTCGCCGCCGCCGACCCGCTGACCGGGTTGCCCAACCGCAAGGCCCTGCTGGCCGAGGTTGCCGAGCAGGTGCACCTGCATGCCGACCGGACTGCCCGGGGCGAACCCGACGGGCAGTTGGCGCTGCTGCTGATCGACCTGGACCGCTTCAAGAACGTCAACGACGCCCTTGGGCACGCCGTGGGCGACCGGCTGCTGGTCGAGGTCAGCGCTCGGCTCACCGACGTGCAGCCCCGACCGCAGATGATCGCCCGGCTCGGCGGCGACGAGTTCGCCATCGTGATGACCGGGCTGACCGACGTCGGTCAGGCCCGGGAGCTGGCCGACCAGGTGGTGGAGGCGCTGGCCGAGCCGGTGCCGCTCGACGGACTGCCGCTGGACGTGGGCGGGTCGATCGGGATCGCCCTCTTCCCCGAGCACGGCGAGGACTTCGCCACCCTCATGCGCCACGCCGACGTGGCGATGTACGACGCCAAGCACCGCAACGACACCGTCGCCGTGTACGCCCCCGAGTCCGACCACAACTCCGCCGAGCGACTCGGCCTCCTCGCCGACCTGCGCCGCGTGCTGGAAGCCAGCCCATCGGCCGAGGTGCCCATCGAGAACGAGTCGGGCCAGGCCGGCGGGGCGCTCGACGTACCCCTTGCCGCGTCGGCGGAGGTGCGCGGCGGTGACGGGGCGGCGCTGGCCGCTGTTGCCCCGGCCGAGCCCGCTCTGCCCAGCGCCTCGCCGGCCGAGGCGGTGCCACTCGCTGACCCGGCACTGACGTCGCCGGGCGGTGGCCGGTGGTGGGCACGCCGTCGACGCGCCGACGCCGAGCGGGTGCACGCCGACGAGCTGATCAACCGGATCGCCACCGGAGCCGACCCGATCCGGGGCCGTAGCGCCCGTGCCACGGTCGCCGGCGCTCGGCCCGGCCCGGCCCGGGAGCGGCGTGCCGGGAGCGGAACCGGCCGACGTTCCTCGAACGGGAGCGCGGTGGGCAACGGCGGCGCCGGGGCACGGCGGGACGTCGGCCCGGGTACGCCGAGGCACTCACTCGAACCGACCGGGTGGGCGCACCCGGACGCTGAGCTGGCCGACGACGCCGGGGAAATCACCATGTACTACCAGCCGCAGATCGCCATCGCGACCGGCGAGGTGGTCGGCGTCGAGGCCCTGCTGCGGTGGCGGCATCCCCGGCGGGGCATGGTCGACCCGGAGGAGCTCATCCGGGTCGCCGAGCAGAGCGCAGTGATGCGACTGCTCACCCGTCGGGTCGTCGACGACGTGGTGGAGCAGCTCGCCAAGTGGTCGGCGGCCGGCATCGGCCTGCGCGCGGCGCTGAACGTGAGCGTGCGCGACCTGCACACCGGCGAGATCGCCGACCAGATCGCCGACCGGCTGGCCCGGTACGGGGTGCCGGCCGAGCGGCTGCAGGTCGAGATCACCGAAGGCGCGCTGATGGCTGACCCGCGCCGGGTGCTGGCCACCATCTCCCGGCTGCACCGGATCGGGGTGGCCATCGCGTTGGACGACTTCGGCACCGGTTACTCCTCTCTCCAGCACCTGCGCCGGCTGCCGCTGTCCGAGGTGAAGGTGGACCGGTCGTTCGTGCTCGGCATGGCAGACGACGCCGACGACGCGGCGATCGTCCGGTCGATGATCGAGCTGGCCGGTGCCCTGGGGCTGCGGGTGGTCGCCGAGGGTGTCGAGGACGAGCGGACCTGGCGGATGCTGCACGCCGCCGGCTGCGATGCCGCTCAGGGCTGGTTCTACGCTCGGCCCATGCCGGCCGAGGAGTTGGTTACCTGGCTGGCCCGGTACCGGCCGGTCCGCCCGACCGGCGGGCCCCCACAGCCGGATGTCGCTCGCCGCCCCACCCGCTGACCCACCCGCCCGACACGGCACGAGGGCCGGCGGAGGGGGAGTCGAGGACGCGGCACCGGAGCGGAACAATAGACTCGCTGCGGTCACCGCGCGTCACGCTCCACCCGCCGCGCGGCCGGCACACCGCCCGACCAGCAGGAATTCAGAAGGGGGCACGGATGGCCGCCATCTCCCGCGAGGAGGTCGCGCACCTGGCGCGCCTGTCGCGGCTCGCCGTCACCGAGGAGGAGCTGGACACGTTCGCCGGCCAGCTCGACGTGATCCTCCAGGCGGTCGCCCAGGTCGGCGAGGTCGCCGCCGCGGACATCCCGCCGACGTCGCACTCGGTGCCGCTGACCAACATCTTCCGCGAGGACGTCGTCACTCCGTGTCTGACCCCGCAGGAAGCGCTGTCGGGCGCGCCCGACGCCGAGGACCAGCGGTTCCGCGTACCGCGGATCCTGACCGAGGATGTGGCCTCATGAGCGAGCGCCAGCGAGCGAATCAGGATTGCAGCGCCGTGGTGCCTCATGGCGTCATGGAGCGAAGCGGAGTGACGGCATGAGCGAGCGCCAGCGAGCGAATCAGGATTGCAGCGCCGTGGTGCCTCATGGCGTCATGGAGCGAAGCGGAGTGACGGCATGAGCGATCTGATCAAGATGACTGCGACGGAGATCGCGGCCCTGGTCGCGGGGGGCGAGACCTCCGCCGTCGAGGTGACCCAGGCGCACCTGGACCGGATCGCCGCGGTCGACGACCGGGTGCACGCCTTCCTGCACGTCGACACCGAGGGCGCTCTCGCCGCGGCCCGCGCGGTGGACGAGCGTCGGGCCGCCGGCGAGGAGCTGGGCCCGTTGGCCGGCGTGCCGGTCGCGGTCAAGGACGTGCTCGCCACCCGGGGCGTGCCCACCACCGTGGGCTCCAAGATCCTTGAGGGCTGGCGTCCGCCGTACGACGCGACGATCGTGCAGCGGCTGCGGGAGGCCGGCACGGTGATGCTCGGCAAGACCAACATGGACGAGTTCGCGATGGGCTCCTCCACCGAATACTCGGCCTACGGCCCGACGTTCAACCCGTGGGACCTGACCCGGATCCCGGGTGGTTCGGGTGGTGGCAGCGCTGCCGCGCTGGCCGCGTACGAGGCGCCGCTGGCGATCGGCTCGGACACCGGCGGCTCGATCCGCCAGCCCGGCGCGGTCACCGGCACCGTGGGTGCGAAGCCCACCTACGGCGGCACCTCCCGCTATGGGCTGGTGGCCTTCTCCTCGTCGCTGGACACCCCCGGCCCGTGTGCCCGTACGGTGCTCGACGCGGCCCTGCTGCACCAGGTGATGGGTGGGCACGACCCGCGTGACTCCACCTCGATCCCGCAGCCGGTGCCGGACGTGGTGGCGGCGGCGAAGCTGGGCGCGACCGGTGACCTGACCGGTGTGCGGCTCGGCATCGTGAGCGAGTTCGTCGGTGAGGGCGCTGAGCCGGGCGTGATGGCCGCGTTCCGTGAGTCGGTGGACGCGCTGACCAAGATGGGCGCCGAGGTCGTGGAGATCTCCTGCCCGACGTTCGCGTACGCGCTGCCGGCGTACTACCTGATCGCCCCGAGCGAGTGCTCCTCCAACCTGGCCCGGTTCGATGGTGTCCGGTTCGGCCTGCGGGTCGGCGACGACGGCAACCGGTCGCTGGAGGAGGTCATGTCGCTGACCCGGGAGTCCGGCTTCGGTCCCGAGGTCAAGCGGCGGATCATGATCGGCACGTACGCCCTGTCGTCGGGGTACTACGACGCGTACTACGGGCAGGCGCAGAAGGTCCGGACGCTGATCACCCGGGACTTCACCGCCGCGTTCGAGCAGGTCGACGCGTTGATCTCGCCGACCACGCCGTCGGTGGCGTTCCCGATGGGCGCGCGGACCGCCGATCCGTACCAGATGTACCTGGCCGACCTGTACACGATCCCGACCAACCTGTACGGCGGGCCGGGCATCTCGGTGCCCTGCGGGCTCTCCGAGGGGCTGCCCGTGGGTCTGCAGGTGATGGCCCCGACCATGGCCGACGACCGGATGTACCGGGTCGCCGCCGCGTTGGAGTCCGCCGTCGGCACGTTCACCCCGCCGGCGCTCTAGACCGGATGTCACCGCATCGGCGCCGAGGGACATGTCCCTCGGCGCCGATCGCGCGTCTGGACGGGTTGGGCGTCGATCAGGGCTGGCTCGGCGGCCCGGTGAGGTAACGGCGGGCCTCCCGCAGGCCACGCCAGCGATACCAGGCCGCAGCCACCAGGAGCAGGATCAGCAGCATGGCCAGCACGCGGGTGAACGGGTGGGCCCCGCTCACCAGGGCCGGCAGCTGGGTGAGGACACCCGCCGCGAACACCCACAGCAGCCAGCGCTGACCGACCCGGAGTCGGGCCTCCCTGCGAGCCAGCGCGTCGAGACGAGGGTCGTCGGTGGACCCGTCGCGCAGCGCCCGCCCGATCCGCCGCCTCGTCGCCGGGTCGGCACCGGCTGTCGGGGGCGTCCGCCTGATCAGCCGGCGGCCGAGAATGAGGGCCACGACCGCGCCGACCAGCGGCGGAAACAGCATCAGCGCGAACGCCACGAGGAGGTCAGAGGTCCCGGTCTCGCCGTCGACAATCGCGGCGGTGCCCATTGCGGCGGCGCCGACCACGACGACCGCGGCGACAATGTACGTGCTGCGGTGGTGCCGCCCCTGCGTCACCTGCTCGTCCGCGACGACACGTTCCTCGGCGGTCACGGCCGCCCCCGACCCCGACGCCGTTGGTGCAGGCGCACCAGGACGTACGCGATCGCCACCGCCACCACTCCGGGCAGCGCCATGGCGAGCACCAACTCGGCTGCGCTGTCCGGGTTCCGGTCCTCCCCGGAGGCGAACCAGCTGATCAGGGTCACCACGACCGCCACCGCCCATACCGCGACCACCCCGACGAGCACCGGCCGGACCTGCATCCCTCGCTCTCTCCCCGTATTCGTCATGGTCGCTCGGTACCCCGTCGTCGACGACGCTACGCACGCCAGGCGTACCGCGGGGCAGGCGCGTCGACCTACCCTCGGGCGACGCGGTCGCCGGCGAGATAGCGGCGGGCATCCCGCAGGTCACGCCAGCGCAGGTAGCCCTGCGCGGCCCAGAAGACACCGAGCGCCACGGCGATCACCCGGGTCGACGGGCGGGACGCGCTGACGACCAGCAGCGCCTCGAGCAGCACTCCGACACCGAGGAGCCAGAGCACCCAGCGCCCACCGATCCGGTGTTCGGCCTCCCTGCGCGCGAGGGAATCGATGCGCGGGTCGTCGGCATGTCCGGCACGCAGCGCTTGGCGGACCGTCCGGTCGGAGGTCGGGGCTGCCTGTGGATCTCCTGGCCGGTGGCCGGCCAGGAGAGTCGCCGCCGCGCCGAACGCCGCGAGGAGGAACGCGAACAGGAAGATCGTGAGTACGCCACGCGACGTGATCTCCCGCCCGTCCAGGGCGAGCAGCGCCACCGTCAACGCCGGGAGCCCCACCACCAGACTCGCGGCGACCACCGCCGCGCGACGCCACGCACCTCGGCCGACGTGGTTGACGGATCGGTTGTTCCCCGTATTCGTCATGGTCGACAGGTACCCGAGTGACGGCGCGAACACACCTGACTCTCGGGGTTGCCGGTGAGTCGGGAAACCCGGCCGAGGATTGATCGGGCAACCCCATTAGGCTGGACAGGTTCTGTCCCGGATCGCGCCTGGAGCGTCTCATGACCACGACACTGCCCGCGTACGACGAGGTCGTTGCGCGCTTCGAACCGGTGATCGGCCTGGAGACCCACGTCGAGCTGGGCACGAACACCAAGATGTTCTGTGGTTGCCCGACCGACTTCGGCGGCGAGCCGAACACCCGGGTCTGCCCGGTGTGCCTGGGCCTGCCCGGCTCGCTGCCGGTGGCCAACAAGGCGGCCATCGAGGCGATCATCCGGATCGGCCTGGCGTTGAACTGCTCGATCGCGCAGTGGTGCCGGTTCGCCAGGAAGAACTACTTCTACCCGGACATGCCGAAGAACTTCCAGATCAGCCAGTACGACGAGCCGATCTGCGTCGACGGTTACCTGGACGTCGAGGTGGGTGGCGAGACGGTGCGGATCGAGATCGAGCGGGTGCACCTGGAGGAGGACACCGGCAAGACGCTGCACGTCGGTGGCGCCACGGGTCGCATCCACGGCGCGACGGAGTCGCTTGTCGACTACAACCGGGCCGGCATCCCGCTTGTGGAGATCGTCACCAAGCCGATCACCGGCACCGGTGCGCTCGCCCCCGAGGTGGCCAAGGCGTACGTTGCCGAGCTGCGCGACGTGATCCGCACTCTCGGCGTCTCCGACGTGCGGATGGAGGAGGGTTCGCTGCGCTGTGACGTGAACACCTCGCTCAACCTGCCGGGTGCCGAGTGGGGCACCCGCACCGAGACCAAGAACGTCAACTCGCTGCGCTCGGTGGAGCGGGCGGTCCGTTCGGAGATGCTGCGCCAGGCGTCGGTGCTCGACGCGGGCGGCCGGATCACCCAGGAGACCCGGCACTTCCACGAGGACACCGGCGACACCACCTCGGGCCGCTCGAAGGAGACGGCGACCGACTACCGGTACTTCCCGGAGCCGGACCTGGTGCCGATCGCCCCGGACCCGGCCTGGGTCGCCGAGCTGAAGGCCGCCCTGCCGGAGCTGCCCCGGGTGCACCGGCGTCGGTTGCAGGAGCAGTGGGGCCTGACCGACCTGGACATGCAGTCGGTGCTGAACGCCGGCGCGGTCGAACTGATCGAGGCCACCGTGGCCGCCGGAACCACCCCGGCCGCGGCCCGCAAGTGGTGGCTGGGTGAGCTGTCCCGCCGAGCCAACGAGAGCGGTGTGGAGCTGGCCGAGATCGGTGCCACCCCGGCCCAGGTCGCCGAGCTGCAGGGGCTTGTCGACGCCGGCAAGCTCAACGACAAGATGGCCCGCACGGTGCTGGAGGGCGTGGTCGACGGTGAGGGCTCGCCCACCGAGATCATGACCAGCCGGGGCCTGGAGGTCGTGTCGGACACCGGCGCGCTCACCGCGGCCGTGGACGAGGCGATCGCCGCGAACCCCGGCATCGCTGACAAGATCCGCAGCGGCAAGGTCGCGGCGGTCGGCGCGCTGGTCGGCGCGGTCATGAAGACCACCCGGGGTCAGGCCGACGCGAAGACCCTGCGGGAGCTGATCCTGGAGCGCCTCGGCGTCGAGGGCTGAGACCCACCCGGAGCAGGCCGCCGCCGGGCCCCGGCGGCGGCCTCCTTCCACCCCCTGCCGACTACGCGGCCACCCCGCACCCCTCGCGAGGGCGTCAACGGCGACGCCTGGATGGAGCCACCGTGACCAAGCACGACATCGACGTCCTCGGCGAGATCCAACGGCGGGTGCTCTGGCTCGCCACCCGGATCGTGGACGCCGCCAACCACGACCGGGCCACCGGCGACGGTGTGAAGGTCGGCGGCCACCAGGCGTCCAGCGCTTCCCTGGTCACGGCGATGACCGCGCTCTGGTTCGCGCACCTGGACGCCGAGGACCGGGTCGCGGTGAAGCCGCACGCGTCCCCGGTGTTCCACGCCATCCAGTACCTGCTCGGCAACCTGGACCGCTCCTACCTGCCTCGGCTGCGGGCCCGGGGCGGCCTCCAGTCGTACCCGTCGCGCACCAAGGACCCGGACGAGGTGGACTTCTCCACCGGGTCGGTCGGCCTGGGTGCGGCAGCGCCGCTCTTCGCCGCCGCCACCCGGCGGTACGTCGACGCGCACTTCGGGGCCCGGCCGCATTCCCGTTTCGTGGCGCTGATCGGTGACGCCGAGCTGGACGAGGGCAACATCTGGGAGGCGGTGGCCGACCCGGCGACCACCGGGCTGGGCAACGTCATGTGGCTTGTCGACTTCAACCGGCAGTCGCTGGACCGGGTGGTGCCCGGCATCCGGATCAACCAGTGGCGGGGTCAGTTCGAGGCGGCCGGCTGGCACGTCGTGGAGGTCAAGTACGGTCGTCGGCTCGCCGAGGCGTACGCCCGGCCGGGTGGCGAGGCGCTGCGCGACTGGATCGACGCGATGCCGAACGAGCAGTACCAGTCGCTGTTCGGGCTGACCGGCCAGGTGCTGCGCAAGCAGTTCCTGGACGGCGCGCCGGACGGCATCGACGAGCTGATCGCCCACGTCGACGACGAGGAACTGGGCCCGCTCGTCACCGACCTGGGCGGGCACGACCTTCAGGCGATGCTTGACGCGTACGCCCAGTGCGACGCGGTCACCGACCGGCCCAGCGTCGTCTTCGCGTACACCGTGAAGGGTTGGGGGTTGCCCATCGCCGGCAATCCGCGCAACCATTCCGCGTTGCTCAGCTCGGAGCAGGTCGACACGCTGCGCGCCGCGCAGGGGTTGACCGCCGAGACCGAGTGGGACCGCCTCGACCCGGCGTCACCCGCCGGGATCCACGCCGGCGCCCGCCGGGAGGCGCTGTCCCGCGCGCCGCGCCAGCGCGCGCTCGGGGTCGCCGTTCCGGAAAGCACAGGAGTACGCGCAGCCAAGCCGATCTCCTCACAGGAGGTCTTCGGTCGGGTGCTTGTGGATCTGGCGCGGGACCGGGAGGTGGGCCGCTACCTGGTCACCACCGCCCCGGACGTGGCCACCTCCACCAACCTCGCCGGGTTCATCAACAAGACCGGGGTGTTCGCCCCCACCGCGCAGCGATCCTGGACCGAGGACCGGATGCTGCGCTGGACCGAGAGCCCCGCTGGGCAGCACATCGAGCTGGGCATCTCGGAGATGAACCTGTTCCTGCTGCTCGGTCAGCTCGGGCTCTCCTGGGACCTGTCCGGGCAGCCGCTGCTGCCGGTGGGCACGGTCTACGACCCGTTCGTGCTGCGGGGCCTCGACGCGTTCCTCTACGGCACGTACTCCGGCTCCCGGTTCGTGGTGGCTGGCACCCCGTCCGGCATCACCCTCGCCCCGGAGGGCGGCGCCCACCAGTCCACGATCACCGCGTCGGTCGGCCTGGAGCTGCCCGGGGTGACCTTCGTCGAGCCGGCGTACGCGGCCAGCCTCGACTGGCTGCTCTGCGACGCGCTCGGGCAGATCGCCGGCGGGTCGGCCCCGGCCACCACCGCCGCACCCGCCGAGGACGGCGCGTACTACTTCCGGTTGAGCACCCGACCGCTGGACCAGGCGCCGTTCGAGGCGGCTCGGGCTCGGCTCGGTGACGCGGTGCTGCGCCGGCAGGTGGTCGCCGGGGCGTACCGGCTGGTCGACGCGCACCAGGAGTACCCGCACCTGGTCGATGCCCCGGTGGTGCAGCTGGCCGCGTCCGGCGCGGTGCTGCCCGAGGTGCTGGCCGCCGCGGCGGAGCTGGCCGACGAGGGCATCGCCGCGCACGTGGTGGACGTGACCTCGCTGGACCGGCTCTACCGGGCCTGGCAGCGCACGCTGCGTCAGGGCGTGCGGACGGCCACGGTGCCCAGTGTGCCGGGTGCGCTGCGGGCCGCGTTCGCCGATCGGGTGCCGGTGGTGACCGTGCACGACGCCGCGTCGCACGCGATGGCTTGGCTCGGATCGGCGGTTGGCGCTCCGGCGGTGCCACTCGGGGTGGACGAGTTCGGCCAGTCCGGCAGCGTCGCCGAGCTGTACGAATTGCACGACCTGCTGCCCGGCAGCATCGTCAACGCCGCCCTGGCCGCCATCGCCCTGCGCTGACCCGTCCGGCGTCTCAGCGGGTCGGTGTCGGTGTCGGTGTGCCCGACGGGGGCGCTGTGCCGGTCGGGTTCTCCACCACACGTCGTTCCAGGTTGACCTGGGCCTGACCCGTCCCGCCGACGGTGATGGTGTCGTACGCCTGGAGCATCTTCTGCTGGTCGAAGTAGAGCACGCTCATCGACAGCGGGGTCGGCTTCTCGCCCTCCAGGCCGCGCAGCCCGGCACCGCCGGTGGAGCCCTCCACCATCAGCGTGGTGGGCTGCTGCCCGGGTGCCTGTGGCAGCTTGGAGACCTGCCGGGAGTGGGTGTGCCCGGCCAGCACCAGCGGGCAGGTGCCGGCGAGCGGCCCGGCCGACGCCGGGTCGTGCACGAGAGCGATGTTTACCGGTCGCGGTGAGCTGCGGATCGTCGCGGCGAGCTGGTTGCCGGCCCCGATCACCTGGTCGGCCACCTGCTGGGTCAACCCGCTGCCGGCGGGGGAGGTGTTCTTGTCCGGGGTGAAGCGCGGGTCGCCGATGCCGGCGATGGTCAGCCCGGCGACCGTCGTGGTCGTGTTGTTCAACACGATCGCGTTCGGTTGGCGGGCCACCGCGGCGGCGGTCTTGCCGGAGTCGTGGTTGCCCCGGATGAAGACGTACGGCTTCTTCAGCAGGCCGATCGAGGCGACGAAGGAGGCCTCCGGCTCACTGCCCCAGTCGGTGATGTCCCCGGTGTCGATCACCACGTCGATGCCGAACTGCTCCACGACCGTCCGGATCAACTGCCAGCCGGTCGGGTTGAGGTGCATGTCGGAGACGTGCAGCACCCGCGTGGTGCCCGGGGTCGGCTCCAGCAGCGGAAGCGCCGAGACGGTGGTGTAGAGCTGGCTGACGTTGCCGACCAGGCGCTGCAACTGCTCCGCGTACTTGGTGTAGTCGTTGGCGATCCGACGGGCGTCACCGACGATGGCCGGCGCGTTGACCAGCAGCCCCTCGTAACGTGGTTCCTCGATGGCCTGCGGACGGAGGGTCGCCGCCGCCGTGCCGAGGCTGCCGGCGGTGACAAGCAGCGCCAGCCCGCCCGCCCAGGCGGTCCGCCGGACATCGCGGAAGATCAGCCCGGCCAGGATCAACGTGACGAGCACCGACGCGCCGAGGGTACGCAGGCCGAGGCGCATCACCCCGGAGCGGACGTCCTCCACGGCGCTCTGGCTGGCCCGGCTGATGCTGGCCGGGTCGTCGATCAGCGCCTCGGTGCGCCCCTGGTCGAGTGCGCCCAGCCGGACGGTGAGGTGGGTCGGCCCGTCGTGGCTGTCGAGCAGCAGCGCGCCGAGCGGCGGGATGTCGACGGTGGTGCCGCCGTCCCGGGCGGGGGAGATGCTGAGGTTGGCCCGGAACGGGCCGATGTCGGTGCTCACCTCGCCACCGGCCAGCACCCCGAGCACCGCTCCGGCCAGGGCCACGGCGAGGACGGCGACGATCAGCCCGAGGCGGCGTAGCGGGCCGGCGGCACCGACCCACCAACCCGCCGGGCGCGGCCGATCGTCGCCGGTCACCGGGTCGTCCCGGTCATCGGCGTCGTCCTGCCGCTCGTCGCGTTGCCCGTCCATGCTGAAAGTCTGACCTGCCCGTCGGAAGATCTTGGCAAACCTGAACGGATGGTGACGAAATCAGCTGCGCCCGCCGTCACCACCCGCGAAGACCACCCGCAGGAGCCGGTCGTCGTCGCCCGCCGGGTTGCCCCGCCCGTCGTGGTTGGAGGTGCTCACCCAGAGCGACCCGTCCGGTGCCGCAGCCACCGCGCGTAGCCGACCGTAGCGGTTGGTGAGCAGCTCACTGGGCTGGCCGAGCAGCGTGCCGGTGTCGGTCAGCTCCATCACCCAGAGGCGCTTGCCGCGCAGGCAGCCGGTGACCAGCAGCCGGTCCGTGGCGGCCAGACCGGAGCAGGACGCGTCCGCGGTCGCCCACTGCGCGATCGGGTCGGTGAACCGCTTGTCGCCGGCCTTACCCTCGACCTCCGGCCAGCCGTAGTTGCCGCCCTTGGTGATCTGGTTGATCTCGTCCCAGGTGTTCTGGCCGAACTCGACGGCGTACATCCGCTTCGCGGCGTCCCAGGCGAAACCCTGGACGTTGCGGTGCCCCAGCGACCAGACCGGGGAGTTGGGGTACGGATTGCCGGCGGCGGGCTTACCGTCCGGGGTGATCCGGAGGATCTTGCCGCCGAGGCTCTTCACGTCCTGGGAGAGGGGGCGCTGACCGGCGTCGCCGGTGCTGACGTAGAGCTGCTTGTCCGGGCCGAAGCCGAGCCCACCGCCGTTGTGCACATTGGCCTTGGGGATGCCGGTGAGGATCGGGGTGGGCTGCCCGCCGAGTTGCAGCCGGGCGACCCGGTTGTCCTGCTCGGCGGTGTAGTAGACGAACACCGTCCGGTCGCGGGCGTAGTCGGGGGAGACGGCGATGCCGAGCAGGCCACCCTCGCCCGCCGCGGCCACGTCGAGGATCGTCTGCACCGGTCGCACCCGCAGCCCGTCCGGCCCGGACTCGGGCCCGACCTGCAGGATCCGGCCGTTGTCCCGTTCGGTGACCAGCGCGCCGCCGTCCGGCAGGAAGGCGATGCCCCAGGGCACCCGCAGGCCCTTGGCGAGCACTGTCGCCACCGCCTGCGGACCGGAGCCGCCGGGGCCCGCCGACGCGGACGGAGTGGGCAGGTTGGGCGGCTCACCGGCCGGGTCGGGCTCCGGCTCACCGAAGCTGCAACCGGCGGTGAACAGCAGCGCCGCGCAGGACGCCGCGAGGGCCACCCGGAGGCGGCGGATGCGAGGGTACGGGGGACGGGCGCTCACCCGGCCCAGGGTAGCCCGCCGCGCGGCCCGGCTGGGCCCGTCGAGATCCAACGGGTGCCGGTGACCCCGTTCGATGGTCCCCGGTGGACCGCTCACCGGGCCCGTACGGCCAGCAGCGCGGTGTCGTCCTCACGGTGGCGGATCGAGGCGAGCAGCAGGTCGCACAGGTCGTCGAGGGGCAGCGTGTCGGTGCCGGTCAGTCGGCCCACCAGCTCGGCCAACCCCTCGTCGATGGAGCGGTCCCGTCGTTCGATCAGCCCGTCGGTGTAGAGCAGCAGGGTGTCGCCGGTGGCCAGGCTTGTCGACTGGCTGCTCCGCGGTGACGGGCGAGCCAGGCCGAGCAGCGGCTCCGGCGTCGCCTCCAGGGCCTCGACCGCCCCGCCGGCGCGGACCACCAGGGCCGGCGGATGCCCGGCGTTGGACCAGGTCATCTCGTGCACACCGGCGCGCTGCGGACAGATCCGGATCAGTGTCGCGGTGGCGGCGGTCGGTAGCCGCAGGCCACGGATGGCGCCATCCAGGTTGCTCATCAACGCCCCGACCGCGTCCGGCCGGCCGAAGGCGTTGCCCCGCACCAGGTTGCGCAGCTGGCCCATGGCCGCCGCCGCCTCGATGTCGTGCCCGGCCACGTCCCCGATCGCCGCGATCACGTCGCCGTCGGGCTGCACGAAGGCGTCGTACCAGTCACCGCCCACCTCGACCCGGTCGGCTGCCGGCTGGTAACGGGCCGCCAGCTCCAGCTCCGCCACCACCGGCAGTCGGGGCAGCATGCTGTGCTGCAGGACCTCGGCGACGTGCCGCTGCTCGCCATACATCGAGCTGTTGCCGACGGCCTGCCCGGCCCGGCGGCCGATGTCGACGGCGGTGAGCAGGTCCCGGTCGTCGAACTGCTGTCGTTGGCCGCCGTTGACCAGGGTGATCGCCCCCAGCACCGTGCCGCCGACGCCCCGCACCGGCACGCTCAGGTAGGACGCGATGCCCAGCCGACTGGCGATGGATGCCATCTCCGGGTGGGTGGTGCCCCTCGTCACGTCGGCCAGCGACGCCACGCTGCCGAGCCGGGGTTGGCCGGTCCGGAACACCGTTCGGATGATCGACTCGGGGCTCAGCCCGGTGCGCAGCAGCTCACCGAAGCGGTCGACGTCCGCCGAGCGGGCCGGATCCCGGTGCACCGAGACCACCTCGCGGGGCAGGCCGGTCGGCCCGATCAGGGTGAGCAGGCACCAGTCGGCCAGCAGCGGCACCATCGTGGCGGCGAGCCGGCGCAACGCGGTGCCCACATCCAGGGTGCCGGCCAGGGTCTCGCTCACCCCGGCCAGCAACTCCAGCCGTTCGTGCGCCTGCACCACCCGCCGCCGGGCCTCCTGCGCGCCGTCGAGCGCGATCCGAAGTCGCAGCTCCGACGAGCAGGCGGCGGCCAGGTCGGACAGGGTCCGCAGCTGCGCGGCCGTCCAGGCGCGGGGCTTGCTGTCGATGGCGCAGAGCGAGCCGAGCACCCGGCCGGAGAGGTCGGTCAGCGGCATCCCGGCGTACGCGACCACGCCGAGGTCGTCGATGGCCAGGTTGTCCCGCACGCGGGGGTAGAGCCGGGCGTCCGGCAGCACCATCGGTGCCTCGATGTCCACCACGTGCTGACAGAACGAGTGGCTCAACGGCGTCTGCCGGCGCTCCGACCAGGGCTCCGGCAGACCGACCGCGCCCGGGAAGAACTGCCGGTCGGCGGAGACCAGGGAGACCAGCGCGACCGGCACGTCCAACAGGTCGCTGACCAGCCGAGCGAACCGGTCGAACGCCTCGTCCGGCGCGGCGTCGAGCCCGGTGTCGGCGAGCGCGCGCAACCGCGCCGGGTCGCCGAGCGCCGAAGGTGGCGCGATCGAACGGCGGGCGGTGGCGGGGGAGCCGTCGGTCATCGAGCACCTGTCTGCCGGGGCGGAGGCCGACCGGCCCTCCGACCCTCGTTATACCTCGTCCAGGTCGGGGTCGAACATTTGTGTGCCGAGTCTCGCCCGCCCCGGTCCCCCGCGCCATCCCCCGGGACGCTGGTTCGTCGCCGTGCCCCCGCGCCGGCCCTGGCGACGGGGACTATCGTCGGCGGACGTGAAGGTATGGATCCCGAACCAGGTCGGCCTGAACCTGATGGGCGAGCTGCCCCCGGACGTGACCGTGGAGGTCTTCGAGCACGCCGACCGGATGCCCTCCGAGGCGGCCGGCGTCCGCTTCTGGGTGCCACCGTTCCTGGGCGGCGTCGACGGGACCGTGCTGCTGCGTGAGCTGCCCGACCTGGCAGTGGTGCAGTTGCTCTCCGCCGGGGCGGACGCCTGGGCTGGCCGCACACCGCCGGCCGTCACGCTCTGCGATGCCCGGGGCGTGCACGACCCCTCCACCGCCGAGTGGGTCGTCACCGCGATCCTCGCCCAGCTGCGGGCGTTCCCGGCGTTCGTCCGCGCGCAGGCCGAGCGGCGCTGGGCGTACGCGGAGCACACCCCGACCGACGAGCTGACCGGCAAGCGGGTGCTCATCATCGGCGCCGGTTCGATCGGTGCCGCGGTGCGTGACCGGCTCGCCCCCTTCGACGTGAGCTTCACCCTGGTGGCGAGAACCGCCCGCCCGGCGCAGGGAGTGCACGCCGTCGAGGAGCTGCCCGGGCTGCTGCCCGAGGCGGATGTGGTGGTGGTGTTGGTGCCGCTCACCGACCAGACCCGTGGCCTGATCGACAAGGCGTTCCTGGCCTCGATGCGAGATGGGGCGCTGCTGGTCAACGCCGCCCGGGGCCCGGTGGCGCAGACCGAGGCGCTCGTCGCCGAACTGGGCACCGGCCGGATCATGGCGGCGTTGGACGTCACCGACCCGGAGCCGCTGCCCGCCGACTCGCCGCTCTGGGCCATGCCGAACGTGCTGCTCACCCCGCACGTGGGTGGGTCGGTGCGCGGTCTGCTGCCGCGGGCCTATCGACTGGTCGGCGATCAGGTACGCCGGTTCGCCGCTGGGCAGCCGCTGATCAACACGGTGGTCGACGGCTACTGACCGGGTGCGTCCGTCGGCGCGTGCGGCAGCGTCTGACCGGTGGCCGCGACCAGGCGAGGCAGATCTGCCCCACGGACGGCCGGCAGAATGACCTGGTGGCCGTCGTCGAGCCGGGCGACGGCCCGTCCGCGCTGGTCACTGGTCAGTTCGAGGACCCGGTCCCAGTCGATCCGGCGTTGCCCGGCCAGCGCCCGTACGCGCAGCTCCCGCGGGTCGGCGTCGGTGCCGGCCCGCCAGGCCCAGACGGCGACGGCGAGCGGGACGAGCAGCACCGGCAGCAGGTAGACCCGGGAGTTGGCCAGCGGCAGGGCGCCGACGAAGGCGATGATCGCGGCCACCAGGATGGCTTGGTTGTACCGGAAACGGACCGTGTCGGGCTTACTCACCCTCCGATGATCCCACTCCCGGTGGTGTCGGCTCCCGGCGGGCGGTGCCGGCGGCGCGCGGTACGCCGTACAGTGACACGGGTCGTTGTCTTCTCTGAGTGACCGACAAGTAACCAATCCGGCCGTCCATCGTTGCCAATCGTGGGCAGCGGACTCGCAACGTCCGATGTCCCGCACCGTCGCACCGCCCCCGTGCCCCCTCACGAAGGCGACCGCCGTGCTCCTCGCGTACCCGTTCCGCGTTCTCGTCCCCCGCTGTGCGGCACCGGAGGCCGCCACGTCCGTGGCGGTGGCGCTGCTCCTCCTCGCCGGCGCCGCCGACCTGGTCCCGACCTCGGTGGTGATCGCCCTGGCCGCCGGTGCCGGTGCCACGCTCGCCGGGCTGCGACTCTCCCGACTGGCCACCCGGCGCGGCACCGACCCGACCCCGCGTGCGGCGGGTGTGCTGCTCGACGCGGCGGTGGTGGCGGCCGGTCTCACCGCAGTCGTGCTGCCCCTGCTCGACCTCGGGCAACCTCTCGCCGTGCTGGTCGGGTCACTGGTCGTGGCGGCCCTCTCGCTGACCGGTCTGCACCGGCTCCCCGGCCGTTCGCGGGTGGCGGCCGGGGTTCGGCTGCGCTGGCTGGTCGAGTCGACCGGCCCGGCGCTCGGTCTGGCGCTCGCCGGCTGGCTGCTGCTGCCCCGGGGCGACCTGCCGGTCCCGGTTCGGCTGATCGCCGCGTTGACGCTCGCTGGGTTGGGCATGGCCGCGCTGAACGCGTTCGCGGGGCCGTGGCGGCGCTCGGGCGCGGCGGTCTGCCGGGGCGGTGTCCTGCTCACCCTGGGCGGGCTGGTGTTGCTGGCCACGCTGCCGTCCGCGCCGGCCGGGCGGCTGGTCCTGCTGGCCGTACCCCCGTTGGTGTGGGGAATGCTGCTGGTCGCGGTCGGCGCGGCGGATGCGGCGGACGACGCGGAGCCAGCGGAGCCGGTCGCCGCGGCCTGGCCCCGGTCGGTGCTCCCCGCAGCGATGCTGCTGTTGGCATCGGGTCTGCACCTGGGCGCGGGCCGGGCGCCAGACCAGACGAGCGTGCTACTGGCCCTGGCGGCGGTGCCACCCCTGGTGCTGCGTGAGCTGCTGCGCGCGGCTGACGTGCCCACCTCCGGTCGGCGGGCCGCTCATCGCCGACCGGCCGGCAGGGCGCTGCGGCACCGCCGGGCGGCGCCAGCAGGCTGGCTGGGCACGGCGGAGCCCTCGCCCGAGCGGGGCTCCGGTGACCCGTCGGGGGTCCGCTCGACCTGGGCGCCCGATGACAGTCGCGCGTGGTCGGGGCTCAACCGGCGGCCCGGCGCGGGCAGTGGCACCCCCGGCGACCGGGCTGCCCTGCTGGACGCCCTGGCCGCGATCGGCGACGTTCCGGCGCCGGCCGGCGCGCTGCTGCTGGTGGACCTGCACGGCACCGACGGGATCGGCCCGACGGCCCGGGAGGACGTGCTGGCCGAGGCGGTGCACCGGGCCCGCGCGGTCATCGCCCCCGACGATCTGGTCACCGGGTGCACGGGCACCGGCTTCGCGGTGGTCACCGCCGCCGGCCCGGTGCTGGCGTACGCGCTGGGCACCCGGCTGCTGAGCGCGCTCAGCCCGCCCTACCGGCTGGCCGGCGCGATGCTGCGCGTGCAGACGAGCATCGGGTTGGCCGAGGTGAGCGGCGCCGGGCCGGCGGACGTGCTCCGGCAGGCCGAGCTGGCCCGACGGCGGGCCGTGCAGCTGGGCCGGGACCGGGTGGAGTGGTACGACGCGTTCCTGGAGGAGCAGTTGGTGCGCCGACTCGACCTGGAACGCGAGCTGCCGGGTGCGGTGGCGCGTGGCGAGCTGGATCTCGTCTACCAGCCGGTGGTCGACCTGGCCGACGGGCAGCCGGTGGGTGCGGAGGCGCTGCTGCGCTGGCGCAGCCCGGTGCTCGGCACGGTGCTGCCGGCCGAGCTGCTGCCGGTCGCCGAGGACCTGGACCTGGTCGGCGAGTTGGAGTGGTGGGTACTGGACCGGGCCTGCCGGCAGTTGTCCAACTGGTCGGTGGGCGTCCGCGAGCTGTGGATGGCGGTAAACGTCACGACCCGGGAGCTGACCACCCCCGACTTCGTCCAGCGGGCGGCGGCCGTGCTGGCCGCGTACGGGGTGCCGCCGGAGCGGCTGGTGGTGGAGGTGAGCGAGCCGAGGGTCGCCGGTGACCTGCCGACCGTGGTGGCTCGGCTGGCCGGGCTCCGGTCGCTTGGCGTACGCACCGCGTTGGACGACTTCCGGGCCGAGCACGCGTCCCTGGCCCAGCTTCGCCGACTGCCGATCGACCTGCTCAAGGTGGGCCCGGAGTTGGTGGGCGCACGGCCGGACGGGCAGCCGCCGCTGATCGACGTGGTGGTCAACGTGGGCGAGCGGCTGGGCGTGGAGATCGTCGCCGAGGAGTTGGAGTCGTCGACCCAGGTCGAGGGCGCGCGTCGGGGTGGCTGCCGCTACGGGCAGGGGTTCGCGCTGGCCCGTCCGGCGACGGCCGAGCGGGTCGAGGCGTACTTCGAGGAGTTTCCCTCAGCATCTCGCTGAACCGGTTCATCTCTCCCGGGGTGGTGCGGTGCTGCCGCGCGGCGTGAGGTGTGCCGTCTCGTCCTGCACCCGGCCGGCCGGCTGCCCGGCGACGACGGCGAGCAGTTGCCGGGCGGCGTGCGCGCCGTAGGCCGGGATGTCGCGGCCCAGCGCGGTCAGCGGCGGGTGCACCAGGCGGCACAGCGGCGAGTCGTCCCAGGCCACGATGGACAGATCGGCGGGCACGGTGAGGCCCATCTCCTGGGCGACGGAGAGCCCGGCGATCGCCATCACGTCGTTGTCGTAGATGACCGCGGTGGGCCGGTGGGCCGAGCTGAGCAGCCGACGGGTGGCCCGGCCGCCCTCCTCGCCGGTGTAGTCGGACCAGACGGTGACCGCGTCGACCAGGCCGAGCCGCTGGCAGACCGCCGCGAAGGCGTCGGTGCGGATCTCGGTGTGCCGCAGGTCGGGCAGGCCGGCGACCCGGGCGATCCGGCGGTGCCGGAGCGCTACCAGGTACTCCACCGTCTCGGTCAGCGCGGCGGCGTCGTCGGACCAGAGGCTCGCCAGCTCGCCGGTGCCGCCGGGGCCGCCGATCACCACCGCCGGCAGTTGCAGTTGTTCGAGTGCGGGGATGCGGCGGTCGGCGGTGCGCAGGTCGCAGACGAGCACCCCGTCCACCCGTCGCTCGCCCCACCAGCGCCGGTAGACCGCGATCTCGGCATCGTGGTCGGCCACCACCTGGAGGGTCAGCGCGTACGAGCGGGCGGACAGTTCGGCCTCGACACCACTGATCAGCGCCATGAAGAACGGCTCGACGCCGAGTGTCCGGGCCGGTCGGCACAGGGCCAGGCCGATCGCCCCGGCGGTGGCGGCGGAGAGGGCACGGGCGGCGCTGCTCGGGCTGAACCCGATCTCGGTGGCGATGGCCAGGATCCGCTGCCGGGTGGCCTCGGAGACGCCAGGCTGCCCGTTCAGCGCGTACGACACGGCGCCCTTGGACACCCCGGCGCGCTGGGCGACGTCGGCAATTGTCGGCCGCTTCACCGGCGCGCTCCTTCGCTCTCTGGCCGTTGACAGCCCGAATTCCGGACCGTACGGTGGCCCAGCTTATCCGGTTCAGTCAGCGTCTTTCGATGCAAGAAGGTGCGGTGAGATCGTGAGCCGACAGGCACTCTACGACGATTGGACCCTGCGAGCGGCCCCCGGAGCACAGGTGCCCGAGGAGATCGCCGGTCGGTCCGTGCCGGCGACCGTGCCCGGTTGCGTGCACACCGATCTGCTCGACGCTGGGCTGATCGGAGATCCCTACCTCGACGACAACGAGCGAGCGTTGGCCTGGATCGGGCGCACCGACTGGGTCTACCAGACCACAGTCGCCCACCGAGCCGGCGACGACGACCGCGTCGACCTGGTCTGCGCCGGCCTGGACACCGTCGCCACGCTCACCCTCAACGGCGTCGAGGTCGGCCGCACCGCGAACATGCACCGCAGCTACCGGTTCAACGTCCGACCGCTGCTGCGCGACGGTGCCAACGACCTGGTGGTCACGTTCGACTCCGCGTACCGCTACGCCGAGGAGCAACAGGAGCGGCTCGGCGACCGGCCCAACGCCTACCCGGAGCCGTTCCACTTCATCCGCAAGATGGCCTGCAACTTCGGCTGGGACTGGGGGCCGACAGTGGTCACCGCCGGCATCTGGCAGGAGATCAGCCTGCACGCCTGGTCGACCGCTCGACTGGCCACCGTCCGTCCACTCGTCACCATGGACGGTCGCGACGGCCGGGTCGAGCTGCACGTCGAGGTCGAGCGGGTCGCGGACGTCCCGCTGACCGTCCGCGCGGCCGTCGCCGGCGTCTGCGCCGACGTGGTCGTCCCGGCCGGGCAGCGCACGGCCGCGCTGACCCTCACCGTCCGCGAGCCTGCGCTCTGGTGGCCCCGGGGGTACGGCGACCAGACGCGCCACCCGATCGAGGTGACCCTGCACGCGCCGGACGGCGACACCCTCGACAGCTGGTCGCACCGGATCGGCTTCCGCTCGGTACGGCTGGACACCACACCCGACGAGCACGGCACCCCGTTCTCGCTCTCCGTGAACGACGTCCCGGTCTTCGTGCGCGGGGTCAACTGGATCCCGGACGACGCGTTCCCCACCCGGATCACCCGGGCCCGGCTGGCCGAGCGGTTCGACCAGGCAGTCGCGGCGAACGTCAACCTGCTGCGGGTCTGGGGCGGCGGCCGGTACGAGTCGGCGGACTTCTACGACCTCGCCGACGAACGCGGGCTCCTCGTCCAACAGGACTTCCTCTTCGCCTGCGCCGCGTACCCGGAGGAGGAGCCGTTCGGCACCGAGGTCGCCGCCGAGGCAACCGAGCAGGTGACCCGGCTCGCGCCGTACCCGTCGCTGGTGCTCTGGACCGGCAACAACGAGAACATCTGGGGCTGGCACGACTGGGACTGGCAGGCGCCGCTCGCCGGGCGCACCTGGGGGCGGGGCTACTACCTCGACGTGCTGCCCCGGATCGTCGGCGAGTTGGATCCGACCCGCCCGTACTGGCCGGGTAGCCCCTGGTCGGGCAGCGAGGCGATCCACCCCAACGACCCGGCGCACGGCACCACCCACATCTGGGACGTGTGGAACACCGACGACTACACCAAGTACCGGGAGTACGTTCCGCGCTTCGTCGCCGAGTTCGGCTACCAGGCCCCACCGGCGTACGCCACACTGCGCCGCGCGCTCAGCGACGAACCCCTGGCGCACGACTCACCGGGCATGGCACACCACCAGAAGGCAGCCGGCGGTGACGCCAAGCTCCAACGCGGCCTCGACGCGCACCTGCCCGCCCCGGCAGACTTCGACGACTGGCACTACCTGACGCAGCTCAACCAGGCCCGCGCGATCCAGCTCGGCGTCGAGCACTTCCGCTCCCACCGCAACGTCTGCGCCGGCACCATCGTCTGGCAGCTCAACGACTGCTGGCCGGTGACCTCCTGGTCGGCCATCGACGGCGACGGTCGCCGCAAACCCCTGTGGTACGCGCTGCGCCACGCGTACGCCGATCGGCTCCTGACCGTGCAGCCCCGCGACGGCGGCCTGGCCCTGGTCGCGGTCAACGACGGTGGCACGCCCTGGCGAGCCTCGGCCTCGGTGACCCGGGTGACTCTCACCGGGGCGCCGAGGGCGACGACCTCGGTCGACCTCGACGTCCCGGCGTACTCCTCGGTGACGCTGGCGCTGCCAGCGACGCTGGCCCAGCCGGAGGAGGCCCGGCGGGAGCTGCTGGTCGCGGAGGCCGGGAGCAGCGCGGAGCGTGCCCTGTGGTTCTTCGCCGAGGACCGGGAGGTGCAGTGGCCCTCGGCGGCCTGGGACGCGACGGTCGAGTCGTTCGACGGGGGGCAGCGGGTCCGGGCCACCGCCCGAACGGTGCTGCGCGACCTGACGCTCTTCCCGGACCGCCTGGACGCCTCGGCCACCGTGGACATCGCGATGGTCACCCTGCTGCCCGGTGAGTCGGCCACGTTCACCGTGCGGGCTCGTGGGCCGCTGGACGCCACGGCGTTGACCCGCCGGCCGGTGCTGCGCTGCGTCAACGACCTGTCCTGACACCCCACATGTCCGAGTTCAACGGGGTGGCATTAATCACTCTATTGCCGGGTCTGGTGACATATTCCACAGTGGACGACGTTGGGCTGACGGGCTCTCGGTGCTGGGTTGTCGGCCGCTGCTGTGCTGCGTCAACGGCCGTGGACGCACAGGAGGACAGTCGATGAACGAGTCGTCAGGCAACTCGTCGTTCATCAGCCTGATGCACAGAACTTGATCTCCGTCAACGCGTTGTCGGTCCGACGGCGGATTGCGATCATCGACCGCAATTCACTCCCGAACGGAGATCATCCTTGACGTCAGCCCACCCCATCCGACGACGTGCACTTGTGGTCGGTGCCGTCCTCTCGCTCGCGGTAGGTGTCGGAGACCCCGGCCTCGCCGCGCCGAGCGGCGGCGTCGTCGTGCCCCCGGATGTCACCAATGCGGCCCCTACCCCCACCGGCAAGCAGCACACCATCACCCTGATCACCGGGGACAAGGTCACCGTCAGCACCATCGCTGGCGGGCTCAGCACCACCGACGTACGCGGACCGTCAGGTCAACCGGTCGGCGCCCGGGTCATGAGGTACGGGCCCGATACCTACGTCTACCCCGACTCGGTGGCCCGCTACGTCTCGTCCGGGCTACTCGACAAGCGGCTCTTCAACATCACCAAGCTGCTGGCCGACGGGTACGACGACGCGAGCCGCGACCGGCTGCCGCTGATTCTCAGCTACTCCAACGCGACCGCGCGGGCCAAGTCGGCCCTGACGGGCGCCCAGCGGGTGCGGGATCTACCAAGCGTGCAGGGTGCGGCGGTCGAGGAGCCGCGGAGTACGGCGAGCACGTTCTGGAACGCGCTCACCGGCACGAACCCCGCCGCGCCGGCGGCGAAGCAGGTTGCAGGCCAGCCGGCGAGCTTCCTCGGCGGGGTGACGAAGGTGTGGCTGGACGGCAAGGTGCGCGCCGCGCTGACCGACACCACCACGCAGATCGGCGCACCGCAGGTCTGGTCCGGTGGCAACACCGGTGCTGGCGTACCGGTCGCTGTCCTCGACACCGGTGTCGACCCCGAGCACCCGGACCTGGCCGATCAGATCGCCGAGACCCGCAGCTTCGTTCCGGGTGAGACGGTGATCGATCGGGTCGGGCACGGCACCCACGTCGCGTCGACGATCGCCGGCACCGGCGCCGCCTCCGGCGGCGTGGAGCGGGGCGTGGCCCCGGGAGTCAAGCTGCACATCGGCAAGGTCCTGAACGACGAGGGCGAGGGGCAGGACTCCTGGATTCTCGGCGGCATGGAGTGGGCCGTACGGGAGGCGAAGGCCAAGGTCGTCAACATGAGCCTCGGTGGCGGCCCCAGCGACGGCACCGACCTGTTGAGCGCCTCGGTCAACCGGCTTAGCGCCGAGACCGGCGCCCTCTTCGTCATCGCCGCCGGCAACTCCCAGGACCCCGGTTACCTGAGCCTCAGCTCGCCGGGTGCCGCCGACGCGGCCCTCACAGTCGGCGCTGTCGACAGCCGCGACCAACTCGCCCCGTTCTCGAACTGGGGGCCTCGCCTCGGTGACAACGCGCCCAAGCCCGACATCACCGCCCCGGGCGTGGGGGTGTTGGCGGCCCGTTCGCAGTACGCGAGCGGGGAGGGCTCCTACGTCGCCATGAACGGCACCTCGATGGCGACCCCGCACGTCGCCGGAGCTGCCGCCCTGCTGGCGGCCGCGCACTCGGACTGGACCGGCCAGCAGCTCAAAGACGTCCTGATGAGCACCAGCAAGCGGACCCCACGGTTGGAGATCTACCGGGGTGGCAGCGGGCGGGTCGACGTCGCGGCGGCCGTCTCGGCCACCCTCTTCTCCGACGGCGTGAAGTTCACCGCGGAGCACTGGCCGTACGCCCCGGGCCAGCGCTCGGAGCAGAAGATCACCTACACCAACACCGGTGACGCCCCGGTCACCCTCAACCTGTCCGTGCACGCGCCGACCGCCCCGGCTGGGCTCTTCAGCCTCGCCGCCGACCAGGTAGTCGTGCCTGCGCACGGCACGAGCAGCCTCGTCGTCTACGCCAACCTGGACCTCCTCAAGGACGAGGCCTTCCTCAGCGGCGGCACGGTGATCGGCGCCGACGCCCAGGGTGTGCCGTTGGCGCACACAGTGGTCGCTGTCAACAAGGAGGGGCAGCGGGTCGGCCTGACCATCAACACCAAGGATCGCGACGGCACCGGGCTCGCCGGCCAGATCCTGCTCAAGGACATCACCGACACCCTGGACCCGCAGCTCTACACCGTCGACGACACCGGCCGGCTCGATCTCCGGGTCCGTCCGGGCACGTACAGCATCCTCATGTACGCCCCGGTGACCGGCGCGAACGGGCCGAGCTCGCTCGGCTTGGCGGCACTAGTCGCCCCCGAGGTCATCGTGGGTGACAACGGTGCCACCGTGACCCTGGACGGCCGCACCCTCCGCCAGGTCCAGGCCATCACCCCGAAGCCGACCAGCCTCAACGGGATCCGGATCGACTACTTCCGCTCCTACCCGAACGAATACCCGCTGTCCGACAACTACCACCCCGACGCCATCTTCGACAGCGTCTGGGCTACCCCGACCGGGAAGCGGGTCTCCCAGGGCGCTTTCCACCTGGGCTTCCGGTGGTCGGCCATCGAACCGCCACTGACGTTGAGCGGCGCGCACGGCAACTATGACGATCTGCGGTTCCAGGCCGGTTCGCCGAACGGGCCCGAGGGGCGGCACGTCCTCGATGCGGCATTCGTCCCGGGCAGCACGCCAAGCGACATCACCACGGCGAAGGTGCGGGGCAAGGTCGCCGTGGTCCGGTACACCGACAACGCCACCGCACAAGCCCAGGTTGATGCGGCGGCGGCAGCCGGGGCCCGGCTGATGGTGATCGTCAACACCGGCCTGGGCCGGCTGGACGCCTGGAATGAGGCCCTCGAGCCGAAGCTTCCGCTGCCTGTCGTCTCGCTCGGTCACCAGCAGGGCGAGGAGCTGATCGAGCGGATTCGTGCCGGCGAGGCCCGCCTCACCGTCGTGGGCATCCCCACCCCCGCGTACCTCTACGACCTCATCCAACGGCACAACGGTGCCGTGCCGACGGACCTGACCTACCAACCGCGCGCCAAGGACCTGGCCAAGGTCAAGGTGTCGTTCCGCAACCCAACCCAGGACATCGGCAACTGGAACCGCTACGACCTGTCGACCGAGAAGGGGGTCTTCAACAGCTTGCGGGATCCGGTGCCCTTCGCCGCCCAGGGTGAGCGGACCGACTGGCTCTCGGCCGAGCCCGGCATCCGCTGGGTGGAGAGC
Source organism: Micromonospora chokoriensis (assembly GCF_000718555.1). Classification (GTDB taxonomy): domain Bacteria; phylum Actinomycetota; class Actinomycetes; order Mycobacteriales; family Micromonosporaceae; genus Micromonospora; species Micromonospora chokoriensis_B. Next base: position 256,471 of record NZ_JOAN01000003.1, read on the forward strand.
GCCAAACTGGGGCCGATCTACATGTACTCCAGGCCGCTGCTCTCCTACCCGAAGGGGTCCACGACCAACGCCGACTGGTTCGCTCCGGTGACCCGGCCGCGGCTCCTGAACCCGTCGTTCGTCTCCGGTGTGCCGGCGGTCGTCGGTAACGAGCTGAGCAGCTACACGCTGCCGACCTGGGGGGACTCCAACCCACAACACGAAGCGAAGACCTTCGGCGTTGAAGTCGCCCAGAGCTTCCGCGTCTACCAGGGTGCCGACCTGATCAGTGAGTCGGTCAACGGAACGATGTCCACATTTGTCGAGCCGGGTCAGCCGCTGCGGCTGGTCAACGAGACGACGCAGAGCGAGGTCTCGGCGTACGCGACCCGGACCCAGACCGAGTGGACCGTCGGCTTCCCCGACGCCGACCCGGAATCGGTCCGTCAGCTGCCACTCATCCAGCTCGACTACGCGGTCGACCTCGACCTGACGGGCCGGGCGAAGCGCAAGGGCGAGGTGACCGTCTCGGCGAGCCACCTGGCCGGCGCGTGGCACGGCGGCGCATTCCGGTCCGCCACTGTGGAGCTGTCGTACGACGACGGCCGCACCTGGCAGCGGGCGGCGACGCAGCGGGGGGAGAAGGCGAGCTGGCAGCTCGACCTGAACGCCCCGAAGTCGGCACAGTACGTCTCGACCCGGGTCACCGCCACGGACGTGTCGGGTAACACCGTGCAGCAGACCGTCGAACGGGCCTTCGGGCTGCGCTAGTCCGACCGACCGACTGCGGCGGCCCGGGACGATGTCCTGGGCCGCCGCGGTTGGTGGAGAGCGGGACGGGGTTCAGGCGCGGGCGGCGGCGAGCACCTGGCCGACCAGGGCGCGCGAGGTGCCGGAGCGCTCGTACTCGGGCCGGGTCAGGCTGCCGCCCATCCGTGGTGCCGGGTTGCGGTGTACGGCCGGGCTGTCCGAGCGGGCCAGGGCCGCGAAGTGGTACTCGTCGGCGCCGGTCGCCTCGACGATCCGGGCGATGTTGCGGGGCGTGATGCCACCGCCCGGCATGATGACGATCCGGCCGGCGGCCCGGCGCACCAGGTCGGCGATGAGCGGAGCGCCCTCCAGCACGCTTACCTCCTGGCCGGAGGTGAGCACCCGGTCTACGCCCATCGCGATGAGCTGCTCCAGCGCCGCGTACGGATCGCGGGTCATGTCGAACGCGCGGTGGAAGGTGATGCTGGCGTCGCCGGCGGCGGCGATCAGCCGGCGGGTGGTGGGCACGTCGACGTCACCCTCGGCGGTCAACGCGCCGATCACGATGCCGTGCGCGCCGGCCGCCACGGCGGCGCGGACGTCCCGTTCCATCGCCTCGATCTCGAACGGCGAGTAGATGAAGTCACCGGCCCGGGGCCGGACGATCACGTGGACCCGGATCCGGCTGACCGCGCGCAGGGTCGTCTCGATGGTGCCCAGGCTGGGGGTCAACCCGCCGTCGAAGAGCGCCGAGCACAACTCCACCCGGTCGGCGCCGGCCTCCTCGGCGGCGACCGCCCCCTCGACGCTGTCGATGCAGATCTCGAATGTGCTCATGACTGTTCCTTCTCCCCGCGGGGCGGTGCCGCCTCCGTGCGAGACGATGCCGCTTCGGTCCGAGACGATGCTGCGCTCCAGCCGATGACGGCCGTGACGGCGCCGACCGGTTCGCCGCCGCCGAGCACCGGCACCTGGCGCAGCGCGTCGGCTCCGCCCACCGGTACGCCGACGGCGTCGAGGGCGGCGAGGGCGATGGCGGTGGTGGCTCGGGGCGAGCCGTCGATCACCTTCACGGCCACCGCGTGACCGTCCGGCGCGGCCACCGCGAGCACGCCCTCGGCCCCGCCCTTGGCGAGGACGCCCGGCAGCGCCCGCATCAGGTCGGTGTTGGGGTGCCCGTGCCAGCCGCCGACGTACTCCGGGTGTTGGCGCATGGCCTGCGCGACAAGCGCCGCGTCGCTCCCGGCGGGCGCGGTGACCAACGCCTGGAACGCGCGGGCCAGGCCGGTCAGCGGCAGGCCGAACAGCGGTGCGCCGCAGCCGTCGACCGCGTGGTGCGCGATCGGCGTGCCGGCCAGCCGGGCGATGGTGGCGGCGGTTTCCCGCTGGAGCGGGTGGTTGGGGTTGAGGTAGTCGTGCGTGCTCCAGGACTGAGCGACGCAGGCGACGAGCATCGCGGCGTGCTTGCCGGAGCAGTTCATCCGGATCCGGTCGCGCTGCTCACCGGCGCGGATCAGCCGGTCTCGGGTCGGTTCGTCCTCCGGCCAGTCCTCCGGGCAGCCGAGCGCGTCCTCGGTCAGGCCGGCCCCGGCCAGCATCGCCCGGACCACCTCGACGTGCCGGTCGTCACCGGTGTGGCTGCCGGCGGCGAGGGCCAGCGCCGGGCCGGTCAGCTTGTCGCCCGCCGCGATCCGACAGGCCAGTGCCTGCACCGGCTTGAGGGTGGAGCGGGGGAGCACCGGCTCGTCGGGTACGCCGGCGGCGAGGGCGACCTTCCCGTCCGGGGCGAGCACCACGACGCTGCCGTAGTGCCGGCTCTCGACGAAGCCGTTGCGCACGACCCGGGCTAGTTCGGCGTAACGAGAGAGGGTCACCGGGTGCGTTCCCTTCGAGAAGTGGCGGGAGCAGACTAGCGACCCGCTGTCCGCACCGGCCGTCTCGGCAAGCTGCTGTTACAGAGGGTGACGGGTTGGGGGCGGTGTTGTGCCTGGTCCGCGCCTCTTCTTTACGTGTCCCATACCCGCAGTCACGTAACTTCGCCGTGTTCCCTCACTGCGTACGTGAATGCTCTTGGAGGTCTCGACGTGCGGATCAACGGACGGCTGCTCGTGCCGCTCGCGTTGGCGGTGGTCCTGGCGTCTGCTGCCTGCGGCACGGAGGTACCGCCCGCCGGGCAGGGCGGCGGCGTCGTGGCGACGACACTCCCCAACGGGCAAGTCCCGAGGTCAGCCCAGGACATGGGTCCGCGGCGGCCGAGCGACGAGGAGATTCCCGTCGAGGCTGACGGCACCTTCGTCGCCGCTGGCGGTCAGGGTCGCGTCATCGGCTCGGGCAAGAGGCGGGTGCGCTACCGCGTCTCGGTGGAGAAGGGGATCGAGTGGGGTGACATCCCCGCCTGGAAACCGAGCGAGTTCGCCGCGAGCATCGAGCAGGTGCTGGCGGCGCCGAACGGGTGGACCACCGCCGCGCAGCACCCGGTCACCAACGCCGATGTGAACCTGACCAGGGCGTCCTGGTCGTTCCAGCGGATCAGCAGCTCGAGCGCCGACGTCGACGTCCGGCTCGCCACGCCGAACACCGTGGACCGACTCTGCGGCGCGAGCGGGGTCGACACCGAGGGGGTCTACTCCTGCCGGTACGGCAAGACGATCATGATCAACCTGCGGCGTTGGCTCCAGGGCGCTCCCGGTTATCCGGTCAGCATGGAGGAGTACTACGCCGGCGTGATCAATCACGAGTTCGGTCACTTCCTCGGCTTCGACCACATGAAATGTCCTGGCCCCGGCAAGCCTGGCCCGGTCATGATGACCCAGACGATCGACCTGGGCGGATGCCTGCCCAACGTCAGTCCGTTCACCAAGAACGGCCAGTTCATCAGCGGACCGTGGGAAGCGTCCTGACCTGGTGACCCCCGCCCCCGTGGACCGGGCAGCACGAAACAGGAAGGGCGGGCCCGGCGTGACGCCGAGCCCGCCCGAACACGGCACCGATCAGCTGGTGGTCATGCCCTGCAGTCCCTTGAGCATCTCGGCGAAGTCGAGGGTCTCCGCCGTCGGCGGCGTCTCGATGGCCACCGCCTTGCCGTAGTCGGTGTAGTCCATCACCAGGTCACCCAACGGGCCCATCTTCAGGGCCGCTCGGCGGGGCCGGTACTGCTCGTCGACCCACAGGTCGGTGGTGATTTCCTTGACGCCCATCTTGGTCATCTGCTGCTCGACGCCCGCCCGCAGCTTCGCGTCGAGCTGCGCAAGGTAGGTCGCCATCGGCGTGGTGACGGTGTAGTGGACGGTGGCCGCTCCGTTCACCGTCTCCTGCCCGATCACCTTCGTGCCCTCGGTGGCGAGCAGCGTCTTGACCTGCTTGGTCGGGTCGATGTCCTCGAACTGCTTGCCGAAGTCCATCCCGGCCTGCTTGCCGGCGGCGCCCAGGTCCATCTTCATCCAGCGCTTGCCGTCCATCTCCGCGCGGTCCTCCGCAGGAATCTCGACGTAGACGACCGCGCCGACCATCCGGACGACCGTCGCGGCGCCCTTCGCGTCCGTCGTCGTCATCTCGGCCTTGACCGGGTCGCCGAGGTCCAGGACGCCCTGCATCGAGACCTTCTCGCCGCCCGCCGTGCCCGTCATCGTCACGGTCACCGAATCGCTCTTGTCGGTGGCCTCGGCCGTCTTCTGCAGCGACCCCTTCAGGTCACTGGCCAGCAGCTCCAGGACGCTGGGCTGCTTGGGCGCGTCGGACCCGCCGGACCCGCCGGACGTCGTGCCGCACGCGGAGACAGCGAGCGCGGTGAGCGCCGAGACCGCCACAGCCACGGACTTCTTGCCAAATGACACGTACACGCCTCTTCCCGCAGGAATCCGGGCTCTCCCCGAATTGATCGACGACACGCTAGCCCACACGACCGACATTCGCGGACCGTGTTTTTGCCGACGACATCAGCAATGTTGGGGTATCCGACTAGCGCGGATACCCCAACATTGCCGATCCAGTGTCGATCGCTAGCGGTGCTTACTCCGGGACGCGACGGTAGGCGCCGTCGCTGGCCGAGGTGGCCATCGAGGCGTACGCGCGCAGCGCCGCCGACACCGGGCGCTGCCGGTCGGTCGGGGTGTACGGCTTGTCGCGCTTCTCCTCGGCCACCCGTCGCGCCTCCAGCTCCTCGGCGGGCACGTTCAGCTCGATCGACCGGCTCGGGATGTCGATGACGACCTCGTCGCCGTCGCGGACCAGGGCGATCAGCCCACCGGAGGCCGCCTCGGGGGAGACGTGCCCGATGGAGAGCCCGGAGGTGCCACCGGAGAAGCGGCCGTCGGTGAGCAGCGCACAGGAGCGGCCCAGCCCACGCCCCTTCAGGAACGAGGTGGGGTAGAGCATCTCCTGCATGCCGGGGCCACCCTTGGGCCCTTCGTACCGGATCACCACCACGTCCCCGGCGACCACCTGCTTGGCGAGGATCGCGCTCACCGCGTCGTCCTGCGACTCGTAGACCTTCGCCGGGCCACGGAAGGTCAGGCAGTCGTCCGGCACGCCCGCGGTCTTCACCACGCTGCCGTCCGGCGCCAGGTTGCCGTGCAGGATGGCCAGCCCGCCGTCGGCGGAGTAGGCGTGCTCGTGGTCCCGGATGCAGCCGCCGGCCGCGTCGGTGTCCAGCGACGACCAGCGGTTGGTGGTGGAGAACGGCTCGACCGTACGCACGCCGCCCGGCGCGGCGTGGAACAGCTCGACCGCCTCCGGCTTCGGGGAGCCGCCGCGCACGTCCCAGTCGGTCAGCCACTGCGCCAGCGAGGGGGAGTGCACGGCGTGCACGTCCCGGTTGAGCTGCCCGGCCCGGTCCAGTTCGCCGAGGATCGCCGGGATGCCGCCGGCCCGGTGCACGTCCTCCATGTGGTAGTTCGGCGAGTTCGGCGCGACCTTGGCCAGGCACGGCACCCGCCGGGAGATCGCGTCGATGTCGGCGACGCCGAAGTCCATCTCCGCCTCGCGAGCGGCGGCGAGCAGGTGCAGCACCGTGTTGGTGGAGCCGCCCATCGCCACGTCCAGGGCGACCGCGTTCTCGAAGGCGGCCTTGGAGGCGACCGTACGCGGCAGCACCGAGTCGTCGTCGCCGTCGTACCACCGCTTGGAGATCTCCACGACGGTCCGGCCGGCCTCGACGAAGAGCGACCGGCGCGCGGCGTGGGTGGCCAGCGTCGAACCGTTGCCGGGCAGCGCGAGGCCGATCGCCTCGGTGAGGCAGTTCATCGAGTTGGCGGTGAACATGCCGGAGCACGAGCCGCAGGTCGGGCAGGCGGAGCGTTCGATCTCGCCGAGCTGCTCGTCGGTGACCGATTCGTTCGAGGACGCGATCATCGCGTCGATCAGGTCGATCTTGCTGTGCACGACGCCCTCGATCGCCATCGTCTTGCCGGCCTCCATCGGGCCGCCAGAGACGAAGACGGTGGGGATGTTGAGCCGCAGCGCGGCCAGCAGCATCCCGGGGGTGATCTTGTCGCAGTTGGAGATGCAGACCAGGGCGTCCGCGCAGTGCGCGTTGACCATGTATTCGACCGCGTCGGCGATCAGCTCCCGGCTGGGCAGCGAGTAGAGCATGCCGCCGTGGCCCATCGCGATGCCGTCGTCGACGGCGATGGTGTTGAATTCCCGGCCCACCCCACCGGCCTCGGCGACCGCGTCGGCGACCAGGCCACCCATGTCCTTGAGGTGTACGTGACCAGGCACGAACTGGGTGAAACTGTTGGCGATGGCGACGATCGGCTTGCCGAAATCGTCGTCGGTCATCCCGGTGGCCCGCCAGAGGGCCCGGGCGCCGGCCATCGTCCGACCGTGTGTGGAAGTCCTCGACCGCAGCTCAGGCATGCATACCAGCATGACACCGTCGCCACGCCGGCCCACCCCAGTACCTGCCGTGTCCCAACAGATGCACACCCATCCCCCCACGGCGTGCGCGCATCCGGCACTCTTGGAGCGTGCATCTTCCACCGGGCATGGCCGCTGTCGCGGCGCTCAGCGGGCTCGTCGCCGCGGTGGCCGCCATACTGCTGACCGTCGTCGCCCGGCGCCGGACGGGGCCGCGCCGGCCGGCGTACGTGCTGCTCGCGGCGGCTGCCGGCGGTGCCCTGCTCAGCCTCCTGATCGGGGTGGCCGCCGCGCTCAACGCGAGCGACCACTGGGCCCACGAGCAGGGGCAGCGCACCGGTTGGGCGACCGTGGTGGCGATCGGCACGGCGGTGAGCGGGCTGGCCTTCGCCGCTGGCCTGCTCCGGCTGCCCGGGGTGGCCGCCACCGCGGCGGGAACGGCCCGGCTCGCCCTGGATGGGCTGGTCATGGCGGCGGCGCTGTGGTTCGTCGGCTGGGTGCTCTTCTCCGAGCCCACCCGGTTGCTCGGTGCCGCCACCCCGAGGGCCTGCCCGGCGATTCTGGTGGCCACGGTGAGCGCCGCGCTCGGCGCCGGCGTGGCCGTGATCGTCGTCTTCCGGGCCGCCACCCCACGTCGACGGCTCGCCGCGCTGGGCGCCGGCATCAGCGCGGTGACCTGCGGCGGGCTGGGTCTGGGCACCGGGCTCTGCCAGGCCGGGCCGACCATGGCACTGACCGGTGCGGCGGTGCTCGCCGCCGGCCTGCTGACCGTCGCGCTCGCGGTGCACCGGGCCGACCGGCCGGGGCAGGTCGACCTGGACCTGGTCGGTGGCGACAGCGAGTACGCGATCGCCCCGATGCTGGCGATGGCCGCCTCGGCGATGTACCACCTCGCCCAGGACGGCCGGTTCACCGCGGCGGGCATCGTGGCCGGCAGCGTGGAGGGCTTCGCCCTGGTGGCACGGCAATACCTCACCCTTCGCGACGTCCGGGGGTACGCGGGCCGCCTCGCCGAGCGGGAGGCGCACTTCCGCGAGCTGGCGCACACCGATCCGTTGACGTCGTTGGCCAACCGGCGCGGGCTGCTCCGAGCGCTGCACCGCAACGCCGCGGACCACAACCCCTGCGTGCTGCTCGGCCTCGACCTGGACGGCTTCAAGAACGTCAACGACATGCGCGGCCACGACGTGGGCGACGCCGTGCTGGCCGAGGTGGGTCGGCGGCTGCGCGGCAACCTGCGCCCCGGCGACGTGGCCGCCCGGTTGGGCGGTGACGAGTTCGCCGTCCTCATGCAGGGCCGGCCGGTCGAGGCGGACCGGGTCGCCGAACGGCTCCTCGGGGTGCTCAACCGGCCGTACGACCAGCCGGAGGGCCCGGTCTTTCTGTCGGTGAGCATCGGGGTGGCCGGCTGGGCCGACGAGCCGGACGTGGAGCTGCTGCTGCGCCACGCCGACCTGGCGCTGCGCTATGCCAAGCAGCGGGGCAAGAACCGGATCGAGCGGTACGACGCCACGTACGACCAGTTGCTGCGTCGGCGCACGACGGTGGAGCACGAGCTGCGCGGTGCCGTCGACCGCGATGAGCTGCGGTTGGTGTTCCAGCCAGTGGCGTCGCTGCCGTCGGTGCGGCCGGTCGGCGCCGAGGCGCTGCTCCGTTGGCGCCACCCCGAGCTGGGCAACGTCCGCCCGGACGAGTTCATCCCGCTCGCCGAGGAGTGCGGGATGATCGCCCCGCTCGGGGCCTGGGTGTTGCATCAGGCCTGCTACCAGCTCTCCCGGTGGCTGGCGGACGGGCACGACGTCTGGGTGTCGGTAAACGTCTCGCCGCGTGAGCTGCACGCCCCGGAGTACGTGGTCCAGGTCGCCGAGGCGCTGCGCGCGCACCACGTGCCGCCGCAGCGGCTGGTGCTGGAGGTCACCGAGCACGCGGTCGCCACCGACCTGGACGAGCTGATCCGCCGGCTCACCGCGCTGCGGTTGACAGGTGTCCGGATCGCGCTCGACGACTTCGGGGCCGGCTACTCGTCGCTGGGTCAGTTGCGGCGGTTGCCGATCGACATCCTCAAGATCGACCACAGTCTGGTCGCCGAGCACGAGCCGGTCCACCCGGTCGGCCAGGACGGCCCGGCGTTCGCTCCGATGGTCGACATCGTCATGCGACTGGGCCATCAGCTGGGGCTTGAGGTGATCGCCGAGGGGGTGACCACCCCGACCGAGCTGGCCGCGGTGGTGGCCGCCGGTTGCCGCTTCGGCCAGGGCGCGCTCTTCGGCTGGGGGGTGCCGGCCGAGCACCTGGAGGCGATGCTGGATGCGGCAACATCACCTGGCGTGCGTCCCGCTCCGATGCCCGCGCAACGGCGGGCTCCGGGCGGGTCCGGGCAGCTCAACCCCGCTGTCGATGGCGCGTCGACGGCCGACGCGCCGAGCTCCGTTAACCAACATGTGGGATCAGTTGACTCATCGCGTGAGATGCGTCAGGCTTAGCCGCATGTCGTCGTACCGGTCGCTGCGAGTACTTACCTGAGCGCACTCTCCCTCACCGAGAGTGCGCTGGCCCCGTGCATCTGCACGAGGGCCGTTTTTATTGCCATCGGAACCTGGCGAGGCGGGCCCCGCCCGCATCGCATCGCTTGACTAGCCACCAGCCACTCCAGCCGAAGGCCAGATCCGCCATGACGAGACCCACGCCCGAGACCCTCGCCCACACCGCCCGCCGGGCCCGCGCGGCCGCCGATCCGACCCTCGACGTCGACCAGGCCGCGGCACGCACGGCCACCCCAGCGGTACGACCCACCACCGCGGCCCAGGTCTCCGGGGCCAGCTCGCTCGTGCGGTCCCTTGAGGCGCTCGACGTCGACGTCGTCTTCGGCATCCCGGGCGGCGCGATCCTGCCGGCGTACGACCCGCTCTACGACTCGACGGTCCGGCACATCCTGGTGCGGCACGAGCAGGGTGCGGGGCATGCGGCGACCGGCTACGCACAGGCCACCGGCAAGGTCGGCGTCTGCATCGCCACCTCTGGCCCGGGTGCGACGAACCTGGTCACCCCGATCGCCGACGCGTACATGGACTCGGTGGCGATGGTGGCGATCACCGGGCAGGTGGCCCGCCCGTCGATCGGCACCGACGCCTTCCAGGAGGCGGACATCCAGGGCATCACCCTGCCGATCACCAAGCACAACTTCCTGGTCCAGAACGCCGAGGAGATCCCCCGGGTGCTGGCCGAGGCGTTCCACCTGGCCAGCAGCGGCCGACCCGGCCCGGTGCTCGTCGACATCCCGAAGGACGTGCTCCAGGCCCAGACCACGTTCACCTGGCCGCCCACCCTGGACCTGCCCGGCTACCGGCCCACCCTGCACCCGCACGGCAAGCAGATCCGGGAGGCGGCGCGGCTGATGGCCATCGCCCGCCGGCCGGTGCTCTACGTCGGCGGCGGGGTGCTCAAGGCTGGCGCCACCGAAGGGCTGCTCCGGCTGGCCGAGCAGACCGGCATCCCGGTCGTCACCACGCTGATGGCGCTCGGGGCGTTCCCCGACTCGCACCAGCAGCACCTGGGGATGCCCGGCATGCACGGCACGGTCGCCGCGGTCTACGGCCTGCAGAAGGCGGATCTGATCGTCGCGCTGGGCGCGCGCTTCGACGACCGGGTCACCGGCAAACTGGACTCGTTCGCCCCGGACGCGGCAGTGGTCCACGCGGACATCGACCCCGCCGAGATCGGCAAGAACCGGCACGTGGACGTGCCGATCGTCGGGGACGCCAAGCACGTCATCGACGAGCTGATCGCCGCGGTGACCGTCGAGCGGTCGGCGGGGCACACCGCCGACCTCGGTGACTGGTGGACGCAGCTCGACGACCTGCGCAACCGCTACCCGCTGGGCTACGACGAGCCGGCCGACGGGACCCTGTCCCCGCAGTACGTGATCAAGCGGCTGGGCGAGATCGTCGGCTCCGACGCGATCTTCGTGGCCGGGGTGGGCCAGCACCAGATGTGGGCGTCGCAGTTCATCTCCTACGAGAAGCCGAACACCTGGTTGAATTCCGGCGGCCTCGGCACGATGGGCTACGCGGTGCCGGCGGCGATGGGCGCCAAGGTCGGCAAGCCGGACACGGTGGTCTGGGCGGTGGACGGGGACGGCTGCTTCCAGATGACCAACCAGGAGTTGGCCACCTGTGCCCTGGAGGGCATCCCGGTCAAGATCGCCGTCATCAACAACGGCAATCTCGGCATGGTCCGGCAGTGGCAGACGCTGTTCTACAACGAGCGTTACTCCAACACCGAGCTCGGCACCCACAAGCACCGCATCCCGGATTTCGTCAAGCTCGCCGAGGCACTGGGCTGCGTCGGGCTGCGGTGCGAGAACGCGGCTGACGTGGACAAGACCATCGCCGCCGCCATGGAGATCAACGACGCGCCCGTGGTGATCGACTTCGTGGTCGGCAAGGACGCGATGGTCTGGCCGATGGTCGCCGCCGGCACCAGCAATGACGAGATCATGTTTGCCCGTGGCGTCCGCCCGGTCTTCGACGAGGATGACATTTAATGACCATGCACACTTTGTCCGTGCTCGTGGAGAACAAGCCCGGCGTGCTCGCCCGGGTCTCCGGCCTCTTCTCCCGACGTGGGTTCAACATCGACAGCCTCGCCGTGGGCGAGACCGAGAATCCGGACGTCTCCCGGATCACCATCGTGGTCAACGCCGACTCGTCCCCGTTGGAGCAGGTCACCAAGCAGCTGAACAAGCTGGTCAACGTACTCAAGATCGTGGAGCTGGACCCGCAGGTCTCGGTGGCCCGTGAGTTGTTGCTGGTGAAGGTTCGCGCCGACCGTTCCGCGCGGTCGCAGGTGCTGGAGACCGTCAACCTGTTCCGCGCCCGGGTGGTCGACGTCGCACCCGACACGCTGACCATCGAGGCCACCGGCACCCCGGACAAGCTCGACGCGCTCCTGCGCGACCTCGAGTCCTTCGGCATCAAGGAAATGGTCCAGTCCGGGCTGGTGGCGATCGGGCGCGGCTCGCGTTCGATCACCGCCGGTCCCGCGCTACGGGCCGCCTGACCCACCGCCGGCCGGCCCCGACGGGCCGGCCGGGCGAATCCATCCGCACAGACCACGACGGGCGTCCCGACCGTCGTACGAAAGGGAAGTTCTCATGAGCGTTGAGGTGTACTACGACGACGATGCCGACCTCGGCCTGATCCAGGCCAAGAAGGTCGCGGTGATCGGTTACGGCAGCCAGGGCCACGCCCACGCGCTGTCGCTGCGTGACTCCGGCGTCGACGTGGTGATCGGTCTGCCGGAGGGCTCGAAGAGCCGCCCGAAGGCCGAGGATCAGGGCCTGCGGGTGGTCACGCCAGCGCAGGCCGCAGCCGAGGCCGATGTGATCATGGTGCTCGCGCCGGACACCGCGCAGCGCAAGCTCTACACGGAGTCGATCGAGCCGCACCTCGCCCCCGGCAAGGCGCTCTTCTTCGGCCACGGCTTCAACATCCGGTACGGCCTGATCAAGCCCCCGGCCGAGGTGGACGTGGCGATGGTCGCGCCGAAGGGCCCCGGCCACCTGGTCCGCCGCCAGTACAGCGACGGCAAGGGCGTGCCCTGCCTCGTCGCCGTCGAGCAGGACGCCAGCGGCAACGCGCTCGCCCTCGCCCTCGCGTACGCCAAGGGCATCGGCGGCACCCGGGCTGGCGCGATCAAGACCACCTTCACCGAGGAGACCGAAACCGACCTCTTCGGCGAGCAGGCGGTGCTCTGTGGCGGCGCCTCGGCGCTGGTGCAGACCGGTTTCGAGGTGCTCACCGAGGCGGGCTACGCCCCGGAGGTCGCCTACTTCGAGTGCCTGCACGAGCTGAAGCTGATCGTCGACCTCATGTACGAGGGCGGCATCGCGAAGATGCGCTACAGCATCTCCGACACCGCCGAGTACGGCGACCTCTCCCGTGGCTCGCGCATCATCGACTCCCGGGTCAAGGATGAGATGCGCAAGATCCTGGGTGAGATCCAGTCCGGCGAGTTCGCCCGCGAGTGGGTCGCCGAGGACGAGGCCGGCCGGCCCAACTTCACCAAGTGGCAGGCCGAGGGTGCGGCGCACCCGATCGAGGAGACCGGCAAGAAGCTGCGCGGCATGATGAGCTGGGTCGACCGCCCGATCACCGAGACCGCCTGACCGTCCGGCTCGGCCGGACGACGATTCACCGACAGCCCCTGGGTCGGCGCTCTCCCCAGCGCCGCCCCGGGGCTGCCCGGCATGCTGCCGCCCGTCGATGCGTCGGGCGGCAGTGTTCGTGTGCCACCACGCCCCCGGCATCGATCTGGCGCGCTCGGAACAACCATGTCGGTCAGGTGAACGGCCGATGTCCGCCGCCCGACCGGGCGTGTGAGGGCACTCACCCCGCAGACCGGAACACGCCGACCAGCAGGGCCCCTACGATCGCCTGTAGGTGCAGCAGCCGGCACCTGACGGCCACGGCACGGATCAGCGCAGGGCGCAGTGCAGCGCCCCGCCGCCCGGGCCGATCGCAAACACGACGTCTACGAGGACCGATGAATCCTGTCGTACTGATCGCCGAAGAACTCGCCCCCGCCGCCATCGAGGTGCTCGCTCACGACTTCGACGTCCGTCACGTCGACGGCACCGACCGTCCGGCCCTGCTCTCGGCGCTCTCCGAGGCCGACGCCGTCATCGTCCGCAGCGCGACCCAGATCGATGCCGAGGCGGTTGCCGCCGCGCCGCGACTCAAGGTGGTCGCCCGGGCGGGCGTCGGGCTGGACAACGTCGAGGTGCCGGCCGCCACCGCGCGGGGCGTCATGGTCGTCAACGCGCCCACCTCCAACATCGTCTCCGCCGCCGAGCAGGCCGTCGCGCTGCTGCTCGCCGTTGCCCGCAACACCGCGAGCGCCAGTTCCGCGCTCAAGGCGGGGGAGTGGAAGCGGTCGAAGTACACCGGCGTCGAGGTGCAGGGCAAGACCGTCGGCGTGGTCGGGCTCGGTCGCATCGGGGTGCTCTTCGCGTCTCGTATCGCGGCGTTCGGCACCCGGCTGATCGCGTACGACCCGTACATCCAGCCGGCCCGTGCGGCGCAGCTCGGCGTACGCCTGGTGGGGTTGGAGGAGCTGCTGCGCGAGAGCGACTTCATCTCCATCCACCTGCCCAAGACGCCGGAGACGGTGGGCCTGATCGGTGAGAAGGAACTGGCGATCGTCAAGCCCGGCGTGCGCATCATCAACGCCGCCCGCGGTGGGCTCGTCGACGAGCAGGCGCTCGCGGACGCGATCGCCGAGGGCCGGGTCGCCGGCGCCGGTGTCGACGTGTACAGCAAGGAGCCGTGCACCTCGTCGCCGCTGTTCGCCTTCGACAACGTGGTGGCCACCCCGCACCTGGGCGCCTCCACCCACGAGGCGCAGGACAAGGCCGGTCTCGCGGTGGCCAAGAGCGTCAAGCTGGCGTTGCAGGGCGAGTTCGTTCCGGACGCGGTGAACGTGCAGGCCGGCGGTGTGGTCGCCGAGGATGTCCGGCCGCTGCTGCCGCTGGCGGAGAAGCTCGGCCGGGCGTTCACCGCGGTAGCCGGCGGGGTCGCCGCCAGCGTCACGGTCGAGGTACGCGGCGAGATCGTCAGCCACGACGTGTCGGTGCTCAAGCTCGCCGCCACCAAGGGGCTGTTCAGCTCGGTGGTCGAGGAGCAGGTCACCTACGTCAACGCCCCGCACCTGGCCGCCGAGCGTGGCGTCGAGGTCACCCTCGCCAGCCTGGCCGAGACGGCCGAGCAGCCGACCCTGGTCACGGTGCGCGGCGCGCTGCCTGACGGCCGGACGGTAAGCGTCTCCGGCACGGTCACCCACTCCGGTGCTCGGGACGTCCTGAAGCTGACCGAGGTGGACGGCTTCGATGTGGAGATCGGCGCGGAGGGCATCCTGCTCTTCCTGCGCTACGCCGACCGACCCGGTGTGGTCGGAACGGTCGGTACCCTGCTCGGCGAGTCGGGCATCAACATCGCCGCCATGCAGGTGGCTCGTCGTGAGGCGGGCGGCGAGACGCTGATGACGCTCACCGTCGACCAGGCGCTCGGCGCCGACCTGCTCACCTCGGCTGCCGAGTCGATCGGCGCTACGGCGGCCAGCGCCGCGGACCTGCGCGACGAGTAGTAGACGGCAAGCACAGTGGGGGGCCTGGCTATTCGCCGGGCCCCTCGTCATTTCCGTCCGTGCCGCCGGTCGGCGTCAGCCGGGCAGCCGCGCCGGGGGCGGGTAGACCGAGCCGTCCTGCGGGTCGAAGAGCATCAGCCCGTGCTCGCCGGCCAGCCGCTCGATGTCCAGCAGCACCTGGTCCGGGCAGGTCGGGTGCAGGTTCAGCTCGACGTGGTCGTGGGCCGCGTGCAGCGGCGCCACCGCCCACGGGCTGTTCGGGCCGGGGTGACGGTCCGGATAGGAGGCGGTGATCGCCCGGTAGAAGCTGACCACCCGAGCGTCGGGATAACGGTCCACGTGTCGCCCCTGTCGGCAACCGTCGACCGCTGTCCGTACGTCCTCGGGCGTCGCCCCGTCCTCCAGGGCCCACACGCTCAGATCGAAACTCACGGCGGATAGCGTGCCATCCGCCGTTCACCATGTCGAAACTGCCTCGCCGCCGGTCAATCATCGATTTCCGAGTCTCCGGTCGGGACGGTCCGGTGTGGAGACTCTTGCGTCGAGTTGCGTCGATTCGCTAGCGTACGCTCTGCGGTCACTGGCCGAGTTCGAGGCGCCGGCCCGTCTTCGGGTGGCGCGGTCGACGTCCGGCCCGACCGGTCCGCACCCCTCGATTGTGCGAGCCACGCGCACTCGTCGCTGACCGGCCCCCACGGTCGTTGCCGAGACCGTGGGGGCCGATCGCAGCCCGCTGGCCCGAGACGGCGTCGTTTCGCTCAGCGACGGTGGGCGAAGAGCGCGCGATAGTCGGAGTTGCCCCGGAACCAGGCCAGGCCGGTGGGCCCGGCGGCGTAGAGCGCGGTGGCGTAGGCGTCGGCGATCGTCAGGTCGGGGCCCACGACGGTGGCGGCCACGAGTTGATCCGCCGGCTCGCCGGTGTGCGGGTCCACCACGTGCCCCTGCCGACCGGTCACCCCGGAGGTGCCGACCGCGCCGGCGGTCATCTCCAGCACCAGCGGCGCGCGCTCGGGTGCGGTCGGGTGGTGCACCGCGACCCGCCAGGGCCCGCCGTGCGGTGCCCGGCCGCGGACGACGAGGTCAGCGCCGGCGAGTACCGCGTAGTCGTGGATGCCGGCGGCACGCAGGCGCTCGGCGGCGCGTTCCACCGCCCAGCCGCCGAGCAGGCCACCGGGGTCGAAGCCGCCGGGCACCGCCCAGGCGTCGAACCACCCGTCGGTGGCCGCGCGCATCGCCGCGCAGCGGTCTACCAGGTCGGCGAGCGGCGGGTACGAGTCCGGGCTGATCTCGCCCCGACGCAACCGCGAGACCAGGCTCTCCGGTCGGTTGGGGCCGTAGGTGAGGTCGATGGCACGCAACTCGGCGACGCTGTCCCGCAGCGCCTCGCCCACGCCCCGGTGGCCGAGCCACTCGGGTGCGTTGAGCAGCAGGGTGTATTCGGCGGTCGCGGTGCGGACGGTGTGCTGTACCGCGATCCGGCCCTCGGTGGCGGCGGCTGGGTCGATCCGGTGCCGCCGGCCGCCGAGTCGAAGGTCCGGCCGGCGGTTGCGGAACGCGGACGGCTCCGGCCAGCGGGTCCGTGGCTGCTCGTCGATGCGCATCGCATCTGCCCCCTCGCGCGTGGCGCCGCGTCGTCGCGACCGGCGTTCGTCAGCAGGCTCCGCGACCCACTGACCACTACGGTATGCAGCCGAGATGATCGCCTCATGAATCCCAGCTGAGAAGGGCCTGTGTATTCGCCCATCCCAAATTGTGGACGCAGCGTACCGGGAGGCGGGACGGCGACGTACCGTTGCCCGGACGGAACCGTTGAGCAGAGGAGTGCGGTCGTGGCGCGGATCGCGGTGGTGGCCGGGGATGGCATCGGGCCCGAGGTGGTCGCGCAGGCCCGCAAGGTCCTCGACGCGGTGCTGCCCGGCGTGCAGGCCACCGAGTACGACCTCGGTGCCGCCCGCTGGCACCGTACCGGAGAGGTGCTGCCCGACTCGGTGCTGGCCGAGCTGGCTGGGCACGACGCGATCCTGCTCGGCGCGGTCGGTGACCCGACGGTGCCGCCGGGCGTGCTTGAGCGAGGGCTGCTGCTCAAGCTCCGATTCGCCTTCGACCAGTACGTCAACCTGCGCCCGTCGCGGCTCTGGCCCGGCGTTGCCGGCCCGCTGGGCAACGTGAAGCCGGGCGAGGTCGACCTCGTGGTGGTGCGCGAGGGCACCGAGGGGCTCTACGCCGGTGCCGGTGGTTCCCTGCACCGGGACACCCCGGCCGAGGTCGCTACCGAGGAGAGCCTGAACACCCGGCACGGCGTGGAGCGGGTGATCCGCGACGCGTTCGCCCGCGCCGGTCGCCGGGAGCGACGCAAGGTCACCCTCGTGCACAAGACCAACGTGCTCACCCACGCCGGGTCGCTGTGGGCGCGCACCTTCGACGCGGTCGCCGCCGAGCACCCGGACATCGCCACCGAATACCAGCACGTCGACGCGGCGGCCATGTTCCTGGTCACCCAGCCGCAGCGCTACGACGTGGTGGTCACCGACAACCTCTTCGGCGACATCCTCACCGACATCGCCGCTGCCGTCACCGGCGGCATCGGGTTGGCCGCCAGCGGCTGCATCAACCCGGAGGGGGCGTACCCCTCGATGTTCGAGCCGGTGCACGGCTCGGCGCCGGACATCGCCGGGCAGGGCATCGCCGACCCGGTCGCCGCGGTGCTCTCCGCCGCGCTGCTGCTGGAGCAGCTCGGGCACGGTGAGTCCGCGGCCCGGGTCAACGCAGCGGTCGCCACCGAGTTGGCCAGCCGGGTTCCGGGCGTGACGCTGCGTACCGAAGAGGTCGGCGACCGGCTCGCCGCCCACGCCGTAGCCTGACCGCCCCGCCCCGGCCCGAGTGGCGACGGGCCCGCTGTCGGCCGGTCCGGGCAGTCCGTCTTGCCGGACCGGCGCTACCCGCTGAACGACCGTTCGGGGTAAGTTTCTGCCACAGCCATGTCGGTGTGCGGTCCCGCATGCCGTTGTCCCGCAGGGAGGTCAGCGCGATGAGCGGTGGTGACAAGCTCGACTTCGAGATCCGTCCGAATGCCGCGCCGGTATCCGTCGCCGATCGGGCCGCCCTGCTGGCCAACCCCGGTTTCGGCCGCGTCTTCACCGACCACATGGTCACCGTCCGCTACGCCGACGGCAAGGGCTGGTACGACGCCCGGGTGGAGGCGCGCGCACCGATCCCGATGGACCCGGCCAGCGCGGTGCTGCACTACGCGCAGGAGATCTTCGAGGGGCTCAAGGCATACCGCACGGCCGACGGTGGTGTGACGATGTTCCGCCCGGACGCCAACGCGGCCCGCTTCGCCACCTCCGCGCAGCGGATGGCGATGCCGGTGCTGCCGCCGGAGGTGTTCGTCGACTCGCTGCACAAGCTCATCGAGATCGACCGGGAGTGGATCCCCACCGGCGAGGACGGCAGCCTCTACCTGCGACCGTTCATGTTTGCCAGCGAGGTCTTCCTCGGCGTCCGTCCGGCCAACGAATACCTCTACATGGTGATCGCCTCACCGGTCGGGGCGTACTTCACCGGTGGCGTCAAGCCGGTCACCGTCTGGGTCTCTCCGGACTACACCCGGGCCGCACCCGGCGGCACCGGCGCGGCCAAGTGCGGCGGCAACTACGCCGCGTCGCTGGCGGCCCAGGCCGAGGCCATCGAGGCCGGCTGCGACCAGGTCGTCTTCCTGGACGCGGTGGAGCGCCGGTTCGTCGACGAACTGGGCGGCATGAACGTCTTCTTCGTCTACGACGACGGCACGGTGGTCACCCCACCGCTGACCGGCACGATCCTGCCGGGCATCACCCGCGACGCCGTCCTCGCGCTGGCCGGGGCGGCCGGGCACCAGGTCGAGGAGCGGCCGGTCACCTTCGCCGACTGGCAGGCCGATGCCGCCAGCGGGCGCCTGAAGGAGGTGTTCGCCTGCGGCACCGCCGCGGTGGTCACCCCGATCGGTGGGGTCCGCTTCCCCGACGGCGAGTTCCTGATCGGTGGTGGCGAGCCCGGCCAGGTCACCATGGCCCTTCGCCAGCAGTTGGTCGACATCCAGCGGGGCAAGGCCGCCGACCCGCACGGCTGGGTGCAGCGGGTCCTCTGACCTTTGTCGCTGTGCTGGCCCGCCCACCCGGACGGGCCGGCACAGTCGGCCCTACGCCGTGGTGGGCTCGTCGAGCAGGTGGTCGCGGAGCGCGGCGAGCTGCTCGTCGGTCACCCCGGCATGGCGCAGGTACGCCTCGACCGAACCGTGCCCCTCGCGCAACTCGTCCAGGAAGATCTGCATCGCCTCGGCGGGTGAGCTCATGAACGGCGCCGGCACGTCCACGCCGCCCGGGGTGACGGAGGCCAGCCAGGCGCTGTACCGGGCAGACGCCGCGCTGCTCAACGCGTAGTCCGCGGTGATGTCCGCGTCGTCGACGCCGAGCACGGCGAGGGTCAGCGCGCAGACGATGCCGGTGCGGTCCTTGCCGGCGACGCAGTGCACCACCACCGGGGCGTTCGCGGAGTCGGCGATCAGCCCGACCGCCTCGGCCAACCCGGCGGTGCCGGTCTGGGCCAGGTCGGCGTACCGGTCCGCGAGGTATCGGGCCAGGCTCGCGCCCTCCTCGTGCGGCGTACTCGTCCAGTCGGCGTGCTCCGGGTGGATGTGCCGGTAGGTCAGTCCCTGGTACGCCGGCACCCGGCCGTCCCGCTGTACCTCGGTGGGGCGGCGCAGGTCGATGACGGTGCGGACGCCGATCGCGGCGAACGCGTCCCGGTCCTGCTCGGTGAGGCGGTGCAACGAGTCGGAGCGGTAGAGCCGACCTCGGCGTACGGATCGGTCGTCGTGGCCGAGGTAGCCACCGACGTCGCGGAAGTTGAAGGTGGCGGGGAGCGAGATCTGGCGGCTGTCCTCGGAGGCGTCCACGTTCACACGGTAACGGCCGGTGGGGCACTGCCCCACCGGCCGTCGGGTCGAACAGTCACCGTGCCGTGCCGGGCGGGAGCGCGCCGTACGTCTCGTCGTAGTAGCCCCCCAACTGGTCCCGGTAGCTCGGGTCGCTGTGGCTGGTCTCGTCGTACTCCGGGGCAGCCTTGATCTGGTCCCGGGTGCGGTCGACGGAGACGGTGCGCTGGTCGTGGTCGACCTGGTTGACGGTGCCGGCCGGCAGCATCACCTTCTTGCCGAAGATCCATGGCCCGGTGTCCACGACCAGGTAGCTACCGCCCACCTCGTGGCTGGCGCTGTCGATCTTGCCGACTCCACCGTCGGTGGCCTCGACCTTGTAGCCGACCAGGTCAGCGTCGGCCACCCCGGCCTGGTCCCGGTAGCGCCAGGGGTCGAACATGCCGGCTGGCGCGCCGCCGGGCACCCTGCCCTGGTCGCCGCCGTGCAGCGGGTCCGGCCCGGCGTGGGTGGCGTGCGGATCGATCCTGTCCATGCCGTTCACTCCTGCCTGTCACCGAGCAACTCATGTCCCCGCAGGAGCTACCCGGCTGTCGGGGGCCGGAAACGGCGACAGCCCAGGGGCCGTGAACGGCGACAGCCCGGGGCCGTGAAACGGCGACGGGCCGACGCCGCGTGGTGCGGCGTCGGCCCGTCGGGGCGTACGTGGCTCAGGCCAGTGCGGCCTCGGCGTCCAGGGTGACCGCCGCAGCGTGCACCACGGCGGAGATCCGCAGGGCCTCGTGCATCTGCTCCCGGGTGAAGCCGCTGCCGCGCAGCGCCTTCTCGTGCGACTCCAGGCACACGCCGCAGCCGGTGATCGCCGACACGGCGAGGCACCACAGCTCGAAGTCGCCCTTGTCCACGCCGGGCTTCGCGATGATCTGCATCCGCAGTCGGGCCGGCATCGAGGCGTACTGCTCGTCGCCGATGAGGTGCTTGGCCCGGTAGTAGACGTTGTTCATCGCCATGATCGCCGCAGCGCCCTTGGCGGCCTCGACACCCTCCGGCCCGAGGTGCTCGAGCGCGTCGGCCGCGATTTCCCGCAGCACCACCGGGTTGCGGGCGGCGACCGCGCAGGCCAGCGCGGTGCCCCAGGTCTGCACCGGGGTCAGCGTCGAGGCGCCGATCGTCGAGCCCAGGTTGAGCTTGATGTCCTTGGCGTACTCGGGCAGGGCCGCCTTGATCGCGTCCAGACCCATGGTCAGACGCCGGCGGAGGCGAGGAGCGCGTTGGCGTCGAGGGTCTCGCCGCCCTTGTTCCAGTTGCACGGGCACAGCTCGTCGGTCTGCAGCGCGTCGAGCACCCGCAGCACCTCGGAGACGTTGCGGCCGACCGAGCCGGCGGTCACCATGGCGAACTGGATCTCGTTGTTCGGGTCGATGATGAACGTGGCGCGCTGCGCCACGCCGTCCCCGCCCAGCACGCCGCAGGCGGCGGAGAGCTCGCGCTTGATGTCGCTGAGCATCGGGAACGGCAGCTCCCGAAGGTCCGGGTGGTCCTTGCGCCACGCGTAGTGGACGAACTCGTTGTCCACGGACGCCCCGAGGACCTGTGCATCCCGGTCGGCGAACTCGCCGTTGAGTCGACCGAACTCGGCGATCTCCGTCGGGCAGATGAAGGTGAAGTCCTTCGGCCAGAAGAAGACCACCCGCCACTTGCCCTCGTGGGACTTGTGGTTGATCGTCTCGAACGCCTTGTTGGCGTCCAGCGATACGCAGGCGGTGAGTTCGTACTCGGGGAAGCGGTCACCGACAGTGAGCACAGGTCCTCCTTCTAGGCGGCACGGTGGCCGTAACTGGATCCGTTCCAGATACTGCCGCACGGCCATTTCCGCCGGTAGGCGGCCTGGTGGCCTGTGAACCCGATCACCAGCGGCGGGGCCTGCCAATGCCGGGCTTACATCACCCTCCGTCACTGTCCCGCTATGTGGATTGTGCCTCCCAAATCCCGGAGAAGGGTGGAAGAGTGACGACCGTGACCAGCACCTACCTGATTATTGCGACCTAGCGCGCCGGCCCCCCTCCGCCGAGCGCGCAGACCTCCCGCATCCGCGGGAGGTCTTTTTGTTGCTCCGAGAAAGGATCCTGATGACGTTCCAGGTCTACGACACCACGTTGCGCGACGGCGCCCAGCGCGAGGGGCTCACCTACTCGGTGGTCGACAAGCTGGCCGTGGCCCGGCTGCTCGACGAGTTCGGCGTCGGCTTCATCGAGGGCGGCTGGCCGGGTGCGGTGCCCAAGGACACCGAGTTCTTCCGCCGTGCCAGCACCGAACTGGACCTGCGGCACGCCGTACTCGTCGCGTTCGGCGCCACCCGCAAGGCCGGTGTCGCGGTCGCGGACGACCCCCAGGTGCGCGCCCTGCTTGACGCGCAGACCCCGGCGGTGGCCCTGGTCGCCAAGGCCGACTCCCGGCACGTCGAGCGCGCGCTGCGCACCACCGGCGCGGAGAACCTGGCGATGATCCACGACACCGTCAGCCATCTAGTCCGCGAGGGCCGACGGGTCTTCGTCGACGGGGAACACTTCTTCGACGGCTACCGGCACGACCCCGCGTACGGCGCGGCGGTGGTGCAGACCGCGCTCGCCGCCGGCGCCGAGCGGATGGTGCTCTGCGACACCAACGGCGGCATGCTGCCGTCCCAGATCACTGCGGCGATCGTCGACCTGACCGAGCGGCTCGGGGTCGACGCCGGGCTGCTCGGCATGCACGCGCAGAACGACACCTCCTGCGCGGTGGCCAACACGATCGCCGCCGTGGAGGCGGGCGTCCGCCACGTGCAGGGCACCGCCAACGGGTACGGCGAACGCCCGGGCAACGCCGACATCTTCGCGGTCGTCGCCAACCTTCAACTCAAGCTGGGCATGCCCGTCCTACCGGAGGGCTGCCTGGCGCAGATGGTGCGGGTCTCGCACGCCATCGCCGAGATCGCCAACATCGCCCCCGACACCCACCAGGCGTATGCCGGGGCCGCCGCCTTCGCCCACAAGGCGGGGCTGCACGCGAGCGCGATCAAGGTCGACCCGTTGCTCTACAACCACGTGGACCCGTCGGTGGTAGGCAACGACATGCGGATCCTGATCACCGAGATGGCCGGCCGGGCCAGCGTCGAGCTCAAGAGTCGCGAGCTGGGCCTGGACCTGGCCGGCACCCCGGACGCCCTGACCCGGGTCACCAAGCGGGTCAAGGAGTTGGAGGCGGGTGGCTGGTCCTTCGAGGCGGCCGATGCCTCCTTCGAGCTGCTGGTCCGCTCCGAGTTGCCGGAGGGCAGCCCGGCTCGACCGTTCACCCTGGAGTCGTACCGGGTGCTTGTCGAGCACCGCGAGGACGGCGCGGTGGTCTCCGAGGCGACCGTCAAGATCCGGGTACGCGGTGAGCGGGTGATCGCCACCGCCGAGGGCAACGGCCCGGTCAACGCGCTCGACGAGGCGCTGCGGGTAGGGCTGGCGCGGCACTACCCGCAGCTGCGCGACTTCGAGTTGGCCGACTACAAGGTCCGGATCCTGGAGGGCAGCCACGGCACCGGCGCGGTCACCCGGGTCCTGCTGGAGACTTCCGACGGCAGCGGCCGGGACTGGACCACGGTAGGCGTCCACCCCAACGTCGTCGAGGCCAGCTGGCACGCCCTGATCGACGCCCTCACCTACGGCCTAGCCCCCACCTCTGTCTAACCACCCCCACCTTCGGCGATCTTGCACTTTGTGTCGGCGTTCTGCGGCTTATGTCGCTGATGCCGGGACAGAAAGTGCAAGATCGGCGGGGTGGGGGTTAGAGGGTGGGGAGGGTGAGGGTGGCTAGGACGGGGCGGTGGTCGGTTTTGGGGAGGGTCAGCACCTTTACCGAACGGACCGCTATGCGGTGGTCGACCAGGACGTGGTCGATGGTGACCGGTGGGATGAGGTCGCCGTCGTACGGACCCCAGGTGCCGGTCAGGCCCTCCCCGGTGGCATCGGCGGCGTCGACGTAACCGGTGCGCAGCAGGGCCCGCAGTGGGCTGTGGTCGAGGGTCGCGTTGAAGTCCCCGGCAAGGATCCGCAGGCCACCGTCTGGGGTGGCCGGTGGTTGGGCGGTCAGGTCGGCACGCCAGGCGCCGACCTGGTCCACCGCGTACGGTGCCGAGGGGTGGACCGACTCGACGCGGACCGGGGGCCCGCCGGGGACCGCCACCGTCGCGTACGCCTGGGTGAAGCCCCAGCCCTCAAGGTTGCGCCGGACGCCGACGTCGGTGACCGGCCACCGTGAGTAGAGCCCGGAGCCGGGGGTGCCGACCTCCGGGTTGAGCTGCCGATGGGGTAGCAGCGTGTCGAGGCCGAGCTGATCCAGGGCGGCCTGCGCGTCCGGCGTGAACTCCTGCACGGTCAGCACGTCCACCTCGTGCCGCCGGACCAGCTCGACAAGTGTCCGCGCGTCGCCGGCGCCGGCGAGCAGGTTGGCGGTGAGCAGTCGCACGGTCGGCCCGGCCGCCGCCGGCTGCGGGGCGGCCAGCGCCCGGGGTGCGACGGCGCCGAGCAACGCCACCGCCGCCAGGGCCGCGAGCGCCGCCGGCCACCAGCGCCGCAGGGCGAGCGCGAGGGCCAGGACCAGCACGCTGACGCCCGCGACGTACGGCGTGAAGGCGAGCGCCTGCACCAATGGCCCCCGGTCCAGGCCGAGCACCCGGACGGCGGCCCAGAGGGCGATGGGTGCGACGGCCAGCCAGCAGAGCACCGTGGCGAGCCGAGCGCTTCGGGCGCGGGGTGGAGCGTCGACAATCACGACGAGGATCTTAATCGAACCCGGTGAAGCCATTTCACGAATGGTGATGCGCTCA
This sequence comes from Micromonospora chokoriensis, assembly GCF_000718555.1. Lineage (GTDB taxonomy): Bacteria > Actinomycetota > Actinomycetes > Mycobacteriales > Micromonosporaceae > Micromonospora > Micromonospora chokoriensis_B. The sequence continues at coordinate 280,962 of NZ_JOAN01000003.1, forward strand.
CATTTCACAATTATCTGACGGCTGGTTGACAGCCCGGAAAAGTGAGATCAACTATTGACGTCCAGCTTTTTGCGGTGCTACGTTCCATCTGGCTTAAGCGACACAACTCTGAGTAGTAACCCCAGCTCAGGGGGGATGCAGATTGCTGAGAAATCAATCTCGTCGGGTGTGAGCGAGGCAGCTTTCCCCGCCCAACTGTCGTCGTACGCCTATTTATGGGCAGTCATCCGTCCCGCCCCGCGGGTCGGCCGAATTCGCACGGTCACACAAGGGGGACCTGTCATGAGCACATTCTTCCGACGTAAGGTGGCGGCGGTCACGTTCGCCGTCCTGGCGCTCAGTCTCGCCGGTGGGGGCATCGCAATCGCCCAGCCGTCGGCGAAGGCGCCGGACGCCGTCCAGCCGGCGGCACGGAGCACGAACAGCCAGCCGCCGGTCAGCGCCGAATCGGCGCGGCTGGCGAAGGCCGCGCTGAAGGCGGGCACCGCCACCACGCTGGTGGCTACCAACGTCTACACGGTCGTCAACTCCAACGGCACCAAGGCGCGCGGCGGCGGCACCGTGGTCAAGTACGGCGTCGGGGAGTACGAGGTGATCTTCGGCCACAACGTCACCGCTGGCGCCTTCCTGGCCACCCTCTCCCTCTCCGGCTCCTGCTGCATCCCGCCCGGTGGCGAGGTTTCGGTCGCCCCGCGGCTGCTGACACCCAACGCGGTCTTCGTGCAGACCCGCAACTCGGCCGGGACGCCGGCCAACCTGGGCTTCACCCTGCTCACCCACACACCCTGACCGAACCGATGCCGGCCCCCGCGCTTCGTGCGCGGGGGTCGCACCCTGTCCGATCTCGATCCACCCAGCTTCGACCGTCCTCGGTCACGTTGTGCCATCGTGGTCCCCCTGAGCCATCGCGGGACGGTTGTGCGCTCCTCGACGGGCTCGCGTCGGTCGTCACCCTTGCGCGCTACTCATCCCCATTCGGGCCACTCCGGGCCGGTCCGGGCCGCACAATCCGACGTTTGCCGAGCCTGTGCCAGGGAAGCAAGCACCGTGACGGACATCTCGGACACCCTGGCCAGCATGCCCAGCCCGGTCGATCCGGAGCCGACCGGCATCGAGCTGGAACAGACCCTCTTCGAGGTCAAACGCGTGATCGTCGGGCAGGATCGCCTCGTCGAACGCCTGCTCACCGCCCTGGTCGCCAACGGACACTGCCTCCTGGAGGGGGTGCCTGGCGTGGCCAAGACGCTTGCCGCGCAGACCCTCGCGACAGTGGTCGGCGGCACCTTCTCCCGGATCCAGTTCACCCCGGACCTGGTGCCCTCCGACATCGTGGGCACCCGGATCTACCGGGCGTCCAAGGAAACCTTCGACATCGAGCTGGGCCCGATCATGGCCAACCTGGTGCTGGCCGACGAGATCAACCGTGCCCCGGCCAAGGTCCAGTCGGCGCTGCTGGAGGCGATGGCCGAACGGCAGGTCTCGATCGGCGGGCGGAGCTGGCCGGTCCCGGAGCCGTTCCTGGTGCTGGCCACCCAGAACCCGATCGAATCCGAGGGGGTCTACCAGCTCCCGGAGGCGCAGCGCGACCGGTTCCTGATGAAGGTGGTGGTCGACTACCCCAGCGACGCCGACGAGCTGGCCATCCTCTACCGGATGAGCACCGACCGGCCGAGCCCGCGCCAGGTGCTCGACGCGCAACGGCTGCGGGACCTCCAGATCCACGCCGAGCGGGTCTTCGTCCACCACGCGTTGGCCGAGTACGTGGTGCGGCTGATTCTCGCCACCCGCGACCCGGGCCGGTTCGGGCTGCCGGAGATCGCCCCGCTGCTGGCGTACGGGGCCAGCCCTCGGGCCACCCTGGGCCTGGTCGCGGCCGCCCGGGCACAGGCCCTCCTGCGGGGGCGGGAGTACGTGCTCCCCGAGGACGTCCGCGAGTTGGCCGTCGATGTCCTCGCCCACCGGCTGGTGCTCTCCTTCGACGCGGTGGCCGACGGGGTATCGGCCGAGAGCGTGGTCCGCCGGCTCGTCGAGGCGGTACCGCCACCTCGGCTGGCCACCGGGCACCCACAGCAGGCACCGGATCTGGCGGCGGCATGAGACGCGCGACCGCCACGCCCGCCGACCCCGGCCTGGCCGAACTGGCCCCGGACCAGCGGCTGCGCCGCCTGGAGCTGACCGTCACCCGCCGACTGAACGGCCTGCTGCACGGCCAGTACCGGGGCCTGCTGCCCGGTCCCGGCAGTGAACCGTCCGGCAGCCGCGAGTACCGGCCGGGCGAGGACGAGGTTCGTCGGATGGACTGGGCGGTGACGGCCCGAACCGCCGTGCCGCATGTCCGGCAGGTCGACGCCGACCGGGAACTGACCACCTGGCTGCTCGTCGACGCCAGCGCCAGCATGGAGTTCGGCACCGCCGAACTGGACAAACGAGAACTGGCGGTGGCCGCCGTCGCGGCGGTCGGCTTCCTGACCGCGGGCGTCGGCAACTGCCTCGGCGCCCAGGTGCTGCGCGCCGACGGGGTCCGCCGGTTCCCGGCCCGCAGCGGGCGTACCCATCTGCTCGCTCTGCTGCGTGCGCTGCTCGCCGCCCCGCGTGCCACCGCACCCACCGACCGGCCGGGGCACGGGCCGATCGCCGCAGCGCCGGACCTGGCGGACGGGCTCGACGCGTTGCACCGGATCGCCAACCGGCGTGGGCTGGTCGTGGTGATCTCCGACTTCATCGACGGCCTGCCCGACGACCCCGGCCAGACAGCACCCTGGGAGCGGACCCTGCGCCGGCTGGCCGTTCGGCACCAGGTGCTGGCGATCGAGGTGACCGACCCGCGCGAGCTGGAACTACCGGACGTCGGCCTGATCACGCTCGTCGATCCGGAGACCGGTCGTCACCGCGAGGTGTGCACATCGGACCGTCGGCTGCGCGAGCGGTACGCCGAGGCCGCCGCCGCCCAGCGCGAACAGGTCCACCAGGCGTTGCGTCGCAGCGGGGCCACCCACCTGCCGCTGCGCACCGACGGGGACTGGAGCGCGGACATCGTCCGGCACGTACACGCCCAGCGTCGGTTGGCCGCCGCGCCGGTCGGCCAGTTCCGGGGAGGTGTCGCGTGAACTGGCAGTCGCCGCTGCGACTCTGGCTGCTGCTCGGCGTGCTCGCCCTGGTCGCCGCGTACCTGGTGATGCAGCGGCGGCGCAGCCGGTACGCGGTCCGCTTCACCAACCTGCGGCTGCTGGACCGGGTGGCGCCGGAGCGGCCTGCCTGGCGTCGGCACGTACCGGCCGGGCTCTTCCTGGCGATGCTGGCACTGCTCGTGGTCGGCTTCGCCCGCCCCAGCGCCGAGGTCCGGGTGCCCCGGGAACGGGCCACGGTGATGGTGGCGGTGGACGTGTCCACGTCGATGCTCGCCACCGACGTCGAACCGGACCGGTTGGCCGCGGCGAAGCAGGCCGCCCGGCGCTTCGTCGAGGGCCTACCCGACGAGTTCAACGTGGGTCTCGTCGCGTTCGCCGGCAGCGCGGCCGTGCTGGTGCCCCCGGGCACCGACCGGGACGCCCTCGACGAGGGGATCGACCGGCTCGCCGAGGGGATCACCGGCGTGCAGGGCACCGCGATCGGCGAGGCCATCAACACCTCTCTCGGCGCGGTCAAGAGCCTGGACAGCGAAGCCGCGAAGGAGCCGCCGCCGGCCCGGATCATCCTGCTCTCCGACGGTGCCAACACCTCCGGAATGGACCCGATGGAAGCGGCGGCGGAGGCGGTGACGGCGGAGGTGCCGGTGCACTCCATCTCCTTCGGAACGCCGTCCGGGTTCGTCGACCGTGGTGGACGGCCCATCCAGGTGCCGGTCGACGGGCAGACCCTCAAGGCGGTCGCCGAGGAGACCGGCGGGATGTTCCACGAGGCCAGCACCACCGACGAGCTGCGCGCCGTCTACGACGACATCGGCAGCTCGGTCGGCTACCGCACCGAGCGGCAGGACGTCTCGGCCCGGTTCATCGGCCTCGGACTGGTGTTCGCGATGGGCGCCGCCGCCGGCTCGATGCGCTGGTTCTCCCGGCTGCCCTGACCGCCGCGCACAAACGACGTCGACCGTGAGGAGTACGGATGGCAGTGCAGACCGGACTGGGCGAACCGCGCGGTCCCTGGTTCATCTCACCGGAACTCGACCCGGACGGACGCGGGTGGTGGGACGCGCCCGAGCGTGATCCTGGCGGGCGGCGGCCTCGACGGCTGCTCGCCGCGCTGGCCGTGGTGGCGCTCTCCGCCGTCTCCGGAGCCGTCGCCGGTGGCGTGGTCGCTGGCCGGGACGGGGCTGGGGGCCCGGCTGCGGCATCCGCCGCCCCGGTGCCGGCCGAGCTGGTGACCGCCGCCGAGCGGACCGTACCCGGGGTGGTGTCGGTGCTGGCGGGCGGAGCGACCGGTGGGTCCGCGACCGGCTCCGGCTTCGCCGTGGACGACCAGCAGCATCTGATCACCAACGACCACATCCTGGCCAAGGGCGGTGGCGGACCGGTGACCGTGGAGCTGCCCGACGGCCGCCGGTTCGCCGCCGAGGTGGTCGGACGGGAGCCGCGCAGTGACCTGGCGGTGCTGAAGGTGCCCGCATCGGCCGGTCTCACCCCGTTGCCCCTGGCCAAGCCGGGCGCGACCAGGGTCGGTGAGCCGGTGCTCGCGGTGGGCTCGCCGCTCGGTCTGGCCGGGACGGTCACCGCGGGCATCGTCAGCGCGCTGGACCGGCAGGTACGGCTCGGCAACAACCGGCACACCGCGGTGCAGACCGACGCGTCCATCAACCCCGGCAACTCCGGTGGGCCACTCGTCAACGCGCGCGGGGAGGTGGTCGGGGTGAACACCGCCATCGCCACCATCGACGGAAGCGGATCGATCGGCATCGGTTTCGCCATCCCGATCGACCAGGTCCAGCAGACCGCCGACACGATCATCGGCAAGGGCGGCTGAGCTGCTCGAACGCCCTCGCGGCGGCCGTCAGTGTCAGATATCCGGCCGGACGGCATCGGGCAATGGAAATATTACGGTCGGTATGGATACTGGCGGAGGTGGAGCGTCCTCTTCTCACGGTCCTCCTGCTGGTGGGCCTGATCATCGGATGTGCAGTGGGGTCGGCGTACGCCCGGGCACGACGCGGGTGGAACGATTACCAGACCGCAAAGAAATCGTTGCCGGGTGCCCGTCGCGGCGCCTGGACGCTGATCCGTGGGGTCACCGTGAAGGCCGGGGTGATCGCGCTACTGCTCTTCGGCGCGGTGGCGTACGCGGCGGCCGGCGCCGACGAGGAGACCGCCGGACCGGCGCCCAGCCAGTCCCCGACACAGCGGGAGCCCCCACACCGATAGCGGCGGCGGTTCGGGTGGGCTGGTCTCGGTACTCCATCCCGACTGCACGGCGGGTGGGGCTAGCCTCGGGGCGTGGACGACGGATTGCGGGTGACCGACAGGTGGGTCGTTCCCGCCGGGGAGCTGCGGGAGCGTTTTTCCCGCTCGTCGGGGCCGGGTGGGCAGGGTGTGAACACTGCGGACTCCCGGGTCGAGCTGAGCTACGACCTGGCCAACTCGCCGGCCGTACCCGAGTGGCTGCGGTCGCGGGCGCTGGACCGGCTGGCCAACCGTCTGGTCGACGGGGTGCTGACGATCGCCGCCAGTGAGCACCGGGCCCAGCTGGCCAACCGGGAGGCGGCCCGGGCGCGGATGACCGCACTGCTGCGGGAGGCCGCGGCGCCCCCACCTCCGACCCGCCGAGCGACCCGCCCGTCCCGTGGGGCCAAGGAGCGTCGGCTGGCCGAGAAGAAGCGCCAGTCCCAGCGCAAGCGCGACCGCCGCGCCGACGGCGACTAGGGCGGGGTGACTCAGGCCGGGACGGCGGCGAGCAGCCTTTCGCGCAGCACCGCGGCCCGCTCGGCGAATCCGCGCTGCGCCACTGCGTACTCCGCCCGGCCGTCCGCAGTCTCCACCCGCACCGGTGGATAGCCGAGTGCCGCCAGGTCGTACGGGCTGGCCCGCATGTCCAGCGTGCGGATGTCCCGGGCCAGGTCGAACGCGTCGGCCACCAGCTCCGAGGAGACCAACGGCGACAACTTGTACGCCCACTTGTACAGATCCATGTTGGCGTGCAGGCAGCCCGGCTGCTCGTGCGCGTGCTGCGTCTCCCGGGTCGGGCTGAGCAGATTCAACGGGCGGGCCGGCGGGGTGAAGAACCGGTACGCGTCGAAGTGGCTGCACCGCACGCCCCGCTCCTCGACGACCTCGGCGGTCCGCTCCGGGGTCAGCCGCAGCGGCCAGGCGTTGTGCCGCAGCTCCTCCCGGGTCTGCCGGTAGACCATCGCCCACTCGTGCATCCCGAAGCAGCCGAAGTGCGGCGCCCGCCCGGCGGTGGCCGCCAACAGCGAGCGGATCCAGGCGATCGACTCGCCGCGCCGTTCGCGTACCCCATCGGTGTCGAGGGTGACCCCGGCGGCGCCGGCGCGGTAGTCGCGGCCGAACTCGGCCGGGTCGGCGTCGCGCAGCTCGACCCCGGGCCCCGGATGCCAGCGACGCAGCTGGGCCGGGCGGTGCGAGTAGTAGGTGAACAGGAAGTCGGCCACCGGATGCCGCTCACCGCGTCGTCGGCGGGCCAGGTGCGGGGTCAGCCAGACGTCCACCCGCTCCTCGTGGGCCTGCCGGCGGGCCTGCCACTGGGCCACGTCGAGCACGGCGGGGGCGAGGGCGGCGGTCACCCACCCAGGGTACGACCGCCGCCCGCACACCGGTCAGGGCATGTGCACCCGGACGCCGGCGGAGAACACCCCGCTGCGCAGCTCCAACTGCTGGGGCGGGTCCCGCCCGTCGACTGTGAAGACCAGCGGGAGCACCATCCGGGTGCCTGCCGCCATCGGGTCGGCGAAGACGTCCCGACCCAGGTTGGCGGCCCGGGTGGCCGACTCGTCGGTGCTCACCCAACGCCCGCCGGGCAGGTACGCCCGTTGCAGCTCGCTGTGCCAGGGCTGATGGTCGCCGGTGACGTTGCGCACACCCACGGTGGCCTGGCAGCGTCGACTGTTGGCCGGAGCGGCGCTGCCGCCATCGGTCTTCCCGGCGGTGCCGGGCGTGCCGCAGGCCATCCGGTACACGGTGAACTCGAACGCCGACTCGCGTAGCGGCACGCCCATCGACCCGGTGACCCCGGTGCCGGTCCACGCGCCGCTGGTGGGCTGCTTCTGCGTGTCGATCGCCGCGACCTGCCGAGTGGCCGTCCACCCCGCGGTGCCGACGAGGCCGGCCAGCACCGCGACGGCGGCGCCCACCAACATCCAGACCGGCGGGGTACGCCGACGGCGCACCGGGCTCGGAACCGCTGGACGCGGATAGATCGTCCCGCGGCCAACCTCGGCCCCGCCGCTGGTGGACAGTGCGGCGGCCGTCACCCGACGGGTGCGCCGACGTCGCCACACCCAGACCAAGGCGGCGCTGATCAGCAGTAGGACCGCCAGTCCGGCGAGCAGCACCGGGTAGCGACGCCAGGGCGGCGCCTCGGTGACCTCGGCCGCCGGTGCCCCTGCCGCCTGCCAGGTGGCCGTGGCGCAGTCGTACGGTCGGCTGCCGTCACTTGTGAACGCGCAGGTCGGCGCGGTCAGCGGACGGCCCGGCGCGGTCGCGGCGAGCGCGGTGCCCAGCGTGGTGGTGCTGTGCGCGGGCAGCCGCAACCGCCAGGTCACCTCGGTGGCCGACCCGCCAGCCGGGGTGGACCGGCCACCGCCGCTGATCGCGGTAGTCGACGACCCGGGTGGCAGCTCCTGCCGCACGGTGGTGTCCAGCGGCCCGTTGCTCACGTTGCGCACCTGGATCCGGTACCTCGGCGCCGGGCTGTTCTCCGTCGCGACCGCCACCGTGACCTGTTGCGGGGACGCCGACGCCGGTGCCCGGGAGGGCGGTGCCAGCGCCGGTGGCGCCGAGGGCGGGGTGGGCTCGGTCACTCGCGCGACCATCGCCACCGGTGGCCGGGTGGCCACTGGGCCGGCCGACGCCGTCGGTCGTGGCGTGGCCGCCGCTGGCCGTGACGCCGACGCGGTTGGTCGTGGCGCGGCCGCTGCTGGTTGTGGCGTGGCGGCCGGTGGCCGTGGCGCGGCCGTCGCCTCCGGGGCCGCCGCCGGCAGGGCCGGCACTGCGGCGAGGATGCCGAGGCAGTGCACGAACACTGCGAGGGCTCTGTGGTGTCGTGTCGATGCAGGCATACGAACGAACCTCCGGAGCCGACGCTAGGGGCGGGCCGCCACCGTGCGGGTACGAAGTCGGGAAGCCCGCCCCGGTCACCTCCAGCTCCGGTAGGGTGCCGCGCGCTGATGGGTTGCGCACACCCGAGGGCCGGTCCTGGCCGGTCGAGGGGCCGGCGGGGCTAGATTGGCCAGGTGCGTATCGCTCGTTTTGCCCATGCCAAGGGAATGTCGTTCGGTGCCGTCGAAGGCGAACCGGAGGCCGGGCCGCAGGGCCTGACCATCGCCGAGATCGAGGGCCACCCGTTCGGCCAACTCTCATTCAGTGGGGCCCGGTGGGCCCTCTCCGACGTCCGGCTGCTCTCGCCGATCCTGCCCAGCAAGGTCGTCTGCGTTGGTCGCAACTACGCCGACCACGCCGCCGAGCTCGGCAACGACGTGCCCAAGGAGCCGCTGCTCTTCCTCAAGCCGTCCACCTCGGTGATCGGCCCACGGGACGCCATCCGACTGCCGATCTTCTCCAAGCAGGTCGAGCACGAGGCGGAGCTGGCGGTCGTGATCGGGGCGCCGGGCGCGCGCCGCGCCGACCGGGCCGCCGCCGAACGTGCCATCTTCGGCTACACCTGCGCCAACGATGTCACCGCTCGGGACCTTCAGCGTTCGGACGGGCAGTGGACCCGGGCCAAGGGCTTCGACTCGTTCTGCCCGATCGGTCCGTGGATCACCACCGGCCTGGACGTCTCCGACTTGGAGATCCGGTGTGAGGTGGGTCGCAACCCGGAGGAGATGGAGGTACGCCAACTCGGCCGGACGAAGGACATGGTCTTCGACGTGCCGGGCCTGGTGTCGTACATCTCGCACGTGATGACTCTGCTGCCCGGCGACGTCGTTCTCACCGGCACTCCAGCCGGGGTTAGCCCGCTTCTTGAGGGGGATACGGTCACCGTGCGGATCGACGGTATCGGCGAGCTCACCAACCCGGTGGTGCCCGTCGCCTGATCCGTCTGATGCCCCTGTTTCCGCAGCTCATGGTGGTTCGGGGGGATCGGATTTGGCCTGCCGGCACCGGGAGGGTAAAGTTCACTCCCGGCGCCGCAAGGTGCCAATGGGGTATGGGGTAATTGGCAGCCCGACTGATTCTGGTTCAGTTAGTCTAGGTTCGAGTCCTGGTACCCCAGCGCTGCTGGAATTCGCGAGAATTCCAGACGCTGGATTCTGACGGAGTTCGACTCCGCCCCTCCGGGGGCGGAGGGTGATCTCTGGTAGAGTGCAGCTCCTCCGCCGGTGAAGGCGGGGGAGCGAAAGTTGTTCTGGCCCCGTCGTCTAGCGGCCCAGGACGCCGCCCTCTCAAGGCGGTAGCGCCGGTTCGAATCCGGTCGGGGCTACATCGTGTACAGCCCGTCTCACCTGGTGAGGCGGGCTGTTTCGTGTCCGCAGCCAGGCCCGTTCCGGCTCTGCTGCCGAGCCCGCTGGCGACCCCGCACCCCGCGCTCGTGCCGGGAGACGGTGCCGCTAGACTACAGTCGCACCGCCCGCGAGGGTGGTGAATGAAAAAGTTCTGGCCCCGTCGTCTAGCGGCCCAGGACGCCGCCCTCTCAAGGCGGTAGCGCCGGTTCGAATCCGGTCGGGGCTACAAATCAAAGGCTCACCTCGCATCCGCGAGGTGAGCCTTTCTCGTTACCCCCAACTCCAACCCCTTCCCTCCTCCCCGGCCGGCCCCGGTTGATCATGAAGTTATCGTCAAGACGCGCCGACGTAGATGGCAATAACTTCATGATCAACGCGGTGAAGGGTGGGACCGGCGGCGGGAGGGGGTGGTGGGGTTAGAGGCCGGATAGGCGTTGGCCGGCTCTTACTACGGCCATGGCGTGGCGTTCGCCGGGGCGGCGGCCGAGGCGCTCTATCGGGCCGGAGATGCTCACCGAGGCGATCACTCTCCCGGTGCGGTCGCGGATCGGGGCGGAGACGCTCGCCACACCGGCCTCCCGCTCGGCGACGCTCTGCGCCCAGCCACGACGGCGTACCTCGGCGAGCGTGCGGCCGGTGAACTTGCTGCGCGGCAGCAGCGGCATCACCGCCTCCGGTGGCTCCCAGGCGAGCAGGATCTGGGCCGCGGAGCCGGCCGTCATCGGCAGCACCGAGCCGACCGGAACGGTGTCCCGTAGACCGCTGGCGCGCTCCGCCGCCGCCACGCAGATCCGCTCGTCGGCGCGGCGCAGGTAGAGCTGTGCGCTCTCGCCGGTGGCGTCGCGCAGCGCGGCCAGCAGTGGCTCGGCGGCGGTCAGCAGGACGTCTGGTGCGGCGTTGGCCAGCTCGCCCAAGCGGGGGCCGGGTCGCCATCTGCCCTGGGTGTCGCGGACCAGCATCCGGTGGATCTCCAGGGCCTGGGCCAGGCGATGTGCGGTGGCCCGGGGCAGCTTGGTGCGTTCAACGAGTTCGGCCAGGCTGGCGCCGTCAACGCAGGCGGCCAGGATGACCACCGCCTTGTCGAGAACGCCGACACCGCTCATACTGTGTCCCACAAGCCGAAACTTACCTCCCAGAATTTAGGATGTCCAGATGGTGGGAGTCACTCCTGAGCCGAGGACCCTGGCCGAGAAGGTCTGGGACGCGCACGTCGTACGGTCCGCCGCTGGTGAGCCGGACCTGCTCTTCATCGACCTGCACTTGCTGCACGAGGTGACCAGCCCGCAGGCGTTCGACGGGCTGCGGCTCGCCGGGCGCCGGGTGCGTCGTACCGACCTGACCCTCGCGACCGAGGACCACAACACCCCGACCGGGTACGCCGACCCGGCGTTCCGCCTCCGCCGTGGTGACCTGCTCACCATCGCGGACCCCACGTCGCGTACGCAGATCGAGACGCTGCGCCGTAACTGCGCCGAGTTCGGGGTGCGGCTGCACCCGCTGGGCGACGACAACCAGGGCATCGTGCACGTGATCGGCCCGCAGCTCGGTCTCACCCAGCCGGGCCTGACGATCGTCTGCGGCGACTCGCACACCGCCACCCACGGCGCCTTCGGCGCGCTCGCCTTCGGCATCGGCACCAGCGAGGTGGAGCACGTGCTGGCCACCCAGACGCTGCCGCAGAGCCGGCCGAAGACGATGGCCGTGAACGTCACCGGCCGCCTCGCGCCCGGCGTGACCGCCAAGGACCTGGTGCTCGCGCTGATCACCCAGGTCGGCACGGGCGGGGGTCGCGGGCACATCGTCGAGTACCGCGGCGAGGCGATTCAGGCCCTCTCCATGGAGGGGCGGATGACCATCGCCAACATGTCCATCGAGTGGGGTGCCAAGGCCGGCATGATCGCGCCGGACGAGACCACCTTCGCGTACCTCAAGGGTCGACCGAACGCGCCGCAGGGCGCGGACTGGGACGCGGCGGTGGCGTGGTGGCGGACGCTGCCCACCGACGAGGGCGCGCGCTTCGACGCCGAGGTGACCCTGGACGCCAGCCTGGTCACGCCGTTCGTCACCTGGGGCACCAACCCCGGGCAGGGTGCGCCGCTGAGCGCGCCGGTGCCGGACCCGGAGGAGTTCACCACCGACTCGGAGCGCACCGCCGCCCGCCGGGCCCTGGAATACATGGACCTGCGTCCCGGCACGCCGCTGCGGGAGCTGCCCATCGACGTGGTCTTCGTGGGGTCCTGCACGAACGGGCGACTGGAGGATCTGCGCGCCGCCGCCGACGTGCTGCGTGGCCACCGGGTCGCCGACAGCGTCCGGATGCTCGTGGTGCCCGGTTCCGCCGCCGTGCGCGAGGCCGCCGAGGCCGAGGGGCTGGACAAGGTCTTCGCCGACGCCGGGGCCGAGTGGCGGTTCGCCGGCTGCTCCATGTGTCTGGGGATGAACCCCGACACGCTGAAGCCGGGCGAGCGCTCCGCCTCCACCTCGAACCGCAACTTCGAGGGCCGCCAGGGCCGGGGTGGGCGTACCCACCTGGTCTCCCCGCCGGTGGCCGCCGCCACCGCCGTGGTCGGCCGGCTGGCCGCCCCCGCCGATCTGTAGAAGGGACCGACGAGATGGACAAGTTCACCACCCACACCGGCACTGCGGTGCCGCTGCGCCGGTCCAACGTGGACACCGATCAGATCATCCCGGCCGTGTACCTCAAGCGGGTGACCCGGACGGGCTTCGCCGACGGGCTGTTCAGCGCTTGGCGGGAAGACCCGGCATTCGTGCTCAACGATGAAAACTATTCCGGGGCGTCGATCCTCATCGCCGGCCCGGAGTTCGGCACCGGCTCCTCTCGGGAGCACGCCGTCTGGGCGCTGCGGGACTGGGGTTTCCGCGCGGTGGTGGCGCCGCGCTTCGGTGACATCTTCCGCGGCAACGCTCTCAAGGAAGGTCTGTTGCCGGTCGAGTTGGAATTGAAAGCCGTCGAAGAGCTGTGGGATCTGGTCGAGTCGGATCCGACCACTCCGGTGACCGTCGACCTGACCGCCCGGCAGCTCCGGGCGGGGGACGCGAGCTGGTCGTTCCCGCTGGACGACTTCAGCCGTTGGCGGCTCCTGGAGGGCCTCGACGACATTGGACTCACCCTCCGGCACGCCGCCGAGATCGACTCATACGAGGCGCGCCGACTGCCGTTCCTGCCCTCCGTGGCATAGCCGTTAGGCCGCCCGCACAGCGGATTTCACCCCCATCGGTCCAACCGGTGGGGGTGAATCCGTTACGACACAAGGGCTTTTTTCTGCCGAATGTTTGTGTCCCGGCAGCACAGGGCATACCGTGCGCGCAGAATGGCTCGCGACGAGTCAGTTGCACAATCGGGAGGAAGTCGTGAACAAGGCCGAGCTCATCGAGGCGCTCGCCGTTCGCCTGGGGGACCGGAAGATGGCGACGGCCGCGCTCGACGCGGTCCTCACCGAGGTCCAGGCGGCGGTCACCAAGGGCGAGAAGGTGGCGATCACCGGATTCGGAGCATTCGAAAAGCGTGTGCGTGGTGCGCGAACAGCGCGCAACCCGCGTACCGGCGAGGCGGTGAAGGTCAAGAAGACGTCAGTCCCGACCTTCCGCCCCGGCGCCGGGTTCAAGGAGATGGTGGCCAGCGGCAAGGTGCCGAAGGCCACGGTGGCGACGAAGAAGGCCACCACCAGCACCGCCACGGCCAAGGCGGCGGGCACCAAGGCGACCACGGCCAAGGCGGCCAGTAAGAAGACCGCCCCGGCCAAGGCGAGCAAGACCGCCACGGCGACCAAGACGGCCACGGCGACCAAGACGGCCGCCAGCAAGAAGACCGCCCCGGCCAAGGCGAGCAAGACCGCCACGGCGACCAAGACGGCCGCCAGCAAGAAGACCGCCCCGGCCAAGGCGAGCAAGAGCACCACGGCGACCAAGACGGCCGCCAGCAAGAAGACCGCGGCGGCGAAGAAGACCACCGCTGCGACCCGGTCGACCGCGGCGAAGAAGACCACTGCGGCGGCGAGCAAGAGCACGGCGGCCAAGAAGGCGCCGGCGAAGAAGGCTCCGGCCAAGAAGGCGGCCAGCAAGCGCTGACCGACCGGCTCCGCAAGGGCGTCCACCCATGGGTGGACGCCCTTGCGGCGTACCGGGACCGTTGACCCGGTTGGCTCGCTCACGCAGAATCGCCGTGCCGGCCCCCCTCCGCCGGCCCGTCGACACCGAAATGGGGCGCCGGTGCGCTACCGCCAGCTGACCACCGGAACGCTCGCGCTGGGCGTGCTCCTCCTCATCGACGTGCTGCGGGTCTGGCTGCCCGGCATCATCACCATCTTCGGCCAGGCGGCGTCCACCCCGGCCGAGCTGATGGGCGCATTCGCCCTCGGCTGGTTCGTGCTCGCCTTGGGCGCACCCGCCGTGGTCCGCCGAGTCGGCGCACGCCCGGTCACGGTCGTCGCCGCCGTCGTGCTCGCCGCCGCCCGGCTCACGCTCACCGCCGCACCCGGCGGGCGTACGCAGCTCTGGTTGGCCACCGCCGGTCTGCTCGCCGGGTTGGTCTGGCTGGTCGGCGTCGCTGCCGACACCGACCGACCGGTCCCGGGGCTGGCGTTGGGGTTCGCGGTCAACGCGGCCCTGCACGCGGTGCTGGACACCGTCGACCTCGTCTGGCGGGGCGACTGGGTGGCCTGGCTGCTCAGCGCCGTCGCGGTGGCGGTGTTCCTGGTCGGCACGGCGCAACCCGGTCAGCGCGCCGGAGCCGGTGCCGCCCTCGCTGGCCCCGTTGACACCCCTGCCGGCCCTGGTGGGGCCCGAGCGTGGCTGCTGGCCGGGCCTGCGCTGCTGCTGGCCGGAATGGTGGCGCTCTCCCCGGCGCTGGTCCAGACCGGCATGTCGTACCTGGTCGCCGGGGATGGTGTGGCTCGTTCGCCACTGTTCGGCCTGGCCCCGGTGTCGGTGGCGGTCGCCGGGTTCCTGTGCGCCGCGTTGACCCGCCCGCCCCGACGGTGGGGCCGCGGCTACGGCCCGGTGGCGCTGCTGGCCGGCGCGGTGCTGTTCGCCCTCGACCGGGGCGACCTGCTCCTTGTGGCCATCCTCCTCGCGGCGGTGGGCCTCGGCGCCTGCCTCGCCCTGACCGACGACGCCAGCCAGCCAGAGGGCGACACCGCGAACGTGGACACCGCGAGCGGGGCGGCCCGCCGGGGGTACGCGGTCGCCGCCGGCATGCTCGTCTTCGCGCTGGGGGCCGTTGGGTACTACTCGGCCTACGACCTCGGCTACCCCAACGCCGCGGTGCCCGTGCTGGTGGCCGTGCTGATCGCCGCCGTGGCGTTCACCGCCGGTCGGGTCGTGCACCGGCTCCCCGGGCCGTTTCCGCCGCTGCGGGCCGCCGCCGTGGTCACCGCGCTGGCCCTGCTGGCGCCGGTGCTCGCCGACGAGGTGCCGGTGGCCAGCAACCGGGACGGCCCGCCGCAGCGGTTGACCGTGGTGGCCTACAACATCCGGATGGGCTTCGGGCTGGACGGCCGGTTCGACCTGACCGGCCTCGCCGAGGTGGTCGACCGGCAACGGCCCGACGTGGTGCTGCTCAGCGAGGTGGACCGGGCCTGGCTGCTCAACGGCGGGCACGACACCCTGGACCTGTTGGCCGACCGGCTCGGTATGCCCTACGTCTTCGGGCCGGCCGCCGACCCCGTCTGGGGTGACGCGGTGCTCAGCCGTTGGCCGATGGACGATCCGCGGACCCTGCCGCTGGCCGCCGTCGGTGCGCCCACCGGCGCACAGGCCCTCGCCGTCACGCTGGACCTCGGCGACGGCGTCCGTACCGCAGTGGTCAGCACCCACCTGCAACCGCCGCCCGACAAGGGCCCGGTGGTCCAGGCCCGCGCGGTCGCCGACTTCGCCACCCGGTACGCGGCCGGGCGGCCGCTGGTGGTGGCGGGTGACCTGAACACCGAGCCGGGCGACGAGGCGTACGCGCAGTTCATCGACGTGGGCCTGGTCGACGCGTTGGCCGCCGCTAGACCGCTGGTGACCAGCCCGGCGGACGACCCGCGCCAGCAGATCGACCACGTCTTCGTCTCGTCCGGCCTGACCCCGAGTGACCCGGTCGCGCCGCGCAGCACGGCCAGCGACCACCTGCCGGTAGCGGTGACCCTGACCCTGCCGCCCCGCTGACGGAAAGCCGTTCCGGGGCCTACAGACGGTCGGCGGCCAGCAGCCGGTCGGCGGTGAAGGCGAGCAGCCAGCCGCCACCCTTCGGGGTGGTGAAGTCCTCGTCGGTGCGGCCGGTCAGCCGCTCCAGGGCGCCCGGCAGGACCTTGCCCTGGCTGCACACCGCCGCCTGCCCACCGGCGCCGGCCAGCTCCAGCACGCGGGCGGCGCAGGCCAGGATCTGCTCGTCGCTCTGCTGGCCGGGCTGCGGCTCGTCCAGGTCGCCGCAGACCTCGATCGGCAGGTCGAGCAAGACGGCCGCCGGGTCCAGTGTCTGCACGCAGCGGCGCGGCGACGCCGACACCAGCAGGGCCGGCCGGATCAGGGCGATCAGCCCGGCCAGTCTGTTGGCCTGGGCCCACCCCTCGGCGTCCAAGGGCCGTCCGACGTCCGGGCCGGACCAGGTGGCCCGCTTACCGGCGTGCGCGTGCCGGACCAGCGCTACCGTCGCCGTCACCGGCGGCAGCGCGGCGAACGCCGCCAACACCTCGGCGTCGTGGGGGTAGCTGACCAACCGGATCGCGTCGTCCACTGCGAGCCAGCGCACGGCATCCACCTCGGTGCCGGGCTGGAAACCGCCGCTGGCCACCGCGAGCATCGACCAGTAGTCGACAAGCTTGGGCTGCCCCTCGCTGCGGTAGCGCACCGACGGCAACCGCACCTGCGGTACGCCCCGCACGTCGGACTCCTCGGCCACCTCGCGGACCGCCGCGGCCAGCGCGTGTTCGCCCGGCTCCAGCTTGCCCTTCGGCAGCGTCCAGTCGCCGTAGCGGGGGCGGTGCACCACGCAGACGCGTACGCCGTCGGCGGTCGGCCGCCAGGCCACCCCGCCCGCGGCCCGAATGCCGGTCACGGCAGCCAACTGGTCCGCCGTCGCCGGGTGGCCCGGTGCCAGGCGGCCGGGAAGAGATCCCGCATCCGGCGCACCGACAGGCGTTCCCGCTCGGCCAGTCGTCCGGCGGTGACCGCCAACTCGTGGTCGTCCGGCCGCTCGGCGGCGATCTCCAGCCAGGTGTCCGCCGCCACCGCCGCATCCTGGTGCTCGCCGAGCACGTCCTGCACGCGGGCGAGGGCACGGGACAGCCGGCGGGCGCCCTTGCCGACCGTCGGGGCCACCGCGTTGACCGCGTACCGGGCCTGCTTGGCCTCCTTGCGAACGGCGTGCCAGAGGTCGTCCGGTGACTGCGCGTCGAGCCCGTCCACGCCGTCCGGCCCGGTCAGCCGTTCCCAGGGATGCGCCACCAGCGCGGGCAGCGCCTCCGCCGCGGGGGCGGCGGCCCGGCGGGTGAGCCGGGGCGCGCGGGCGGCAAGCACCAGGGAATCCACCAGGGCCAGGTAGCGCGCGGAGCGCAGCAACTCGTCGATGGCGGTGAGCGCCCGCCGCTGCCGTTGCGCGAGCACCTCGTCCAGCCGGTCCACCGTGCCCTGGTCGAGTGGGCTGAGCGGATCGGCGTCGGCGGTGCGGCGCAGCCGCGCGCGCAGCACCTCGGCGTCGCGGGCCGCGCCGAGAACACCGGCCAACCAGCGCAGCTCGGCGCGCAGCGGACGGGACCAGGTCCTGCGGAGCAACGGTTTGAAGGTGCGCAGGTCACTGCGCAGGCGTCGACAGGCCACCCGCATCTGGTGCACGGCGGTGTCGCCGCCGGCGGCCGGGGTGCGCAGCCGGACCAGCGGGTCGTGCGCCAGCAGCCGGCCGATCTCCTTGCGGACCACCTCGGTCACCACGTCGCCAGCGGTCGGCTCGGCGGGTAACCCGGCCGGCGCGACCAGGTCCGGCTCGGCCTGCGCCGTCACGCCCAGCGCCCGTACGTGCTTCGGCGTGAACGACCCGCCTCGGGCGCCCGCCTCGCGCAGCACCGCGCCGACCCGGTCGAGCAACTGCCGGTCGCCGGCCTTCAGCTCGACCTCCAGCTCACGGAACGTGTCGGTGGTGGCGCCGGCGTCGTCGAGCACTGTCACCCGGTCGTCCACCACCTCGGCGAGCACCGTGCCGGCCCGGTCGCACACCTCGTACGCGTGCCGCAGCGTCCGGACCACAGTCACCGGGGCCAGCGGCGCACCCCGGTGCAGGACGGTGACCAACTCCACCAGCTCCGGTGGCGGCTGCCCCTTTGGCCCGGAGCGGGAGATCTCATGCCGGACGCCCGGCGTCCCGGTCGGCAGTTTCACCGTCCAGGGCAGCTGGTCTCCCCGGCGGTGGCGCAGCGAGGCACCGGCCCGGGCCAGCCGCAGATCGACCGTGTCGAGGTAGCGGGCGACAAGCGTCACCGGTGGCAGCGCCCGGACCCGACCCCCGGCCGGGGCCGTGCCGGCCAGGTCCGGCAGCACGTAGGCGTCGTCCACCTCGTACTTCTGCTCCTCCTCGACCATCAGCTCACCCTATGCGCTGAGCGGTCAGCTGGCCGTGCCACCGACGCGGCGCAGCAGCAGTTCCTGTAGATGGGTCCGGGCCGATTCGTCGCCGGTACGCCGGGTCCAACTGCCGTCGGCGGCCAGTTCGAACGCGTCCACGTCGGGGCTCATCGCGGCGGTCAGCATGTGGTCCAGCTCGGCGCGGGCGATCGGATCGCTCACCCGCACCAGCGCCTCCACCCGCCGGTCCAGGTTGCGGTGCATCAGGTCGGCCGAGCCCATCCAGAACTCGGCTTCGCCGTTGTTGCCGAACCGGAAGACCCGGGAGTGTTCCAGGAACCGGCCCAGGATCGAGCGGACCCGGATGTTCTCCGACAACCCCGGCACGCCGGGGCGCAGCGTGCACATGCCCCGGATGAGCAGGTCGACGTGCACGCCGGCCTGCGAGGCGCGGTAGAGCGCGTCGGTCACCCCCTCGTCGACCAGTGAGTTGACCTTGAACTGGACCAGGCCGGGCATGCCCAGCCGGACGTGCGAGATCTCCCGGTCGATCCGCTCGATGAGGCCGCTGCGGATGCCCTGCGGGGCGACCAGCAACCGCCGGAACGCGGTCTGCCGGCTGTAGCCGGTGAGCACGTTGAACAGGTCGGTGAGGTCGGCGCCGATTTCCGGGTCGGCGGTGAGCATGCCGAAGTCCTCGTACATCCGGGCCGTCTTCGGGTGGTAGTTGCCGGTGCCGATGTGGCAGTACCGCCGGATCTGGTTGCCCTCCTGGCGGACCACCAGCGCGGTCTTGCAGTGCGTCTTCAGGCCGACCAGGCCGTACACCACATGGCAGCCGGCGCGCTCCAGCGTGCGGGCCCAGCCGATGTTGGCCACCTCGTCGAAACGGGCCTTCACCTCCACCAGCACCACCACCTGCTTGCCGGCGGCGGCCGCGTCGACGAGCGCGTCGACGATCGGCGAGTCGCCGCTGGTCCGGTAGAGGGTCTGCTTGATGGCCAGCACGTTCGGGTCGGCGGCGGCCTGCTCGATGAAGCGCTGCACGCTGGTGGCGAACGAGTGGTACGGGTGGTGCACCAGGATGTCCCCGTCGCGCAGGGTGGCGAAGACGCTGCGCGGCACCTCGCCCTCGGCAAGTCGCGGATGGGTGGCCGGCACGAACGGAGGGTCCTTGAGGTCCGGTCGGTCGGCCTCACCGTAGACCTGCCACAACGCGGAGAGGTCCAGCAGCCCGGGCACCCGCTGCACGTCCTGGTCGTTCATGTCCAGCTCGCGGACGAGCAGCTCCAGCATGTGGTCGGAGATCGACGCGGCGACCTCCAGGCGGACCGGCGGACCGAACCGTCGCCGGGCCAACTCCCGCTCCAGGGCCTGGAGCAGATCCTCGTCGCGGTCCTCGTCGACCTCCACCTCGGCGTTGCGGGTGACCCGGAACAGGTGGCACTCGACCACCTGCATGCCACTGAACAACTGCCCCAGGTGCACCGAGATCAGGTCCTCCACCGGCAGCATCCGGACGCCCGGCTGGTCCCGGTCCACCCGGACGAAGCGGGGGACGTTGTTGGGCACCTTCACCCGGGCGAACAGCTCAGAACCGCCGTCGGGATCGCGAACCGCCACCGCCAGGTTCAGCGAACGCCCCGAGATGTACGGGAACGGGTGCGCCGGGTCCACCGCGAGCGGGGTCAGCACCGGGAAGATGTGCTCCCGGAAGTAGGTGCGCAACCGCTCCCGCTCGGGGTCGCCAAGATCGCCCCAGCGGAGTATCCGGATGCTCTCGTCGGCCAGCTTGGGCAGCACGTCGTCGACGAAGCAGGCGGCGTGCCGGGCACCCAGTTCGGCGGTGCGCTCGGCGATCAGCGCCAGTTGGGTACGCAGCGGCAGCCGGTCCCCACCGCGTACCGGCAGCCCGGCGGAGAGCCGCCGCTTCAGCCCGGCGATCCGCACCATGTAGAACTCGTCGAGGTTGCTGGCGAAGATCGCCAGGAACTTGGCCCGTTCCAGCAGGGGGGTGCGCTGGTCCTCGGCCAGGGTGAGCACCCGGGCGTTGAAGTCGAGCCAGGAGAGCTCCCGGTTGAGGAACCGGTCCTCCCGCAGCGGAGGGGGCGTCGGGGGTTCCTCGTCCTCGTCCGGGGCGCCGGTCGGCAGGTCGCTCGGCAGGACCGGATGCACGTCACCGGCGTCCGGGCTGTCCGGATCGATGGTCGGCTCGGCGTCGAGGACCTCGTCGAGCCCGGAGGAGGCGGCACCCGGGTCGTCGGCGAGGGTGTCGGCGCGGGCGGCGCCGGCCCGCTCGGCGCGGGACGGCCGGAAGCGGCCGTCGGTGCCGCGCACGCGGGAGCCGTTGCGGGGGTCGATGGCAGGCGGGCGGGCCGGGTGCTCGCGAGGGGTGCTCACCCGTTCATAATCACCCGATTACGGTAAACGCAAAATGAACTTGGGCTCGCTGGCTCAGATCATCGTCGGCAATGTCACTCGGACGACCTCGCCGTCGGGATCGGTGTCGATGCGCACCCGCTGGCCGAGCCGGAGCAGCCGGAGCCCGGAGGCATCGAAGGCCCGGGCGGGAAAGCGCATCTCGGTTCCGTCGTCGAGCAGCAGGACCCCGCTGCGCGTCGCCGCGTCGTAGCTGGCCACCGTGCCCTGCATGCTGGCACCGTACACCCGGGGCCTCAACCCGCGGAGCGGGCCGGGCGAACGGCGGCGACGAGCGCGGCCGTGCGCGGCCCCAGCCCGAGCCGGGCGGCGGCGGCCAGGTCCGCGGCGGTGTCCACGTCCCGGCGCAGGCTGGGCCAGTCGCCGCGCAGTGGCAGCGCACCGCTCGCCGCGTGGGCGACCGCCGAGCCCACCCCGAAGCGCGGATCCAGCGGTACACCGGGCGGGGCGGTGAGCAGCACGGTGCCCCCGCCGGGCGCGTCCGGCAGGAACCGGCGTACCGCGGGTCGGCCGTTCTGCGCCGCGAGCAGCGCACCGGCCAGCTCGGCCGGACGCAGCGCCGGCACATCCCCGGTGATCCCGGCCACCCACCCGGTGGTGGCCCCGGCCGCCCCGTGCCGGAACGCGGCGTTCAGGCCGGCGTTCGGCTCGTCCGGCAGCACCCGCGCGCCGGCGGCCCGCGCTGCCGCCGCCACCCGGGCGTCGTCGGTGACCACCAGGGCCTCGGCGACCGCCGGGCAGGCCAGCACCGCGCGGAGCGTGTCGGTCGCCAGGGCCAGCGCCAACTCCTCGTGCGGTACGCCGGGCAGCGCGCCCCGCAGCCGGCTCTTGGCCGCGGCCAGCTGCTTCACCGGCACCACGACGGCCCACCTCGGCTGACTCACGTCCGCAATCCTGCCAGCCGGACGGCGGGACCCTCACTGGCCGTACCGGGGGCGAGCAGGCATGATTTCCGCTGCGGGTGTCGCGAGCGGGGTTCGCGGCGGGGCTGGGGCGCGACGAGGAGGCACAGTGGCACGGCGGAGGCTGGGGTTCTGGCAACGGTTCGCCGTGGGGCTGGTGAAGCCGGTGATGACCGTCTGGACCCGGCGTACCTGGCGCGGTCAGGAGCACCTCCGCCGCGACGGCGGCATGATCATCGTGGCGAACCACATCTCACACGCCGACCCGCTGGTGTCCGCGCACTTCATCTACGACGCCGGGGTCTGGCCGCAGTACCTGGGCAAGGCCAGCGTGTTCCGGGTGCCGGTGGTCGGCTGGATCCTGCACCGGTGCCGGCAGATCCCGGTCGACCGGGGCAGCGTCGAGGCGGTCCGCTCGCTTGACGCTCTGGTCGCCGCGCTCGACGAGGGCGGCGCCGTCGTGATCTACCCTGAGGGCACCACCACGCGAGAGCCGGAGCTGTGGCCGATGAAGGCCAAGACCGGTGCCGCCCGGTTGGCCCTGGCCACCGGCGCCCCCGTCGTACCGGTGGTGATGTGGGGGCCGGAGCGGATCTTCGACCCGCGGACCACGCGCGTCAGCCTGCGCCCCCGGATTCCGGTGACCGTTGCCGCTGGGGAGCCGATCGACCTGAGCCGGTGGGCGGACGCCCAGCCGACCCGGGCCACCCTCGAGGAGATGACGGACACCATCATGTTGCGGCTGCGGGACATGCTCGCCGAGATCCGTGGCGGTACCCCGCCGCCGCTGTGGGAGCGACCGGCCCGGTCCTCCGTCGGCCGTGAGCAGCAGGGTGACGCGGCATGAGCGAGCGAAGCGAGCGAATCATCGGGCTCAGCAACGGTGCGGCTCAGGCCGCCGCGAAGCGAAGCGGAGCGGTGGCATGAGCGGTCACGTCGCGGTGCTCGGCGCGGGTTCGTGGGGCACCGCGTTCGCCAAGATCCTCGCTGACGCGGGGCGGGACGTGACGGTGTGGGCCCGCCGCGCGCCGGTCGCCGAGAGCATCCGGACCGAGCGCCGCAATCCGGAGTACCTGCCCGACCTGCTGCTGCCCAGCCGCGTCACCGCCACCGCCGACGCCGTCGAGGCGATCACCGGCGCGGAGGTGGTGGTGCTGGCCGTGCCGTCGCAGACCCTGCGCGGCAACCTCGCCGAATGGGCCGCACACCTGCACCCGGATTCGACCCTGGTGTCATTGATGAAGGGCATCGAGCTCGGCACCACCAAGCGGATGAGCGAAGTCATCGTGGAGACCGCCGGGGTCGCGGCGGACCGGGTGGTCGTCGTCTCCGGCCCGAACCTGGCCCCGGAGATCGCCGCCGAGCAGCCCGCCGCGACAGTGGTCGCCGGGACGAACAGCCACCGCACCGCGCTCGTCCAGGCCTCGATCCGGACGCCGTACCTGCGCCCCTACACCAACGACGACGTGATCGGCTGTGAGCTGGGCGGGGCGGTCAAGAACGTCATCGCCCTGTCGTACGGCATCGCGACCGCGATGGGTTTCGGCGACAACACCCGGGCCATGCTGATGACCCGTGGGCTGGCCGAGACGGCTCGGTTGGGCGTGGCCCTCGGCGCGGACCCGATCACCTTCGCCGGCCTCGCGGGCATGGGCGACCTGGTCGCCTCCTGCTCGTCCCCGCTGGCCCGCAACCGCACCTTCGGGGAGCACCTGGGGCGGGGGGAGACGCTGGAGCAGGCCCAGGCCGCCACCCGGCAGACCGCCGAGGGCGTCAAGAGCTGCCTGGCGATCCGCGACCTGGCCCGGGCGCACGGCGTGGAGATGCCGATCACCGAGCACGTCGAGCGGATCTGCCACGAGGGGATGGACCCCCGCCTCGCCGTCCGGGCCCTGATGAGCCGCACCGCCAAGCCCGAGTCGTACGAGTGAGGAACCGATGAGCGAGTGGGGAGACGGCACCCGCTGCGTACGCGCGGGCCTGCCCGAGCCGGCACCGGGGGATCCGTTCCTGCCCGGCCCGGTCTTCGCCGCGCCGTACCACCTCGACCCGTTCTCGGGCCCGAGCACGTCGCCGAACGGCTACGGTCGCCCGGACAATCCGACCCGGCGGCTGCTGGAGGCGGCGGTGGGCGAGTTGGAAGGCGGTGACTGCCGGGTCTTCGCGACCGGTCAGGCGGCCATCACCGGCCTGCTGCTCACCCTGCTGCGCCCGGGGGACACCGTGGTGCTGCCCACCGACGGATACTTCCCGGTCCGGGCGTTCGCCACCGACGTGCTGGAGGCCATCGGCGTCCGGGTGCTCTTCGTGCCGACCGTCGGGCCGTACCCGTCGTTCGAGGGTGTCCGGCTGGTGCTGGTGGAGACGCCGGCCAACCCGGGCCTCGACGTGGTCGACGTGGCGGCCCTGGCCGAGCAGGCGCACGCGGCCGGCGCGCTGCTCGCGGTGGACAACACCACGGCCACCCCGCTCGGTCAGCGTCCCCTGGACCTCGGCGCCGACCTGGTGGTGGCCTCCGGCACGAAGGCGCTCACCGGCCACTCCGACCTGCTGCTGGGCTACCTGGCCAGCCGGTCCACCGAGCTGATCGACGCGGTGACGACCTGGCGTACCACCACCGGGGCGGTCCCCGGCGCGTTCGACGCCTGGCTGGCCCACCGGTCACTGGCCACTCTCGACCTGCGGCTGGCCCGGCAGAGCGCGAACGCCGCCGCGGTCGTCGACCTGCTCGCGGGCCGGTCGGACGTCACCGGCCTGCGCTGGCCGGGGCGGCCGGACGACCCCGCGTACCCGGTGGCCTCGGCGCAGATGCGCCGGATACCGGGGGTGCTCTCGTTCGACCTGGGTGACGCGGACCGGGTGGGTCGATTCGTCGCGGCCGCCCGGCTGGTGGCGGCGGCGACCTCCTTTGGTGGCCTGCACACCACGGCGGACCGGCGGGCACAGTGGGGCGACGACACCGCCCCCGGCTTCGTCCGTCTCTCCTGCGGCGCGGAGGACACCGCGGACCTGGTCGCCGACATCGCCGCCGCGTTGGACGCGGCCGGATCGGTCTGACGTCTGCGATGGCGCTTCCTTCCCCCACCGACCGGTCCGCTCTCGTGGGCCGGTTGCGGGCCGCTGGTTGCGTCTACGCCGAGGACGAGGCCGAGCTGCTGCTGGCCGCCGCGCAGAGTCCGGCGGCGTTGGCCGACCTGACCGACCGCCGGGTGGCCGGCGAACCGTTGGAGTACCTGCTCGGCTGGGCGGAGTTCTGCGGCCTGCGGATCGCCGTCGACGAGGGCGTCTTCGTGCCGCGTGCCCGCACCGCTCTGCTGGTGCAGGCGGCGGCCGAGGTGACCGGCCCGGCGCCGGCCGTGGTCGACCTCTGCTGCGGCTCCGGGGCCACCACTGTCGCGCTGGCGCACCGGCTCGCGCCGCGCTGGTTGGCCGCCGCCGACATCGACCCGGCGGCGGTGGCGTGCGCGCGCCGCAATGTCGTCGGGCTCAACGTCGAGGTGTACGAGGGTGACCTGTTCACCCCGTTGCCCACGCACTGGCGGGGTCGGCTGGACCTGGTGGTCGCCAACGCCCCGTACGTGCCGACCGACGCGGTGGCGCTGATGCCGCCGGAGGCGCGACTGTACGAGGCCCCGGTGGCGCTCGACGGTGGCCCGGACGGGCTCAGCGTGCTGCGTCGGGTGGCCGCGGCCTCGGCCGACTGGCTGGCACCGGGCGGGCACCTGGTGGTGGAGGCCGGCGTCGGGCAGACGGGGGCGCTGTGCGCGGCGCTCAGCGCGGCCGGGCTGATGCCGAACGTGCGGCACGACGAGGACCTGGACGGCACCGCAGTGACCGCCCGCCGCCCCGACTGAGCCTGCCTGCCATCGGCTCGCCGACCAACGGCGCCTGATGGCTGGTACCTGCCAGGTGGCAGGTTCTCCTCAGCAAACCGACCGTCCACCATCTGGACAACGGTGCGATCACGTAATTCGATGTACGCCTATCCCATGTAGCGACACCCGCACGGCGGGTTGACCTGTCGTGGCATCACCGAGGATGAATGGCGGAAGGAGTCCCGTGATCACGAGTACGACGCGGCGTCGAAGGCTGGCGGTACCGCTCCTGGTCCTCGCCCTGGCTGGCAGCACAGCCGTCCTGCCCGGTACGGCCGCTGCGGCATCCGCAGCGCCGAGCGCGGCAGATCCGGGCGGGTACGACCTCCAGCTGAAGAAGAATGCCGATCGGCTCACCCTGACCGGCGGGGCCGCTCGTCACCCCTCCGAGGCCAACCGGACCCGCCCCGATCGGGGCGACCAGCAACAGCGCAGCACCACTCCCGCCGCGGAGGGCCGCTACATCGTGGAGTTGGTCGAGGAGCCGGCCGCCACGTACGGCGGCGGGGTTTCCGGGTTGGCGCGGACCCGGCCTCCGTCTGGCGAGCGTCTGGAGTCGACGTCAGCGGCGACGCAGGCGTACCGCAAGCACCTCGACGCCCAGCGGTCCTCGGTGGTCGATGAGATCGGCATCAAGGCCGACCAGACGTACAGCGTCGCCTTCAACGGGTTCTCGGCGAAGCTGACTGAGGCCCAGTTGAGCGCGCTGAAGCAGGACAAGCGGGTTCGCCGTGTCACCGAGTCGCAGCTGGTCACCACAAATGAAGTACGACCCGGTGCCGCTGCGGTGGCCGGCGTGGGCGGGCCGGCGATGGCGCCCACCGGCGCGACGGCGGCGACCAGCACCACAACGACTGCGGGCAGTGCCACGGAGCAGGCGACGGCGGGCAAGAAGCCGGGGCCCGACACGGGCGCCGGCATGGTCATCGGTGTGATCGACACCGGCATCTGGCCGGCGAGCCCGTCGTTCGCCAAGACGATGCCGGCACCGGCGGGTTGGCGCGGTACCTGCCAGACGGGACCGGGCTTCGAGGCGGCGCACTGCAACGGCAAGATCGTCGGTGCTCGCTACCTGGCCAACACCTACCTCGGTGCGCGGGGCCAGTTGCCCCAGGGCGAGTCGCTCTCGCCGCTGGACATGCTTGGCCACGGCACGCACACCGCGTCGACGGCGGCCGGTCTCCGGGTGCCGGACGTGACCATCGACGGCCGGAACTTCGGCACGGTCTCCGGCGTGGCGCCGGACGCCCAGATCGCCGTCTACAAGGCGCTCTGGGGTGGCGCGGGCTACGACGGTGACATCATCGCCGCGATCGACGCGGCGGTCGCCGACGGCGTGGACGTCATCAACTACTCGATCGGGAAGGAGTTCGGTGACCGGGAGACGAACACGGCGATCGGCACCGCCTTCCTGCGCGCGGTACAGGCCGGGGTCTTCGTCTCGGCGTCCGCCGGCAACGTCGGTATGAGCGGGATGATCAGCAACGCGCAGCCGTGGGTGACCACTGTCGGTGCGGCGGTGATCAAGGCGAACGAGGGAACGCTGCGGCTGGGCGACGGCACCCAGTTGGTCGGCGGCTCGCTGGACCTGCTCCCGCCCCGCCAGCAACTGCCGCTGGTCTACGGCGAGCAGGCCGGCAGCGTCTCCGCCGGCTCGGCGTACTGCTACCCGGGCAGCATCGACCCCGCGAAGGTCAAGGACCGGCTGGTGGCCTGCGCCCTGCTGACCCCGTACGAGTCGGTCGCCGAGTTGAAGGCGAAGGGTGCCGCGGGCATGGTGCTCTTCGCCACCGAGAACACCGAACTGGTCAACTCCGTCTACGACTTCCCGGTGCTCTACCTCAACACCGAGGCGCAGTCGGGCAAGCTCTTCACCTACCTCATGAACCACCCGACCGACGGCACCGGCGTGCTGAGGGCCGGGGGGAACGGCGGCAGCGTCGCCGGAGAGCCCAGCGTCGCGGACTTCTCGTCGCGGGGCCCGGACCAGATGCACTACGGCGTACTGAAGCCTGACCTGATCGCCCCGGGTGTCGACGTCATCGCGGCGGTCGCCCCGTCGGGCAACGGCGGGCGCAACTACGACGCCTACTCGGGGACGTCGATGGCTTCTCCGTACGTGGCCGGCACGGCGGCGATCCTGCGCGCCCAGCACCCGGACTGGTCGCCCGGCATGGTCGGTTCGGCGCTGCGTACCACCGCCACCGACACCGAGGGGACCACCAGCCCGCTCGATCAGGGCAGCGGCCTGGCCAATCTGGAGCAGGCCACCGACCCGGGCCTGACGATCGAGCCGGACGCGGCGGACCTGGTCTCGTTCAGCACCGCGACCGAGCCGGATGGTCGGGATCTCAACCTGCCGTCGATCTCACTGCGCGAGTACGACGGGACCAAGACGATCACCCTGACCCGCAAGCTCACAAACGTCGGCGCCGAGCGGGAGACCTACCGCGCGGTGGTCAGCGGTTTGAAGGGCATGGAGGTGACCGTCACCCCGAAGTCGGTGGTGGTGCGTCCGGGTGAGACCGCCACGGTCACGATCACCCTGGCTCGCGGGAGCGCGCCGTGGGACCGCTTCACCACCGGCGCGATCACCTGGAAGAGCAACGCGCACAGCGTCCGGGTGCCGGTCGCGGCCCGACCGTGGGGCATCACCGCCCGCTCCTACGGGGACGACGGGTTGGAGTTCGGGCGGCTCACCAACGGCAAGTTCGGGCTGATGCAGCCGGGCTTCACCGGGCCGGTGACGGGTCGGTCGACCGGGTACACCCCGATCATCTGGAAGTCGTTCGCCATGCCGGCCGGCCTGCAGGGCGGGCTGTTCGACCCGCAGGGCTTCGGGGTGGGGGCGCACACCTTCACCGTGCCGGCCGACTCCGCGGGTCTGGTGGTGCAGACCGGTAGCGACGACCCGCAGGCCGATCTCGATCTGTACCTCTACAAGGACGACAAACTAGTCTACAAGAGCACCAACCTGCACAGCAGCGAGCAGGCGGAAGTGTTCCTGCCCGCGCGCGGCAAGTACACGGCGTACGTCTTCGCCTACAAGTCCGGTAAGCCGATCGTGAACTACCGGATCGGACACGCCGTGATCAGCCGTACCGGGAGTTATCAGAGCGCGACGCTCACCCTGCCGGCCACGGCGCAACGGGGAAGCACCTCGCTCTTCCGGCTCAGCCCGGACGCTCGGCTGGAGGGTGCCGGCGAGTACTGGGCCTACACCGAACTGACCACCGGTGGGCAGGTGGTTCCCGGCCAGCTCGTCTACACGAGCCAGTCCTCGTGGAACCAGTAGCAGCCCGAGCGTGAGGACGGCGCGGCCGGCCTACTCCACTGGGATCCACCCCAGGGCGTAGGTCGGCCGCGTCCGCGTTGAGGCAACGCGCACCGCCGCGCTCGGCGGCCCGGCTGATACCCGACCCGCCAGGGTTGGCCGGGCATGGCGGGTGCGCGGAGTTGGCACTAACCTCGGCTCACACTTCATGACGGCGGGAGGCGGTTTCGGTGGGCAGCGCAGGGGTGCCGGTGGTCGTCGGGCTGGACAACGGCGGCACCAGCAACAACGCCACCGTGCTGACGGTGGACGGCCACTTCCTGGTGGACGGGCTGTTGGAGATCCCCAGCGAGGTGCGGTCCGGGCCGGAGGCGGCGATCGAGGCGCTGGCTCGGGCGTTGGACGGCGCCCTGGCGCACACCGGCGTGCCGCGTGAGCTGGTCCGGGCGGTCGGGTTGGACACTCCCGGCCCGGCCAGCGCCGACGGTGTCATCTCGTCACGGGGCTCCACCAACTTCTCCCAGCCGGCCTGGCGCGGCTTCGACGTGCGAGGGGCGCTGGAGCGTCGGCTCGGCCTGCCGGTGATCTACCACAACGACGGCAACGCCGCCGCGCTCTACGCCCACCACGTCCACTTCGGCTCCGAGGCGATGAACCGCTCGTCGGTGTCCGCGATCGTCGGCACCGGCCTCGGTGGCGGTGTGGTCGAGAGCGGCCGGGTGATCGCCGGTTCGGCCGGGATGGCGGGGGAGTTGGGCCACGTGCACATCCCGCTGAGCGGGCTGCTCGGCCCGGGCCAGCCGGAGCCCACCTGTGCCTGCGGCTTCACCGGGGACGTCGAGAGCGTCGCCTCGCTGACCGGCATCGAACGCAACCTGCTGCCGTACTGGCTGACCCGGTATCCCGACCACCCGCTCACCGCCGAGCCGGTGGCTCGGGCGGCCAAGCTGGTCCGGGGGTACGGCGAGCGCGCGGACGCCCTGGCCCGGGACCTCTTCGCCCAGCAGGCAATGGCGTTGGGGCGGTTGTTCACCGTCGCCGCGAACTTCACCGACCCGCACGCGTACTTCGTCGGCGGCGGGGTGGTGGAGGCGGCGCCGGAGTTCCGTGACTGGTTCCTGGCGACGGTCCGCGAGCACACCGTGCTCCGGGAGGAGCAGGCGGCGGTGGCGACCTTCGCGTTGGTACCGGACCGGGACATGGCCGGCGCCCGGGGCGTCGCGATCGCCGCGCTGGAGGCGCTGCGCACCGTTGCGGAGCCCCGCCCACTGGTTGCCTGAGCCTGGTCGGCCCGGCCGCGACCCGGCTCGTGCCCTGCTCAGCGAGCCCGGCTCGCCGCGCGCCATGGTCAGCGGTGCGGCGAGCCGGGTCAGCGAAGGTGGTGCGTCTGGTGAGTTCAGCCGTGCGACGGGCTGGTCAGCGCCGTTGGTGGTGCCTGGGCGAAGGCGGCCCAGGCGGCGGTGGGGAAGAGCAGAGCCGGCCCGCCCGGATCCTTGGAATCGCGGACGGCCACCAGCCGCGGGATCGCGGCCACCTCCACGCAGGCGCCCTCGTCGCCGCTGTGGCTGCTCTTACGCCACGGCGCCGCGGCCAAGGCCGCTGTGATCATCGGTGTCATCGGTCCTACCGTCCCTTCAGGACTGACAGGAGCATCTCGCGGCTGTCCGCCGGGCTGAGCGCCACGCTTCGGAGATGCTCCATGATCTTGGTGCAGGTACGTGTCTCGCCGGCCCGGTCGAGGATCATCTGACCGGCGACGGTCTCCACCGAGGCGATGATCGGGTCTTCCGGGTCGGCGAACTCGAGGATGTGTAGCGAACCCCGGGTGCCCCGGTGGTAGCCGGCGGAGAGCGGGATCACCTGGACGCTGATGTTCGGCAACTCGGCCATCTTGACCAGGTGCCGCAGTTGCCCGTTCATCACCGACGGCTCACCGACCGGGCGCAGCAGCGCGCCTTCGTCGATGATCGCGTCGAGGATGGGCGGTCGGTCGCCGGTGAGCCGCTGTTGGCGGTCGAGCCGGATCTTGACTCGCTGTTCCACCAGGTCGTCGCCGAGGGTGTGCGGCCCGCCGCGCATCACGCCACGGACGTAGTCGGCGGTTTGCAGCAGGCCGGGCACCACCGAGGGCTCGAAGTTGGCGATGGCGGTCGCCTCGGCCTCCAGTGCGATGAAGTCGATGGTGCGTGGGTCCAGCAGGTAGGAGTACGACACCCACCAACCCGGCTTGCGGGCGTCCTTGGCGAGCTGCACCGCGGCAGCCACCTCCTCGGCGCTCACCCCGTACGACGTGAGCAGGGCGCGCACGGTGGCCGGGGTGATCAGGGTCTGGGCGTTCTCGTACCGGGAGAGGGTGCTGCGGGTGCTGTTGATCTCATCCGCCGCTGTCTCCAGCGTCAGCCCGGCGGCTTCCCGGTGGTGGCGCAGGGCGATGCCGAGCCGGCGGGCACGGGCGGTCTTCGGGGCCATGCATCGATGGTCGCACACATTTGCGGGAACGTCTGCATGAGAGAACGTCGATGAGAGTTGCATTCACGGCTGTACACGTGTCAATCTGTTATGGCGTCCTCACCGCCGGTTGTCGTGGCGACGGTGGTGGTGAGCGACCGGAGGGGATGGGGCGCGCGGCGATCGGGTTTCTCCCCCGTACCCGATCGTCGCGTGCCGCCCCGCCATCCCGGCCTGCCGGAAGGAGACGACGTGCGAACCGGCCCTGAGCCCCCCGCCGTACCCTCGGGCGGCGTGCGATGACCCGCTTCCTCGTGGTGCTCACCGACGTGCGTCCCGTCGAGAGCGTCAACCGCAACGAGCGGACCGCGCCAGAGCGCCGCCGGCAGGTCGTCGGCGCCAGCAGCCGGGAGGCCGCCGACCGCATCGCCGGAGCGTTCATGGCGCTGGGCATGGTGCGGGCCGGCCGGCAGCGGGTGAAGGTGATCGCGGTCGGTCGTCGGCACTCCCGGGACTGAGCAGGCCAGGGCCGCCGGTCTGCGGCACCGCTATCGCACGATCACGCACCGTATAACCTCTGATGACCGATTGCCGTGTCGCGCCGTGGCTCGCCGGGTATCGCCTCGCCCTACCGCCACGCAAAGTAAGGTCAACCGGGTGAGCGCCACCGGCGAGCACGACCAGCCGCAGTCGCGTACGAAGAGGTGACCGGAGTGACCACCCCAGGCAAGACCCGCGTGGCGATCGTCTTCGGCGGACGCAGCCCGGAGCACGGCATCTCCTGCGTCAGCGCCGGCAGCGTGTTCGGCGCACTCGACCCGGACGAGTTCGAGGTGGTGCCGGTGGGCATCACCCGGGCCGGCCAGTGGGTGCTGACCAACGGAGATCCGGCCCAGCTCGCGATCAACGCCCGTCAGTTGCCGGAGATCACCGCCGACTCCGGCGACGACATCGTGCTGCGTGCCGACCCCACCGGCAACGGGCTGATGGTGCTCGACCCGACCGAGGGCCCCCGGGTGCTGGCCGATGTGGACGTGGTCTTCCCGGTGCTGCACGGCACGTACGGCGAGGACGGCACGATCCAGGGAATGCTGGAGATGGCCGGCATCCCCTACGTCGGGGCGAACGTGTTCGCGTCCGCCGCCGCCATGGACAAGGAGTTCACCAAGAAGCTCTGTGCCGTCGAGGGCATCCCGGTCGGCACCTACGCCGTGCTGCGCAACGGAATGACGCTCAGCGAGCAGGACAAGGAGCGGCTCGGCCTGCCGGTCTTCGTCAAGCCGTCCCGCGCCGGGTCGTCGTTCGGCGTCAGCAAGGTCACCGACTGGGCGCAGTTGGACGCGGCGGTCGCCGCCGCCCGGCAGTTCGACCCGAAGGTCATCATCGAGGCCGCGATCGTCGGCCGCGAGGTCGAGTGCGGCGTGTTGGAGGGCGAGGCCGGCGGCGCGCCCGAGGCGTCCGTGCTGGCCGAGGTGCGGGTCGTCGCCGACCACGACTTCTACGACTTCGAGGCGAAGTACCTCGACGACTCCTGCGAGTACGACATTCCGGCCAACCTGCCGGAGAAGGTGACCCGCCAGGTGCAGGAGTACGCGGTCCGCGCGTTCACCGCGCTGGACTGCGCCGGCCTCGCCCGGGCCGACTTCTTCGTCACCGACGAGCTGGACGTCTACCTCAACGAGATCAACACGATGCCCGGGTTCACCCCGACGTCGATGTTCCCGCGGATGTGGGCGGCCTCCGGCCTGGAGTACCCGAAGCTGGTCAACCGACTGATCCGTACCGCCCAGCGGCGCGGCATCGGCCTGCACTGAGTCTTCCGACCCGGCCCGCGCAGGTCAGCCGGCGCGGGCGGGGCCGGTCTGCGCTCAGCGCTGGCAGCCGGACGGGATCGCGCCGCCGGAGGGGACGCTCGCCACGATCGTGCTGGAGATCGTCGGCAGCCACTGCAACGGCTGCTCGTACGAGCGCGGGACGCCCACGGTGATCAGCGTCTCCCGGTCGACCGTGGTGAGAACCGCCTGGTCGGCCTGCTCGGCCAGGTGCCAGCAGACCCCGTTGACCGTCCAGACCTCGTCGGTGCTGGGGAAGGTCGGCTCGGCGCCGCCGCAGGCCACGGTGAGCGCGGGGTCGCCGTACGCGGCGTTCTGCTCCGGGCCGGCGGTGACCGGCCGCTGGGCCAGGTCGCGGATGCTCGCCGGCAGCTGGGAGAGCAGGGCCCGACAGACCGTGGCCGGGCGTTCGGCCAGGGCCGGGGCGGCCATCTCCACCGGGGCGGTGGACTGCACCCGGGCGCTGGTCGCGGAGGGTGTCGGCGCGGCGGCTGGCGCGTTCGGGCTGAGCTTGCTGAACGCCAGCACGGCCACCAGCAACGTGATCGGCAGCGCGATCAACGTGGCCAGCAGTGCGGCGCCGCGGATGGTTCGATCGCGGCCGGCCGGCGCGGCGGGGGCTGGATCGTCCGACTCGCGGGTACCGTCAGCCGGCTCGGGCGTCCCGTCGGCCGCGTCGCGCGCGTCGTCGTCGTCCAGAGCAGCGGAGGATGAAGTCATCTCGTCCACTTACAGCCGCACCACCGAACACGTGAGGGTGCGGGTGATGCCGGGCACCATCTGCACCTTGCTGACGATGAGTTTGCCGAGCTCGTCGACGGTGTTCGCCTCGGTGAGGACGACCACGTCGTACGGCCCGGTGACGGCGTCGACGCGTACCACGCCAGGGATGTCCGCGATGAGACCCGCCACGTCACGTGCGCGGCCGACCTCGGTCTGGATGAGGATGTACGCCTGTACCACGACTCGACCTCCGTCCGTCGCCGCCCGGGAGCGGCCCGAAGGGTGAAAGTACCTTACGGACCAGGTCTGATCCCTATCGGTGGTCAAGGAGCAGCGGTGAGCGAGCACGTCGGAGCCGGGCAACACGGGCGGAACGCCCGCGGTGGCAGCGGTGTGTCCGGGATCGGGGAGTTCGGGCTGATCGGGAAGATCACCGCCCGACTGTCGTACGGGCCGACGACACTGCTCGGCCCGGGCGACGACGCGGCGGTGGTGGCCGCCCCGGACGGCCGGGTGGCAGCCTCCACCGACGTGCTTGTCGACGGGCGGCACTTCCGGCGGGACTGGTCCTCTGCCCGTGACGTCGGACACCGGGCGGCGGCGGCCAACCTGGCGGACATCGCGGCGATGGGCGCCACGCCGACCGCTCTGCTTGTCGCTCTCTGCATGCCGGCGGACCTGGACACCGGCTGGGCGGAGGAGTTGGCCGACGGGCTCTCCGCCGAGGCGGCGACGGTCGGCGCGAGTGTCGTCGGCGGGGACATGTCGGCCAGCCCCACCCTGACCGTCGCGGTCACCGCGCTGGGCGATCTGGAGGGCCGCCCGCCGGTGTTGCGGTCGGGTGCCCGCCCCGGGGACGTGCTCGCCCTGGCCGGGCGCACCGGGTACGCGGCAGCCGGGCTGACTGTGCTGACCCGGGGCTTCCGAACCCCTCGGCTGCTGGTCGAGGCGTACCGGCGGCCGCAGGTGCCCTACCAGGCCGGTCCGCAGGCCGCCCAACTCGGCTCCACCTCCATGATCGACGTGTCGGACGGGCTGCTCGCCGACCTCGGGCACGTCTCGACGGCCAGCGGGGTGGCGATCGACGTACGCCGCAACGGGTTCGAGGTGCCCCGGCAGATGGCCGACGCGGCGCAGGCGCTCGGCGTCGACCCGTACACCTGGATCCTCGCCGGTGGCGACGACCACGCGCTGGCCGCGACCTTCCCCCCGACGGTGGCGCTGCCGCCGGGCTGGCGGCCGATCGGCCTGGTTACGGACGGTGTCGGCGTGACGGTCGACGGCGTCGCCTACGACGGCCCGACCGGCTGGGACCACTTCCGGTGAGGTCCGGGTGCGGCCGTACTCTGGATACCGTGAGTGAGATCGAGATCCGGGCGGTGCGGTTCGACGCCCCGGTGGCACAGCACCTGATCCAAGCCGCACTGGCCGACCTCGGGGTCCGCTACGGCGGCTCCGGCGACGACACCCCGGTGGACGCGGCCGAGTTCGAGCCCCCCAACGGCGCCTTCCTCGTCGCCTACCTGGCCGGTGAGCCGGTCGGTTGCGGTGGCTGGCGCAGCCACGGCGCGGACAGCGCGGAGCTGAAGCGGATGTACACGGCCCCGGCGGCGCGGGGGCGAGGGGTGGCCCGCACGGTGCTGGCGGCCGTCGAGCGCTCGGCCCGCGAGCAGGGCCGCAAGCGGGTGGTCCTGGAGTGCGGCGACAAGCAGCCCGAGGCGATCGCCATGTACGGCTCCGCCGGGTACGAGCGGATTCCGAACTTCGGCTTCTACAAGGACGCGGAGGGCTGTCTCTCCTTCGGCCGTACCCTCTGACCTGCCTGCCAGGCCCGGCGTGCGCCTGCGTGCCGGGCCTCGGCGGGCCGGCACGCAGGCGCACGCCGCGGACACGACAGAGCCGGCGGACCCTCGGGGTCCGCCGGCTGAGCCGAACGAAAAGGTGGGTGCTACCGCGTCAGGCGCGGGTGACCTTGCCGGCCTTGATGCACGAGGTGCAGACCTTCAACTTCTTGGTGTTGCCGCCACCGGCCGGGGTACGCACCGACTGGATGTTCGGGTTCCAGCGGCGGTTGGTCCGCCGGTGCGAGTGGGACACGTTGTGGCCGAAGCCCGGTCCCTTGCCACAGACGTCGCACACGCTAGCCACGGGATACTCCTGGGATTGATACGTTCATGGGGTCGCCGGCAGGTGCTGCCCGGGCAACCTGGTCAGGTTACCCGATGACTCGCCGGCCCGGCCAACCGGCCCAGGGCCGGCGCTTGCCCGTGCCCCGGCTCGCGCCTGGTCGTGGGCCTGCCCGCCCGATGAGTGGGCCGGCCCGGCGGCAAGGCTACCGGAGATGTTCGCCCTCGACGCGGGCACCGCCGACCCGGGGACGTCCGTCCGCGCCGTGCGCACCGCCCGCCCGGAGCGGGCAGGACACGCCGGACGAGTCCGACGGGTGTCGGTGCGCGCCAGTAGGCTTCTGCCGTGCTGGACACCCTCGACGCCGCAGCGGTGCGCCGCTGGTGCGCGAGCGGGTTGGCCGCACTGAAGCGCCACCAGGGCGAGATCGACCAGCTCAACGTCTATCCGGTCCCCGACGGCGACACCGGGACCAACCTGGTGCTCACCCTCACCTCGGCCCAGCAGGCCCTCGCGATGGACCTGGACACTCTCCCCGACAGTGGGCCGACCGCGCACGGGCACGCGCTGCGGCTGATGGCCCAGGGCGCGCTGCTCGGCGCGCGGGGCAACTCCGGGGTGATCCTCTCGCAGATCCTGCGGGGTTTCGCCGACGATGTCGCCGGGGTGCCGGCGGTGCGCGGCCGGGAGTTCGCCGCCGCCCTGCGCTGCGGCGCCGCCGCCGCGTACACCGCGGTTTCCCGGCCGGTCGAGGGCACCCTGCTCACCGTGGTCGCGGCGGCCGCCGCCGCGGCCGAGCGCGCGGCCAGCGACGACCTGCCGAAGGTGGTCGCGGTCGCGGCCCGGGCGGCGGCCGAGGCGCTCGCCCGGACCCCGGAGCAGTTGCCGGCGCTGGCCCGCGCAGGCGTGGTCGACGCCGGTGGCCGAGGGCTCTGCGTGTTGCTCGACGCCCTGGTCGAGGTGCTGACCGGGGAGAGCACGGCCCGGCCCGCGCCGGCGCCGCGCTCCGCCCGCCCGGCGGCCACCGTCGCGCGCGAGACCGGCTCCGACGAGTACGCGTACGAGGTGCAGTTCCTGCTCGACGCCCGGGCCGAGGCGGTCGCCGGGTTGCGGCGGGCCCTGGACGCCCTGGGGGATTCGCTCGTCGTCGTCGGCGACGGGCGTGAGCCGGAGGGCACCTGGAACGTGCACGTGCACGTCAACGACGTGGGCGCGGCGGTCGAGGCCGGTGTCGCCGCCGGCCGCCCGTACCGGATCTCGGTGACCCGCTTCGCCGACCAGTCGGAGCCGCCTGGCGGCCCGGTGACGGCCGGCCGGGCCGCGGTGGTGGTGGCCACCGGCGGCGGCATCGCCGACCTGTTCGCCGCCGAGGGCGCCACAGTGGTGCCCGGCAACCCGTCCACGGGTGAGCTGCTGGACGCCGTCCGCAGCACCGGCGCGGCCCGGGTGGTGGTGCTGCCCAACGACGCCAACACGGAGGCGGTGGCGAGCGCGGCGGCCCGCGAGGCCCACCGCTACGGCATCAAGGTGAGCGTGGTGCCGACCCGCTCGCCCGTGCAGGCCCTCGCAGCTCTCGCGGTGCGCGACGGTGCCCGCCGTTTCGAGGACGACGTCATCGCGATGGCCGAGGCGGCTGGCGCCTGCCGTTACGCCGAGGTCTGCCATGCCAGCCGGGAGGCGCTGACCGTGGCCGGCCCGTGCCGGCCCGGTGACGTGCTGGCGCTTGTCGAGGGGGAGGTGCACCTGATCGGCACGGACCTCACCGACACCTGCGCCGCCGTGGTCGACCGGATGCTCGGCGGTGGCGGCGAGATGGTCACCCTGCTGGCCGGGGTGGACGCTCCGGCCGGGCTCACCGATGCCGTCCGCGCGCACGTCGCGCGGCGCTGGCCGTTCGTCGAGGTGCACGCGTACCCGGGCGGCCAGCCGTTTTATCCGCTCCTGGTAGGGATCGAATGAGCGAACCAGCCACGGTGGACACCCCACTGAAGAAGCTGGTCGGGGACAAGACAGCCAAGGCGCTGGCCTCGCACCTCGACCTGCACACCGCGGGTGACCTGGTCTACCACTTCCCGCGTCGCTACGACGAACGTGGTGAGCACACCGACATCCGCTCGCTGGACGTCGGCGAGCAGGTCACCGTGCTGGCCCAGGTGCAGCGCACCACGGTGCGCCCGATGCGGCAACGCCGGGGCAACCTGCTGGAGGTGACCGTCGGCGACGGCTCCGGCGGGGTGCTGACGTTGACCTTCTTCGGCAACCAGGCGTGGCGCGAGCGAGAGCTGCGCCCTGGCCGGTGGGGCCTGTTCGCCGGGAAGGTCACCGAGTTCCGGAGCAAGCGGCAGCTCAACGGCCCGGAGTACGTCCTGCTCGGCGAGGGCAGCGACGGTGAGGCAGCGGTCAGCGACGACATCGAGGAGTTCGCCGGGGCGCTGATCCCCGTCTACCCGGCCGCCGCGGCCGTGCCGACCTGGGTGATCGCGCGCTGCGTACGCGTCGTGTTGGACACGTTCACCCCGCCGGACGATCCGCTGCCGAGCGAGGTGCGGGCCAGCCGCAAGCTGGTCGGGCTGGGCCCCGCGTTGACCGAGATCCATCGGCCGTCCACCAAGGAGGCGCTGCACCGGGCGCGCCGGCGACTCAAGTGGGACGAGGCCTTCGCCGTCCAGTTGACCCTGGTGCAGCGCAAGCATCGGGCGGCCGACTGGCCGGCCCGGCCCCGCCCGGCACGCCCAGGTGGGCTGCTGGAAGCCTTCGACGCCCGACTCCCGTACGAGCTGACGGCTGGTCAGCGTGAGGTGGGCGCGGAGATCGCCGAGGACCTGGCCACCCCGCACCCCATGCACCGGTTGCTGCAGGGTGAGGTGGGTTCGGGCAAGACGGTGGTGGCGCTGCGGGCCATGCTCCAGGTGGTCGACGCGGGCGGGCAGGCGGCGCTGCTTGCGCCCACCGAGGTGCTGGCCGCCCAGCACCACCGCGGCATGCTCGACCTGCTCGGGCCGCTCGGGCGCGCCGGTGAGCTGGGCTCCGCCGAGCACGCCACCCGGGTCGAGTTGGTCACCGGCTCGCTCGGCGCGGCGGCCCGCCGCCGGGCGCTCGGCGAGGTGGCCAGTGGCGCCGCCGGCATCGTGCTCGGCACCCACGCCCTGCTCTACGAGGGGGTCGACTTCGCCGACCTCGGCCTGGTGGTCGTCGACGAGCAGCACCGCTTCGGCGTGGAGCAGCGCGACGCCCTGCGGGCCAAGGCCGACCAGCCGCCGCACACGCTGGTGATGACGGCCACCCCGATCCCGCGCACGGTGGCGATGACCGTCTACGGCGACCTGGAAGTCTCCACCCTCTCCCAGCTGCCCCGGGGGCGGTCGCCGATCGCCTCGCACGTGGTGCCGGCCGCCGAGAAGCCGGCCTACCTGGACCGGGCCTGGCGTCGGCTGCGCGAGGAGGTGACCGCCGGCCACCAGGCGTACGTGGTCTGCCCGCGGATCGGGGAAGGTCCCGTCAGCGACGACGAGCCGCCGCCCGAGGACGACAACGGTCGGCGTCCGCCGCTGGCGGTGACCGAGGTGGCTCCGCTGCTGGCCGAGGGTCCGCTGCACGGGCTGCGGATCGGGGTGCTGCACGGTCGCCTGCCGGCCGACGAGAAGGACGCGGTGATGCGTTCCTTCGCCGCCGGCGACCTGGACGTGCTGGTGGCGACGACAGTGATCGAGGTCGGCGTGGACGTGCCGAACGCCACCGTGATGATCGTGCTGGACGCCGACCGCTTCGGTGTCTCCCAGCTGCACCAGTTACGGGGCCGGGTCGGTCGGGGCGCCGCCGCCGGGCTCTGCCTGCTGGTCAGCGAGGCGGCCGAGGGTTCGTCGGCGCGGGAGCGGCTGGACGCGGTGGCGTCCACGAGCGACGGTTTCAAGCTCGCCGAACTGGATCTGGAGCAGCGCCGCGAGGGCGATGTGCTGGGCGCCACCCAGTCCGGGCACCGTTCGCACCTGCGGCTACTGTCCCTGCGCCGCGACGCTGACCTGATCCGCGACGCCCGCGCCGAGGCGATCACCCTGATCGAGGACGACCCGGAGCTGGCCCGCAACCCGGCGCTGGCCGCCTCGGTGGCCGCCCTGGTCGACGAGGACCGTGCGGAGTACCTGGAGAAGGGCTGAGGCTCCGCTTGGCGGCCTCTGTCCATCAAGTGATCGTGAGAAAGCGCTGAGGGCGCGTCGACCGGGTTGGTCGACGCGCCCTCAGGTGTTCAGAGCTGGTTGTCTCAGGCGGTGAAGCGCACCCGACGACGACGGGCCATCACGAACAGGACAGCACCGGCGGCGAGCAGCGCCACGGCACCGGCGATGATGCCGCCGGTGGCAGCACCGGTCAGCGGCAGGGCCGGCTCGTCCTTGCCGCCACCCTGACCCGGGGTGCACTCGGCCGGCTTCTCCCAGGCGACCGGGGTGGTGTCGTCGAGGCCCTCGGCGGCCGGCGTCACGGTCAGACCCTCGAACGCCTCGAACTCGACGAAGATGGTCTTGCCCGGCTCGATGGTCCGCTTCTGCACGTCACCCTTGTTCGGGGTGAGGGTCACCTCGAACGCCTTGCCGTCCTTCGGGTTGGCGAAGCCGAAGATCAGCTTGTCGCAGGTGGACTCGACGCCCGCCTGGGGCTCGCCCGGCTTGACGCAGTCCTTGGGAGTCGCCCAGGTGTAGGGCTGGCCGACCGCCTTGTCACCTTCGCTGACGGTGATCTCGCCGGCCTTGGCCGGAACGACGATGTCGTTCTTGCTGCCACCCGGCTTGACGGTGTAGGTCTTCGAGAATCCCTTGGCCGTGACGGTGAGCTTGGCGTCGGTCGTGGCGTCCGCACCGTTGGCGAGCGTCACCGTGACGGCACCCTCGCAGTCAGAGGTGAAGCTGGCGGTGGGGATGCTGACCGCAGGCGGGGTGGTCGGTGGGGTGGTCGGCGGGGTGCTCGGCGTCGGCTCCGGCGACGGGGTCGTCGGCGGCTCCTCCTTGGCGCAGGTGCCCTCGAAAGTCACCTTCGCCGTGCGGGCCTTGTCCTCGGAGTAGTTGTCGTTCCACTTGGCCTTCACACCGAGGGTGGCCTCGGTCGCTGACCCGGGCACGCGCTGCACGCCGGTAAGCGGCATGTTCACGTCGTGCGGGTACTCGTCGCCCTTGGTGACCTGGATGTTGGTCACCGTCGTGTCGGCGGGCGTCAGTTCGACGCTGTGCAGCTTGTAGCTGGTCGAGGAGTAGTGGTAGACGCTCTTGACCGTCCAGCTCACGACCCATTCACCGGTGGTCGTGTCACAGACGGCCTTGCCGACCGTGTCGGTGTAGTGGGCACTCGCGGGGGACGCCGCGATGCCGACGCCGGCGAGGCCGATCAGCGCGCCCGCGGCGATGGCCGCGAGGCGCCGGAACGGAGACTTGGGAGGGTTCACGCCTGCTCCTGGTGAGGGGGGTACGGATCGCGTG
This sequence comes from Micromonospora chokoriensis, assembly GCF_000718555.1. GTDB lineage: Bacteria > Actinomycetota > Actinomycetes > Mycobacteriales > Micromonosporaceae > Micromonospora > Micromonospora chokoriensis_B. The sequence goes on from NZ_JOAN01000003.1 coordinate 322,210, forward strand.
GCGGGAGGCCGGGAGCAATGGTGACTAGAGGTCACCTGCTCACCAGGCGTCGTGCGACGCGGTGGTGTTCCCGCGGCGAAAGCGGGGACAGGGGGAGACTGTACTGATGGGTGGTTAATGAGGGGAGTTCATATCATTGCCATCCGGCAATGTATTCGATTCGTGATCTTTGGTCGACGCAAGGTGCTCGTCCGCTCACGGCGACCGGTGCTCCCCAGTGGACCAGACCGACACGGCGAAGGGCGCGTCGACAGCTCGTCGACGCGCCCTTCGCGCTGTTGATGTCGGGTGCCCAGGCACCCGGCCGGATCAGGCGGTGAAGCGCACCCGACGACGGCGGGTCATGATGAACAGTGCCGCGCCCAGCGCCAGCAGGGCAATCGCGCCAGCGATGAAGCCGGTGGTTGCCGCGCCGGTCACCGGAAGGCCGCCACCCTCGCCGCCCTTGTCGCAGTCCGCCGGCTGCGTCCACTTGAGCGCGCCGTTGGAGGTCACGTCACCGGTGACCGTGAGGCTGAAGCCCGCGCTCGCCGCGAAGGTGACAGTCTCGGACTTGCCCGGGGCGACGGTGACGGTCTTGGCCGCGCCGGCGCTCGGGGTGATGGTGGAGGTCACCGCGACGCCGTTCGCCGGGTTGACGATCCGGTACGCCATCTTGTCGCAGGTCGAGTCGTAGTCGGCCTGCGGCTTGCCAACCACGGGCTGCTCGCAGTCCGCCGGCTTCGTCCAGCCGCCCTGCCAGGTCGTCATCCCCTTGGCGGAGACGCTGATCTGCTTGGCCTGCTCGGCGGTGAGCTTGCGGGTCTCCAGCTCACGCATCGGCACCTTGACGTGCTCGGTGAAGCCGCCGCTGCCGGTGATCTCGAAGGTCGCCGCCGCGTTGCCGCTGCGGTTGACCAGGGTCAGCTCCACGTTGCCATCGCAGTCCGACTTCGCGATGACCTCGGGGGCCGCCTCGCAGGTGCCCGCGCCGCCGTTGTACCAGGCCTTCGGGCCCTTCGAGTGGGAGCCGATGCCGTGCGGGCTGCCGACCTTGCGGTCGCCGTACTTGTCGCTCTCGTCCTTGAGCGGGGTGATGATCTCACTGCCGAAGACGAAGTCGACCTGGGTGAAGCACTTCGGGACCTCGACCGAGAAGTTCAGGGTGGTCGCCCCCGGCTTGGTCCCGGTGAACTTGTTGACCGACTTGGCGAGCATGTGCTGCGGGAAGCTGTAGGTCGCCGACGGAGCAACGTACGACACCAGCGCGAACTGCTGCTCCTGGCCCGCGCAGAGCGGCCCGTTGGTCAGCGTGATCGAAGCCTCGCCGGCCTGGCCGTTGAAGGTGTGCGTGTAACGGGCGTCGGCCGCGCTGACGCAGGCCGTACCCGTCTGGCTCGGCGTGGCGCTCGGGCTCACCGTCGGCGTGGTGCTGGGGGACACCGAGGGTGACGGGCCGGCGGCGAGCGCCGGGGCTTGGAGCGCGACTGTGGCGGTGAGGCCAGCCAGTGCGATGACAGCCATGGTCAGCGGTCGCCGTAGCGACAGCTTCGGACGGATCACGCGTGCTCCCGGGGGTGCTGAGGCGTTGGAGTCGGTGTGGGAGCGGGAGTGGACCGTCGCTGCGGAGAGCGCCGCGCGTCCGGGTTTGCCACGCTCCCGAGCCGGGTGCCGGCAGTTCGCCGCCAGCACCGCGGACAACCTAATGACAATGCCCGCGTACGGCAATGGACAAGATCACTTTGGGGATGGATGTCGACGCGACACGAGCCAGGACCCGCCGCCGGTGACGCGGAGGTTGTCGGTGGTGTTCTCCGCCGCCTCGCGTAGCGTCGCGGGCATGAGCAGGAGGAAACGGTGACCCGGATCGTGGCCGGGACGCTCGGCGGCCGGCGGATCGCCGCGCCTCCCGGCGCCGGCACCCGCCCGACCTCGGACCGGGTCCGGGAGGCGCTGTTCAGCGCCGTCCAGGCCGAGGTCGATCTCGACGGCGCCCGCTTCGTCGACCTGTACGCCGGCTCCGGCGCGGTCGGGCTGGAGGCGCTCTCCCGGGGGGCCCGGCACGTGCTGCTTGTCGAGTCCGACCCGAGGGCGGCCCGGGTGATCCGGGAGAACGTGGCGGCCCTGCGCGCCGGCCCGGCGGCTCGGCTGGTCACCGGCAAGGTGGCGACGGTGCTGGCCGCCGGGCCGGGCGGCGAGCCGTACGACGTGGTCTTCGCCGACCCGCCGTACGCGGTGCCGGACGCGGAGATCACCGCGTTGTTGGCCGCGCTTGTCGACGGCGACTGGCTGACACCCGACGCGTTGGTGGTGGTGGAGCGGTCGAGCCGTACCAGGGAGTTCGACTGGGTGGACGGGATCACCGCCGAGCGCAGTCGCCGTTATGGCGAGACCACCCTTTGGTACGGTCGCCGATCATGAGACGTGCGGTGTGCCCCGGTTCGTTCGACCCGGTCACCAACGGACACCTCGACATCATCGGAAGGGCCAGTCGGCTCTTCGACGAGGTGATCGTCGGTGTGCTGGTAAATCAGTCGAAGAGTGGCCTGTTCACCGTCGAGGAGCGCATCGAGATGCTCCGCGAGGTGACCTCGTCGTACGGGAACGTGCGGGTCGAGTCGTTCCGAGGGCTGCTGGTGGACTTCTGCCGGGCCCAGCAGGCGAGTGTGCTGATCAAGGGTCTGCGGGCGGTCAGCGACTTCGACTACGAGTTGCAGATGGCGCAGATGAACATCGGGTTGGCCGGGGTCGAGACGCTCTTCATGCCGACCAACCCGCTCTACTCGTTCCTCTCGTCGAGCCTGGTCAAGGACGTGGCCAAGTGGGGTGGCGACATTTCCGCCCACGTCCCCGACCCAGTCCGCGAAGCACTCCAAACCCGCCTCGGCCCCCGCCACTAACCCCAACCCCCACCCCAGCCCCCGAGATCTTGCACTTCTGGTTCCCAGATTGCCCATTTATGCGGCGGTTTGGCGCAGCAGGAAATGCAAGATCGGCGCGGGGGTGAGTGGGGTGACAATGTCGCGACTCGCCGGGTTGGGGTGAGTGGGGCGGTGGTGGGGCGGGCACGACATGATTGGTGGCGCGGGGAACGGCCGTAGCCCGCATCATTGAGGTCGGCCGAGCAACGACAGGAGTGAGGTAGCCGGTGGACCCGCTCGATCGCATCGATGAACTGATCGCCATCCTGGAGCAGGCGCGCTCCGTCCCGATGTCGCGCAACAACTGCATGGTCGACCGGGGTGAGATGATCGCTGCCCTCGATGAGATGCGCGCCGATCTCCCCGCCGACCTGCGTCGCGCCTCCGCGCTCCTGGAGGAGCGCGACAAGATCATGGAAGCCGGCAAGCGCGAGGCGGACCGGATCATCAGCGAGGGTGAGGCAGAACACGCCCGCCTGGTCTCGGTGAACGAGATCACCGTGTCGGCCGAGCACGAGGGTGCCCGGATCATCGGCGAGGCCCGCGCCGAGGCGCAGCGCCTGCGTGAGGAGGTCGACGACTACGTCGACACCGCGCTGGCCAACTTCGAGCAGTTCCTCACCCGGGCGCTGGCCTCGATCGAGCGCGGTCGGGACAAGATGCACGCGCTGCGGGAGATCGGCACCTTCGCTGGGGATGAGGCGGAACGCCCGCTACCCTTCTGAGCGGCACCTCACCAGCCGACTTCTAAGGCGGGCGTCGCCCCCGGTTCGACGGTCCGGCGGTCGCCCAGGTAACCTTTTTTGTCGGCCTCTCACCGGCCGGAGTCTAACTATGCCCAAGCACTCGCCATCGACACTCAACCCCAGGTCGCCGCTGGTCCTCGACACGAGGGAACTGCCGCGTCGCCCTGGCGCGTTGCGTGAGGTCCAGCGGGTCGTGCCGGCACCGGCGGACCTCGGTGTGGAGTTGATTAGTGTGCCGGAGGGCGCGGACCTCGACCTCGATCTGAGGTTGCAGTCGGTGTCCGAGGGCGTGCTCGTCTCCGGGACCATCACCGGTCCCGTCCGGGGCGAGTGCGGCCGTTGCCTGCGCGAGATCAACGACTCGATGGGCGTGACGATCCAGGAGCTGTACGCGTACGAGGACAGCACCACGGACGCCACGACCGACGAGGACGAGGTGGGCCGGATGCAGGGCGATCTGATCGACCTGGAGCCGGCGCTGCGGGACGCGTTGGTGCTCACGCTGCCGACCAACCCGCTCTGCCGGGAGGACTGCCCAGGACTGTGCCCCGAATGCGGGGCGCACTGGGACGATCTGCCGGCCGACCACAGTCACCAGCAGATCGACCCGCGTTGGGCGGGCCTGTCGCAACTGACCGTTACAGAGGAGTAAGAACCGTGGCCGTCCCGAAGCGCAAGATGTCGCGCAGCAACACCCGGTCCCGCCGGGCGAACTGGAAGGCGACCGTGGTCGCGACCGTTGCGTGCCCGCAGTGCAAGTCCCCGAAGCTGCCGCACGCCGCCTGCTCCGTCTGCGGCACCTACAACGGCCGCCAGGTTCTCGAGGTCTGACCTGGACGCCGAGTGACACCCCCGACCTCAGGTCGGGCGGCACGCGCATCCTGGCATTCGCCCGGTGCCCCGGCTTCCTCCGACGTCGGCCGGCCCACTCCGGCCGGCGTTCCGGTGGAGCCGGGCACCGCGCGGATCGCCGTTGACCTCCTCGGCGGGGACGACGCTCCCGCCGTCGTGGTTGACGGCGCTCTGCGGGCCATGCGCGCCGACCCTGACCTGCATCTGCTCCTCGTCGGCCCGACCGAGGTCGCCGACGAGTTGATTGCCGCCCTCGATCCGGAGCAACGCGCCCGGATCACGGTGCGGCCAGTTCGTGATGTCGTCGGCATGGCCGACCATCCCAGCGCCGCCCGCGCCGAGAGCACCGTCCGGGCCGCGGTCACCGCCGTCCGGGACGGGACCGCCGATGCCCTGGTCTCCGCCGGCGCCACCGGTGCCACCGTCACCGCAGCCGTGCTCGGCCTCGGCCGCTCACCGGAGATCCGCCAACCTGCCCTGGCCGCCACCCTGCCCGCCGTGGCGGGGCCGGTCGTGTTGCTCGACGTCGGCGGCTCCCTGGAACCTCGCCCAGCCACCCTCGCCCGCCACGCCGTGCTCGGCGCCGCGTACGCGGCGGTGGCCCACTCGATCGCCGCGCCGCGGGTCGGGCTGCTCTCGGTCGGCACCGAGGCCGGCAAGGGCGACCGGGTCCGCCGGGCCACCGACCCTTTGCTCGCCGTCGAACCGCTGCCCGGTGGGGCACGCTACGTCGGCCTGGTCGAGGGGTACGACGTGGCCCTCGGTGCGCGCGCCGATGTGGTCGTCACCGACGGTTTCACCGGTAACGTGCTGCTCAAGGCCATCGAGGGCGCGTACGCGATGGCCGGCGGCCCACCTGCCGAGGGGGGTGCGCCCCGCGCGGCGGCCCTGCTGGGCGTCGCGGGGACGGTGGTCGTCTGCCACGGGTCCGCCCGCGCCGACGACGTCGCCTCCGGCATAGCTCTAGCCGCCCACCTATGGCGGCGGCGCGCCACCGATCTGGTCTCCGCGTTGCTCGTGGGCGACGCCGCGACGGATCGCACCGACCGCTCCACCGACACCGAGGTACGCACATGAGCAACGACAAGCGGCGGCGGGCGTCCGTCGGCCACCTGGAAGCCGCCTTCGGAGTGAGCCTGGAACCCGAGCTGCTCCAGCGCGCGCTGACCCACCGCTCGTACGCGTACGAGAACGGCGGGCTGCCCACCAACGAGCGGCTGGAGTTCCTCGGCGACTCGGTGCTCGGCGTGGTGATCACCACGGCGCTCTTCCACAACCACCCGGATCTGCCCGAGGGGCAGCTGGCCAAGCTGCGCGCCAGTGTGGTCAACATGCGGGCGCTCGCCGAGGTGGCCCGCGGTCTGGGCCCGGATGGGCTCGGCGCGTACCTGCTGCTCGGCAAGGGCGAGGAGACGACCGGCGGTCGGGACAAGGCGAGCATCCTCGCCGACACGCTGGAGGCGCTGCTCGGCGCGATCTACCTCCAGTACGGCCTGGACACCACGGGGATCGTCATCCACCGGCTTTTCGACCCGCTGATGGCCGAGTCGGCGGGTCGGGGTGCCGCCCTGGACTGGAAGACCAGCCTCCAGGAGTTGACGGCGGCGCTCGGGCTCGGCGTCCCGGAGTACCGGATCGAGGGCACCGGCCCGGATCACCTCAAGACCTTCACGGCCTGGGTGGTGGTGGCCGGCAATCGGTACGGCGGCGCCGAGGGGCGTAGCAAGAAGGAAGCCGAGCAGCGGGCCGCCGAGGCCGCCTGGCGGACGCTCGCCGAGCAGGACGGCCAGGACGGCGACGACGGCCAGGACGCTCGGGCCGGCGACGACGGCCAAAGCCAGCAGCTCGACCCGGACGACGCGACCGACCGGGACGAGCCGTTCGGGCCGTTGGAGCGCGCCGAGCGGGCTGCTCAGGCCGAGCAGGCCGACCACCTGGCGCAGGCGCTGCCGGCCGGGGGTGCCGACGGCCACGAGACGGGGTCGCGGCGTGCCTGAGCTGCCCGAGGTGGAGACCGTCCGGCAGGGGTTGGCCCAGTGGGTCGTCGGCCGGACGATCGCCTCGGTCGAGGTACGTCACCCGCGTGCGGTCCGCCGGCACGTTCCGGGTGACGTGCACTTCGCCGACGTGCTCGCGGGCCGGACCGTGCTGGACGTCCGCCGCCGCGGCAAGTATCTGTGGCTGCCACTGGACAGCGGCGACGCGATCATCGGGCACCTCGGTATGTCGGGTCAGCTGCTGCTCCAGCCACCCGGCACGGCGGACGAGACCCACCTGCGGGTCCGGTTCCGGTTCGCCGACGACGGCCCGGAGCTGCGCTTCGTCGACCAGCGCACGTTCGGCGGGCTCTCGGTGAGCGAGGGCGGCGCCGAGTTGCCCGACGAGATCGCGCACATCGCCCGCGACCCGATGGACCCGGACTTCTCCGACGAGGCGTTCGTCGCGGCGCTGCGCCGCCGGCACACCGAGGTGAAGCGGGCCCTGCTCGACCAGACCCTGATTTCCGGGGTGGGCAACATCTACGCCGACGAGGCGCTCTGGCGCGCCGGGCTGCACGGTGGCCGACCCACCGACGCGCTGACCGGCCCGGCCGCGCAGCGCCTGCTGGGCCACGTCCGCGACGTGCTGGCCGAGGCGATCAGCGAGGGCGGCACCAGCTTCGACGCCCTCTATGTGAACGTCAACGGCGAGAGCGGCTACTTCGACCGGGCGCTCAACGCCTACGGCCGCGAGGGCGAGCCGTGCCGCCGGTGCGGCACGCCGATCCGTCGCGAGGCGTTCATGAACCGATCCTCGTACAGCTGCCCGCGCTGTCAGCCACGGCCCCGGGGTTCCCTTCGGGGATGACCCGGAGTCGGCTCGGGGCGGCACCGGCGGGTCGCGGCGGGGCGCTGAGGGCTGGACCCCGGCGTACGTCCCGATCGCCGGCTGCTGCCCGCCGAACGGACCCTCGCTCCCGGTGGGGTGATCCCAGGGTGGGCCCGGGTCGATCCCCGATGTGACCGCCTCGTCACGCACCTAGCGTCAGCACAGTTGACAGGGGGCTGACGTGACAGGGGGACGCGAGATGGGGAAAAGACCGGTGACGGTGCGGCTGGCGCGGTGGAGCGCCGAGCACCCGTGGCGGGCGATCGCACTGTGGGTCGTGTTCGTGGCAGTGTGCTTCGTCGGCGGCAACGCCGCCGGGCTCAACGAGGCCACGAGTGCCGACCAGGCGATCGGCGAGGCGGGGCGGGCCAGCCTGATCATCGACGCCGGCGACTTCGACGACCCGGCAGTGGACAACGTCCTCATCACCTCCCGGGACGGCGCGCTGGACCAGGCGGCAGCGAGAGCGGCGGCCGACGACGCGGCGGCCCGGCTGCGTGCGGTCGCCGGGGTGGCCGGGGTGGGCCAGCCGGTCACCGCGCGCGACGGCTCGGCGCTGCTGCTGCCGATCACCATGTCGGGTGACCCGGGGACGGCCTCGGAGCGGGTGCAGCCGTTGCGTGACGCCACGGCCGGCGTGCAGGCCGCGCACCCCGAGCTGCGGGTCGAGCAGGTCGGCGGGCCGTCGATCAGTCAGGCCCTCGACGACACCCTGGGTAAGGACTTCAAGCGCGCCGAGCTGCTCAGTCTGCCGGTCACCCTGGCGATCCTGATCATCGCGTTCGGCGCGCTGATCGCGGCGAGCGTGCCGGTGCTGTTGGCGCTCTCCTCGGTCGCCGCGGCGATGGGTCTGTCCACCCTCGCCTCGCACCTGGTGCCGGCGACCGACACGACGGCGCCGGTGATCCTGCTGATCGGTATGGCGGTCGGGGTCGACTACTCGCTGTTCTACATCCGTCGGGAGCGGGAGGAACGCGCCAAGGGCCGATCCGGTCTGGACGCGGTGGAGATCGCCGCGGAGACCTCCGGGCACGCCGTGGTGGTCTCCGGCTTTGCGGTGATCATCTCGATGGCCGGGCTGTTGCTCGCCGGCGACGTGGTCTTCTCGTCCCTCGCCATCGGCTCGATCCTCGTGGTCGCCGTCGCGGTGACCGGCTCGCTGACCGTCCTGCCCGCCCTGCTGGCCCGGCTCGGCCGCTGGGTGGACCGGCCCCGGGTGCCGCTGCTCTGGCGACTGACCGCGCCGCGTACCGGCCGGCACGGCCAGCCCCGCGCGCCCCGGCTCTGGCCGGCGGTGCTCCGGCCCGCGTTGCGCGCGCCGGTGGCGACGCTCGTCATCTCGGTCGGGCTGCTGCTCGCGTTGGCCGCGCCGGCGCTCGGCATGAAGCTGAAGTTCCCCGGCATGGAGGACCTGCCCCGCACGACCCCGGCCATGCAGGCGTACGACCGGCTCACCGCCGCCTTCCCGAGCGCCGGCACAAACCACGTGGTGGCCGTGCGGGCACCCGCCGACCAGGCCGACCGGGTGCGCGCCGCCCTCACCGACCTGTCCACCCGGGCCGCCGGCGATCCGCTGTTCGCCCCGGTCGAGGCGGACGGCCCGAAGATCGAGGTGTCGGCCGACCGGCGGGTCTCGGTGCTGGACGTCGCCACCCCGTACGCCAGTCGAGACAGTCGGTCGGTGCAGTCGTTGGAGAAGCTGCGCGGAGACCTGGTCCCGGCGCAGCTGCGAGGCATCCCGGGCATCGAGTACGCGGTCGGCGGGAGCGTGGCCGACAGCGAGGACTACGCGTCGCACGTCCGGCAGAAGTTGCCGCTGGTCATGGGCTTCGTGCTGGTGCTGACCTTCCTGGTCATGGCGTTCACCTTCCGGTCGCTGGTGATCGCGGCGAGCTCGATCGCGCTGAACCTGCTCTCCGCCGGTGCCGCGTACGGCCTGCTGGTGCTGGTCTTCCAGGGCGAGTGGGCCGAAGGGCTGCTGGGCTTCACGTCGATGGGCGCGATCGTGTCCTGGCTGCCGCTGTTCCTGTTCGTGGTGCTCTTCGGCCTCTCGATGGACTACCACGTCTTCGTGGTCAGTCGGATCCGTGAGGGGATCCGGTCCGGCATGCCCAACCGCGACGCCGTGTCGTACGGAATCACCTCGTCGGCCGGGGTGGTGACCAGCGCGGCGATCGTGATGGTCGGGGTCTTCTCGATCTTTGCCACGCTGAGCACCATCGACATGAAGCAGCTCGGCATCGGCCTGGCGGCGGCGATCCTGCTGGATGCCACGATCATCCGGGGGGTGGTGTTGCCGGCGTTGATGACCATGCTGGGCGACGCCAACTGGTGGGCCCCGCGCTTCCTACGCCCGCGCCCGGCGTCCGCGCCAGCCGACCCGCCGGCCCCGGCCCCAGACCTAGTGCCGGTGCCCTAACTCCCCACCCCTTGCCCTACCCTCGCCCCACCCCCGCCTCGCGGGGGTGGGGTGGGTTAGGGGAGGGGGCAGGCTTCTCTTGACGCGTCCAACGTGCGGTCCTTTCGGATCGACGCGAAGCCGTAGCCGACGGTGGTGACACAGAATTCGTCGGTCGAGCCGGTGTACTCGACGTGGAAGACCGGCTTGCCGGCGTCACTGAACGGCAGCAGCTTGGCGCACTGGGCCAGCCGGACGCACTCCTCGTTGACCGCGAAGTCGAAATCCGGGGCCAGCGCGGCAAGCTGCGGCACGTCGTTGACCAGCCCGGGGGAGAGGCTCAACGAGCGGGCCAGCTCGGCCAGCCGGCGGTTGAACAGCAGTTGGTCGTCGAAGTCGAGCGGAAAGCCGGTGCGCGCCGCGTACCCGTCGACGTCGAAGAGCGCCACCGCGCCGAAGCCCTTGCCCCGGCAGAGCCGGAACCGGTCGGCCAGCACCGGCCGGAGCGCGTCCCAACTCCGCACGTCCAGCCACCGGCTGTCGGGCCGACGCCCGGCCGTGCCTCGGACGACCTCCGGAAAACGGCTGGCGTCCGGCGCGGCGGCGTCTACCGACCCGACGTGCACCTGGCAGATCAGCCGACGGTCCCGGGAGCGCAGCTCGGCGGTCTGCGCGGCGGTGGTGGCCACCGGGTCGAGCAGGAAGACCTCCGCGTCCACCGCCGGGTCGAGCGGGCCGCTGAGCTGCCACTGCCACTGCCAGTGCCGGGCCTGTGCGGCCGGCCACGCGGTGGGCGCGCCGGGCGGGGTCAGCGCGGGCCGACACCCGTACACCGGCACCACCAGGACGAGAACGACGCTGGCCGACAGGACGCGGCGCAGTGGGCGTACGGCGGCGTGTCTCCGCAGCCGGATCCGCATCGGCAGCTCCCGGGTCCTGGACGGCCTGTCGCCGCCCGCACCGGTACGCCGGCCCCTACGCTCCGGCCCGACGTACCTCACCGGGTCAAACGAGCGCGGGGGCGGGAACGACGCGCGGTCAGCGCGGCGCCGCGAAGACCTGCGTCCAGTACGGCCCGTTGCTGTCGGCGATGCCGACGCCGATCTCGGTGAACGCGCAGTTCAGGATGTTGGCCCGGTGGCCGGAGCTGTTCATCCAGGCGTCCATCACCGCGGCCGGGGTCTTCTGGTTCCAGGCCACGTTCTCGCCGTACGTGCGCCAGGCGTAACCGACGCGGTCCAGCCGGAGGCCGGCGTTGCTGCCGTCGCTGCCGGTGTGCGACATGTTCTGGTGGTCGGCCTGATCCTGGCTGTGCCGCTGGGCGGCCGTCATCAGCTTGTCGTTGATGCTCAGCGCCTTGCAACCGGCCTTGGCCCGCTCGGCGTTGACCAGGTCTACCACCTCGCGGGCCTGGGCGCTGACGGAGCCGCTGGAACCACCGGAACCGTTGGTCGTGCTCGGCGCGTTGCTGCGCTGCACGCTGCGGCGCGACGCGGCGGTGGTCCGGGACGTCGCCGGCGTGGGCTTGACGACCTTGCTCGGCGACGGGCTCGGAGACGCCAGGGTGGGTGTGGCGGACGGGGACGGTGGGGCGAGGGCGTCCAGCGCCGGCTCCTCGGTCGGCGGCGCCGACGCGGAGAAGGTGTCGTCGACGGCCGTCGACTGCGGGGCGCCGTCGCCACCGCCGGGCAGCGTGAGCGCGCCGACGCCGAAGCTCACCACCAGGGTGGCGGCCGCAGCGGCACCCCCGATCATCAGCGGTCGACGCCAGCGCCGTGGCGAGCGGTGCCGCCCCTCACTGGGCCGCCCGGTCGCGGCGGCGCCGCGCCAGCCGTCGGTCGTCTCCGGGTCGGTGTCGGTGTGCCAGCCGCCGGGTGCCTCGGTGTCGGTGTGCCAGCTGCCCGTGGTGTCCCGAATCGGGTGGTTGTCGCCCCGGTCACCGGTCTCGCTGTAGGGCGGGCGGGTCGGCCAGGCGGCGGTGGTGGATGCATCGGTCGCCGGGTCCGGCTGCCGGCCGCCGACGGCCTGTTCCTGGTGCCACTCGTCGCCCGGCTGACCGGGCTCGTCGCCGAAGAGGTAGGCCGAGCGGGGCTCCGGGCGGTCGTGCAGCCAGGCCGGCTCGTCGGTCGGCCGTTCGACGCGCCGGGGTGCGCCGTTCGGGTCCATCGGATCGGTCCAGCCGTACACGCCTATGCCTCCACGGGTCGGTTGCGGGCCGCAGTGACGCTACGGCGCGCCTGCGAGCTGCGGCAACGTGGCTAAGAAAGAGTTAAGGGGAAGTCGGACGCCAGGGTGCGGACTTCCGCGGATCCGGGCGTACAGTAAAGGTGTCCGGACAGAGAGTGTCCGTGCCTTGCGGCAGCCCCCCGGCAAGTGGACAGGTCGACGTGGAGATGATCTACGGCCTGCGAGAACTTGACGAAGGAGGGGTTTGCGGCTCAATATATAGGTGTCGCCAGTCGCGCCCGGTCATGCCCAGATACAGCCTGGAATGACAGCCGCGTACAAATGGGCGCGCGTTGGCCGGCCTTTCCGGCAGCGCATATCAAGGAGTCAGCATGGCGAAGGCCCTCTACGGCCACGTAGGTGCAGCGCCCGACCGGCGTCTGCTCGACGAGGTCACCCGACTGCGTTCCAGGGTTCAGGCACTGGAGTTCGAGATCACGCGTCTGCGTGCCGACAATGATCGGCTCGCAGCGGCTGCGGCGGAGGCAGATGATCTGCTTCGTCTGGCCGAGCCGGCGCTGACCTGATCTCTAGGTCGTAAAAACTGAATCGCACGATCGCAAAAATGCGCGCCGACACCTCTGTGCCGGCGCGTAACACTGTCCGGAACCTTTCGAACGACGACGATTCATGATCTTGCGGTGAGCCGGGTGCGGGAAGCACGCCGTGCAGTTTCGGACGCGCCGCGTAGTTTCGGAAAAGCGCGCCGGCGGATAAGCCGATCATGAAAGGCGCTTGTCTTTCTCATGACCGAGGGGACAACGGCGCGCACTCGGCCCGGGGCGGGTCGCGTGCCCGCCCGCTTCGAGCGCCGGGTTAGTCTGCGAGTTCACCCAGGTCCCCGCAGCCGGCGACGGTACGGCGGCCACCGGACGAGGATCGAGTAGGTGTATCTCAAGAGCCTGACGGTGAGAGGGTTCAAATCCTTCGCCTCCGCCACGACGTTGAAGCTGGAGCCTGGGATCACCTGTGTGGTGGGTCCGAACGGCTCGGGCAAGTCCAACGTCGTCGACGCCATCGCCTGGGTGCTCGGCGAGCAGGGCGCCAAGGCCCTTCGTGGCGGCAAGATGGAGGACGTCATCTTCGCCGGCACCGCCGGCCGGGCACCGCTGGGTCGCGCCGAGGTCACCCTCACCATCGACAACACCGACGGCGCGCTGCCGATCGAGTACACCGAGGTCTCCATCACCCGCCGGATGTTCCGCTCCGGCGAGAGCGAGTACGAGATCAACGGCAACTCCTGCCGGTTGCTCGACATCCAGGAGCTGCTCTCCGACTCCGGCATCGGCCGGGAGATGCACATCATCGTGGGGCAGGGCCGACTCGACGGCATGCTGCACGCCAAGCCGGAGGACCGTCGGGCGTTCATCGAGGAGGCGGCCGGCGTCCTCAAGCACCGCAAGCGCAAGGAAAAGGCGCTGCGCAAGCTCGACGCGATGCAGCTCAACCTCAATCGGTTGACCGACCTCACCGCCGAGCTGCGCCGTCAGCTCAAGCCACTGGGCCGGCAGGCGGAGGTGGCCCGCCGCGCCGCCGCCATCCAGGCCAACCTGCGTGACGCCCGGTTGCGCCTGCTCGCCGACGACCTGGCCACCCTGCGAAGCACCCTGGACCGGGAGATCGCCGACGAGACCGCGCTGCGCGAGCGGCGCGAGCAGATCGAGGGCGAGCACGCCGAGGTGCAGGGCCGGCTCGGCGAGTTGGAGGCCGCGCTGGCCGAGGACGCTCCGCTGCTCGCCGCCGCCCAGGACACCTGGTACAAGCTCTCCGCCCTCCAGGAACGTTTCCGCTCGATCGAGCAGTTGGCCTCCGAACGGCTGCGGCACCTCAGCGCCACCGGCGACGACGAGCGACCCGGCCGCGACCCGGACCAGCTGGAGGCCGAGGCGGAACGCGTCCGCGAGCAGGAGGAGGAGCTGCGCGGCGCGCTCACCGACGACCAGATCCGGCTGGCCGAGGCCGTCGAGCACCGTCAGGAGTTGGAGCGGCAGCTCGCCGCCGCCGAGCGGGAGTTGGTCGCCGCGGCCAAGGCCATCGCCGACCGGCGGGAGGGGATGGCCCGGCTCACCGGCCAGGTCAACTCCGCCCGGGCACGGACCACCAGCGCCGGCGAGGAGATCGAACGCCTCGCGATCGCGCACACCGACGCGCTGGGCCGCGCCGAGCTGGCGCAGGCCGACCTGGACGCGGTCGCCGCCCAGTCCACCGAGGCCGACCGGGACAACGCGGACCTGGACACTCGGCACGCCGAGGCGGTCGCCGTGCAGGAGCGGGCACAGGTCAGCGTCCGATCGCTGGTCGATGCCGAGCGGGCCGCGGAGAAGGACGCCGCCACCTGGAAGGCCCGGGAGGACGCGCTTGCCCTGGGGCTGCGGCGCAAGGACGGCGCCGGTGCGCTGCTCGCCCGCGCCGGGGACGTGCCGGGCCTGCTCGGCAGCCTCGCCGGGTTGCTCACCGTCGCGCCGGGCCACGAGGCCGCGCTGGCCGCCGCGCTCGACGGGCTCGCCGACGCGGTCGCCGTCAGCGGGGTGGACGAGGCCGTCGAGGCGATGCGGTTGCTGAAGATCTCCGACGCCGGCCGAGCCGGCCTGCTGGTCGGCAGCCCGGCAGGGCCTGGCATGACCGGCTCCGCCGAGGCGCTGCGCCCGAAGCTGCCCGACGACGCCCGGTGGGCCCCCGACCTGGTCGAGTGCAGCGCCGAGCTGCGTCCGGCGGTGCACCGGGCCCTGCGGGACGTGGCGCTCGTCGACGATCTCGCCGCCGCTGCGGAGCTGGTCGCCAGCAACCCCGAGCTGCGGGCGGTCACCCCGGACGGTGACGTGGTCGGGGCGTACGCGGCGGCGGGCGGGTCGGCCAAGGCCCCCAGCTACATCGAGGTGCAGGCCGCCGTCGAGGAGGCCCGCGCCAACCGGCTCACCGCCGAGCGCGCTGGCGCGGAGCTGCGCGAGCAGTTGGTCGAGGCGCGCGCCGAGGTGGCAGTCGCCAAGGAAGCCGTGCAGCACGCCGCCGCCGAGAAGCGCGAGGCGGAGAGCCACCGCAACGCCGCCGCTCGCCGCCTCGCCGAGCTGGGCGCGGCGGCCCGGTCGGCGAAGGCGGAGACCGACCGGCTCGGCGAGTCCCGCTCCCGCGCCGAGGCCGCCCGGCAGCGGGACCTGACCGCGCTCGCCGAGCTGGAGGAGCGACTGCGGCTGGCCGAGGAGACCCCGGTCGACGCCGAGCCCTCCACCGAGGAACGGGATCAACTCGCGGCCATGGTGCCGCAGGCCCGGCAGAACGAGATGGAGGTCCGGCTCGCCGTGCGTACCGCCGAGGAGCGGGTCTCCTCGATCGCCGGCCGGGCCGACTCGCTGGCCCGGCAGGCCACCGCGGAGCGGGCCGCCCGGGAGCGGGCAGCCGCCCGGCGGGCCGCCCGTGCCCGAGGCGCGGGCATCGCCCGGTCCGTCGCCGGTGGCGCCCGGGAGGCGCTGACCCGGCTGACCACCTCGATCGCGACGGCCGCGGAGCACCGCGACGCCGTCGCTCTGGCCCGCGCCGCGCGTGAGGCGGAGCTGCAGGAGGTACGCGGGGCAGCCAAGCGGCTCGGCGCGGAGCTGGAGCGGCTGACCAGCCAGGTGCACCGCGACGAGGTGGCCCGCGCGGAGCAACGGCTGCGCATCGAGCAGTTGGAGGCGAAGGCCGCCGAGGACTTCGGGCTGGACGTGGAGACGCTTGTCGCCGAGTACGGCCCGGCTCAGCCCGTTCCGCCGACCCCTGTCGACGTCGCGGCTGCCGAACGGGACGCTCTGCCGGTGCCCGAGCCGGTGCGCTACGAGCGGCCGGTGCAGGAGAAGCGGGCCGCGAAGGCGGAACGCGAACTCGCCCTACTCGGCAAGGTCAACCCGCTCGCGCTGGAGGAGTTCGCCGCGCTGGAGGAGCGTTACAAGTTCCTCTCCGAGCAGCTGGAGGACCTCAAGGCCACCCGTCGGGACCTGCTCACCGTGGTCAAGGACGTGGACGAGCGGATCCTGGAGGTCTTCGCCAGCGCCTTCGAGGACACCGCGCGGGAGTTCGAGCAGGTGTTCACAGTGCTCTTCCCCGGCGGTGAGGGCCGGCTGATCCTCACCGACCCCGAGGATCTGCTCACCACCGGCGTCGAGGTGGAGGCCCGCCCGCCGGGCAAGAAGATCAAGCGGCTGTCGCTGCTCTCCGGTGGCGAGCGGTCGCTGACCGCGGTGGCCATGCTGGTGGCGATCTTCCGTGCCCGGCCCAGCCCGTTCTACATCATGGACGAGGTCGAGGCGGCCTTGGACGACGTCAACCTGGGCCGGTTGATCACGTTGATGGCACAGTTGCGGGAGAAGAGTCAGCTGATCGTCATCACGCACCAGAAGCGGACGATGGAGATCGCGGACGCGCTCTACGGCGTGACCATGCGCAGCGGGGTCACCCAGGTGATCAGCCAACGGCTCAACCGGGCCGACGAGGACGACCAGCGGCACGGCCGCGGCGAGGAGAACGAGTAGTGGCTCGGGAACGCGCGACGGCGCTCCTGCTGGATCTGGACGGCGTGCTGCGCCGGTTCGACCCGGCGGTCGCCGCCGGGGTGGAGCAGGAGTACGGCCTCGCCGACGGGGTTCTGCTTGAGATCGCCATGCAGTGGGGCCGGCTGCAGCCGGTGCTCACCGGCCAGGTCAGCCACGCCGAGTGGGTGAGCAGCGTGGCGGACGCGCTCGCCGAGCCGGCCGGTGGCCCGGACCGGGCCCGCGCGGCGGTGGAGCAGTGGCAGCGCTACCGGGGCGAGGTGGACACCGAGGTGCTCGACTTCGTCCGTGAGGTGCGCGCCGCCGGGATCAGGGTCGGCCTGGCCACCAACGCCACCGACCTGCTCGACGCCGACCTGGCCGCGCTCGGCCTGGTCGGCGAGGTGGACGTGGTGGTCAACTCGTCGACGCTCGGGGTGCACAAGCCCGCTCCGGAATACTTCCAGGCCGCCTGCGTGGCCCTGGCCACCCCGCCGGCCCGGGTTCTCTTCGTCGACGACGAGGACTGGGCCGTGCGGGGTGCTCGGTCCGGCGGGCTGTCGGCGCACCGCTGGGGCGGTCACGGCGACCTGCGTTACCTGCGGGCGGCGCTGGACTACTGAGCGCCTGTCACTCGCCGGTGACGCCGTCGATGCGTTCCCGGATGAGGTCGGCGTGACCGTTGTGCCGGGCGTACTCCTCGATCATGTGCACGTACACCCAGCGCAGGTTGAAGGTGCGCTTCTTTCCGCCGACCTCGGTGAACGTCTCGTCGAGGGAGTGGCCGGCGGCGGCCTCGCGGGCCAGCGCCACCTCCCGGTGGTAGGTGGCGAAGTCGGCCTCGGCGTCGGCGGTGCTGACGTCGTGGTCGGCGTCCGGCGTCTGGGGGGTGAAGTACGGGTAGTCGACCGGCTGGCCGGCGAAGTTCTCCCGGAACCACCAGGCCTCGACCTCGGCCAGGTGCCGGACCAGCCCGAGCAGGGTCAGCCCGGACGGCTCCACGCTCGGCGTGCGCAACTGCTCCTCGGTCAGGCCGGCGCACTTGAGCAACAGCGTCTGTCGGTGGTAGTCGAGCCAGCCGTCGAGCATGGTGCGCTCGTCGCCGACGTACGGTTCGGGGGTCCGGGTGATCTCCGGTGCGATCCAGGTCATGCCGCGCATCCTGCCCGGCACCCCGGACACGCCGCGACGGGTTATCAGGGCACCACGACGACGGGCCAGCGGCCGGCGCGGACCAGCCGGGTGGCGACCGAGCCGACCAGCCGGTGGCCGGCCTGCTCGGATGCGCCCACCACCACCATGTCGGCCTGGAACTCGTCGGCCACCGCGCACAGCTCGCCGTACGCGTCGCCGCGCCGAACCAGCAGGGTCACCGGGATGCCCCACTGCTCGGCCCCGCGCCGGCACTCCCGGCGCAGCTCGTCGGCCAACTCGTCGTGGGTGCGTTGGACCGCGCCGGCATCCATGCCGGGCACCAGGGCGGTCAACCCGCTCGGCGAGCTGACGAAGACCACCACCAGTGCGGCGCTCTGCCGACGGGCCAGGCCCGCGGCGTAGGAGCCGGCCCGCTCGGAGGTGCGGGTGCCGTCGACGCCCACCATGATCACTCGGGGCCCGTCCGTGCCGCGCTCGAAGGGCAGCGGTCGGGTTCGGGGGCCGTACTCCTCGCGGTCCGGTGCTCCCACGCCCATGGTTCCTACCTCACCTCTGCTCGCCGGTACGGATCACGGCTGCGCCCGCGCCGGCGGCGACTGTCGATTCCCGCTCGACCTCGTCGGAAACCGGGCTGCCGTTGTGGCTGCGCAGCGGCACCTCCTTGATGAAGATCACCGCGATCAGCGCGATCAGCGCGAACGGGGCGGCGGCCAGGAAGATGTCGCCGGCGCCGTGGCCGTACGCGCTCTCCACCACCAACCGCAGCGGGGCGGGCAGGGTGTGCACGTCGGGCAGGGTGCCGCCGCTGCCCGAGCTGGAGGCGGGGATGCCGAGCTGGGCCAGCCCGTCGGCGGTGTAGTCCTTCACCTTGTGGGCGAGCACCGCGCCGAGGGCCGAGACACCGATCGCGCCGCCGAGGCTGCGGAAGAACGCGACCACCGAGCTGGCCGCGCCGAGCTCGTGCGGGCCGACGGTGTTCTGCACGGCGAGGACCAGGTTCTGCATGGTCAGGCCCAGGCCGACGCCGATCAGCACCATGTAGACGCTGAGCAGGGTGAAGCTGGTGTCCGCGCGCAGTGTGCCCATCAACGCGAAGCCGATGGTGAGCAGTACCGAGCCGAGCACCAGGAACCGCTTCCAGCGACCGGTCTTGGTGATGATCCGCCCACCGACGGTCGAGGCGACCAGCAGACCGAGGATCATCGGCAGGGTCATCAGACCGGACATCGTCGGGGTCTGACCACGGCTGATCTGGAAGTACTGGCCCAGGAAGATCGACGCGCCGAACATGCCCACACCGACCGCGATGCTGGCGACGACGGCGAGGGTGATGGTGCGGTTGCGGAACAGGCGAGGCGGGATCATCGGCTCGGCGGCCCGGGTCTCGACCCGGATCGCCAGCGCGCCGAGGACCACGGCGCCGACGACCATGACGGCGGTCTGCCAGGAGGCCCAGGCGAACTGGTCGCCGGCGAGCGAGACCCAGATCAGCAGGACCGAGACGGCCGCGGTGATCAGGGTGGCGCCCCACCAGTCGATCTCGGCCTTTCGCTTGACCACCGGCAGGTGCAGGGTCTTCTGGAGCACGATCAGCGCGAGGATGGCGAACGGCACGCCGACGTAGAAGCACCAGCGCCAGCCGAGCCAGGAGGTGTCCACGATCACGCCGCCGATCAGTGGGCCGCCGATGGTGCCGACGGCCATCACGGCGCCGAGGTAACCGCTGTAGCGGCCTCGTTCGCGTGGCGCGATCATCGTAGCCATGATCACCTGGGCCAGGGCGGTGAGGCCGCCGGCGCCGATGCCCTGGACGACCCGGCAGGCGATCAGCTCACCGGTGCCCTGGGCGAGGCCGGCCAGCACCGAGCCCAGCACGTAGATCCCCAGGGCGAGCTGCACCAGGGTCTTCTTGCTGGTCAGGTCGGCCAGCTTGCCCCAGATGGGGGTGGTCGCGGTGGTCGCGAGCAGGGCCGAGGTCACCACCCAGGTGTACGCGGACTGGCCGCCGTGCAGTTCGGTGATGATCCGCGGTAGCGCGTTCGAGATGACCGTGGACGAGAGGATCGCGACGAAGAGGCCCAACAGCAGCCCGGAGAGTGCTTCCAGGATCTGCCGGTGGGTCATGGTGACGGCGGTCGCCGGGCTGGGCACTGTCGCCTGGCTCATCGTGTGTTGCCTCCGAGCGGAGTCGAGTGGAACGGCGGCGCACTGGCGCGTACCTGCCGCCTGAGAGTTGCCTGGGGCAACCGTATGCCTTAGTTGCCTGAAGCAACAACTTGTCGGACCGGCGCCCTATTCCCCGTCCAAGAGGGCGCTACTGCCAGGAGTCGTTGAACCGGCCGAGCAGCCGGGCGAACTCCTCGACGTCCCGATCCGGCCAGGCGTCCAGGGCGCGCAGGAACTCGCCCAGCCGGGCCGCGCGGGCCACGTCGAACCGGCGCTGCCCCTCCTCGGTGAGGCTGATCTGCGCGGCCCGCCGATCACTCGGATCGGGGTCACGGTGGACCAGGCCGAGGACCTCCAAGGCGTTGATCTGGCGGCTCAGCGTCCCCTTACCCACGCCAAGCCGCCCCGCCAACTCGGTCAACCGGATCGACCCACTACGCCGCAACCAGAGCAGCAACCCGTAGGTGTTCGGCTCCAGATTCGGGTGCACCTCCCGGGCGATCTCCCAGGAAACCGCCCGCCCACGGCGCAGCAGAGCGGTCAACTCGTGCTCGACCGCCCGGATCGGCTCCGGCAGGTGCTCGTCCACGACGTAGAGACTACGGCGCGGCCGGCCCATCGCCGCCGGAGAGTCGACGCCGCATCACAGGGCGTAGGTGCCCGTCCTTCGTGGTGCCCTCGATCACCACGTCCGCCCCGCGACCCCGATGGGTCAGGGTGGCGACCGCGTTACCGAAGTAGGGGCCGGCCAGCTTGCGCCAGCGCACCCCCGGCCGCCGTACGCCCGCCGAACGGGCCAGCGCCCGGGTGGCCCCGGCCGGACCGGCCGACCAGCCCAACCGCATCAGCGGACGGATGCCGGCCGGCACCTGGTTGTGGATCGGCGAGCAGGTGAGCTGGTGCACCGGAGTGACCACCGCCGGGTCGGCGAACCGGGCCCGAGCCACGTACGAGTGGTGCACGTCACCGGAGAGCACACTTATCGACGCCGGTGGGGCGTACGCCGGACCGGCCCCGACCCGCGCGCCGGACTGCCGCGGGGTGCCGGTGCCGATGCGGGCGAAGGTCTCCGCGAGCGCCTCGAAGGAGCGCCGGAATGCCGCCCAGTGCTCCAGGTCCAGAGCGCGGCGCAGCTTCTCCGCCCCGCGCGCCACCCACGGCCGGCGCGAGTCCGCCAGCTTCTCGTTCCACGCCTCGATGTGGTGGATGCCCTGCGGCAGCAGCCAGGGCAGCGAGGCGCCTACCACCAGGTGGTCGTAGACCCCGTGCGCCTGGTCGAGGAACCAGGACCACTCGCCGGGCGGCAACATCGCCCGCTGACCCGACTCAAGGACCCGGCTGCACCGGTTGTCCAGCATGACCAGCCGGGTCCGGCCCAGATCCAGTGCGTAGCTCCACTGATATTGCACCGCACGCCAGCGCTCGGTGTCGTGCGCCAGGTCGGACTCCTGGTCGACCCGGTGGCCGAACTCACGCAGCACGCTTGTGGCGTCCTCGGCGGCGGCGACCTTCGCGAAGACCGGGTCGGCGGCGATCTCGTCGGGGGAGAGGTTGCCCAGGTGCTGGTAGACCCAGTAGGAGGCGAGCCCGCTGCCGATCCGCTCCTGCCACCACTGCTGCTCGCGCACCTCGGAGCGCCACGCCGCCGAGGTGTTCCAGTCGTCGATGATCTCGTGGTCGTCGAAGATCATCACGCTCGGCACGGTGGAGAGCAGCCAGCGGATCTCCGGATCCCGCCAGGACTCCAGGTAGAGCTTGGTGTACTCGTCGAAGCTCACCACCTGGTCGGCCGGGGCGCCCTTCGGTCGCCGCCGCCGCCGGCGCAGCAGCCGGCGCACCGTGGGCGAGGTGACGTCGGCGTAGACCTGGTCACCGAGCAGCACCAGCAGGTCGGGCGCCGGGTTCGACTCGGGATCGGCCATCAACCGCCGGGCGTACGCGTCAAGCGCGTCCGGGGGCAGTTTGCGGGTGGTGGCGTGCTGGGTGGTCTCCCGGCACGAGCCGAAGATCAGGTTGACCGGTTGGTCCCGGTCGTCGGCGGCCCGGGTGCGGATCACGCTCGGCGGGAACCCCGTGCTCGGCACCGGCCAGACGATCTCGTCGTCGACGAGCACCTCGTAGGTGGTCTCGCTGTCCGGAGTGAGCCCCTGCACCACCACGAGGGCGTAGTGGTGGTCGTACGCCGAGAAGGTGGGCGCGGTGCCGGTGGCGCCGCTGGCGGTGCGGACGGTGACCACCGCGGGCGCCGCCGTCTCCACCCAGATGGTGGCCCGGGTGTCCACGACTCGGCGCAGGAGTGGGCCGATGAGGAGGTGTGCGGCGGGCATGCGGCCGAGCCTACCGCCGGTTCCGGGCACCGCCCGGGGTGCGGTGGCTGAGACTCCGGGCACCGCTTAAGGCGCGGTGGCTGAGACTCCGGGCGCCGCTCGGGGTGCGGTGGCTGGGACGCCGCCGCCTGCATCTGACAGGATTCCGGCATGGCCGAATATCTCGTCCTCGCTCTGGTCCTGCTCGGTGTGTTGATCGCCGGCACAGTCGGGCTCGTCGTGCCGCGACTGCGGCGGCGGCCCGAGCCCCCGCTGCCGCGCACCGAGGTCGACACCAGGGCTGAGGAGGATCTCGCCGGCCCGCCGGTTGAGGCACCGGAGTCCGATCTGTCCACCGGCGTCCTGGTCGAGCCGCCGCCGGTGATCGAGGCGCCGGCCGTGGAGGTGCCCGAGCCGACCGCCGGGCGGCTGGTCCGGCTCCGGTCGCGGCTGTCCCGCTCGCAGAACGTCTTCGGCAAGGGACTGCTCGGCCTGCTCGCCCGCGACCACCTCGACGAGGACGTGTGGGAGGAGATCGAGGACAGCCTGATCACCGCCGACGTCGGCGTCGACGCCACCCGCGACATCGTCGACCGGCTGCGCGAGCGCACCCGGGTCCTCGGCACCCGTTCCGCCTCCGAGCTGCGGGCGCTGCTCGCCGCCGAGCTGGTCAACGCGCTCGACCCGAGCCTGGACCGCTCGTTGCGGACCGCACCCAAGGACGGCGTGCCGGCGGTGGTCCTGGTCGTCGGCGTCAACGGCGCTGGCAAGACCACCACCTGCGGCAAGATCGCCCGGGTGCTGGTAGCCGACGGCCGCAGCGTGCTGCTCGGCGCGGCAGACACCTTCCGGGCCGCCGCCGCCGACCAACTGGAGACCTGGGGCTCGCGCGTCGGTGCGGAGACCGTCCGGGGGCCCGAGGCCGCCGACCCGGCCAGCGTCGCCTTCGACGCCGTCAAGCGCGGCATCGACACCGGCGTGGACACCGTGCTCATCGACACCGCCGGCCGCCTGCAGAACAAGATCGGCCTGATGGACGAGCTGGGCAAGGTCAAGCGCGTGGTGGAGAAGCAGGGCCCGATCGACGAGACACTGCTCATCCTGGACGCCACCACCGGGCAGAACGGCCTGGAGCAGGCCCGGGTCTTCACCGAGGTGGTCAACGTGACCGGCGTGGTGCTGACCAAGCTCGACGGCACCGCCAAGGGCGGCATCGTGATCGCCGTGCAGCGCAAGCTCGGCATCCCCGTGAAGCTGGTCGGCCTCGGTGAAGGCAAGGACGACCTGGCTCCGTTCGACCCGGCGCAGTTCGTCGACGCGTTGCTGGGGACCGAGGCCACCGGCCGGGACGCGTAGTCTCGGGTGACCACTGACGATCGCGCGTACGCGGGCTGGCGTGACCCCGGCCATCCCTCGCAGCGCCTCGGGAGACCGTACGTGACTTCGCAGGAGATCCCGCTGCACGGCGGCAACGTGAGCACCGTTGTCCGCGTGGGTGACACGGTCCGGCGCAACGCCGGGCCTTGGACACCGTCCGTGCACGCGCTGCTGCGCCACCTGGAGTACGTGGGCTTCACCGGCGCACCCCGGGCGCTCGGGATGGACGAGCGCAACCGTGAGGTGCTGTCGTACCTGGAGGGGGAGTGCGGAGAATATCCGCTCGCCCCGCACTGGGTGACCGACGAGGCCCTGGTCACCGTCGCCACCATGCTGCGGATGTTCCACGACGCGCAGTACGGCTTCACCCCGCCGCCAACGGCGGTCTGGCGCTCGTTCGGGCCCCCGCCGCCGGACACCGAGGTCATCTGCCATCACGATGCCGCGCCGCACAACGTGATCTGGCGTCCGGACGGCACCCTCGGGCTGATCGACTTCGACCTCGCCTCGCCCGGAGCGCGGATCTACGACGTGGCGTACGCGGCCTGGACCTGGGTGCCGATCTTCGCGGACCGGGACTCGATCACGCTGGGCTGGAAGCATCCGGACCGGCCGCGTCGACTTCGGCTCTTCGCCGACGCGTACGGGCTGATCCCTCGGGACCGGCACCGGCTGATCCGGACCATCCGCAAACGGATCGTGGACCACGTCGAGGGGATTCGCCGGATGGCTGCCGCCGGTGAGCCGGCGTTCGTCCGGATCGTGCACAAGGGCCACCTGCGCCGACCGATGCGCGATCTGCGGCTGCTCGACTACGAGCGGCACACCCTGGAGGACGCGCTCCGCTGAGCGCCGACGGTCGATTCTCGGCCGGTCCCGTCGAGCGGACCGGTCGATGCCTCTGGCCGGTCAGCCATCGACGATCGCCATCTGGGCGATCTACCCCTGTCCATACCGCTCACTGTGCAGAGTTCGTGACACGTACGAAACAACCCGTCACGGAACGGAAACCCGCGCGGGACCCTGGGTGAAACAGCCGGCCGCGAAGCTTCCGCGCAACCGGCCAACGGGCGACGCTGCCCCGGAAAGCCGCGAAGGAGGACTTCACCCTTTAGGAGGCCAGCGTGCCTGAAGCACCGACGATCGACGGCGCCAATACCACTTGGCTGCTGGTGTCGACCGCGCTTGTGCTGCTCATGACCCCCGGACTGGCGCTGTTCTACGGCGGCCTCAACCGGGCCAAGGGCGTACTCAACATGATGATGATGAGCTTCTCCGCTATCGGGCTCATCTCTATTCTGTGGTGGTTCTACGGATTCAGCGTCGCCTTCGGGGCCGACGTGAACGGCTTCTGGGGTGACCCGGGCGCGTACCTCGGCACCAAGACGTTCCTCGCCGAGACCGACCTGTGGGGTGCCACGGCGGAGAACCCCAGCGGCATCGGGGTCCCGCTCTACGTGTTCATGGCCTTCCAGATGGTCTTCGCGGTGATCACCGTCGCGCTGATCAGCGGTGCCATCGCCGACCGGGCCAAGTTCGCCGGCTGGCTGCTGTTCGCCTTCGGCTGGGCCACCCTGGTCTACTTCCCGGTCGCCCACTGGGTGTGGGGCGGCGGCATCATCGGCGCTGACATCCACGCACTGGACTTCGCCGGCGGCACCGCCGTGCACATCAACGCCGGTGCGGCGGCCCTGGCCGTGGCCCTGGTGCTCGGCAAGCGGCTCGGTTGGCCGCGTGAGGGCATGAAGCCGCACAACATCCCGTTGGTCGCGCTCGGCGCGGGTCTGCTGTGGTTCGGCTGGTTCGGGTTCAACGCCGGCTCGGAGCTGACCGTCGACTCGGTCGCCGGCCTCGCCTTCATCAACACCCAGCTCGCCACGGCGGCGGCGGTGCTCGGCTGGATCGCGGTCGAGTGGGTCAAGACCCGTAAGCCGACGATGGTCGGTGCCTCGTCCGGCGCGGTCGCCGGCCTGGTCGCCATCACCCCGGCCTGTGGGTTCATCGCACCGTGGGCGTCCGTCCTGCTCGGTGTCGTCGCCGGTGCCGTCTGCGCGCTCGCCGTCAGCCTCAAGTACAAGCTCGGCTACGACGACTCGCTCGACGTGGTCGGCGTGCACTTCGTCGGTGGGTGGATCGGCTCGCTCTGGCTCGGCCTCTTCGCCACCAACTCGGTCAACGCCGCGATCACCGACGTGGTGGGCGCCTCCGACGGCCTCTTCTACGGCGGCGGCGCGACCCAGCTCGGGCGGCAGGCCCTCGCCGGCCTGATCGTCACCGCCTGGTCGTTCGGCATCGCCTGGGTGCTCGCCTTCGTCATCGAGAAGACGATCGGCTTCCGCGTCAAGGGTGAGGCGGAGGTCGAGGGCATCGACATCGCCGAGCACGCCGAGAGCAGCTACGACCTGTCCCCGGCCGGTGGCGGCACGGGCGGCGCGTTCGCGATGGCCGGCATCGGCACCCCCGGTGGCGGCGTTACGAAGCCGGAGGCGGAGCCCGCCGAGCCGGTAAGCGAAAAGGTCGCCGGTTAACGTTCCTGGGATGGAGGGGTTGGACATGAAGCTGGTGACCGCAGTCATCAAGCCGTACCAACTGGACGCGGTGAAGGAGGCCCTGCACGCCCTCGGGGTGGCCGGGCTGACCGTCAGCGAGGTTCAGGGGTACGGACGGCAGAAGGGGCACACCGAGGTCTACCGGGGTGCCGAGTACACGGTCGAGTTCCTGCCCAAGATCCGGGTCGAGGTGCTCACCGACGAGATCGACGTCGACAAGGTCGTGGACGCGATCGTCGGAGCGGCCCGCACGGGCAAGATCGGTGACGGCAAGGTCTGGGTCACCGGTGTCGAAGAGGTCGTCCGGGTACGTACCGGCGAACGCGGCCTCGACGCACTCTGACCGCGCCTGACATGACCTCGTTGATCAAGAAGAACGCGTCAGGAAATGCCGACGATGGCAACGCGAACCTCTTGATCAACGAGGTCGTCGGCGTTCCCGGGGGGATCGGGGAGGCGGCCCGGCAGGCGCGGGCTGCGGCCTATGACAGCTTTCTGCGCGGGCTGCTGCCAGCGCGGGAGGGCGTGGCGCTGCTAGCTGTCGGGGGGTTGGGTCGGCGGCAGTGCGCTCCCTACGGCGACCTCGACCTCGTTCTGCTGCACGCGGGCGTGCCCGGCACGGACGAGTTGGCCGCCTCGGTCTGGTACCCGATCTGGGACGCGAGCCTGCGGCTGGACCACTCCGTACGCACCGTCGCCGAGGCGCTCTCGGTGGCCCAGGACGACGTCAAGGTCGCCCTCGGGCTGCTCGACGCCCGGCTGGTCGTGGGCGACCAGGCGCTGGCCGACGCGCTGATCCGTACCGCTGCCGACCACTGGCGGCGCACCGCCGTCCGGCACCTGCCCGGCCTGCGGGAGGTCACCGAAGCCCGCTGGCAGGCCCACGGCGAGCTGGCGTTCCTGCTGGAGGGCGACCTCAAGGAGGCCGCCGGCGGTCTGCGCGACGTGGGGTTGCTGCGGGCGATCTCCGCCGCCGGTGTCACCGACGCGCTGCGCCCGGCCGTACGCGCCGCCCATCTGCGTCTGTTGGACACTCGCGACGCCCTGCACCAGCAGGTTGGCCGACGGGTCGACCGGCTGGTCGCCCAGGAGCGCGACGGGGTGGCCACCCTGCTCGACCTGGAAGACGGCGACGCCCTGCTGCGCCGGGTCGCCGGCGACGCCCGCACGGTCAGCCACGCCCTCGACGACGCCTTCCGGGCCGCCGACCGGCTGCGGTCCGGCCGCTCCCGGGGCGGCAACGACCGCCCGGCGCGTCGCCCGGTAGCCCGTGACGTGGTCGAACACGACGGGGAGCTGGTGCTCGCCCGAACGGCGATCGGCGCGCGCCCCGACCCGAGCCTCTCGCTGCGGATAGCCGCCGCGTCGGCCACCACCCGACTCCCCATCGCGCGGGCCACCTGCGAGTGGCTGGCGGCGTACTGCCCGCCACTGCCCGCCCCGTGGCCGGCCGAGGCCCGGGCCGCGCTGACCACCCTGCTCGGCGCCGGTCCCGGCCTGATCCCGGCCTGGGAGACCTGCGATCGGTACGGGCTGGTCGACGGCTGGCTGCCCGAGTGGACCCGACTGCGCAGCCTGCCCCAGCACAACCCAGTGCATCGCTTCACCCTGGATCGGCACCTCGTGCAGACCGCGCACGAGGCCAGCCGGCACGCCCGCGAGGTGGAACGCCCCGACCTGCTGCTCCTCGGCGCCCTCCTGCACGACATCGGTAAGGGCCTCCCCGGCGATCACAGCACTGTCGGTGTGCCGGTCGCCCAGGCCGCGGCCACCAGGATCGGTCTGCCCGCCCCGGAGGTCGAGCTGATCGGCAAGCTCGTCCGGCTGCACCTGCTGCTGCCCGACGTGGCGACCCGCCGAGACCTGGCCGACCCGGTAACCATCGCCTCGGTGGCCGAGGCGGTCGGCGACACCGGCACCCTCGACCTGCTGCACGCGTTGGTCCGCGCCGACGCGGCGGCGACCGGGCCGGCGGCCTGGTCCGACTGGAAGGGCCGACTCGTCGCCGAGCTGGTCAGCCGGGTCCGCACGGCACTTGACACCGGCGTACTCCCCGAGCCGCCCGCCCCGGACCCGGCGCTGCTGGCCGGGCCGTTGCCGGTCGTCCACCTGACCGGTGACCGGGTGTCGGTCGCGGCGGCCGACCGGCGTGGTCTGCTCGCCACGGTGGCCGGCTGCCTGGCGCTGCACCGGCTTGAGGTGATCTCCGCGGACGCTTCCGCCGTCGACGGCCGGGCCCTGGTCGAGTGCCGGGTGCAGCCCCGCTACGGCCTCCCGCCGGACCCGGTCCCGCTCCGCGCCGACCTGCGTCGGGCGGTCGCCGGCGACGTGTCGGTCACCCAGCGACTGCGCGGCCGTGCGCTCGCCAGCCGTGGCGGCGGCGCGGCGCCCCGGGTGGTCTGGCACCGCGAGGCAGCCACCGACGCCGTTCTGCTGGAACTGCGCGCCGCCGACGCCGCCGGTCTGCTCTACCGGGTCGCCTGCGCGCTCGACGAGGCGGGCGCCCTGGTTCGCGCGGCCCGCATCTCCACTCTCGGCGCCGACGTGGTGGACGCCTTCTACCTGGTCGGCGGCTGGCCAGACGAAGCCACCCGAGCCCGCCTAGAAGCCGCAGTCCTCGCCGCCGTCTAACCCCCTAACCCCCCCACTCCCGCGTCGATCTTGCACTTTCTGTCCCGGCGTATCGGGCAGAAGGCGCATTGCGTCGACACAAAGTGCAAGATCGCGGGGATGGGGGTGGGGTGGGTACGTTGGGGGGCGTAGGGGCGGTGTCGCTTGTGGGCGCAGGTCGGGGGGCGTTGCCGCGGGCAGAATGACGGCCATGCGACGAGGCGGGCAGTGGCGGTGGCCGGGGGTGGCGGCAGATGCCACGCTCGCTCTGGTGCTGCTCGGGTTCGGGCTGCTCGCCACCGGTCTGGCCGGGGACAACCAACCGGGGTCGACGCCGGTGGACGCTGCCAGTCGGGTGCTGATCGTCCTCGCCGCGCTCGCCCTGCTGGTCCGGCGGCGCGCTCCGATCGTCACCCTCGCCGTGGTCACCGTGGCCACCTCGACGTACCTGGTGCTCGGATACCCCTACGGGCCGATCCTGCTCACGTTCCTGATCGCGGTGTACACCGTCGCCGTGCGGCTGCCGGTGGCCCCGGCGGCCCGCGCCGCCGCCGGGGCGTTCGTCCTGTTGTTGGCGCACGTCTTCTTCGCCCGCGGCCCGGCCCCTGGATGGACGGGAGTGCTGCCCGCTTCGGCCTGGGTGGTCGTACCGTTCGCGGTGGGGATGGTGGTGCGGGTCAACCGGGAAGCTGCCGCCCGTGACCGTGTCGAGCAGGCCCGCAGCCGCGCCGAGGAGGCCCGGCGGCAGGCCGACGAGGAGCGGTTACGCGTCGCGCAGGAGGTGCATGACGTGGTGGGGCACGGGCTCGCCGCGATCAGCATGCAGGCGGAGATCGCCCTGCACCTGCTGCCGAAGCGACCAGAGCAGGCGGAGGTGGCGCTGACCGCGATCAGTCGGACCAGCCGCGAGGCGCTGGACGAGCTGCGGGTCACCCTGGGCGCGGTGCGGCGAGGTGCCGAGCGCGAGCCGGTGCCCGGCCTGGCCCGGCTCCCCGCGCTGCGCGACCGGCTCGCCGGGGCCGGGCTCGCCGTCGAGGTTCGGGTGGTCGGTGCCCACCGGGAGTTGCCGGCCGCGGTGGACCTGGCCGCGTACCGGGTGGTGCAGGAGGCGTTGACGAACGTGTTGCGTCACGCCGGGGTGGCGAGCGCGGAGGTGACCGTGGATTACCGCGCCGACGAGGTGACCGTCGAGGTCACCGACCGGGGGACGGGTGCCGGGGCAGCGTTGGCCGACGACCAGGGCGGGCACGGTCTGGCCGGGATGCGGGAGCGGGTCGCGGCGCTGGGCGGGCGATTGACCACCGGGCCGCGTCCCGGCGGCGGATTCCGGGTGTACGCCGCACTGCCGGTAAAGCGGGCGACGTGATCCGGGTGCTGATCGCCGACGACCAGGACCTGGTCCGGCTCGGACTACGCGCGCTCGTGGAGAGCGAGGATGACCTGGCGTTGGCCGGTGAGGCGTCCGACGGGCTGCGGGCGGTCGAGTTGGCGCGCCGGGTTCGGCCGGACGTGGTGCTGATGGACATCCGGATGCCCGGCATCGACGGCATCGAGGCGACCCGCCGAATCGTCGCGGACCCCGACCTGACCGGTACGCGGGTGGTGGTGCTCACCACCTTCGAGCTGGACGAGTACGTCTTCGACGCGCTGCGGCACGGTGCGAGCGGGTTCCTCACCAAGGACACCCGACCGGCCGAGCTGCTGCGCGCGATCCGGCTGGTCGCCGAGGGGGAGGCGCTGCTGTCGCCGTCGGTGACCCGTCGGGTGGTGCGGGAGTTCGCCACCCGGCCGTCACGGGTGCTTCGTCCGCACCCCCGTCTGGACGCGCTGACCGACCGGGAGCGCCAGGTCGTCGGCCTGGTCGGTGAGGGCCTGAACAACGAGGAGATCGCCGTACGGTTGGTGGTCAGCCCGGCGACCGCGCGGACCCACGTCAGCCGGGCGATGGGCAAGCTGGGAGCCCGGGATCGGGCCCAGCTCGTCGTCTTCGCGTACCAGTCGGGGTTGGTCTCGGGGTGAGGCCCGGGCCGGGGCCACAGCGGCCCTGGGGCCGGGCGGCTACCCTAGCGGTGGCCGGACTCCGCAGTGCCGGTCGCGTTGTGCCCGCCGGAACACTGACAAACGGGATGTTCGCGTGTTTGACACCTTGAGTGACCGCCTGTCCGGGATCTTCACCAAGCTCCGCGGCAAGGGTCGGCTCACCGACGCCGACATCGACGCCACCGCGCGCGAGATCCGCCTCGCGCTGCTGGAGGCGGACGTCGCGCTGCCGGTGGTCAAGGGCTTCATCGCGAACGTCAAGGAGCGCGCGCGCAGCTCCGAGGTCTCCCAGGCGCTGAACCCGGCCCAGCAGATCATCAAGATCGTCAACGACGAGCTGATCAACGTGCTCGGCGGTGAGGGGCGACGGCTCCAGTTCGCCAAGCAGCCGCCGACGGTGATCATGCTGGCCGGCCTCCAGGGTTCCGGTAAGACGACCCTCGCCGGCAAGCTGGCCCGCTGGCTCAAGGCCCAGGGCCACCAGCCGCTGCTCGTCGCCGCCGACCTCCAGCGCCCCAACGCCGTCGGGCAGCTCCAGGTGCTCGGTGGTCGGGCCGGTGTCGAGGTGTACGCCCCGGAGCCCGGCAACGGCACCGGTGACCCGGTGCAGGTGGCCCGCGCGTCGATCGAGCACGCGAAGCGCGCCGCTCGCGACATCGTCATCGTCGACACCGCCGGCCGGCTCGGCATCGACGCCGAGATGATGCAGCAGGCCGCCGACATCCGCGACGCCGTCTCGCCGGACGAGGTCATCTTCGTCATCGACGCGATGGTCGGTCAGGACGCCGTCCGCACCGCCGAGGCGTTCCGTGACGGCGTCGGCATCACCGGCGTGGTGCTCTCCAAGCTCGACGGCGACGCCCGCGGTGGTGCCGCGCTGTCGGTCCGCGAGGTCACCGGGCAGCCGATCCTGTTCGCCTCCACCGGTGAAAAGTTGGAGGACTTCGACGTCTTCCACCCCGACCGGATGGCCAGCCGGATCCTCGGCATGGGCGACGTCCTCACTCTGATCGAGCAGGCCGAGCAGGCCTTCGACTCCGATCAGAAGGAGAAGATGACCGCCAAGCTGATGGGCGGCGAGCAGTTCACCCTGGACGACTTCCTCGATCAGCTCATCGCGGTGCGGCGGATGGGCCCGATCGCCAACGTGCTGGCCATGATGCCGGGCATGGGGCAGATGAAAGACCAGCTCGCCGAGCTGGACGACAGCCACTTCGACCGGGTCACCGCGATCATCCGGTCGATGACCCCGGGCGAGCGCACCAATCCAAAGATCATCAACGGCTCCCGCCGAGCGCGCATCGCCAACGGCTCCGGGGTCACCGTGATGGACGTCAACCAGCTGCTCAACCGCTTCGCCGACGCGCAGAAGATGATGAAGCAGATGGGCGGCATGATGGGCCTGCCCGGCGGTGGCCGGCGCAAGGCGACCAAGAGCCCCAAGAACAAGCGCAAGGGCACCAAGGGCGGCGGTCGTCCGCGTACCGGGGCCGGCGCCGGGTTGCCGGGCGGCTTCCCGGGTGGCATGCCGCAGCTCCCGCCGGGAATGGACCCGAACGACCTCGCTGGCGGCCAGGGCCTCCCGCCCGGCTTCAAGCTCCCGAAGATCGACTTCAACAAGCTCGGCAAGGGCGGCGACAAGGGCCCGCGCTGACGCGTGTTGGTGACGGCGGGCGATGTCATCCTTGCCTAGGGTGATGTCGCCCCCTGGAAGGAGATGTCATGACCGCAGCCCCGATCCTGCCGGAGCGGCACGAGTGGACGGTCGACGACCTCGGTGATCTGCCGAAGGACCTTCCGTACGAACTGATCAACGGAAGGTTGATCGTGCCGTCCCCCACACCGCTGCATCAGTTCATCTGCGGTCGCGTCATGTTCGCCCTGGAACTCGCCTGCCCTGACGACTTCTTCGTCAGCATGGACCAGTCGCTGTCGATCGACCGCCGTAACGAGCCACGACCGGACGTGGTGGTCATCCGGGTCGAGCAGGCCAACCGGTCACCCGTGCCGGTGCAGGATGCCCTGCTCGCGGTCGAGGTGATCTCGCCTGACTCCACTATTCGTGACAGGCACGAGAAGGTTCGCATCTACGCCAACGCGGGCGTCGCGGCGTACTGGGTGATCGACCCGTTGCGGGAGAAGATCACCTTCACCGAGCTGCTGCTCAGCCCCAAGGGCGGCTACGAACCCAGCGTGGAAACCGATGGTCTTGTCACCATCGACCGCCCGTGGAAAGTGATATTGGACCTGCCGGCGTGGACGCGCCGCCGACAGGAGGTCCTCGAACGGGCAAAGAGGTGATCGGGTAGGACTGTGCGCATGGCTCTTCATGTGCGCGGCGTGCTGCTCCCCGACGACGAGGTCCGGGATCTCTGGCTGGTCGGCGACCGGGTGACCTTCACCCCGGTGCCCGGCGCGCAGACCGTCGTGGACGGCGGCTTCGTGCTGCCAGGGCTTGTCGACGCGCACTGCCACATCGGCATCGCCCGAGGTGGCGCCCCGATCACCTCGCTCGATCAGGCCCGCGAGTTGGCCCACATCGACCGCGACGTCGGTGTGCTGGCGATCCGCGACGCCGGCTCGCCGTACCCGTACCCCGAACTGGACGACGAGCCGGGCCTGCCGCGACTGGCCCGCGCGGGCCAGCATGTCGCCCCGCCGAAGCGCTACCTGCGCGACATCGGCGTGGAGGTCGGCGCCACCGACGTGGCCGCGACGGTCGCCGCGCAGGCGCGGGCCGGCAACGGCTGGGTCAAGCTGGTCGGCGACTGGATCGACCGGGGAGTGGGTGACCTGGCGCCGGCCTGGGACGCGGACACCCTCACCGCCGCCGTGCGGGCGGCGCACGACGCCGGGGTACGCGCCGCGGTGCACACCTTCTCCGAGTCCGCTGTCGAGATCATGGTGCGGGCCGGAGTCGACTCGGTGGAGCATGGCACCGGGCTCAGCCTCGACCTGATCGACGAGATGGCCCGCCAGGGCACCGCGCTGATCCCCACAATGATCAACATTGCCACCTTCGGCGGCATCGCCGAGCAGGCGCGGGGCAAGTTCCCCGGGTACGCCGAGCACATGCTCGCGCTACGCGACGGTTTCCCCGAGGTGGTGCGCGCCGCGCACGAGGCGGGCGTGCCGATCTACGTGGGCACCGATGCCGGGGGCGGCATCGACCACGGACTAGCCGCCGAGGAGATGCTGCTGCTGCACGAACAGGCCGGCCTGGCACCCATCGACGTACTCGCCGCCGCCTCCTGGGGCGCCCGGGAGTGGCTCGGCTTCCCCGGCCTGATCGAGGGCGGCCTCGCCGACCTCACCGTCTACCCCGAGGACCCCCGGAACGACCTGCGCGTCGTTCGTGCCCCGTCCCGCACGATCCTCCGTGGCCGCGTGATCCGCTGACCAGCGGGCAGCCTGCGGCGGGTGGCGGGGTCAGGGGGCTGGGCGGGCGGCGGCGCTGAAGAGGTGTACGGCGAGGTTGGCGAGGGCCGTCGCGGTCTGCCCGATTGGTTCCCGGGGGAGCACGATGTGGCTGACCACCAGGCGGACGATGGTGTCGGCGGCGAAGGCCAGCGCGGCCTGGTCGGCTCCGGGCAGGTGGTCGCCGGCCCAGTCGATAAGCGTGCCGGACGCCTCGGTGAGCACCACCTCGGCGCGGGTCGTGAGGTACGGCAGCAGCTCGTCCGACCCGCCCCGGGCGCTGGTCAGGATCGCCTTGACCAGCGGGTTGTCCGCCGCTGTGGCGAGGGTGTGCGCGATGGCGGCGTACGCGCCGGCTCGCACGTCGGAGCCGTGTGCGAGCAGCGCGTCGCGAACATCGCCGACGAACCGGTCCACCTCGGCGCGGGCGAGCGCTTCGGCCAGCCCCGCCTTGCTACCGAACTCGTTGTAGACGGTCTGCCGGCTCACCCCGGCCGTGGTGGCCACTCCGCCCATCCGGACCGCGTCCCACCCGGCGGCGATGGTCCGCGCGCGGGCGGCGTCCACGATCGTGTCCCGCAGCCGCTGGCGCGGTGAGTCCGTCGAGGTAGCCATGGTGGTCGAATTCTACCGGCGCTCCGTCGACCCACTCAGCACCGTCACGACCCCACTCAGCGCCGTCACGACCCCACTCAGCGGTCTCCGCTCGCCTGGCGCATAGGATGTGCGGTCATGGCACGCGTGCTCACTCCCCGTGCGGAGGATTTCCCCCGCTGGTACCAGGACCTGATCGCTAAGGCGAAGCTGGCCGACAACGGCCCGGTTCGCGGCACCATGGTCATCCGACCGGCCGGCTACGCCATCTGGGAGCGTATGCAGCTCGAGATGGATGCCCGGATCAAGGCGGCGGGTGCGGAGAACGCGTACTTCCCGCTGTTCATCCCGGAGAGCTACCTCAAGCGCGAGGCGCAGCACGTCGAGGGCTTCTCGCCGGAGCTGGCGGTCGTCACCCACGGTGGTGGCAAGCCCCTGGCCGAGCCGGTGGTGGTGCGGCCGACCAGCGAGACGGTCATCGGCGAGTTCATGGCCAAGTGGATCGACTCGTACCGGGACCTGCCGCTGCTGCTCAACCAGTGGGCGAACGTGGTCCGGTGGGAGCTGCGCCCGCGGATCTTCCTGCGGACCAGCGAGTTCCTCTGGCAGGAGGGGCACACCGCGCACGCCACCCGCGAGGACGCCCGGGCGTACGCGCGGCGGATCCTGCACGAGGCGTACGAGGACCTGATGGTCAACGTGATCGGCATTCCGGTGGTGGTCGGCCTGAAGACGACGCGCGAGCGCTTCGCCGGCGCGACGGCCACGTACACCTGCGAAGGCATGATGGGCGACGGCAAGGCGCTGCAGCTGGGCACCAGCCACGAGCTGGGTCAGAACTTCGCCAAGGCGTTCGACATCAGCTACTCGGCCAAGGAGGGCGGCCGGGAGCACGCCTGGACCACCTCCTGGGGCACGTCCACCCGGATGCTGGGTGGCCTGATCATGGCGCACGGCGACGACAACGGCCTGCGCGTGCCGCCGAGGCTGGCCCCGATCCAGGCGTACGTCATGATCGTCAAGGACGGCGAGGGCGTCGCGGAGGCGGCGGCCAAGCTGCGCGATGGCCTGCGCGACGCCGGTGTCCGGGTCGCGCTCGACGACCGGACCGACACCCCGTTCGGCCGCCGGGCCGTCGACGCCGAGCTGCGCGGCTATCCGGTACGCGTCGAGGTCGGCCCTCGTGACCTGGCCGTCGGCAACGCGACGGTGGTGCGCCGGACCGACGGGTCGAAGACTCCGACGCCGGTGGCCGACGTGATCGCCGCGGTGCTGGCCGCCCTGGAGACCGACCAGCAGGTGCTGCACGACCAGGCGCTGGCCAATCGCGAGGCGCGCACGGTGGAGGTGGCCACCCTGGCCGAGGCGATCGAGGCTGCCGCGACCGGTTGGGCACGGGTGCCGTGGTCGGCGGTCGGCGTGGCCGGCGAGGCCGAGGCGAACGGTCAGGGCGTCACGGTGCGCTGCCTGCTGCGCGCCGACGGCTCGGTACCGGACTCCGAGGACGAGCCCGACCTGATCGCCATCCTCGCCCGCGCCTACTGAGGTGCGGCCGGGCAACCCTGTCGACCGGTTCGCGCCGGGCCGGCTGATCATGCACCGGAACGTGCGGCACGGCCGGATCGGGTGGGTCCGGCCGGCCCGCGTGGTCAGCGACGACGATCGAGGGTTGCTGGTCTGGATCGTCCGGGACTCGCCGGTGGCCCACGAGGTGACCGAGGCCGGGCTCAACATGCGCGCGCTGCCGTTCGCCCAGTGGGTCGCTTCGGAGTACCGGATGGCGCACGGGCGGTGGAACGGCCCGCCGCTGCTGAAGTTCCTGCCCACCGGGGCGGCGCACTCCGTCTGGTGGTTCCGCGACGCCGAGGGTCGGTTCGCCAACTGGTACGTCAACCTGGAGGAGCCCGGTGTCCGCTGGGACGACGGCCCGGTGGCCGGCGTCGACGTGGTGGACCAGGACTTGGACGTGGTGGTGCGGCCGGACCTCAGCTGGGAGTGGAAGGACGAGGACGAGTTCGCCGAGCGGCTCGCCTTCGGCGCCGACTACTGGGTGACCGACGAGAAGGCGGTACGCGCCGAGGGGGAGCGGGTGATCGCGCTCGCCGAGGCCGGTGAGTTCCCGTTCGACGGCACCTGGTGCGACTTCACGCCCCCGCCAGGATGGGACGTACCGGACAAGCTTCCACCGGGATGGGACCGTCCTCCGGTGCGTTGAGCGGTGTTCCAGGTCACCGACAACGAGGTGTACGGGTCCGATGCGTGCGATCGGCAGCGGATCTGGCAGAATGGGTCGCTGGTATCCGGCGCGCGTCCGGCGCCCTCTAACCCGGGCACGTCGCTAGTCCACCGAGTAGTCTCCGGCCCAACCCCACGGGTCCGGTCGGCGCTCACCCATGCACACCGCCCGCCTGGGCCGGTGAGATCGCAACAGGAGCGAAACAACTGTGGCCGTAAAGATCCGGCTCCTGCGGATGGGCAAGATCCGCAACCCGCAGTACCGCATCGTCATCGCCGACTCGCGCACCAAGCGTGACGGCCGGGCGATCGAGTTCGTCGGGGTGTACCAGCCCAAGGAAGACCCCTCGATCATCGAGGTCAAGTCGGAGCGGGTCCAGTACTGGCTGTCCGTCGGCGCTCAGCCGAGCGAGGCGGTGCAGCGGCTGCTGGAGCTGACCGGTGACTGGCAGAAGTACAAGGGCCTGCCGGCCCCGCCGCCGCTCCTGGTCGCCCCCGAGCGGGCCGACCGCAAGGCGGCGTACGAGGCTGAGGCGAAGGCCGCCGCCGGGCTCGCCCCGGAGACCCCGGCCAAGCCGGCCAAGAAGGCCGCCAAGGCTGCTGAGGCTCCGGCCGAGGCGCCGAAGACCGAGGCTCCGGCCGAGGCCCCGGCCGCTGCCGACGCCGGTGAGCAGGCCTGACATGCCACTGCGTCCGGCGTTGGAGCACCTGGTCAAGGGCATCGTCGACCACCCGGACGACGTCCGGGTGCGGATGGTCGATTCCCGTCGGGGCAAGCGGCTCGAAGTCCGCGTGCACCCCGAGGACCTCGGCACGGTGATTGGGCGGTCCGGTCGGACCGCCAAGGCGCTGCGCCAGGTGATCGGCTCCATCGGCGGGCGTGGGGTTCGCGTCGACATCGTCGACTCGTACTGATGCAGCTCGTCGTCGGCAGGATCGGCAAGCCGCACGGTGTCCGCGGTGAGGTCACCGTGGAAGTGCGGACCGACGAACCAGAGGCACGGTTCGCCCCCGGCACAGTGCTGCGCACTGAGCCGGGGGCGACACCCCCCTCGCCCGCCACGGCGGACGAGCCTGGGGTGCCGTTCCGGGTTCCGGCGGAGCTGACCATCGAGGAAGCCCGCTTCCACCAGGGCCGGGTGCTGATCGCGTTCGGTGGAATCCTGGACCGCAACACCGCCGAGGCGCTGCGCGGCACCCTGCTCGTGGTGGACAGCGCCGACGTGACCCCACCGGACGACCCGGAGGAGTTCCACGATCACCAGCTGGTTGGGCTGGCCGTGGTGACCCCGACCGGCGAACGCCTGGGCGAGGTCGCCCGCATCGACCACGCGCCCTCGTCCGACCTGCTGGTGCTGCGGCGCCCCGAGGGGCGTACCGCGTTGATCCCGTTCGTCCGGGCGATCGTTCCGGAGGTCGACCTGGCCGGCGGACGTGTGATCGTCGACCCGCCCGCCGGACTGCTCGACCTTTAGGACCACCCCGCATGCGCGTCGACGTCGTGTCGATCTTCCCGGAGTACTTCGCCCCGCTGGACCTGTCGCTGATCGGACGGGCACGGGCCAACGGCGTACTCCAGCTCGCCGTGCACGATCTGCGGACCTGGACCCACGACGTGCACCGCACGGTCGACGACACCCCCTACGGTGGCGGGCCGGGAATGGTGATGCGGCCGGAGCCGTGGGGTGAGGCGTTGGACGCCCTCGCGCCGACCGAGGCCCCGCCGCCCCGGCTGCTGGTGCCGTCGCCGGCCGGTGCCCCGTTCACCCAGGCCATGGCGTACGAGTTGGCGGCCGAGTCGCATCTGCTCTTCGCCTGTGGCCGCTACGAGGGGATCGACCAGCGCGTCCTGGCGCACGCCGCCACCCGGATGCCGGTCACCGAGGTCTCGCTCGGTGACTACGTGCTCTTCGGCGGCGAGGTGGCGGTTCTGGTGATGCTGGAGGCGGTCACCCGGCTGCTGCCGGGGGTGCTGGGCAACGCGGGCTCGCTGGACGAGGAGTCGCACGCGCACGGGCTGCTGGAAGCGCCGATCTACACCAAGCCGCCGAGCTGGCGTGGGCACGACGTGCCGGAGGTGCTCCGCTCCGGGGATCACGGCAAGATCGCCCGCTGGCGGCGCGAGGAGGGTCTGCTGCGCACCGCGGCCCGCCGTCCGGACCTGCTGGCCGCGTTGCCCGCCGATCGGCTCGACAAACGCGACATCGCGGCCCTGGACCAGGCCGGATTTCAACCTCCGCCGGGGGATGTGGCAAAGTAGGGGGGTTGCCGCATCCGTCCGCGCCCGCGGTCGGCTGCGAGGATCCCCGACCGGGGGTCGGTTCGCCGATCTCCACCCGGGAATCAGAATCACCCACCCGCGCACCGAGTGACGGTGCGCCGTGAGCCTTACGAGGACGCAGCGATGAACATCCTGGACGCCCTTGACGCCCAGTCGAAGCGGACCGACCTTCCCGACTTCCGGGCCGGTGACACCGTCAAGGTGCACGCCCGCGTCGTCGAGGGCAACCGGTCCCGTGTCCAGATCTTCCAGGGCGTCGTGATCCGCCGCCAGGGTGACGGTCTGCGCGAGACCTTCTCGGTCCGCAAGGTCAGCTTCGGTGTCGGCGTCGAGCGGACCTACCCGATCAACGGCCCGGGCATCGACCGGATCGAGGTCGTGACCCGCGGTGACGTGCGTCGCGCCAAGCTCTACTACCTGCGCGAGCTGCGCGGCAAGAAGGCCAAGATCAAGGAGAAGCGGGAGAAGCAGCCCAGCTGACTTCCCGCTCGCCACGCCGCCCGAGCTGCGCGTATGCCGTACCGACCAGAGCGCACTACCCTGGTCGTACGGGCGCAGCGAGGCGGCGGTCCCGCCCACGTGGCGGGCAGTTGTCCACTACCGCCCGTGGAGCCTCGACGAGGCTCCCGGGCGGTGGTGTTTCTGCGGACCGGGGAGTGGCGTGGTGCAGACGCTTGACGAGGACGGCACCGTCGATCCGTGGCGCCGACGGGCTCGCCGCACCCGCCGGCAGATGCCCCTCTGGCAGGAGTTGCCGCTACTGCTGGTGGTCGCGTTCTGCCTGGCGGTGCTGATCCGCACCTTCCTACTTCAGGCGTTCTTCATCCCGTCCGGCTCGATGGAGGACACGCTCCTCGTCGGTGACCGGGTGCTGGTCAACAAGGTCGTCTACGACGTTCGTGACCCGGTGCGCGGCGAGGTGGTGGTCTTCCGGGGCACCGACCGCTGGGCGCCGCAGGTCGACGAGGAGCCGAAGCCCGGCGTCGCCGGCCGGGTCGCCCGTACCGTCGGAGACCTGATCGGGGTGAGCCGCCCCGGTGAGAAGGACTTCATCAAACGGGTGATCGGTCTCCCCGGCGACCGGGTCAAGTGCTGCGACAGTCAGGGGCGGGTGACCGTCAACGGCACGCCGCTCAACGAGCCGTACGTCCTGCGGGACTCACCACTGGACCTGCCACCCAACCCGTCGGAGTGCCGCTCCCGGCGCTTCGACGAGGTCGTCGTGCCGCCCGGTCAGATCTTCGTGATGGGCGACCACCGTGAGGTCTCCCAGGACGCGCGTTGCCAGGGGCCGGTGCCGATCGACAACGTGGTCGGCCGGGCCTTCATGGTGGTCTGGCCCTCGTCGCGGTGGAGCGGGTTGTCGGTGCCGTCGACCTTCGAGGACGTGTCCGGGCCGGCCGCGGCGTCCTCCGGTGCGCCTCCGGCGCGACCGACTCCGCAGGGCGGTGGGCTGCTGATTCTTCCGTTGGCAGTCGCACTACGTGGTTCCCGCGCGTTCCGGACGATGCCGTCCAGCCCGGCAACGTAGGCTCCTTGGCGTGATTGACGAGCAGACCGACAAGCCGCGCAGTTCCTTCTGGAAGGAACTGCCGATCCTGCTGGGTGTGGCGATCCTGGTTGCGGTGCTGGTCCGCGCCTTTGTGCTGCAGACCTTCTTCATCCCCTCCCCGTCCATGGAAAATACCCTCAAGATCGATGACCGGGTGCTGGTCAACAAGCTGGTCTACGACTTCCGATCACCGCATCGCGGCGAGGTGATCGTGTTCAAGGCTCCGACCGAGTGGAGCGGCAACCCCGACGGTGAGGACTTCATCAAGCGGGTGATCGGCACCCCCGGCGACCACGTGGTCTGCTGCGACCCGCAGGAACGGTTGATGATCAACGGCAAGTCACTGGACGAGCCGTACATCTTCTCCATGAACGGAATTCGCGACAAGCCCGCCGACCAGGAGTTCGACATCACCGTGCCGGAGGGCCGGCTGTGGGTGATGGGCGACCACCGCTCGGCCTCCGGTGACTCCCTCGAGCACTGGCAGCAGTCCCAGCAGAACATCACCGAGGCCACGATCCCCGAGGACGCCGTGGTCGGGCGGGCGTTCACCGTCTTCTGGCCGGTCAACCGGGCCACCTGGCTCACCGTGCCCGACTCGTTCGACGGCATTCCCAAGCCGTAGACCGACGGGGGCGTGGGCGATCCGTCGTCGGTCTGGCAGGCTGGTGCGGTGACCGTGAGCGCGAGAGGTGAGCTTGCGAGCCCCGCAGGCGCGACCAGTGGCGACCGTGCCTACACGCCGCGACGCGCGGCCCGCGTGCTGCTCGTCGACGCGGCCGGCCGGGTCCTGCTGTTCGAGGGCTTCGACCCGGCCCGACCCGGGCACCGCTACTGGTTCACCCCGGGCGGCGGGCTCGATCCGCTGGAGTCCCCGGCGGCGGGCGCGGCCCGGGAGTTGGCCGAGGAGACGGGCCTGCGCCTCGACCCGGCCGAGTTGGGCGAGCCAGTCTGGGCCGACGCGACCGAGTTCTCCTTCGACGGCGTCTGGTACCGCCAGGAGCAGGATTTCTTCCTCCTCCGGGTGGGCTCCTGGCAGGTGGACACCACCGGCTTCAACGACGTCGAGCGGCGCAGCATCGCCGACCACCGCTGGTGGCTCCCCGACGAGTTGGCGGCCAGCGGCGACCGGTTCTACCCCCCAGAGTTGCCCGCTCTGCTGACCCGGCTGGAGCGCTCGGTCGCCGCGCGTCAGGACGAGGCGTCGTGCTGACCCCGCCGCGCACCGTGGTGCGCCGTGAGGCCGGCCTGTACGCCCTGGAGCGGGCGTTGCAGCGGCGTGGCTTCCGGCACGTCGCCGGCGCCGACGAGGCGGGCCGGGGGGCATGCGCCGGCCCGCTGGTGGCCGCCGCTGCGGTGCTGCCCGAGGGGCGGCGCGGCGAGATCGAAGGGCTGGCCGACTCGAAGCTGCTCACCCCGGCCAGCCGGGAACGGGTGTACGCGGAGGTGGTGGACCGCGCGCTCGCGTACGCCGTGGTGG
Source organism: Micromonospora chokoriensis (assembly GCF_000718555.1). Classification (GTDB taxonomy): domain Bacteria; phylum Actinomycetota; class Actinomycetes; order Mycobacteriales; family Micromonosporaceae; genus Micromonospora; species Micromonospora chokoriensis_B. The sequence goes on from NZ_JOAN01000003.1 coordinate 364,461, forward strand.
TCATCCCGGCGGAGGAGGTCGACGCCCGGGGCCTGCACGTGTGCAACCTGGCCGCGATGCGTCGGGCGCTCGCCTCGCTCACCACCCGCCCGGAGTACGTGCTGACCGACGGCTTCGGCGTGGACGGCCTGGGCGTGCCCGGTCTGGCGGTGTGGAAGGGCGACCGGGTGGCGGCGTGCGTGGCGGCGGCCAGCGTGCTCGCCAAGGTCACCCGGGACCGGCTCATGGTGGAGCTGGACGGGGTGTTCCCCGCGTACGGCTTCGCCGAGCACAAGGGCTACATCACCCCGGAGCACTCCGCGGCGCTGCGGGAGCACGGGCCCTGCCGGGAGCACCGCTTCTCGTACGTCAATGTCGCCGCGGTCTCCGGCCGCGACGGCCGGCCGCCGCGTGCCCGACGGCCCGGCGGCCACGGGCCGGATGAGCCGATGGAGCGCTCCGGGGCGTCAGGGGGTACCGTCGGCGTGGCGTTGGGCGAGCAGCCTCGGCCTCCGACGCCGGTGGGGGAAGATGTGGCCATGGAAGGCGGAGTGCGATGAGCGCGGAAGATCTCGAGAAGTACGAGACCGAGATGGAGCTGCAGCTCTACCGGGAGTACCGCGACATTGTCCGCCAATTCTCCTATGTGGTGGAGACGGAGCGTCGGTTCTACCTGGCCAACCAGGTCGACCTGCACGTGCGTAACTCCGACGGCGAGGTTTACTTCGAGGTCGAGATGCACGACGCCTGGGTGTGGGACATGTACCGTCCTGCCCGCTTCGTCAAGAACGTCCGGGTGATGACCTTCAAGGACGTGAATGTCGAGGAGCTGGAGAAGCCCGACATCTCGCTGCCCGCCGACTCCGGCTTCGGCGGCTGAGCGCAGCCGAGCCGCCCCGGCCCTGCCACGGGCCCCCACCCGTGGCGTGACACCCGCCACCGATCACTCGGCCGGCACCACGACCTCGACCCGCTGCACCAGGTTGTTGGCGAAGCCGCCCCGGTTCCACGGCTGCTCGACCGGCTGGGTCCGCCCGGACGCGTCGGTCGCCCGCGCGCCGAGCACGTACCGGCCGGGCGTGGCGACCCACTCGTGCCGCCAGCGCCGCCAGGCGAAATCCCCCGCGTACGCCGGGTCCAGCTCGGCTGGCGTCCAGCTCTCCCCGCCGTCGGTGGTCACCTCCACGGCTACCATCGGCGCGTGCCCCGACCAGGCCCGGCCATCCAGGGTGCACGGGCCGGGTCGCAGCACCCGGCGGCGGGACATGAAGTCGGGAAAGCCGGGCGGGCGGACCAGGGCGCGCGGCTCGATCCGGGTGACCGGCACGCCCGGGTCGTCGGCGTCGCGGCGCACCCGGTAGGCCACCGCGTTCTGGTACCCCTCGAACGGCTCGGTCCGCAGCTCGATCGAGTGGACCCACTTCACGTGCGCCATGCCGTACCAGCCCGGCACGATCAGCCGTAGCGGCGCGCCGTGCTGCGGCAGCAGGGGAGTGCCGTTCATCTCGTACGCCAGCAGCACCTCCTCGCGCAGCGCGTCGGCGATCGGAAGCGCCCGCTGGTAGTCCTGCTCGACCCCGCGCTCGACGCCATGATCGGCGCCGGTGAAGACGACGTCCACCGCGTCCGGGTCGATGCCCGCCTCCCGCAGCAGTGGAGCAAGGGGTGTGCCGGTCCACTCGGCGTTGCCGACCGCCTCCACCAGCCAGGGTTGGCTGACCGGCCGGGGGTGCAGCAGCGCCCGCCCGTTGCCGGCGCACTCCAGGGTCACCTGCTGGGTGACCCGGGGCCGCTCACGCAGCTCGGCGAGGGTGACCGTCAGCGGCCGGTCCACCGCACCGCCGATGGTCAGCGTGTGCGTCGCCGGGTCGAGTTCCGGGATGTCGTAGTGGATCAGCAGGTAGTGCAGCCCGGCCGGCGTGACGTCGTAGCGCAGCGCCTCCAACGGGATGCCGTGGTTGCGGGCCGCGAGCTGCAACTCCTCGGCGCTGATCGCCTCGTCCGGCTCGGCGAGCCGCGACGGTTCGCTCACCTCGGCCACCGTCGGCCCGGTCGGCGGCGTCCGGTCGTCGACAGCGGTCATGCGGGCCTCCCCGGTCCAGACGGCGGCACCCGCCGTACGCGGCCCAGCCTAGGCCCTGCGTGGCGGCCCGAAAACGGCCCGCCTGCCATAGCAGATCATCGAGGCCGATGGGTGCTCGTCCACAGGACCTCTGGTTGTCCACAGTTCGGTCGGGTGGGCTGGCGGACGACCCGGTGTCGGCCGGAGGCTGCCGTCATGCGACCGCCACCCGTTGGCCCGATCGGCCGTACCGTGCTGCTCTGCGCCGCGTTCCCCCTCGCCCTGACCGTCCAGCTCTGCGGGTTGGCGGTGCTGGTCGCGGCGGTGCCCGGCCAACCACCGACGCCGACCGTGCCGGTCGCGGCACTGGTGTCCGCCCCGGAGCCCACCGGGCGGTTCCGCTGGCCGGTCGACGGGCCGCCTCGTCCGGTGCGCCGATTCGATCCGCCGCCCCGGCCGTGGCTGCCCGGCCATCGCGGCGTCGACCTGGCCGCCCCGGCCGCCGCGGTGGTCCGCAGCGCCGGGCCGGGCACCGTGCTCTTCGCCGGTCTGGTGGCCGGTCGACCGGTGATCACCGTCGGGCACGCCGACGGGCTGCGGACCACCTACGAGCCGGTCCAACCCGCCGTACGCCCCGGCCAGCAGGTCACCGCCGGTGCGCCACTGGGCGAGCTGCTCCACGGGCACCCGGGTTGCCCGGCCGAGGCGTGCCTGCACTGGGGCCTGCGCCGGGGCGAGGAATATCTGGACCCGTTGGCCCTGCTCGGTCTCGGCCCGGTGCGCCTGCTCCCGGCCCGTCCGGTCAGCGCTGGGCGAGCAGTGCCGGCAGCCGGGCGGCCAACCGTTCGTACTCGGCGGCGGCGTTGTAGACCTGGCCGGTGAGCCGCAGCCACCCCCGACCGTCCCAGCTCATCACCGCCACCTCGGCGGCGAGCCGCTCACCGATCCGCGTCTGCAACGCCCGCGCCGCGTCGATCGTGGTGGCCGTGCCGGCCGGCAGCGGCATGATGCGCAGCGACACCTCCGGCCCGCCGGGGTCAGGCAGGTCAGCGGGGGTCACCCCGAGCGCGTCCCCCACCACCCGCTGGCCGTACGCGGCGAGCGTGGCGTTGTGCGCACGCACCCGATCGACGCCGAGACTGCGCATCGTGAACAGGCCCGCCGGGGCGGCCAACCAGGACGTGTAGTCGAGGGTCGCCTGCCACTCGACCCGGGCCGGGAAGCCCGACTCCTGCTCCCAGGAGACCACCAGCGGCTCGATCCGGTCCCGCCACTGCGGTGCCACCGCCAGCAGGGCGGTCCCGCGCGGGGCGTACGCCCACTTGTGCAGGTTGCCCACCCAGAAGTCGGCGCCGATGCTGGCCACCGGGGTAGACAGCATCCCCGGGGCGTGCGCGGCGTCCACCAGGACGGGCACGCCGTGCTCGTGGGCCACCCCGACGATGGCGGCGACCGGGAAGAGCTTGGCGGTGGCCGAGGTGAGCTGGTCGACGACGAGCAGCCGGGTCCGCCCGGGGCGCAGGCCGGCGCGGATGGTCTGCACGATCTGCTCGTCGGTGGCGGCCAGGGGGATCGGCAGGACCCGGCTGACCGCGCCGGTGCGGCGGCACTCGCGCTGGATGGCCATGCCCACCGCCCCGTACCCGTGGTCGGTGCTCAGCACCTCGTCGCCGGCTTGCAGGCCCATCGACTGAAGCACCACGGCGACGCCGGTGGTCGTGTTGCCCACCAGGGCGCTGCCGTCCGGGTCGGCACCCAGGAACCCGGCGAGGTGCCGGCGGGTGTGCGCGATCCGGTCGACCAGCCCCTGGGTGAAGAAGCGCAGGGGGTTGGCCTCCATCTCGTCGCGCAGCCGCTGCTGGGCACGCTGCACACCGATCGGCACCGCGCCGAACGAGCCGTGGTTGAGGTGGCTGACCGCCTGGTCGAGAGAGAAGAGCAGGCGGGCGCCCGGGATCGGCTCAGGGGGCTGCGGGACGCTCACCCGATGATCGTAGCCGCCGCGCTGTTGCGCCCTCCGGCCCTTGATCAGGCGCGTGGATGGGCCTGCCGGTACGCGGCGCGCAGCCGCTCGACCGAGACGTGGGTGTAGATCTGCGTGCTCGCCAGCGACGAGTGGCCGAGCAGCTCCTGCACGGCGCGCAGGTCCGCGCCACCCTCCAACAGGTGGGTGGCCGCAGAGTGGCGTAGACCGTGCGGGCTGGTCCGGGGCAGGCCGACGGCCTCGGCATACGCCCCGACGATCTGACGCGCGGTCGTCGGGTTGAGCCGACCGCCCCGGGCACCGAGCAGCAGCGCCTCCCCGGAGCGGGCACCCACCATCGCCGGGCGGCCCCGGCGCAGCCAGTCGTCCAACGCGCGCTGCGCGGGCACCCCGTACGGCACCGAACGCTCCCGCCCGCCCTTGCCGAACACCCGGATCACCCGCCGGCCGTGGTCGACATCCCCAACGTCCAACCCGCACGCCTCGCTGACCCGTACGCCGGTGGCGTAGAGCAGTTCCAACAACACCCGGTCCCGTAGTGGCACCGCGTCGGCCTCGTGCGCTGCGCCCGACGTCGGCCCGGCCGCTGCGTGCGTGCGCGCTGGGTCCGAGGGCTCTGGGTCCGAGGGCTCTGGGTCCGTGCGGGCACGGTCCGTGTGGGCCGTGTTTGCCTGGTCCCCGGGGGGCGGGTGGTGGATGGGCGGTGTCTGCCGCGACGGTGCCTCGACCAGAGCGGCGGCCTGGTCGGCGCGCAGCACGCTGGGCAGCTCCCGGTGCGCGCGAGGGCTGGCCAGCGCGGCGCCCACGTCGGCGGGGAGCAGCCCGGCCCGGTGCGCCCAGGCGCTGAACGCCCGCGCCGACGCGGCCCGCCGGGCCAACGACGTGCGGGCCGCCCCGGTGGTGCGCTGCCGCGCCAGCCAACTGCGCAGCACCGACAGGTCCAGCTCCGCCAGATCGACGCAGCCCATCCGGACAGCGTGGTCGAGCAGCGAGACCAGGTCGGTGACGTACGCACGGACGGTGTGCGCCGACCGGTTACAAACCCGGGACAGGTGCTCGGCGAAGTCGTCGACCGCGTCGCGCAGCGCTGGCGGCAGTGCCTGGTGCATCGCCCGGGTGCCCCGATCGGCCCGACTCATCGTGGCCGCGCCTGGACGCTGGCCCGTTCATCGGCCCTGACACCCTCGCTGACGGCTGGCACGGCACCAGCCTACGGCCGGTCGACGTACGTCACCGGCCATGAGCATGTCCACGCCCATCGCGCCTCAACCTGCACCAGCGACCGCGCATTGTCGTCGAGCGCGTCGGCCGACGGCTGGCGAGCACCTCGATGGTCCGGCCACCCACGTTGCGGGCCCCCAGCGGCTCGACGGTGCTGGGCCTGGCGGCCTGAACGAGTATGAACACGGCAAAGCGGGCCGGCTGCCCAGCCGGGGTCTGGCCCGCAGCCTTTATCTGTCAGGCTGCTGCCGTGATGAAGACCGTGCTCGGTGCCGCCCGGGCGCGCCTTGCCTCCCCGCTAGGCGCCCGCGAGCTCGACCTCGACGTCGTACGCGGCGTCGCCATCCTCCTCGCGATCGGATGGCACCTCGCCGGCAAACCCACAGGTAACCCCGTCAGTGACATCATGCTGCTGCCCACCCGCACATTCGGCTGGGCCGGAGTCGACCTCTTCTTCGTGCTGTCCGGGTTCTTGGTCGGCCGGTTGATCTTCCGCGAGCAGGCGCGCACCGGCGGGTTCGACGCGGGCCGGTTCCTGCTACGCCGAGCGTTCAAGCTCTGGCCGGTCTATTACATGTTCATCGCGTTCCTCATGGTCACCAACATCTGGGACCCGTGGCAGTTCCTGCCGCAGACCATCCACGTGCAGAACTACACGCAAACCAAGCCGCCGCACCTCTGGTCACTCGCTGTCGAGGAACACTTCTACCTCGCGGCCGCGCTGCTGCTGCCGATCGCGTTCCGCCGCCGTGTTCGACCACAGACCCTCGTCAAGGTCATCTTTGGCCTCATGGTGGCCACGCTCATCGCCCGCGTCATCGCGGTCCAACTCGACACGAAACCCGTACTGATCCAGCAGCTCACCCACTTCCGCGTCGATGCGCTCCTCGCCGGCATGCTCCTGGCCGCCGGGTCCGTCTACTACACCGAGCTGTTCGACCGCGTCGTCGCCTGGAAATGGCTCTGGTTCGGCGGCACCGTGCTCGGCATCGCCTGGCTCTGGACCAACAACAAGAATTCCGACCACGGCGCCAGCTTCGGATACTCCGTCGCGTACCTCGGCTCCGCGTCCTTTCTGCTGCTGCTCTACCGTGCCGAGTGGGTGGTCCGTTTCCGTATCGTCCTGCGCCCGATCGGCACGCTCGGCATCTACTCGTACGCGATCTACCTCACCCATGTCTCCGCGGCCGACTACGTCAACCGCGCTGTGGTCAGGGTCGCGCCCTGGGTCAACGAGACCCCATTTCGGCTTGCTGTGCTCTACGCCGGCGTCTTTGCCATCGCGTGGGTGCTTACCCGCGCCGTCGAGTGGCCCGCGCTCAAGCTTCGCGATCGCCTGATTCCGCCGCGTGCCCGCGCCGTGCCGCCAGTGCCGCCGGAGGAGGCGACGCAGCCGTACACCGCGCTCGACGCACCCACCCAGCAGCTACCGATCATCGCCAGCCCGGCGGGGATGTCCACCACCGCGCCGGGTGCGTCGAGCCGGTAACAACGAAGGCGGCCCGGCCCCGGGGGCAGGCAGCCTCCGGGCGGGCCCTCTCCTGGCCGGCGTAGCGCACCAGCGGGACCAGCGTCTCCGTCACCTTTTCCGATGAGCGCGGAGCCCTGGGTGAAGGCGGCCTGGGGCGCTACCTGTTGCCCGCATGGCGTCCGCCGCCGCCAGTCGTCGGACCCTAGCGGCGGTTGGACCTCTTGATCAAGAAGACGACCAGGCCGGCGATGAGCGCGGCGGACGTGACGAGACAGCACAGCGTGGCGATGTGCCACGGCTTGATCGCACCCATGACCACGCACCGTACCGGCCGTTGCGGCAACCCACCGCCCCGAGTGAGCGCGCCTCAGGTCGACTCTGCCGTCACACGCTTGGTCTTGACGGGTGGGACGAGGGCGTAACCGCCGTCGCGACGAACCACCATGGACAGCTCCTCCAGCAGTGACAGCTTGCGCAACGCGGTCCGTACATCGACACCCGCGCGAGCGGAGAGCCGGTCCACGCCCATCGCGCCTCGGCGAGGCAACGCCTCCAGCAGCGAGCGCGCGTCGTCGTCCAGCGCGTCGGTGGGCCGCTGTGGTCCACGCAGGAGTGGGGCCAGGTCCGCGCCGATCCGACCGACCTCCTCCAGCACGTGCGCCACCCCGGTGACCAGTCGGGCCTTGTCGGGGAACTCGCGCAGGAGCTCGTGCGCGCCGACGGACATCGCCGAGGTCACCGGTCCCGGCACCACCATGGCCACCCGGCCGGTGTAGATCGCTCGCCGCGCGGTCTGCGTCGCCCCACTGCGCGCCGACGCCTCCACCACCACGGTGCCCCGGGTGCCCCCGGCGATCACCCGGTTGCGAATCAGGAACCGGGGCCGCAGCGGCTCGGCGCCGGGCGGCCACTCGCTGACCAGCAGCCCCGTCTCGGCGATCCGGTCGAAGAGCGCGGCGTTGCCCATCGGGTACGGCCGGTCGAGCCCGCAGGCGAGCACCGCGACGGTCAGACCACCTGCGTTGAGGGCACCTCGGTGGGCGGCGGCGTCGATGCCGAACGCGCCACCGGACACGACAGTCCAGTCCCGCTCCGCCATTCCATACCCCAGCTCGGTCGCGACGTGCAGCCCGTATCCGGTGGCCGCCCGCGACCCGACCACGGCCACCGAGCGCTCCAGGGCTACGCCGAGCGGCCAGCCTCCGCGTACCCAGAAGCAGAGCGGCGGCGCGGTCTCGGCGTCCACCCGGCGGCTGACGTCCGGCAGACGCAGCGTGGCCAGGCTGGCGACCTGCGCCGGCCACTCCTCGTCGTCCGGCGTGACCAGCCGGGCACCCAGTCGGTCCGCCCGCTCCAGGGCCTCCGCCGCCACCGCCCTTGCGTCGCCGGCCGCCGAGCGTGCGGCGACCGTGGTGTGCAGCCAGCCGTCCGGGCTGCCGCCGTCGAGCAGCAGATCCAGGGTCGCTACCGGGCCGTGCCGTTCGACCAGTCGGTGCACCGCGCGCGTGCCCGGCTCCGCCAGCCAGGTCAGGGCAACCCGGGCCAACCTGCGCTCTTGTTCGGCGCTCACGCCGCCTCCCCCGTGCGTAGTTGAAGCGCTTCTCGGACGTCGTCCCGGTCCGGCCGGTCCCGGCCGTCCAGATCAGCGATGGTCCAGGCCATTCGGATCACTCGGTCGAAGCCGCGCGCCGACAGCGAGCCGGAGTCGAGCCGGCCGCGCAGCTCGGCGGTGGACCGGGCCGGCAGTCGCCACGGCGGTCGGCGCAGGTGCGGGCCTTCCACCTCGGCGTTGAGCCGTCGGCCGAGGTCGGCCCAGCGGGTGGCCGCCGCCTGCCGGGCCGCCGCCACCCGGGCGGCGACCACCGCCGAGGGCTCGACGTCTCCGTCGTTCGCCATCAGCTCGGCCGCCCGCACCGGCATCAGCTGCACCTGCACGTCGATCCGGTCGAGCAGCGGCCCGGAGAGCCGGCCCAGGTAGCGGCGGCGGGCCAGCGGGGTGCACTCGCAGTGCGCGTCGCCGGCTGGCTTCGCGCACGGGCAAGGGTTGGCCGCCAGCACCAATTGGGTCCGGGCCGGGTAGACGGTGCCGCCCCCGCTGCGGCTCAGCTGGATGTGGCCGTGCTCCAGTGGCTGGCGCAGTGCCTCCAGCGCACCCTTGCTGAACTCGGGGGCCTCGTCCAGGAAGAGCACCCCACGATGCGCCAGCGACACCGCGCCGGGCCGGGCCAGCCCCGAGCCGCCACCGACCAGCGACGGCACGGTCGCCGTGTGGTGCGGCGCCTGAAACGGCGGGCGACGCAGCAACCGGCCGCCCGGGGGTAGCAGCCCGGCGACCGAGTGCAGCGCGGTGACCTCCAGCGCCGAGTCGTCGTCCAGCTCGGGCAGGATCGACGGCAGCCGTTCGGCGAGCATCGTCTTGCCGGCGCCCGGCGGACCGAGCAGTGCCACGTGGTGCCCGCCCGCAGCGGCGACCTCCAACGCGCGCCGGCCCATCTGCTGCCCGGCGACCTCGGCGAGATCCGGCCCGCCGACCACCGGTGTCGGGATGTCTGCCGGCGGCTCGATCAGCGGGGTACCGTCGCGGACGAAGGCGACGAGCCGGTGCAGGGTGTCCACCGCTCGTACCCGTACCCCGGGGATGACGGCGGCCTCGGCGGCGTTGCCGACCGGGACGATCACCCGCGCGACGCCGGCCCTGGCTGCGGCGGCGACCATCGGGAGCACGCCGCGCACCGGCCGGACCGTCCCGTCGAGCCCCAGCTCGCCGAGGACCACCACCCCCTCCAGGGGAAGCAGCGGCAGCTCACCCGACCCGCCCAGCAACGCCGCGGCGATGGCCAGGTCGAAGGCCGAGCCGAACTTCGGCAGGGTGGCGGGCAGCAGGTTGAGGGTGATCCGCCGGTTGGGCCAGCGCTGGCCGGAGTTGACCACGGCGGCACGGACTCGGTCGCGGGCCTCGTGCAGGGCGGTGTCCGGCAGACCGGAGATCACCACCGCGGGCAGGCCGGCAGCCAGGTCGGCCTCCACCTCGACGAGGTGGCCGGTCACCCCGACCAGCCCCACGCAGAGCACCTTCGCGTAGCTCACGGCGCGTCACCGATCCTTCCGGCGCACATGTCAGAACGCACCCTTGAGGTGGTCGACCTGCGCCGGACCGGCGTCGGGCAGCCGTACCGACAGCACGTCGAAACGCACCTCCTCGGCGGTCGTGCCGGTCTCGGTCAGCCACCGCGCGGCGAGCCCGCGCAGCCGGCGGGCCTTGGCCGGCACGACCGCCTCGGCCGGGGTGCCGTAGTCGTCGCCCCGGCGGGTCTTCACCTCGCAGAAGGCGAGCACCGGCCCGTCCCACGCGATGATGTCGATCTCCCCGGCCGGGCATCGCCAGTTCTGGGCGATCGGGCGCAGCCCCGCCTCGGTCAGGTGCCGGGCGGCGCACCGCTCGCCGTACGCGCCAACCGCCTGGTTCCGCTTTGTCATGCCCGGCACGGTGCCCGCCGGTGCGCGATCGCCGCGACCCCGCGATGGCCCCACCTGTGGACAACAGGCGTGCTGTGGACAACCGGACGATCAAGCCCGCCCTGTGCTAACGCCGGCGGCGCGGGTGGCCACGCTCCACGGCGGCGGAGCGTTCCGGCACACCGCGTCGACGAGGTCACGCGGGCGATCGGCGACGGCGGCCGGGCTGAAATGGCGCGGGCATGGCCAGTCGCATACGGTGCCTGACGTGGACGGACGACGGAGTTTCCCGGAAGATCAGGAGCCGCGCTGGTACCCCGACGAGCGGGGTCGCGGCTACGGCGAGTCAGAGTGGCGCGGCGCGGGCGAGCCGCCGCGATACCGGGACAGCGAGATCCCTGAGCAGCGTGGCGGGGAAGACGGCCGCTCCGTCGAGGACACCGGCGTCGGCCGCCGCCGGGAGTCGGATTCGGGTCGGCTCGGTGCGCTGGACGCGAGCCCCTTCGGCACGCCCGAGTCGGACTCGGGCCGCTTCGGCGCCTTGGACGTTCAGACCGGTCGGTTCGGCGCGAGCGAGGCCGATTCGGGGCGGTTCGGCGCGGTCGACCCGTTGGGTGCCGCACGGCCGGAGGTGGACGACTACCGGGCCGCTCGGTCCTGGCGGGCCGACCGGGACCCCTCGGAGACCTCCGGTGAGCTGCCCGGACGCCGGGCCGCCCGGGAGTCGGCCGCAGCGGGATCCACGCCGACCAGCAGCACGCCGGAGGCCGCCCGCGACACCACGTCGGCAACCGGCGCGCCGGCCAGCGTGCTCGCTGACCAGGCTCGTCCCGTTTCGCTCGGCGGGTACCCGATCGTCGAGCCGACCCGGGGCGGCGACACGCCGCACCCGCTGGAGATGCCGACCGGCCCGATGCCGGGGATCGGCCCTCGCCCCGACCTGCCCGCAGGCGAGCCGCCGGTGTACCCGCCGGCCGCCGACGGCGTCTATCGGACCCGTCGACCGGTGCTGGCCGTACTCTTCGCTCTGCTGGTGTTGATCTTTGAGATCCCCGCGCTGCGGGTGCTGCTGGCCGGCGTGATCGGTGACCCGCTGGACGCCGGGAACGTGGTGGTCGGAATCGCCCTGGTCGCCGGGCTGCCGATCTTCGCAACCGGGCTGTACGGGCTACGAACCGGCGGTTTGGCGCTGGCCGACAACGGCCGGGGCTGGCTTCGCCCGCCGACGGCCTACCTGACCGTCGGCCTGGTGCTCTTCGTGGCCGCCGCGCTCGCCGCCGGCTGACCAGCCGCGGCGCGCCGCTGACCCGCGGCGGCCGACGATTTCACGCAACAACCAGGAAATAGTGGCCTCCGGCGACGCGGAGGCCACTATTTTCATGAACCAGCGCGATCTTGCTGGCCGCTCCAGCGAGCGCGCGAGCGCTCCGGCGCACCCCGGGGCGGCTGAACGGGTGAGGGGCGTACACTGGCCAACTGGCGACCGCCTCGTGCGGTCGACCTCGCGCGCCCTCTTCACGAATCGTCGTGGAGCGACGGCCTCCCTGGTCCCGATCTTGATCGGGCCCACCATGGGCCGGCGACCAGGCGCCAGGACGCCCGGCCACCGGCCGAGCGTGACAAACCAGGGACCTTGAGGAGTACCCCAACCATGGCCGTCGTGACCATGCGTCAGCTGCTGGAGAGCGGTGTCCACTTCGGGCACCAGACCCGTCGCTGGAACCCGAAGATGAAGCGCTTCATCATGACCGAGCGCAACGGCATCTACATCATCGACCTGCGCCAGACCCTCGAGTACATCGAGAAGGCGTACGAGTTCGTGCGTGGGACCGTGGCGGAGGGTGGCAGCATCCTGTTCGTCGGCACCAAGAAGCAGGCCCAGGAGGCTATCGCCGAGCAGGCGACCCGGGTCGGCCAGCCGTACGTCAACCACCGCTGGCTCGGTGGCATGCTGACCAACTTCCAGACCGTGTACAAGCGCCTTCAGCGGATGAAGGAGCTGGAGGCCCTGGGTGACCTCAGCGGCACCGCCGCCGGTTACACCAAGAAGGAGACCCTCCAGCTCTCCCGCGAGAAGATCAAGCTGACCCGCACCCTCGGTGGTCTGCGGGACATGCAGAAGCTCCCCGCCGCGGTCTGGATCGTCGACACCAAGAAGGAGCACATCGCCGTCGACGAGGCCCGCAAGCTGGGCATCCCGGTGATCGCGGTGCTGGACACCAACTGTGACCCGGACGAGGTCGACTTCCCGATCCCGGGTAACGACGACGCGATCCGCTCGGCCGAGCTGCTGACCAAGGTCGTCGCGGCCGCCGTCGCGGATGGCCTGATCGCGCGCTCCGGCCGTCGTCGGGGCAACGACGAGAAGCCCGAGGGTGTCGCGACCGACGAGCCGCTGACCGAGTGGGAGCGCGAGCTGCTGGAGCCGAAGAAGGCCGACGAGTCGGCCGCGCCGGCCGAGCAGCCCGCCGCTGTCGCCGCCGAGCAGCCCGCCACCACCGAGCAGCCGGCGGCCGCCACCGCGGAGTGATCGCACCGTCGCTGCCCCGCCGTCCGTTTTCGCGAACGGCGGGCAGCGGCGGTACGCCGGGCACGATCCGCCCGGATCCGGGTAACCGGCACCTCTGACCATCCACACGCCGTCTCAACACCGAAGAGAGAGCCATGTCCCAAATCACCGCCGCGGACGTCAAGAAGCTCCGCGACCTCACCGGCGCCGGCATGATGGACAGCAAGAAGGCGCTGACCGAGGCCGAGGGCGACTTCGACAAGGCCGTCGAGATCCTGCGCGTCAAGGGCGCCAAGGATGTCGGCAAGCGGGCTGGCCGTACGGCCGCGAACGGCCTGATCGCCCACTCCGGCAAGGCGCTGCTCGAGCTCAACTGCGAGACCGACTTCGTCGCCAAGACCGAGTCGTTCATCGCGCTGGGTCAGCAGCTGGTCGAGCACGGTGAGCGCGCCGGCGTGAACTCCGCCGAGGAGCTGCTCGCCACCGAGCTCGACGGCAAGGTCATCGCGGACCTGATCCAGGAGCAGTCCGCCAAGATCGGCGAGAAGCTGGTGCTCAACCGGTTCGCCCGGGTCGAGGGCACCACCGCCGTCTACCTGCACCGCAAGGCCCAGGACCTGCCGCCGGCCGTCGGCGTGCTGGTGTCGTACACCGGCAAGACCGACGAGGCCGGCGACGCCGACGCCCGTGGTGTTGCCATGCAGATCGCCGCGATGCGGCCGAAGTACCTCACCCGGGACGAGGTTCCGGCCGAGGTCGTCGAGTCCGAGCGGCGCATCGCCGAGCAGACCGCCCGCGAGGAGAACAAGCCCGAGGCGGCCCTGCCGAAGATCATCGAGGGCCGGGTGAACTCCTTCTTCAAGGACTTCGTCCTGATCGAGCAGTCCTCCGTCTCTGACAACAAGAAGTCGGTGAAGCAGCTGCTGGCTGAGGCCGGCATCGAGGTCACCCGCTTCGTGCGGTTCGAGGTCGGCCAGGCCTGAGCCGCCACCGGGCGCCGCTGGCGCCTGTGGGCAGGAGACATCAACGAGGAGGCCGCCGGTGTACGTGACAGGCACCGCGGCCTCCTCGTCACATAGGGTCGGCAGCGGCAGGTTCGCGGTACGCGCCGCACGGGGCGTGCGCGTGGGGAAGGGCGGGGCGGATGACGCAGGTTGTGAGTGACCGGACGCTGGAGCTGGACGATCCGACGGCACCGCCGCCGGGGCGTGCCCGCCGGGTGGTGCTGAAGCTCTCCGGTGAGGTGTTCGGTGGCGGCGCGATCGGCGTCGACCCGGACGTCGTCCAGGCCATCGCCCGGCAGATCGCCACCGTGGTCCGCCGCGGTGTGCAGGTCTCCGTGGTGGTTGGCGGCGGCAACTTCTTCCGCGGCGCGGAGCTGCAGAAGCGTGGGATGGACCGGGCCCGCGCCGACTACATGGGCATGCTCGGCACCGTGATGAACTGCCTCGCGCTCCAGGACTTCCTGGAGAAGGAGGGCATCGAGACCCGGGTGCAGAGCGCCATCACGATGGCCCAGGTCGCCGAGCCGTACATCCCGCTGCGGGCCATCCGGCACCTGGAGAAGGGCCGCGTGGTCATCTTCGGCGCCGGCGCCGGAATGCCGTACTTCTCCACCGACACGGTGGCCGCCCAGCGGGCGCTGGAGATCCGGGCCGACGTGGTGCTGATGAGCAAGAACGGCGTGGACGGCGTCTACACCGCCGACCCCCGGATCGACCCCACCGCCAGCAAGCTCGACTCGATCACCTTCTCCGAGGCGCTGCGCCGCAACCTGCGGGTGGCCGACGCGGCGGCGTTCAGCCTCTGCATGGAGAACGGCCTGCCGATGCTGGTCTTCGGCGCGCAGGGTGACGACACCATCATCCGCGCTGTGGGTGGCGACAAGATCGGCACCCTGATCACCGCCTGAGTCGCGCCGATGGCGACGGCAGCGGCGGTCTGACGACTTTCAGCAGAGCCCACCACGAGCACAGAAGGAGGCGAGGAGACCGGTGATCGACGACACCCTCCTCGAGGCCGAGGAGAAGATGGAGCGTGCGGTTGAGCACGCCAAAGAGGAGTTCGGCGCCATCCGCACCGGTCGCGCCAACCCCGCCATGTTCTCCAAGGTCATCATCGACTACTACGGCACGCCCACGCCGTTGACGCAGATGGCGTCCATCGCGATCCCCGAGCCGCGGATGGCCATCATCAAGCCGTACGACAACTCGCAGATCCACGTCATGGAAAAGGCGATCCGCGACTCGGACCTCGGGGTCAACCCGAACAACGAGGGCACCCAGCTGCGCATCCTGCTCCCGCAGATGACCGAGGAGCGACGCCGCGACATGATCAAGGTGGCCCGGCACAAGGGCGAGGAGGCCAAGGTGGCCATCCGCAACGTCCGCCGCCGGGGCAAGGAAGAACTGGACCGGATCGTCAAGGACGGCGAGGCTGGCGAGGACGACGGCCGCCGCGCCGAGAAGGAACTCGACGACCTGACCCAGCGCTACGTGGCCAGCGTCGACGACCTCGTCAAGCACAAGGAAACCGAGCTGCTCGAGGTGTGATTGTCCCCCCGTTGGGCGAGTGAGGCCCGTTCCCGAGTTGGGAACGGGCCTCGTGTCGTAAACGGCCCAGCGGGCTGGCGGCGAGGGGTGACGCCCGTCGGCGTGCCTCGTCCGCCGTGCCCGTCCAGCGGGTGCAGTAGGCTCGGCAGGATTCCCGGCCACCGGGCGGTGAACACCGGGGATCGACCGACCGTCGGGGCGGTCAATCGGAGGAACATCGCACGTGTAGGGGATGCTTGTGGTCTTGCGTCATGTGGTGGTTCTCGTGCCCCGTCGCGGTGCGTGATGTCCCACCCCGACCCCTACGGCAGCGAGCCCCGCAGCTGGGACCGGCCGGAGCGCCCAGTGCCGCTGCCCTGGCCGGACCAGGACCTGGACGCCGGCCAGTGGAACCGCCGCCCCGCCGCCGGCCCTGAGTTGTACGCCGACTCGCAGGCCCGGCCGTACGCCGACCCGCACCGGGTGGACCCGTACGACGAGCGTGGCCGCCCGGTCCGTCCGGACGACCGTTTCGACGAGCGCGACCGGTACGACCGTTTCGACGACCGCGACCGGTACGAGGACGACCGCAACCAGCCCGACCGGTACGACGACCGGGGCCGTGGCGACCGCTACCTCGATCGTCCTCCCGCCGCTGGCGACGAGCCGACCCGTTACGACGAGCCGGACCGTGGGCGCGTTGCCGAGCCGAGCCGTCTCGACGGCTCTCCCGCCCGCTTCGACGACCCGGGATACCCGACCGAGCAGCTCACGCCGATCCGGGCCGAGGTGGCGTCGGACGAGGCTCCGACCACCGGCCGGCGGCCGAAGGGTCGACGTCGGGCGAGCGTCGACCGACCGGCCACCCAGCAGTTGGGCACCGGGAAGGCTGGGCGCAACCTGCCCGCGGCGATCGGGGTCGGGCTCGGCCTCGGCGCGCTGATCGTGGTGCCGCTGGTGGTCTACCCGACGGCGTTCCTGCCGGTGATCGCCGCTGCCGTCGCCGTCGGCATCTGGGAGATGGTCCGCGCGGTCGGACGCAGCGGTGCCCACCCGCCGTTGGTGCCGCTGGTCGCCGGTGGCGTGCTGACCGTGGGCCTGGCCTGGTTCGCCGGCCCGGACGCGCTCAGCCTGGGGCTGCTGGTCACCGTGCTGGGCACCATGATCTGGCGGCTGGGTGATGGTCCGGCTGGTTTCCAGCGGGATCTCACCGCGGCCACCCTGATCGCCGTCTACGTGCCGTTCCTCGCTGGTTTCGCGGCGCTGCTCGCGGCGGCCCCGGGCGACGGCTGGAAGCGCATCCTGGCCACGCTGGTCGCGGTGGTTCTCTCCGACACCGGCGGGTACGCGGCCGGTGTCTCCTTCGGCCGTCACCCGATGGCCCCGTCGATCAGCCCGAAGAAGTCCTGGGAGGGCTTCGCCGGCTCGGTCACCGCGGCGGCCCTGGGTAGCGCGTTGCTGCTGTGGCTGATGTTGGGCGTGGCTCCCTGGTGGGGTGCGCTGTTCGGGGTGGCCGTCTCCGGCGCGGCGGTCCTGGGAGACCTGGCCGAGTCGATGATCAAGCGGGATCTCGGCGTGAAGGACATGAGCAACCTGCTGCCCGGCCACGGCGGTCTGATGGACCGACTGGACTCGATCCTGTTCGCGGTGCCGACGGCCTACCTGCTGCTGGCGGTCCTCGTGCCGGTGGTGAACTGAGGTATGAATCACGGCGTCCTGGTCATCCGGCCTCGGGGGTCGCAGCCCGTTCGACACCTCCGGACCGGCACCTGCCGCCGACGGCGTGACACACTGGACCAGCCATGACGAGCCTGCCCTTGATCCCCGCCATCTCCGTCGCCCCTGCCGCGCGACGGGCCTCCATGCCCCCTCAGCACCTCGCTGACCTGGACCTGGCCGGCCGCCAGGCGCTGATCACCGGGCTGGGCGAGCCGGCCTTCCGTGCGAAGCAGGTCTCCAACCACTATTTCGGGCGGTTGGTCCGTGACCCGCAGTCGATGACCGACCTGCCTGCGGCGACCCGGGAGCGGCTGGCCGAGAAGTTGCTGCCCACGCTGCTCAACCCGGTTCGGGAGCTGGCCTGCGACGACGGTGCGACCCGCAAGGCGCTCTGGCGGCTGCACGACGGCGCGCTGGTGGAGAGCGTGCTGATGGGCTACCCGGACCGGGTGACCGTCTGCATCTCCAGCCAGGCGGGCTGTGGCATGGCCTGTCCGTTCTGCGCGACCGGCCAGGCCGGGCTGACCCGAAACCTGTCGACGGCGGAGATCGTCGACCAGGCGGTGTACATGGCCGGGGTGGCGGCTTCCGGCGTGGTCGCCGGCTCCCCGCCGAGGCTGTCGCGTGTCGTCTTCATGGGCATGGGCGAGCCGCTGGCCAACTACAACCGGGTGATCGCGGCGATCCGTCGGCTGGTCAGCCCTGCTCCGGAGGGGCTCGGCCTGTCCCAGCGGCACATCACCGTTTCCACGGTCGGCCTGGTTCCGGCCATCCACCGACTGGCCAGCGAAGACCTCTCAGTGACCCTTGCGCTGTCGTTGCACGCGCCTGATGATGATCTGCGCGACGAACTCGTGCCGGTGAACCAGCGCTGGAAGGTTTCCGAGGTGCTGGACGCAGCGTGGGACTACGCCGCCCGGACGGGCCGTCGCGTGTCGATCGAGTACGCGATGATCAAGGACGTGAACGACCAGCCGTGGCGAGCCGACCTGCTCGGGCGGCTACTGGCCGGCAAATTGGCCCACGTGAACCTCATTCCGCTCAATCCGACGCCGGGCAGCCGCTGGGACGCGAGCCCGAAGCCGGTTGAGCGGGAGTTCGTCCGGCGGTTGCGCGATGCCGGGGTGTCCACCACAGTTCGGGACACCCGAGGTCGCGAGATTGACGGCGCGTGTGGCCAGCTCGCCGCCGCCGAGGACAACGACACCAATACCGACCGCGCCGGAGAGGCACCGGCGTGACCGGGCTTGGCGAACGAGACCAGGAGACATAGTGGCGAGTCAGGGTCAGCGTTTCCGGCGCAAGGCGCTCCGCCGGGGATACAAGGTCGACGAGGTGGATGCCTTCCTCGACCGGGTCGAGGCGACGCTCGACGGCCGACAGGTTGGTGCCCCGGTGGCCTCCCAGGAGGTCCACGACGTCGTCTTCCGGGTCCGCTTCAACGGGTACGACGAGTGGCAGGTCGACCTGCATCTGGACCGGGTCGAGCGGCAGCTGGCCGAGCTGGAGGAGCGCAACAGCGCCGGACGCGGCGGTGACCCCCGGATGGGTGACCGGATGGGCCCACCGGACCGGATGGGTCCGCCGATGCGCGATGACCGGGGCATGGTTCCGCAGCCGATGCCACCCCGGCCGATGCCCGCGCAGGCCGGCCCACCCTACGGCCGCTACGACGAGCCGACCGGTGCCTTCGCTGGCGGGTACGACGCCGCCCCCCGCGGTGGTTACGACGCGCCACGCGGCCCGGCTGGCCCCGGCCCGATGGGTGGTCCTGGCGGCCCGATGGGTCCCGGAGGCCCGATGGCCCCTGGCCCGATGGGCGGCCACGGAATGCCGCCGCGCGGCCTGCCCGCCGGCCCCAGTGGGTACGGCCCGGACGACCAACGCTCGCCCGGTGGGTACGGCCCGGATGACCAGCGTGGCGGGTACGGCCCGGACGACCAGCGTGGCGGGTACAACCCCGACGACCAGCGCTCGCCCGGCGGCTATCCACCGCCGCCGGAGGAGTCGCGCTTCGACGGCTTCGAGGCCGGGCGGCACGGCCGCACCGACATGACGGCCGAGATCCGGATGCCGGAGCGGGACCTGCGCGACATGCGCCGTGGCCCGGCCGGCCCGCCTCCGCTGCCGCAGCAGGGCCTCGGTGGCCCCCCGATGGCCGGTCCGCCCGCCGTGGCTGGCCCGCCGATGGCCGGCCCGCCGATGGCCGGCCCGCCCGGCAGCGACCTGTACCGGGTCGACCAGATCCGCCGCAGCTTCCAGGTGCGCCGGTTCGGCAGTGGGTACGACCCCGACCAGGTGGACCGCTTCTTCGACACCCTGCTCGGTGGCATGCAGCGCCGCAACCCGATGCCGGTCGACCCGAAGGACCTGGACACGCTCCGGTTTGGCCTGGTGCCCGGCGGCTACTTCGAGGCCGAGGTCGACGCCGCGCTCAAGGACGTGCAGGACATCCTCTTCGGGCGCTGACCCCGACGCGTACGGACGAGGGCCCGTCCCCCGGGTGGGGGCGGGCCCTCGGCGTATCTCGTCCGGCGGTGGGTCGGGTCAGGAACGCAGACCGTTGCGCCGTAGCACGACGTCGCCGATCACGATGATCAGCAGCAGCGCGGCCAGGCCGATCAGCCAGATGTCCTCGACCCTGCCCTCGTGGTTGCCGCAGATCATCGCCAGCAGCGCCAGTGCGGACAGCACAGCGCCGATCTGCCCGGCCTTGCGGTGCCCGGGCTTGTGCTGGTCTGGCGACGTTACCGGCTCGCTTCCTGCCACTGTCGGTCCTTCCCTCGCGATCGGATCTTTGGTTAGTCTGGCACGCCTCGTACGCGCTGCGGTGGGGTGGGGGTTTCCTGGCCGTCGGCCCTGCCCACCTGGGCTGAATGGCACTACCGGCGTCGCGGGGTGGCGGTCAGACTCGCTCCGGTAGCGTTTGGCGTACACCTGATTGTCTGTTTGAGGGGGACTGTGCGGTGCGAGTGACCGGAACCGGGCACGCCAGCATGCGGATCGACACGGCCGCGGGCAGCATCCTGTGCGACCCGTGGGTCAACCCGGCCTACTTCGCGTCGTGGTTCCCTTTTCCGGACAATTCCCTGCTCGACTGGGAGAGCCTGGGGCAGGTCGACTACCTGTACGTCTCCCACCTGCACCGGGACCACTTCGACGCGCAGCACCTGCGTGACTTCGTCTCCAAGGACGCCACGGTCCTGCTCCCCGAGTTCCCCACCTCGGAGATGGAGGACGAGTTCCGGGCGCTGGGCTTCACCAAGTTCCTGAAGGCGCCCAACGAGCAGGTGGTGGAGCTGCCCGGCGGCCTGAAGATCATGATTCAGGCGCTGACCAGCCCGACCGACGGGCCGATCGGCGACTCCTCGCTCTGGGTTGAGTACGACGGTGTGCGGCTGCTCAACCAGAACGACGCCCGCCCCACCGACCTGAGCGTCTTCGCCGAGTTGGGGCACGTGCACGCGCACCTGCTCCAGTTTTCCGGCGCGATCTGGTACCCGATGGTCTACGAGCTGCCGCAGGCGGCGAAGACCGCGTTCGGCAAGCAGAAGCGTGACCGGCAGTTCGACCGGACCTGGCGCTACATCGACGACCTGAAGGCGTCGCACGTCTTCCCGATCGCCGGCCCGCCGTGCTTCCTCGACGACGCCCTGTGGCAGTTCAACGACATCCACGGCGACGAGGGCAACATCTTCCCCGACCAGTCCGTCTTCCTGTCGGAGTACGCCAAGGTCGGCGGCACCAACGGCATCGTGCTGCTGCCGGGCAGCGTCGCCGAGGTCACCACCGAGGGCGCGAGCACCACCCACCCGGTGCCGGTGGCGGAGTTCTTCGCGAACAAGGTCGCTCACCTGGAGGAGATGCGGGAGCGCAAGCGCCCGATCATCGAGGCGGAGAAGGCTTCCTGGCGGCACCCCGAGGTGGACGTGCTCGGCGAGATGAAGCGCCGGATCGAGCCGCTGCTCGACGAGTCGATCTACCTGGCCAAGGGGGTCGGCGGCCCGGTCCGTTTCGACCTGGTGGGCTACGACGGTGAAAGCGTCGAGTCGATCGTGGTGGACTTCCCGGGCAAGGAGGTCCGGCCGTACGCGGACGAGAAGGTGCGCTACCGCTTCCGGATGGATCGGGCGCTGATCGAGCACCTGCTCTTCATCGACGAGGTGGACTGGGTCAACTCGCTCTTCCTGTCCTGCCGATTCTCGGCGGCCCGGATCGGCCAGTACAACGAGTTCGTCTACGCGTTCTTCAAGTGCCTCTCCGAGGAGCGACTCCAGTACGCCGAGGGCTGGTACGACGAGCACGAGCGCAGCACCGATGCCGAGGACATCACGTTGGGCGACTGGGTGGTGCAGCGCCGCTGCCCGCACCTGAAGGCGGACCTGACCCGCTTCGGCATCGTCGACGGTGACCAGCTCACCTGCCAGCTGCACGGCTGGAAGTTCGACCTCCCCAGCGGCCGTTGCCTGACAAGCGTCGGCCACAAGGTGCGAGCCCACCGGGTGGATGCGGAAACCCCAGCCCCCGCCGGCGAGGCAGTGATCTGACCCCCGGCGGCCGGGGCGCCCGGCGTCGTGCCCCGGGCCGCGCCGGTTCTGCGTCCGTCACCATGCGGCAGTGAGGTGCCGACCCGCAGGCCGGCAGCGACCACCGAACAGGTCCGAACAATGTCGTGACCAGCCCGGACATGGCGCGGCTGTTCGGGACAAGCGCGACATCTTGTGCAGGGCTCCGAGCGCTTGCCAGCCTGATCGAGCAACGTTCGTCAACTGCCAAGGAGCCATCGTGTCCGCAGGATCGATCCTCAGGTTCGCCGCCGCTTCCGTCATGGGAGCGGCGCTCCTCTTCGGGGCCACGCCCGCGCCCGCACAGGCCGCAGCGTCGGTCACCAGCGCGGCGGACTGCCACTCGGAGGCATGGGGGCCCTACGACTACGGCTACGCCTACACGGTCAGCGGCAAGTCGTCGCCGCTGCGGGCGGCGGGCCCGTACTCCGGATGCTCCTCGTACTCCGTGCCGGCCGGCACCGAGTTCTCCATCGACTGCCGCATGTACAACGACCTCGGAAACCTCTGGTACCACGGTGAGGTCTTCGTCAACGGTCAGTACCGATCTGGCTGGATGTTCTCCAGCAACCTCACCTTCCCGTCCGGTTCCAACTTCGCTTGGTGCTGACGCCCGTACGGCGATGAAGCGCCCGCCGGTTGACCCAGCCGGCGGGCGCTCTGCGCGTCCCGTGCCGGCTCGGCTCGTCGGCTGTCTGCTGACGCCGGACGGCGTCAGCGGCCCAGGTCGGTCAGGATTTTCCGGGCCGCGTTGTGGCCGGCTGCGCCGATGACGCTGCCGGCTGGGTGGCAGCCGGCGCTGCCGGCGTACACGCCGTCGATGCCGATGGCGTAGGGCATCCGGTCGGTGAACGAGACGGTGTTGTCGACGTGGTGGATGTGCCCGCCGGTGATGCCGAAGTGCTCCTCGATGCCCGGCGGCGGCAACGGCACCGCGTCGGCGATCAGGTCGGCGGTGCCGGGGGCGTACCGCTCGACGATCCCGATCAGCCGATCGACGTAGCCGGGCAGCTCCGCACCCCAGGTCGTACCGGCCAGCTCGTAGGGGACGGACTGGACGAAGAGCGCCGACGAGTGGTGCCCGGCGACGTCGGAGAGCGACGGGTCGACTGTGGTGTGCAGGTACCACTCGATTGTCGGCTCCGCCGGCAGTAGCCCGGCCTGTACGTCCGCCCACATCGCGCGCAGCGCGGTCATCGGCGAGGTCACCTCCCCGCCGACAAGCGACGCGGACCCGGGCAGCAGGTGGATGGTCGAGCCGAACGGGCTCGGCGTGCCGTCCGGCAGGCAGGAGAACCGGGGCAGCCCGGTGAGCGCCAGGTTGAGCTTGAGGGTGGTGCCGGGCCGGCGGACCGCCGTCATCCGTTCGCCGAGCCGCGCCGGGAGCGCGCCGTCGGGCAACAGGTCCATCAATCGGTACGGATCACACGCGCCGAGCACCACCCGGGCGGCGACCTCCCGACCGTCGGCCAGCACCACTCCGCTCGCCGCGCCGCCGTCCAGGGTCACCGCGCTGACCGGCGTACCCGTCAGGATCCTCGCCCCGGCGGCGCGTGCGGCCTCGGCGAACGTCCGCGAGACGGTGCCCATGCCGCCCTCGGCGATCATCCAGGTGCCGTCGGAGCCGGGCAGCCGGCACATGTTGTGGACCAGGAAGTTGTGGCCGGTGCCGGGGTCGTCCGGGCCGGCGTTGAGCCCGGACAGGCCGTCGGTGACCGCGTACATGCTGACCAGCAGTTCGGAGCGGAACTCGAACCGGGCCAGGTAGTCGGCGACCGAGCCCTGCACGAGGTCGACGAACACCTGGCGCAGGGCCGGGCGGACGTGCCGCTCGGCGGTCTCCTGGACGCTCAGCGGCTCCGCCAGCCAGGCCGGGGCGAGATCTTCGCGCAGCTCGGCCAGCTCGGCCTGCATGGCATCGTCGGCGGCCACATCGGCGGGGGAGAAGAACTCGGCGAGCTGCGCTCGGGTGGCGGCGGTGTCACTGCCGAAGAGCAGGTACGGCGAGCCGACGCCGCCCGGGGTGGGGAGGAAGTAGTGCGGGTCGCGGCGCAGCACCGGGATCCGTACGTCGAGCGTGGCGAGCAGCTCCGGTGGCATCAGCCCGAGCAGGTACGAGCCGGTGGAGTGGCGCAGCCCCGGCACCTTCGGGAACGGGTTCTCGGTGCGGGTCGCGCCGCCGATCACGTCGGCGGCCTCCAACACGAGGACGTCCAGACCGGCACGGGCCAGCAGGACTGCGGAGACCAGACCGTTGTGCCCAGCACCGACGATCACCACGTCAGCGCGGACGGGAAGTTCACCACTCATGCCGCGGCAGCCTAGCCCACCCCACCCGCCCTCGGCGATCAAGAGGTTTGCGTCAGCAAATGGCGCCCAGATGACGCAAACCTCTTGATCATCCGGCTAGGAGGGGGTGGGGAGGGGGAGGTGGAGGGTGAAGGTGCTGCCTTGGGTGGGGGTGCTGGTGGCACTGACCGTGCCGCCGTGGGCCTCGGTGAGCTTGCGGACGATGGCGAGGCCCAGGCCGCTGCCGCCGGTCTGTCGGCTGCGGGACTTCTCGGCCCGCCAGAAGCGCTCGAAGACCTGGGGCAGGTCCTCGGCGCTGATGCCGCTGCCGGTGTCGGTCACGGAGACGATGACCTCGGCGTCGGTCGCATTGGCGCTGATCGTCACGTGCCCGCCCGACGGGGTGTGTCGTACCGCGTTGGCGACCAGGTTGCCGACGGCCTGGCGCAGCCGCACCGGGTCGGCGTCCAGCTGCGGGTCGGCCTCGGTGCGTACCTCGATGGTGACGCCGGCCCGGTCGGCCTGGCCCCGGTGCGCCTCCGCGACCTGGGCCAGCAGATCGGTGAGGTAGACCTGTTCGCGGTGCAGCCGCAGCGCGCCGGCGTCGGCCTCGGCCAGGTCCTGCAGGTCGCTGATCACATGCTGGAGCAGGGTCGCCTCCTCCAGCAGTGAGGAGAGCAGCCTGCGGTCGGGGGCCGCGATGCCGTCCTCGACCGCTTCGAGCCAGCCCCGGATGTTGCTCACCGGCGTACGCATCTCGTGGGCGATGTCGCTGACCATCGCCCGGCGCAACTGCTCCAGGCGCTCGCGCCGTTCGGCCATGTCGTTGAAGACCTCGGCCAGCCGGGCGATCTCGTCGTGGCCGGTCACCCGGACCCGGGCGGAGCCGTCCCCGTCGCGCATCCGCTGGGCCGCCCCGGTCAGCGCGTGCAGCGGGCGGGTCAGCCGGATGCCGGCGAGGACGGTGAAGCCGATCGTCACCAGCAGGACGAGACCGGCGACGGCGACGATGCGGGTCTGGTTGGCGGGGGAGAGGTCGAAGGTGGTGGAGGGGCGACCGCCCGGGTCGATGACGAAGAGGGTCGCGGCCGGGGCGACGTACGGGAGGAGTTGTTCGCGTCGGCTGGTGCCGACGCAGGCGCTGATCGCCCGGTTGTGCTCCTGGTCGACCCCGGCTGCGGACCGTGAGTCGTCGGGTGCGCTGGCCGCCGGTTGCCTCGTCCAGGTCCAGTCGAGGTCCACCTGCACCGCGGACAGTTGCCGCCGCGCCAGGCAGGTGTTCACCAGGGCGTTGAGCTGGGCGAGCGCTTTGCCTTCGGTGGCGGTGAGGGTCGCGAGGTTCGCTCTCGACTGGACGCAGGCGGCACTGTCGGCGAGGTCGGTGCCGGGAGCCTCGATCCGTGGTCGGCCGGTGGGACCGTCCACGACGGTGGCGTCGATCCCCGCGCGGAGCCGCAGACACCGGACCGCCTCGGCTGCCTTGTCGCGCAGCGCCGTGCGCTCCTCGGGCGGAAGCAGGTACGGGCCGGTGGTGCGCGGGTCGATGCGGCTGGTGCCGCCGTCGCCGCTGCTCGCCGGGGTGATCCCGGACATCAGGGTGGTGTTCACGGCGAGCGCGTCGACGGTCGCGGATGACGTCGTCGGCAGCGGACCAGCGTCGGGTGTCGAGTCGGCGATCGGCGTACCGGTCTCGGTGGTCAGGGCGATCCGCCGGCCGACGTCGCGGGCGAGCGGTTGGAGGGCCGCGTCGACCCCGTCCCAGCTCGGGTGGGTGGCGGCGTACGCGAGCAGGGTGTCGTAGATGCGGGCGTCGTCGGCGAGCGCCTGCCCCTGTTCCTGCCGGATCGCGCCGGTGGTGGTCCGGACGGCCAGCCACGCGGTCGCCGCGATCGAGCCGATGGCGATGAGGACGGCAAGCGCCAGCAGCCGGAGCAGCAGGCTGCGGCGCAGCGGAACCTCACGCGACATGGGGTGACTCTTCGACCAGCTTGTAGCCGACGCCGTACACGGTCACCAGCCGGGCCGGCTTGCGCGGGTTCGGCTCGATCTTTCGGCGGAGGTTCATGACGTGCACGTCGACGGTCCGGTTGGTGATGTATCTGTCGAACCCGTGCAGGTAGCCCAGGAGCTGAGCCCTGGTGAACGCTCGGGCGGGCTGGGCGGCCATCGCCTGGAGTAGCTGGAACTCGCCCGGTGTGCAGTCGACGAGGCGTCCGTCACTGCGGACCTCGTGGCGTACCGGGTCGACGTGCACGGCGCCGACCCGCAGCACCGGGTCCGCCTGCCGCGCCGTCCGCTGGCCCCGGCGCAGCAGGCTGCGGGCCCGAGCGACCAGCTCACGCGGGCTGTACGGCTTCGTCATGTAGTCGTCGGCGCCCAGGTCGAGGCCGAGCAGCAGGTCGTCCTCGCTCGACCGGGCGGTCAGCATGAGCACCGGCAGGTCGGACTCCCGGCGCAGGATGCGGCAGACGTCCAGGCCATCGACCTTCGGCATCATCAGGTCGAGGACCAGCAGCGCCGGTGGCCGCTGTCGGATCTGCTCCAGAGCGGCCCGCCCGTCGGCCACCACCAGCACCTCGTGCCCCTCGTGTTCCAGGTACCGGCGCGCCAACTCGGCCTGCTTCTGGTCGTCCTCGGCTACCAGCACATACGCACACACGGCAGCGACTGTACGTGGCCCCGGCCGGCTCCGGCGACGCCGCTGAGCTGGGGCTATCGGATGACGACCGCTTCCTGACAGGTCTCTGACAAGGGGGCGTGAGGCTCCACGTCATGACCAACTCAACCCATCGAATCGCGGCTGGGCTCGCCGCGGTCACCCTGCTCGCCGTCGCCCTTGCCGGCTGCGGCGGCGGAGCCGACAAGGACACCGCCAGCGGTACGGGTGACATCGCATCGCTCACCACCCCGTCCGCCCCGACGAGCGCGACCCCCGCCGGGGGTGCCGCCAACCCTCGGCCGCAGCTGCGCCTGGACACGACGGAAGAGGAGGAGACGCAGCTCTGGGAGACGTACAAGATCTGCCTGCACGAGCACGGGGTGAAGAAGAACGACGGCCGGTCGGCCGGAGCGGTGGGGACCGGTACAGGTCTGTCCCTCGACCAGAGCGGGGAGCCGAAGGCGGCGTACGTGGCGTGCGCCAACAAGCTGCCGCTCCAGCCGCCGGAGCTGGACCGGGCGAGGAACCCGAACTATGCGAGCCAGTGGAACGACTATGTCCAGTGCCTGCGCGGGCACGGGTGGAAGATCCACTCGCTGCCGGACAGCACCGGCTGGACCTGGGATGACGGGGTCGCCGACCCGACCAACGGACTTGACGTTGGGGGTCCCGCTTACAAGAAGGTCGATCGGGATTGCACGATGGAGATCTTCGGTGCCAAGAAGTAGCCCGGCCGACGAGCCTGGTCGGCGGACGACCCGGCGTACCGCGATCGTGGTGGCGGCGGTGACCCTGGTCGTTGCCGTCGGCGCCGGCGTCGGGGCGCTGGCCCTGCGGCGTCACCCCGGCGAAGACGTCGCGAGCGCTCCACCGCAGGTGACGACCACGACTGTGACCCGGGCCGACCTCTCGGACACCCGCTCGCTAAACGGGACGCTCGGTTTCGGCCCGGAGGGGCTGGTGAAGGGTGCCGGGGAAGGCGTCGTCACCCGCCTGCCGAAGGTGGGCGACACGGTGACCCGGGGCAAGCCGCTCTACTGGGTCAACGACCGACCGGTGCCGGTGCTCTTCGGCGGGGTTCCACTCTTCCGCACGCTCGACAAGCCAGGTCTGGTAGGCAGCGACGTACGGATCCTCTGGGACAACCTCAAGGCGCTGGGCTACCGCACCGGGGTGCAGCCGTCCCGAGGCACGGATGGCACGAAGATCGCCACGGGCCAGGCCCTGCTCACCGCGAGCCTCGTCGCCGCGATCAAGAAGTGGCAGCAGGACCTCGGCCTGGACCCCACCGGCACGATCGGCGTCGGGCAGGTCGCGGTGCTGACCGGGCCGGTCCGGGTCAGCGCGGTGAAGGCGCTGCCCGGTGACCCGGTCGCCGGTGAGCTGCTGGCCGTCACCGAGAAAGCCAAGCTGGTCACCGTGCAGGTCGGAGCCACCGAGGTCGGCACCATCACGGTGGGTGCCGCCGTGGTCGTCGCACTGCCCGACGGCACCGAGATTCCGGCCAAGGTCGCCTCGATCTCCCAGACGGTGCGCGGCGGTGGATCGGACGGGGGCACCGGGCAGGGCACCCCACCGACGGTGGAGGTCCTCGTCGGGCCGACCCGGGCGGCGGACGTGGCCAAGCTGGACGCCGCCACGGTCCAGGTCCGGTTCACCACCACCATCCACAAGAACGTGCTCGCGGTGCCGGTCGGCGCGCTGGTGGCGCTCCGCGAGGGCGGGCACGCGCTCCAACTGCCCGACGGCGCTCTGGTGGCGGTGGAGACCGGGATGTTCGCCCGGGGTCTGGTCGAGATCAGCGGCCCCGGCGTGACCGAGGGCCTCGACGTGGTGACGGCATCGTGATCGCCGAGCCGGTGCTCAGCGTCGAGGGGGTGAGCAGGACGTATCCGGGCGGGGTGACCGCGCTGGACGACGTCTCGCTGACCGTCCGCGCCGGCGAGATGCTCGCCATCGTCGGGCCGTCCGGGTCCGGCAAGTCCACGCTGCTCAACATCATGGGCACCCTCGACC
This sequence comes from Micromonospora chokoriensis, assembly GCF_000718555.1. Lineage (GTDB taxonomy): Bacteria > Actinomycetota > Actinomycetes > Mycobacteriales > Micromonosporaceae > Micromonospora > Micromonospora chokoriensis_B. The sequence continues at coordinate 392,922 of NZ_JOAN01000003.1, forward strand.
TGCCGACCAGCGGTCGCCTGCGCATCGCCGGTCACGAGGTCACCGCCCTCTCCGACCGTCGGCTCTCCGCGCTGCGGGGCCGCTGGCTCGGCTTCGTCTTCCAGCAGTTCCACCTCTCCGACGGACTGGACGCCGCCGAGAACGTCGCCACCGGCCTGCTCTACGCCGGGGTGCCCCGCCGTCGCCGCCGCCGTGCCGCGATCGAGGCGTTGGCCCGGGTCGGTCTGGCGCACCGGGTCGACCACCTGCCGCAGCAGCTCTCCGGCGGGGAACGGCAGCGTGTGGCGATAGCTCGGGCGCTTGTCAACGAGCCGGCGCTGGTGCTGGCCGACGAGCCGACCGGCGCCCTCGACACGGCGAACGGGGAGGCGGTTCTGGCCCTGCTCACGGACCTCAACGCGGAGGGGACCACCATCGCCGTAATCACCCACGATCGGGATCTCGCCGCCCGTACGCCTCGACAGGTGGAGATCCGTGACGGCCGGATCGTCGCCGACACCCTCGCCGGGAGCAGGCGATGAGCGCGTCCCCGGCGGACATCCGGTCGACCCGGCTCGCCCCTTCCGACGTACTCCGGCTTGGTCTGCTCGGGTTGACCACCCGCCGGATGCGGGCGGTCCTCTCCGCCCTGGGCATCTCCATCGGCATCGCCACGTTGGTCGTCGTGGTGGGGATCCCCGCGTCCAGCCAACGCGACCTGATGAACCAGCTCACCGCCCTCGGCACCAACCTGCTGCGGGCCGAGCCCGTGCCGGACCAGAATCCGCCCGTCCTCCTGCCCGAACAGGCCGCCGCCATGGCGGCGCGGATCGGGCCGGTCCAGACGGCGAGCGCGGTCGCGAACACCCACACCGTGGTACGCCGCAACGACCTGCAGGACCGGTACGACACGTCCGGGCTCACTGTGCTCGCCTCCCGGCCGGACCTGCTGGAGACGGTCAACGGCCGGATCAGTAGCGGCCGGGCCCTCGACGACGGCACGGCCCGGCTTCCGACCGTCGTCCTCGGGTACGTCGCGGCGAGCCGGCTCGGCTTTGCCACGGTGGACCCCAAGCGACCACCTCAGGTGTTCATCGGCGAGCGCTGGTTCACCGTGATCGGCATCCTGGATCCGTTGCCGCTCTCCCCGGATCTGGACCGTTCGGTGCTGGTCGGGTGGGACGCCGCGAAGGCCCTGCTCGGCTTCGACGGTCACCCCACTGTCGTCTACCTGAAGGCCAGGGAGGACGCGTTGGAGGACGTCCGTGCCGTGCTGCCGGCCACCCTCAACCCGCAACTGCCGGGGCTGGTCCAGGTCAGCCGCCCCTCCGACGCGCTCGCCGCGAAACGGGCCACCGAGAACAGCTTCTCCGCGTTGTTCCTCGGGCTGGCGGCGGTCGCCCTGCTGGTCGGTGGGATCGGCGTGGCCAACACCATGGTCATCTCGGTGCTGGAGCGCCGCCGGGAGATCGGCCTGCGCCGGGCCCTCGGCGCGAACCGTGGCCAGATCCGGGTGCAGTTCCTCACCGAGTCGGTGCTGCTCAGCGTGCTCGGCGGTGCCGCCGGGGCGGTCCTCGGAGTGCTCGCGACGGTCGCCTACGCCAGCTACCAGGGCTGGCCGCCCACGATCCCGCTGTCAGCGGTGCTAGGCGGAATCGCCGGCGCCCTCCTGGTAGGCGTAATAGCCGGCGTCTACCCGTCCATCCGAGCCGCCCGCCTAACCCCCACCGAAGCCCTCTCCACCCCGTAGCTCCCACCCCCACCCCGCCTCAACCCGGTGGGGTGGGGGTGGTGCGCCAGCGGGATAGGGCCAGGGTGGCGGAGTAGCCCGCCAGGACGATCACGTGGAAGAGGTAGAGCCAGAGGAGTACGGCTACGCCGGCGCCGATGTCGTCGAAGCCACCGAACGGCACCCCGAGGTCCAGGGGGAGTGAGGCGAAGAGGACGAAGCCGTGCAGGAAGCCGGAGAGGTTCGCCGCGGTGAACGACCCGATCCCGAGGGTGGAGAGCCAGTCCGGTGAGGCCGGCCCGACCACCCGGAACACCCACACCAGCACCGGCGTGAGCACCAGCCAGACCGCCAGGAACGACAGCACCACACCGAGCACTCCGAGCCAACCGCCCTGGCGGATGAGGCGGGTGGTGAGGGGGAGCGCCAGCAGGATCGACAGCAGCAGCGCGGGGGCCGGTGCGAGCAGTGGCAGCAGCAGGAGCCGGCCGCGCCAGCCGACCAGGTGTTCGTCGGAGCGGGGTGCGGCCACCGAGACGAATGCCCGGCGCAGGCCCTCGCCGTACAACGACGCGGGCAACAGGGAGGCCAGCGCGAGCAGCGGGGTCAACTCCACCCCGGCGTCGACAAGCGCGTCCACCGCCCGGGGTGCGCCGATCGCGGTGGGCAGGGCCTCCACGGCGTACGAGGTGAGCCGCCGGACCCGTTCGGCCCCGGCCACCAGGGCGGTGAGCCAGATCGCCAGCAGGGCGACCGGCACCACGGCGATCGCTCCGTAGAAGGTGATCGCGGCGGCGTGCAGCGACAGGTCCCGCCCGCGCACCGGACGGAAGGCGGCACTGGTGATCCGTTTCGCGCGCTGCCATCCGCTGCCCATCGGGTTCTCCTTCCCTGTCGTCGGGGCCGTCACTCCTTAAGATCGCCGATCATGACTGTTCTCACCACCGAACGCCTGATCCTGCGCGACTGGACCGACGATCCGGCCGACCTGGCCCGGATCTACGACATCTACTCTCGCTCCGAGATCGCCCGGTACCTGGGCATGGCACCGGGCCTGCCGATGACCGACCCGAGCCAGGCCGTCGAGCGGCTGCGGGCCTGGCAGGACCGGCACGCCGACGACCAGGGCCGGTACGGCACCTGGGCGATCGAGGTACGCGAGACCAGCCTGGTGGTGGGCACTCTGTTACTCAAGCCGCTGCCAGGGCGCGACGAGTCGCGCCGAACCGAGGACATCGAGGTGGGCTGGCACCTGCACCCGGACGCGTGGGGTCACGGCTACGCCACCGAGGCGGCTCGCGCTGCGGTCGCGCGGGAGTTCGCCGCCGGCACCCAGGAGATCTACGCGGTCGTGGCGCCGGGCAACGAGGCGTCGATGGCGGTCTGCCGGCGACTCGGCATGGCCCACGTGGGCCGACGCACCGACTGGTACGGCGGCGAGGATCTGGAGACCTTCGTGCTGGCCGCCTGACGCGAGATCCGCCCGGCCGGTGGCGTGCTGGCGCTGTCGCGCCTGAGCCCTGATCAGCGGTGGCTGGTGTTGATCAGCGCCATGAGGTCGACGGCCGCGTCGAGTGTCGCCAGGTTCAGACGTTCCAGGTCGACGGCGCCAGCGCGGAGCGCCGGATCGTGCGGGATGACCAGGTCGTGCCTCGGGTGCTTCGGCCCTGGTCCGGTGATGTGCGTGGTGACCTCGATGATCTGGTTGGCCTGGATGCCGCGAAGCCATGCGATCAGCGACCGGGCGGTCATCGCGCTTGCTGGTTCCGGGGTGCGGGTCACCACCACGACGTCGGCCTCGGTGAAGAATCTGGGATCGGTGCGGGCGGTCTCGAGGGCGGCGTCCACGAACACCGACGCGGTGTGCGCCTTGGCCTTCACCATGCTGACGGCATCGATCAACGCCGTGTCGGGCTGCCGTTCGTGCGGCGCGGGGAGATGCGCCGGGGCTCGCTCCCTGAGTGGGTCCGACGCTCCGGCGGCGAGCAGCGCTGGACTGACGCCTTGCAGGCCGTGGGCGATCCCAGCCAGTACGGCGGTCAGCGTCGTGGCGCCCGACACCGGCGTCGCCCCGATGACGGCGACGACCTGGGTGCGACCACGAGGTGGGTTCGACGCTGCGGCGCGTCGCAGACGGAACCGATCAGTGGCCAGTGTCTGGGCGGGTGGCCAGAGCCCTCGCCAGCCTCGTCTGAGCACGTGCACGGCCGCCCTCACAGGATGTCGCCGATCGTGTCGAAGAGCCCGAGCACGGACGCGAGGACCGGCACGGCGGCGATGACGGCGACGGCTTCGAGGATGGCGATGATCAGGCGCAGTCTGGCCAGGACCGCCATGCGCAGGGTCCGCGCGCTCAGCATGGTCGCGATGACGGCTGCGGCTGCCACGCCGACGGCAGCCAGGAGTTGCGTGTCATGGCCGGTCCTGGAGAGTGCGACAGTCGCACAGGCCAGCAGGATGGCCAGCCCGGCGAGCAGCGGTGGCAACACGTGGCCGACGCGGGAGAAGAGCCGGGACCGGATCATCATGGCGATCCCGACCAGCGCGGCCAGCGTCAGAGGCCACACCGTTCCATCGATTGCGCAGGCGATGGCGAGCACTGCACCCGCACCGCTGAGACCGGTCAAGGCCCAGGTCAGCAGCGTCGCGGATCTCTGCACGGAGGCGCTGACATCGTCGGCGGGCACCCGCCCGCTGCTGCGCAGCCGATAGTCCAGGGCGGAGAGCCCTCCGGCGCCGGCGACCAGCCGGGGCAGTGGCCCGAGGGCGAGCACGACGAGGAACGCGACAGTTCCGGTGCCGCGTGGGTCGTCCAGCGTCCAGGCGAGGCCGAGAACGACGGCGGCAGTGGCGATGAAGACCGCGGCGTTGTCGAGGCTTCGGGTGCTGAGCCGGGCCGCAACGGCACCCGCCCCAGCGACAGCGAGGGCCGCCGTCGCCGGCACGATCAGGCCACCGCCGAACAGGATGAGCGAGACCCAGGAGGCGTGGATAGCGGCAGCGGTCAGGAGCAGCGCCGAACCGACCCGGGCCTGGGTAGAGCTGGCCACAGCCGCGCTGATCAGCAGCACGGTGACGACTGCCAGCGCAACCACGGTCCGAGGCGTGGCGACGTGCAGGGCGGGCATCGTGAACAGCCCGGCGAGCAGGCAGACGCTCGCCGCCGCGGCCACGACCTCACCGGTGGCCCGCGAAGACCACCGGGTCGTCGCGCCGTCCACGTGGTCGGCGACGACGTCGAGCAGATGATCCTGGCGGGCCGGCGCGGGAGTCTGCCCGGCCGGCGTCATGAGCAGAACCGCGCCGTCGGTGATCCCCGCGTCGTCGAGTGTGACGCCGAGACTCAGCGGTCCGTGACCGAGTGGGCTCAAGGCCCAACTCCCGCTGATCGGCGTCGCTCGGCCCGCCGTCAGGAGAGGCAGGAGGGCGGGCAGGAGGTCGGAGACCGGCAGGTGTTTGGGCACGGCGAGGTCCAGCACCCGTTGGTCAAGAACCAGCGTGACCCTGCAGACGGACTCACTCACTGTGTTCACCCCGATCGTGATCCGCCGGTTACTGTATCGGCATACCTCCATACTGGAGGGTGACGGGTCGCGACGGGGGTTGGCGATGACCGTACGAGTGGTACATCGGCCGGCCCGGCTGACCGCGCCACACACCGAGCAGCGGGTCCAGGCCCTTGCCCTCCCACCCACAATGGACGATGGGACGGCCTCCGGTCAGAGCATGGTCACTCTGATGATGCCGGTTCTGGCCGGCACGGGCGCGCTGATGGTGGTGCTCACCAACATCAACCGGCCGCTGTTCGCCGCTCTGGGCCTGGTCTTCTTCGCCGGTTCGGTGTCACTGGGAATGCTCATGTTCGCGTCGCAGCGACGGGGGCCCCGAAAGCGCATCCGCCTACAGCGGCAGCGGTATGTGCAGTACCTGGACCAGGTCCGTGGCAGTGTGCGAACCGCCGAGGCCGCGCAGCGCCGCGCCGCGCAGTGGCACCATCCGCCGCCGGACGCCCTGCCCGCCGTCGTGGCCGATCCGATGCGACGGTGGGAGCGTCGCCGCGAGGATGACGATTTCCTGCGCCTACGGGCCGGCTCGGGAGAGGTCCCCGCGGATCTGGCCCTACGGCTGGAGTTGGGCGACAACCCCCTCACGGCGCACGACCAGACGTGTCTCGTCGAGGCCCGGCGGTTGGTCGCCGACCGGGCCACCATCCCGGCTCTGGCCGTCACGGTCGACCTGGCCGAGTACGGCGCCCTTACTGTCCTGGGCGACCCTGAGGCGGGTCGTACCCTCTGTCGGGCTCTGCTCGCGCAGACGATGGCGTGGCACGCTCCCGGCGACCTCGCGCTTGTCGTGGTCCGTGCCCCAGCCCTGGCCGACAGTTGGGACTGGGTCAAGTGGTCGCCCCACACCGTCCCCGGAGCGCTCCGGCGCACACAGGTCGACGCTGGTGAGACGCTGCCCTCCAGTGACCGGCTCGTCTTCGACAGCGTCGCCGAGTCGCAGGATCTGCTCGGGCCGGTGCTCGCGCAGCGGGTCATCGACGTCCGGCGGGCCAAACGTCGCTTTTCGGACGCGCTGCTCGTGGTGGTCGACGGCGAGCACCTGCCGCCACACGCCGGCATCACCTGCCCCGACCAGGTCGTCGAACTGGTCGATATCAACGTGCACGTCGTCTACCTGCTGTCGGAGCGTCGCACCGAGCCTGAGACGGTCGACGCGCGGGTCGAGCTGCTCGATGACACCGCTGGGCTGGCGCGGCTGTCCGACAAGCACCGGGCCACGACGTTCGCGGTCGACCACGTGGACGTCGGGCTGGTGCGGCAGTTGGCTCGGCAACTCGCGCCGTTGCGGCTCGCTGCCGAGGAGGCCGGTGCGAGCCGGTCGGACGTGAGCGTGAGGTGGCAGAGCCTGCTCGCCCTGGACGACCTCGCCACGCTGGACGCGGCGGTCACCTGGGCGCCGCGCAGCGACGCCAACCTGCTGCGCGTGCCGATCGGCGTGGACGACAACGGCCGTGCGGTGCACCTCGACCTCAAGGAATCGGCCCGCGGTGGCATGGGACCGCACGGCATGCTGATCGGCGCTACCGGGTCCGGCAAATCAGAACTTTTGCGCACCCTGGTCACCTCGCTGGCGGTCACCCATCACCCGGACCAACTGGCGATGGTGCTCGTCGACTACAAGGGCGGTGCCACCTTCGCGGGGCTGTCCGGGCTACCGCACTGCGCCGGCATCGTCACCAACCTCGCCGACGACCTGACACTTGTCGACCGCATGCGCGACGCTCTATACGGCGAGATCCAACGGCGCCAGGAGTTGCTCAAAGCCGCCGGCTCACTGCCCAACCTCTTCGCGTACGCGAAGGCCCGCGCCAGCGCTCTGCGCGGAGACGCCGGCGTCAACCTCGGCCTGGTCGACCTGCCGCCGCTACCGCACCTCCTGGTGATCATCGACGAGTTCTCTGAGCTGCTCTCCGACCGGCCCGAGTTCGCCGAGTTGTTCGTCGCCATCGGCCGGATCGGACGGTCGATCGGTGTACACCTGCTGCTGGCCACCCAGCGACTCGAGCTCGGCAAGATCCGCGGCCTGGAGACCCACCTGTCGTACCGGATCGCACTGCGCACCTTCTCCGACACCGAGTCGCGCGAGGCGATCGGGACCCCGGACGCCTACCGGCTCGCGCCGGAGCCAGGGCTGGGCTATCTCAAGGTCGATACAACCGTCTACCAGCGCTTTCGCGCCGCGCACGTGTCCGCCGCCTACTCTGCCGGCACCCCACGAACGCCGGTGGCACAGCGATCAACCGTTCGCCTATTCACCACCGGTGAGCCTGCCGCCTCAACCGTGCCGGCCCTGCCCGTGCCCGCCTTGCCCGTGCCCGCGGTGCCGGCCACGACGCGCGCACCCGTCGCGGACGCCGCCGCCGGGGCGATGACCACGCTGCCGCAGTTGAGCCTGTTGGAGGTGACGGTCGCCCGGCTGGGAGTCGGCGCTCGTCAGATCGCCGAGCAGCGCAATCGTCCGGTTCAGGCGCACAAGGTGTGGCTCGATCCGCTGCCGGCCACGTTGTCGCTGCGCCAGGTCGCCTACTCGGTCGCGTCGGGCCGGTACGCGTCCGGCGACAGTCTCAGCCGCATCGCCGTTGTCGGGCTCGTCGACAGCCCGATCGCCCAACGTCAGGACCCGTATGTCCTCGACCTGTCCGGCCCTGCGGCGAACATGTTGGTGGTGGGCGGACCGCAGTCGGGTAAGTCGATCCTGTTGCGCACGCTCGTCCTGTCGGCCAGCTACGTCCACACTCCGAAGGAGGTCGCCTTCTACCTCATCGACGCCGGTGGTGGAGGGCTGCGTGGGCTGGCGGATCTCCCCCATGTCGGCAGCGTCGCGACCCGCGGCGACCCGGACCTGATCCGACGCACGTTCAACGAGGTGCTGATGGCCGTCGAGCGTCGCGAACGCGCCTTCAACAGCGTCGCTCTGGACTCACCGGCGCAGTGGCGAGCGTGGCGCACCGCCGGCAACGTGTTGCCCGGCGACACCGCCACCGGCGGCGAGCCGGGGTCGGACCTCGGCGACATCTACCTGGTCATCGACGGGTGGGGAAGCCTGCGCGACGACTTCGACGACCTTGAGGAGGTGCTTGCCGAGATCGCCGCAGACGGTCCCGCGTACGGCGTGCACGTCATCGTCACGGTGACGAGTCCGCTGCAGATCCGGCACAAGATACTGCCCAGCTTCAGTGGGCGTCTCGAACTGCGGCTCACTGACCCGTTCGACTCCGCGTTCGGCCGCGGCCTGGCCGAGACCCTGCCCAGCAACCTGCCTGGCCGCGGCTTGAGCGGCTCCGGCCAGCTCTTCCAGACCGCGTTGCCGCGCCTCGACGAGGGGACCGCTACGAAGGACCTTGCCGATGCGCAGCAGAGGGCGGTACGGCTGCTGGCAACGAAGTGGGGACGACGTCCCGCGGTGCCGAAGGTGCGAACGCTGCCCGCCGAGATCCCGGTGTCCACGCTGCCGGAGCCGTCGGAGGCGGGCATCGCCATCGGCCTGTCCGAGACGGACCTCGGCCCGGCCCGCCTGCAGCTTTTCGGCGCCGATCCACACCTGCTGGTCTTCGGTGACTCCGAGACGGGGAAGACCAACACCCTGCGGGTCATCGTCGAGCAACTGGTGCGCGCCCGCAGCCCGGAGGATCTGGGGATTGTCGTGGTCGATTACCGGCACACGCTGCTCGGCGTCGCGTCGGAGGAGTACCAGATGGCGTACTGCAGCAACCGCAAGGCGACCGAGTCGATGGCGGCCGAGCTGGGCGGGATGATCGCCGACCGGTTGCCGCCGGCGAACGTGACCGCCGCGCAGTTGCGGGACCGTTCCTGGTGGAGTGGTCCGGAGATGGTCGTCGTGATCGACGACTACGACATGGTCGCCACGTCGGCGGGAAACCCCCTGCTGCCGTTGGTGGAGATGATCCCGTACGGACGCGACGTCGGCCTGCACGTCATCGTGGCCCGGCGTACCGGTGGGGCGAGCCGTGCGCTGTTCGATCCGCTGCTCCAGCGCCTGGGAGATCTGGCCACGACCGGTCTGCTGCACTCCGGTTCGCGCGGCGAGGGACCACTCGCCTGCGGTGTTCCGGCAGCCCGGCTGCCGGCTGGGCGGGCGATCTGGGCGCGCCGAGCACACAGCCCGGTTCAGTTGCAGATCGCGCTGCACTGACGGGCGGTGTCCACCCGGATCACGTCGCTGCTGACACGGCGTCGCTGCTCCTCGTCGAGGCGTTGCTGGGCGCGGAACGCCGAGGCGATGCCCATGCCTGCGACGATCAGGATTGTCACGAGAAGCCCGACGAGGGCCCAGGGCCAGACGGTGAGCCGGTCGGCCGCCGTCCTGGTGGAGCCGTGCAGCCACGCCGCCTGGAGGCGACGCTGATGCAGTCGCTCGGACTCGACGACCGCGGCGTCCGCGGCCCGCTGGGAAATGCGGACGTCCGCCGGCCCCGGTCCTGCGGTGAGCAGGGCCGGGGCGGCGGCCGGCACGTCTTGGCCGGGGGAACTCACGACCAGATGGACTTGATCTGGGTGACGCCGCTGGTGAAGTTGCCGTGGGCCTCGGTCGTCTGGCGCTGCAGGTTGGCGAACGCCGTCTGCAGTTCGACGTAGTTGGCCTCGAACGCGGTCTGCTTGGCCTTGTATTCTTCGGTGCCCTCACCGAGCCACTGGCCCATGAGCTGGTTGACCGTCGACTTGACCTCGCCGAGTACCGCCTCGAACCGGCCGTGGAAATCCTGCTGGGTGTCGGCCAGTTGCTGAACCCGGCCGAAGTCGAAGTGCACGCGATCAGTCATGGCGGAACCCCCTAGATGTTCACGTTGACCGGACGGCTGAACGACGACTCGATCTGTCCGGAAGCCGACCCCACGTTTCCGGCCGACGTGTTGTCGGATGTCGTCACATGGACCTGCGACTTGCCGAGGCCAGCGCCGATGGCCGACAGGCTCGTGAAGATCTGGTTGAACTTCGTGAACAACTCCGCCTTCGCCGTCTCGAACGACGATCCGGACTGGCCCTGCCACGACTGTCGTGAGTGCTCCATGTCCTGGACCAGGCTAAGTAGATGCTGGCGGATCTGCTGGGCCCGTTGGTCCAGTCCCTGACCGCCACGGCCGATGGCGTCGCCACCTTCGACGGTGATGAACGTACTCATGGCGCTGACCTCCCCGAAAAGGCAGCGGGCGGGAAGACGCCCGCGCCCTGAAGGTAGCACTCCCAGTCTTGCGCGGTCGCTTACAGTGATATCGATGGTCCTGGCAACCGTCAACATCGAGGGGGAACGATGGGTGACACGCCAACGCCAATGCCTACTCCTGGCCCGCCGCCGACGACGGTGGCACCGCCCGGTGCGCAGCCACAACCGACACCATCGCCATCGCCCGGGCCGACCACGCCCGGCAGCCCGCTGACCATGTATCCGGGTGTCGTGCTGCAGGCCGGGCGTGATCTCGACCGGGTCGGCGACGACATCACCACCATCGGGCAGCGGATCAAGGGGATGCGGGGCCAGGGTGCGATGCATCCCACGGCGGCGGCCGCCTTCGACCTCATGGTCTCCAGCCAGGTCGCCCGCGGTGACGACCTCGCGCGCTTCACGCACATGGCAGCCGATCGTGCCGAACGCTCCGCGCATGTCGTGCGGTGGGCGGACGAGTCGTCCACCATCACCGGCTCTGGGTGGCGTCCCGGAAGGCCGTCCACATTCCTCGACGGCCTCGACTGACCCGGAGCGACCGCGATGATCCCGAGAGAGGACGGCGGCACACTGCTGCCCATGCCGGTGCCGGCCGTGCCGCAGCCGGAGGGCGATCCGGCCACTCTGCACAACTACGCCAAGACGTACCTGCAGATGGCCTGGTGGAGCGAGACCCTGCGCAATGATCTGATCACGACCGGGCGCTGGATCCTGGTGTCGATGGATTTCGACGGCGTCCGCGAGTACGCCGAGCGCAAGCTACTCAACCTGATCAGCGAGATTGGCCTGCACCACCGCGGCTACACCCAGGCCTCGCACGCCTGTGAGCAGTACGCCAAGCGGCTGGCCGCGCTCAAGACCGGTGCGAGAGAGCTCAACCGGCAGGCGGGTGAGTACAACCAGGCGCTCACGGTGCTGCTGAGTAGGTGCACCGGTGAGATCACACCTGCCCTGCACGCCGAGATCAACGCGATGCGGACGCGCCGACGCAACCTCACCGACGCGATCGCCGCTGGCGAGGCCCTCGAACAGCAGGCGGCCGACTCAGCCGCGAAGAACTTCCTCGCCGCGAAGATCATGAACAGCAACGACCTGAACCTGCTGCGGCGCGCGGCGGATCCCAACCTGCCGGCCGACCAGCGGCAGAATTTGCTGGCCCAGGCTCTCGGCACGGTGCTGGTGTCGGGTCTGACCAAGGAGCAGGCCGACACGCAGTTCCGCCAGCTCATGGCGCGCAACGGCATGAAGAGCGTCTTCGACTCGGTTCTGGCCGACTTCAACTCCGGCCTGGGCCGAGGTGCGGCTGGTGCGGGCGCCCGCGCGGGTCTCCGCCTCGCCGGCGGTGCACTCGGCACCGTCTTCGGCGTGGTTCTTGACCTGGCGTTGTTTCCGGACACGCTCGCCGACGGAGACCTCGACGACATGCTGAGCGGGGCCCGGCCCTTCAGCGACCTGTTGCAGAAGACCAGGCTCTTCGACGACGACGGCAACGAGATCGAGCTGCCCCACGTAGACGAGGAACCGGAACCCTCGGCCGATGGTGCCGCCAAGCCGCCGTACAACTGCGACGATCCCACCCCGGGCGACGACTGGGGTGGCCCCGGCCTCTGGCGCGACGTCAACCGCGGCACCTACGAGGCGCTGTGGAAGAGGTACCAGGAACAGGTCACCGGCGTGAAGGTCGGCCACGAATACAGCCACGGCGGTGTCGACTTTGACGGCTTCCAAAAGGCGGCTGACGGCACGGACGTCTTCGTCGAGGCGAAGTCGCGCTTCTATTCCGGCGCATTCAAGGCAGCGACCTTCGACAAGGCGGGCAACCTGGTCGTCCCGGCAGACTCCTTTGCCGAGGAGAAACTCGACGCGCTGCTCGACCAGCTCAACAGGCAGACTGGCGCGATCAGTGACACGCCCGGAGCTAGGTTAAGGTACGTGATGGCTGAGGCGGATGCGCTGGAAAAACTCAAGTGGTACGCGCAAAAGCATATGGACGCGGCGGCCTTCGCCAGGATCGACTGGGAGCACCAGGACAACGACTTCGACTTCGACGGTTGCTAGGACACCATGACTGACGACATTCTTCGTACCCTGCACCTCCAGGTTGGCTGGGCTTCCCGATCCGACTGGACGGTCGCCGATGGTGCCGAGCGAATCGCGAAATCGTTGCGTCTCGTGCACGACGTCTGGCCGGAGACCACCGAGGCGTTCAAGACGAGCCGGAGCGCCAAACAGGCGATTTCTGTCGACGACCCCGATCTGGCGCGGCGACTGGCGCCGGCGGTGAAGGCCACCCGCAATCGCAACATCTTCAAGGACAGTGAGCTGTTCGGCGACGCGACGCTCCGTCCCGCCCCGGCCGGCGGCGGTCCGATGTCGATGTCGTTCGGCCAGGTCGCGACCGCCGGCCGTTGGACCCGCGGCACCGCGACCGTCCGCGTCGACGCCCCGCTGACCGCCGCACTCGTCGAGCGCCCCGCTGCCGTCCTCGACCTGTTGACCGGGCTGGCTGAGGTGTGGCAGGCCCGCAACGCCTGGTTCGACACCCCGCGGGTCCGCCAGGAGTGGAGCTGCTGGACCGGCGACTCACCGGTGTACAGCTGGGCCACCTGGCTGCACTCGGGCTGGGCCACTGTCGACACCGCTGGGCTCGACGTCGACACCTCCGAGGTCGCCGGCGGAAAGCTCGTCGTCCTGCGCGTCGACCCGGTGGCCGTCCTCGGCGACGAGAGCCGCGAGGTGGGCAAGGACGTCATCCGGCAGCTCGCGGTCCGTACGATCATGGCCGATGGTCGCCCGCTGCCCGAGGCCAACGAGCGCCTGCGGGCGGCCTTGGCGGCCGAGGCGGGGGCATGACCACGCCCGAGCTTCTGTTGTCACCGGATGACTTCTCGGTGCACGTGCAGTGGGGTCCGCGAGCGAGCGGTGTCGAGGCGACCGGCGGCCTGCTGGCCAGCGTTCTCACCCTGACGGCCGACGCGGAGCCCCGCATCACGGTCTGGTTCCCCACGGACACCGACAGCTGGGGCTACGCGGTCTCCGGGCTCTCCCACGCCCCCGACCCGATGATCGGTCTGGCCAGGGAGTTGGCCGACGGTGACCCGCCGGCCGTGCGCGTCGAGATGGAGACCAGCGACGTCGAGCGCACCGGGGCGCCGTTGAGCAGCCTCGACATCGTGATCGGCTCCGTCGACCCGTACGACCCCAATCACGTCACCTGGACGCTGCGGGAGGCGGGCGAGCGGTTCTTGTCCTCCACGGGGGGCGCCATCTCCATGCTCCGCGCCTTGATCCTGCTTGTTGATCCCGACTGGGCCGCGATCTCCAGCCGTGAGATCGATCGACTGCAAGCCGTCGATCCGAACGGCCCTACGGTCGGTTGGGTCACGTACGTGGCGCACAGGATCCTGCGCGCCGGCGCCACCCCACCGCCGGGCGTCAGTGCTGAACCGACACACCGCGGCTACCTCTTCACACTCGCCCCCCGCCCGGAGCAGACATCCGTGGCTGCTGTGCAGGCGATGGCGGCTGCTCTCCGCTGAACGACCTCGGCGGGGCGAAACCTCCGTCATCCCTCTTCTGGTCGCCACCGAAGGTGTGGCTCAGCGCTGCGTGCCCGCGTACGCGGAGATCCGCGCGGCTTCGGGCACGTGCGGGCCGGACCTGACCTTCGCTGCGCCTCGCGCGGTGGGCCAGGGTCACCATGGCCATCAATAGTCAAGGTGGTCGAAGTGTTGACGCTCACGTAGCACGTCAGTAACCTTTGGTCAAAGTAATGCAAGATCTCGACAAAGCCATGCTTGGTTTCTTGCATCCAGCCGTAATTCAGCGAGTCTCCGGTGCCCCCGGCGGCCGGCGCCCCCGCGCTGGCCGTCCCCGCCTCGCAGCCCCCACCGCCACACACCCCCATCCCTGGTCACGCCGCCCCGCGGTTACCGTCCCCCAACGACAGGACAGCGATGAGACGAACGAATCTGTTCAGGATGGTGGCGGCGACAGCCGCGGCCACGATGATCGCCACGGCAGGCCCGGTGACTGTCGCGAACGCGGCCGGCGCACCGCTCGGCGCGGCAACCGCGGCGAGCAGCGCCTTCGCCCCCGCCGCCACCAACCTCGCCCAGGGCCGTCCCACCCAGGAGAGCGGCCACGCCGACGTCTACGACTCGTCGAAGGTCGTCGACGGCAACGCGGGCAGCTACTGGGAGAGCGTCAACAACTCGTTCCCGCAGTGGGTGCAGGTCGATCTCGGCTCGTCGCAGAGCGTCAACCAGGTCGTGCTGAAGCTGCCGACCTCCGGTTGGGGGACCCGGACGCAGACGCTGAGCGTGCGGGGCAGCACCAACGGGTCGTCCTTCACCGACCTGCTCGGTTCGCAGACGTACACCTTCAACCCGGCGAGCGGCAGCACCGCAACGATCAACTTCAGCTCGACCTCCACCCGCTACGTCCGGATCACCGTCACCGCCAACAGCGGCTGGCCGGCCGGGCAGCTCTCCGAGCTGGAGGTGTACGGCAGCGGCGGCACCACCCCGGACACCACCGCGCCGAGCGCTCCGAGCAACCTGTCGTACACCCAGTCGGGCACCACCATCAGCCTCAACTGGGTGGCGTCGACCGACAACGCGGGCGGCAGCGGCGTCGCCGGCTACGACGTCTACCGCAACGGCGCGTTCCTCCAGTCGATCGGCAACGTGACGACCTTCAACGACACCCAGCCGGCCACGGCGACCGTGTCGTACTACGTCCGTGCCCGCGACGGCGCTGGCAACCTCTCCGGCAACAGCAACACCGTCACCCGCACCGGCAGCAACCCGCCGGCCTGCACCAACGTGGCGGCGGGCAAGAGCATGACGGCGAGCGGCTCCACCTTCAGCTTCACCCCGGACAAGGCGAACGACGGGCAGCTCGGCACCTACTGGGAGGGCGCGGCGAGCTACCCGCAGAACCTCACCGTGGCGCTGGGCGCCAACCACTCCATCTCCGGTGTCACAGTGAAGCTCAACCCGGATTCGGCGTGGGGCACCCGTACCCAGACCATCCAGGTCCTCGGCCGCGACCAGTCGTCGTCCGCGTACACCAGTCTGGTGTCGGCGGCGGCCTACCAGTTCGTCCAGGGCAGCAACGTGGTGACCATCCCGGTCAGCGCGACCACCGCGGACGTGCAGTTGCGGTTCACCGGCAACACCGGCGCACCGTCGGGCCAGGTCGCGGAGCTTGAGGTGTGCGGCACGCCGGCGCCCAACCCGGACCTGGTCGTCAGCTCGGTGACGTGGTCGCCCACGTCGCCCAGCGAGGTATCCGCGGTCACGCTCTCGGCCGTGGTGCAGAACATCGGCTCGGCGTCCGCCGGTGCGACGACTGTCAACTTCAGCCTGGCCGGCGCGGTCGTCGGCAGCGCCACGGTCGGCGCGCTCGCCGCCGGTGCCTCGACCACCGTGTCGTTCAACGCTGGTACGCGGCCGATGGGCAGCTACGCCGTCTCGGCGGTGGTCGACCCGGCGAACACGATCGTCGAGCAGAACAACGGCAACAACAGCTTCACGGCGGCGTCGCCGCTTGTAGTGGCGCAGGCACCCGGGCCTGACCTGCAGGTGCTCAGCATCGCCTCGAACCCGCCGAACCCGGCCGTCGGGGCGTCCGTCACCTTCACCGTGACGGTCCGCAACCGGGGCACCGCCGCGACCGGCGCGACCACTGTCACCCGGCTGGTGGCGGGCAGCACCACGCTCAACACCAACACCGCCTCGATCGCCGCTGGCGCGACGGTCACCGTGGCGGTCAGCGGTAGCTGGACAGCTACCAGCGGCGGGGCCACCATCACCGCCACCGCCGACGCCACGAACGTGGTGACCGAGACCAACGAGACCAACAACGCGTTCAGCCAGTCGATCGTGGTCGGTCGGGGGGCTGCCGTTCCGTACGTCTCGTACGAGGCGGAGGCCGGGCGTTACCAGGGCACGCTGCTGGAGGCCGACGCGCTGCGTACCTTCGGGCACACCAACTTCGCCAGCGAGTCCTCGGGGCGCAAGTCGGTCCGGCTCAACAGCACCGGCCAGTTCGTCGAGTTCACCTCGGCCAACCAGGCCAACTCGATCGTGGTGCGCAACTCGATCCCGGACGCGGCGGGTGGTGGCGGCATCGAGGCGACCATCAGCCTCTACGTCAACGACGTCTTCTCCCGGAAGCTGACGTTGTCGTCGAAGCACAGCTGGCTCTACGGCAACACCGATCAGCCGGAAGGGCTTACCAACACCCCGCAGGCCGACGCCCGACGGCTCTTCGACGAGTCGAACGCGCTGCTGGCGCAGTCGTACCCGGCCGGCACCCGGTTCAAGTTGCAGCGCGACTCGGGTGACACCGCCTCGTTCTACGTCATCGACATGATCGATCTGGAGCAGGTGGCCCCGGCGGCGAGCCAGCCGGCGGGCTGCACCTCGATCACGTCGTACGGTGCGGTCCCGAACGACGGGCTCGACGACACCGCCGCCATCCAGCGGGCGGTGACCGACGACCAGAACGGTGTCATCAGCTGCGTCTGGATCCCGGCCGGGCAGTGGCGGCAGGAGCAGAAGATCCTGACCGACGACCCGCTGAACCGGGGTACGCACAACCAGGTCGGCATCAGCAACGTCACGATCCGGGGCGCCGGCATGTGGCACTCGCAGCTCTACACGCTGACCGAGCCGCAGAACGTGGTGGGCGGCATCAACCACCCGCACGAGGGCAACTTCGGCTTCGACATCGACAAGAACACCCAGATCTCCGACATCGCCATCTTCGGCTCCGGCCGGATCCGGGGCGGTGACGGCAACGCCGAGGGCGGCGTCGGTCTGAACGGTCGCTTCGGGGCCGGCACGAAGATCAGCAATGTCTGGATCGAGCACGCCAACGTGGGTGCCTGGGTGGGCCGCGACTACGACAACATCCCCGACCTGTGGGGGCCGGCCGACGGGCTGGAGTTCACCGGGATGCGGATCCGCAACACGTACGCCGACGGCATCAACTTCAGCAACGGCACGCGCAACTCGCGGGTGTTCAACTCGTCCTTCCGCACCACCGGTGACGACGCGCTCGCCGTCTGGGCCAACCCGTACGTCAAGGACCGCAACGTCGACATCGCCCACGACAACCACTTCGTCAACAACACCATCCAGTTGCCCTGGCGGGCCAATGGCATCGCCATCTACGGCGGCTACGACAACTCGATCGAGAACAACCTGATCTACGACACCGCCAACTACCCGGGCATCATGCTGGCGACCGATCACGACCCGCTGCCGTTCTCTGGCACGACGTTGATCGCCAACAACGGGCTCTACCGCACCGGCGGCGCATTCTGGAACGAGGACCAGGAGTTCGGTGCCATCACGATCTTCCCGGCGACTCGGGACATCGTCGGGGTCACCATCCGGGACACCGACATCGTCGACTCGACGTTCGACGGCATCCAGTTCAAGAACGGTGGCGGCAACATACCGAACGTCGCCATCACCAACGTCCGGATCGACAAATCCAACAATGGTGCCGGCATCCTCGCGATGAGCGGCGCGCGCGGCAACGCCAACCTCACCAACGTGACAATCACCAACTCGGCCGACGGCAACATCGTCATCCAGCCGGGCTCGCAGTTCGTCATCAACGGCGGCTAACCCGCCGCTCGCCGCTTGATCAACACGGTTTCAGTGAAGTCGGGGTGTCCTGCTCTTGCGGACACCCCGACTTCCATGAAGCCGAGTCGATCGTCGCAGCGCAGGGTCCGTCGTGGGCATCGCGGCGCTGGCAGCGTCCCGCGCCGTCGATCCTGGCGTCACAGAACACTCGGGTACGCAGAAACTGCGCGTCCTCCTCGCTGAGCGTGGTCTCGCCGAAGTCGACGACGGCGAGGTGCCCGAGCGAGTCGCGCAGCGCCACGGCCAGCGCCGTGACCTCGTCGAGGCTGGTCAGCGTGGTCGGCAAGTGGATGATCCACCGCGGCGCGGCCCGTTCCGCTGGTGATGGTGGGTGGCTCCCCGCAGGATGGTTCGTTCGTAGTGCGGGCCCGGCCGCTCGGCCTGGTGGTGATGGGCGGTTACCCGTCGCGGGGTTCGCGCGTAGTGCAGGCCCGGACACCTGCGGTGGTAGGCGATCCTCAGTCGGGTGGCTCATCGAAGCGCCACCGTGCCTCCGCTGAGCAGCGTCTGGACCTGCCCGTCGGTCAGGCCGCGCTTGGCCAGGACGCGACGGCCCCAACGGTGTAGCCGGCACGGGTGAGGAGCCTCGTCTTTGCGGCACCGCTGACCGTCGGGTCGCTGCTCGGGAGTGTGCACGCTTACCGCCCGCAGCGCGAAGACGACGTCCTCTGTGGTCACGTAGGGCGGCATCGGCAGATCGTCGGTGGTTTCGTCACTGCTCTCCATGGCCCTCCTTCCAACGCGGTCATTCGGCTGTCATCCACGATGGTCATTCTGGTGCTGGTCTAGCGCAATCTTTCGGAGCAGAATGCGGACCAAGGGTTGAGGTGCCTTACGCGACGACAGCCAGGGAGATGACGTGGACGACTCCGGCAGCACAGTTCCACGCAGGCAGCTCGGCAGATATCTGAGAGAGCTTCGCGAGAACGCGTACGTGACAGTTACCGCGGCGGCCAAGGAGTTGGAGTGGTCGGCACCTCGGATCTGGCGGTACGAGACCGGCCAGGTCTCCATGCACCCGAACGACGTGGCGGCCATGTGCCGCGTCTATGGCGCGTCCCCGGAGACGATCGAGACGATGCGGGCGCTGGCCCGCGAGACCAAGGCGCACGGCTGGTGGCACAGCTACGGCGAAGCGATCAAGGACTGGTTCAAGCTGTACGTCGGCCTGGAAGCCGCCGCAACAAGGATCCGCAAGTATGAGGCCGACCTCGTGCCCGGTCTGTTGCAGACGGTCGAGTACATGACCGAGGTGATCGCCACCGACCACCCGCAGCTCGGCGAGGCAGAGCGCAAGGCTCGAGTGGACATCCGGCTGCGCCGGCAGCGGCTGCTGGCGCGGGCGGTGCCCCGAGCCCCGCATCTCGATGTGATCCTGAACGAATCGGTGCTGCGTCGGCCGCTGCGCGACCGAGCGGCGATGGTCCGGCAACTGGACGCCCTGGTGGTGACGAGCGAGCGGCACAACATCAGCCTGCGAGTGCTACCGCTAGCCGCCGGGCTGTTCCGTTGGGCATCGGCTGGCACCTTCACCATGCTCGACTTCCCGACTGACGTGCGGGAGCCCGAACCAACGACGATCTACATGGACGGTCCCTGCGGCGCGGTCTACCTTGACAAGGCCCACGAGATCGAGGTTTACGAGAATGTGTGGCGTTCACTTGGGGAGCGGGCGCTGACCCCGATCGAGTCCCGTGAGTTGATCGTGGCCATAGCGAAGGAGATGACCGATGGTGCGTGACGGAGTCTGGCGCAAGTCGACCCGGTCCGGTGGCGACGGCGACTGCGTCGAGGTGGCGGGGTTCGCCGAGACGGTCGGCGTACGCGACAGCAAGGACCCGCAGGGCCCAACGCTGACCTTCACCCCCTCGGCCTGGACCGCCTTCATCGCGTCAACCCGCGCAAAGCAGGCGAACACCCGCCGCTGAGCCGCTCGGCGAACTCGTTCGCCGAGATCTTGGAAGCATTCGGCCCCGGGAGGGGCCATTTCCCTCCAAGATCTGCACGAACCACTCGTGCTTTTGTGCCGGGGGCGGGTTGTGTTACCCCGGGTTATTGGTTGGGAGTAGTGCGGCTGAGCGTCAGCCACTTGGGGGTCGGACCGGGTGTGCGATGACGCACAACTGGGGCGGCGGTGACTAGGCTGAGCTGAGCAAAATGTCCCGCTGAGGGGGTGAGCCCGGATGGCCCAGGCCGCGTTCGCGCCGGAGCCGGAGCCGGAGCCGGAGCCGGAGCCGCAGCACACCGAGCCGTCGTTCGACGTGCTGCGGTGGCACGACGAACCGTGGACTGCGCAGCTCGCCCTCGACCTGTTGCCGGAGACCAACGGCCCCAAGGTTGAGGTCCTGAGCGGAAGCGTGATCGTGACACCACATGCGGGATATGACCATCAGGACGCGGAGCTGGATCTCGCCTACCTCCTCAAGCAGGCGGCCCGTCGCGCAAAGCTGTGGCTCTACCTTGAGACGAACATCGTCTCGGGCCAGGATCTCTTCATCCCGGACATCGTCATCCTCGACGCTCCGGGCGGCGGTCGAACGACGATGAACATCGGGCACGCCGTGCTTCTCGGCGAGATCGTCTCTCCCGGAAACCGGCGCAAGGACATCATCGACCGACCGCGCGAGTACGCGGCCGTCGGCGTGCCCTTCTTCCTCCGGGTCGACCTGCGCAATCGGGTGCCCACGATCGCGTTGTACGAGCTGACCGAGGGGGAGTACCGGCCGGTGGCTGCCGCTGCGGCCGGGACGCGCTTCGTCATGCGGGAGCCGTTCGAGTTCTCCATCGATCCGGCCGACCTGCTCGGCGAGGAGGCGCTGCCGGAAGCGACGGACGGGGAGGGCTGAGGCTCCCAGCGGGCGTACAGCGGCAGTGGGGAAGAATGGCCGGGTGACTTCCCCCCGCGACCTTGTTCTGCTCGGGTCCACTGGCTCGATCGGCACGCAGGCCATCGACATCGTCCGGCGCAACCCGGACCGGTTCCGGGTGGTCGCCGTGGGTGCCGGTGGCGGCAACGTCGAGCTGCTCGCCGCGCAGGCCCTGGAGCTGGGCGTCGAGGCGGTCGGGGTGGCGAAGGCGTCCGCCGCGCAGGACCTGCAACTCGCGTTCTACGCCGAGGCGAGTCGGCGCGGCTGGGCCACCGGTGACTTCAAGCTTCCCAAGATCGTGGCCGGCCCGGACGCCATGACCGAGCTGGCGCAGTGGCCGTGCGACGTCGTGCTCAACGGGGTGGTCGGCTCGCTGGGCCTCGCTCCTACGCTGGCCGCGCTGCGCGGTGGTCGTACCCTCGCGTTGGCCAACAAGGAGTCGCTCGTGGCCGGCGGCCCGCTGGTCAAGGCCGCGGTGACGCGGCCGGGGCAGATCGTCCCGGTCGACTCGGAGCACTCGGCGCTGGCGCAGTGTCTGCGCTCCGGTACGCGCGGTGAGGTGCGCCGGCTGATCGTCACGGCCAGCGGCGGCCCGTTCCGAGGTCGGCGGCGCGACGAGTTGACGCAGGTCACACCCGAGCAGGCGCTCGCGCACCCGACCTGGAACATGGGGCCGGTCGTCACGATCAACTCGGCGACCATGGTCAACAAGGCGCTTGAGGTGATCGAGGCGCACGAGCTGTTCGACGTGCCCTACGCCGACATCGCCGTGATGGTGCACCCACAGTCGGTGATCCACTCGATGGTCGAGTTCGTCGACGGGTCGACGATCGCCCAGGCCAGCCCACCGGACATGCGGCTGCCGATCGCGCTCGGCATCGGCTGGCCGGACCGGGTGCCCGAGGCCGCCACCGCCGTCGACTGGACGGCCGCGCACACCTGGGAGTTCGCGCCGCTCGACGACGAGGCGTTCCCGGCCGTCGCCCTGGCCAAGGCCGCCGGGGTCGCCGGGCACTGCCGGCCGGCGATCTACAACGCGGCGAACGAGGAGTGCGTGGCGGCGTTCGTGGCGGGCCGACTGCCGTTCCTCGGCATCGTCGACACCCTCGACCGCGTGTTGGAGGACGCTCCCGACTTCGACGAACCAGGTACCGTCGAGGACGTGCTCGCGGCCGAGTCGTGGGCACGCGCGCACGCGCAGGAGATCATCGCGGGTTCGGTGGAAGGAGCTTGATGTCGTACCTGCTCGGGGTGGTCCTCTTCGCCCTGGCCATTCTCATCTCGGTCAGCCTGCACGAGGCGGGTCACCTGCTGACCGCCAAGGCGTTCGGGATGAAGGTCACGAAGTACTTCGTCGGCTTCGGCCCCACCATCTGGTCGTTCCGGCGAGGTGAGACCGAGTACGGCCTCAAGGGCATCCCCCTCGGTGGCTTCTGCAAGATCGTCGGGATGACGCCGCAGGACGACGACGTCGAGCCGGGCGACGAATCGCGCGTGATGTGGCGCTACCCGGTCTGGAAGCGGACGATCGTGATGGCCGCCGGGTCGATCACGCACTTCGCGCTCGCCCTGGTCACGATCTGGATCCTCGCCGTCTCCGCCGGCCTGCCCAACCCCGACTTCCCCACCACCGACGCGCAAGCCCGCCAGGAGCCCGCCGTCATCCAGCTCAGCCAGTGCGTGGTGCCGGAGAACGCGGTGCGGGCGTGCACCCCCGCCGACGCCGCCAGCCCGGCCGCCCAGGCGCAACTGCGCAACGGTGACCGGATCACCGCGATCAACGGCACCGCGATCAACTCCTACGGCGATCTGCTCACCATGCTGCGCGCGCTCAAGCCGGGCGACACCGCGCAGATCGCGTACGTCCGCGACGGGCAGGCGGGCACCACCAGCACGGTGCTCGCGCAGACTCAGCGTCCGCCGCTGAACGACCCGAAGGGCACCGCCGGGCCGGTCGCCGCCCTCGGCGTCGGGCTCGTCCCCACCACCCCCACCCGCGTGACGTACGGCCCGATCGGCGCCTTCGGTGCCACCGCCGACTTCACCGGTCAACTGGCCGTCGGCACCGCCCAGGCGCTCCAGCGCCTCCCGCAGAAGGTCCCCGCCCTCTGGACCGCCCTCACCGGCGGCGAGCGGGACGTCGACACCCCGATCAGCGTGGTCGGCGCCAGCCGACTCGGCGGCGAGGCGGTAGAGAACAACGCCTGGCTGGTCTTCTTCATGCTCTTCGTGTCGCTGAACTTCTTCATCGGCGTGTTCAACCTGCTGCCGCTGCTCCCGGTGGACGGCGGCCACATCGCCATCGCCTGGTTCGAGCGGGCCCGCTCCTGGATCTACGCGAAGGTCGGCCGCGCCGACCCCGGCCGGGTGGACTACCTCAAACTGATGCCCTTCACGTACGTGGTGATCCTGATCGGTGGCGCGTTCACCCTCCTGACCATCGCCGCGGACGTCGTCAACCCCATCACGCTCTTCTCAAGGTGAGTGCCTGAAGTGACCGCTATCAGTCTCGGTATGCCCGCCGTGCCGCCCCCGCCGCTCGCACCCCGCCGGGCCAGCCGCCAGATCATGGTCGGTTCGGTGCCGGTCGGTGGTGGTGCGCCGGTGTCGGTGCAGTCGATGACCACGACCCTCACCTCCGACATCAACGCCACGCTCCAGCAGATCGCCGAGCTGACCGCGTCCGGCTGCCAGATCGTCCGGGTGGCCGTGCCGTCCCAGGACGACGTCGAGGCGCTGCCCGCGATCGCCAAGAAGTCGCAGATCCCGGTGATCGCCGACATCCACTTCCAGCCGAAGTACGTCTTCGCGGCGATCGACGCCGGCTGCGCGGCCGTCCGGGTCAACCCGGGCAACATCCGGCAGTTCGACGACAAGGTCAAGGAGATCGCCCGTGCCGCCGGGGCGGCGGGGGTGCCGATCCGGATCGGCGTCAACGCCGGGTCGCTGGACAAGCGACTGCTCGCCAAGTACGGCAAGGCCACCGCCGAGGCGCTCGTCGAGTCGGCGCTGTGGGAGTGCTCGCTGTTCGAGGAGCACGGCTTCCGCGACATCAAGATCTCGGTGAAGCACAACGACCCGGTCGTGATGATCCGCGCGTACCGGCAGTTGGCCGAGCAGTGCGACTACCCGCTGCACCTGGGCGTCACCGAGGCCGGTCCGGCCTTCCAGGGCACCATCAAGTCGGCGGTCGCCTTCGGCGCCCTGCTCGCCGAGGGGATCGGCGACACGATCCGGGTGTCGCTCTCCGCCCCGCCGGTCGAGGAGATCAAGGTCGGCAACCAGATCCTGGAGTCGCTCGGCCTGCGCGAGCGCGGTCTGGAGATCGTCTCCTGCCCGTCCTGCGGGCGGGCCCAGGTGGACGTCTACAAGCTCGCCGAGGAGGTCACCGCCGGCCTGGAAGGGCTGCCGGTGCCGCTGCGGGTCGCCGTCATGGGCTGCGTCGTCAACGGCCCCGGCGAGGCCCGCGAGGCCGACCTCGGCGTCGCCTCCGGCAACGGCAAGGGCCAGATCTTCGTCAAGGGCAAGGTCGTCAAGACGGTGCCCGAGGCGCAGATCGTCGAGACGCTCATCGAAGAGGCGCTGCGGATCGCCGACGAGATGGGCGCCGAGCTCCCCGAGGAGCTGCGCGGGTTGATCCCCGGCCCGACCGTCACGGTGCACTGATTTTCCATTCGGAAAAAGCGGCCGTTCCCCGTGGAGGGAACGGCCGCTTCCGCGTTTGTGCTGCTGTGGTGCTCGCTGTGCTGTGGTGCGGCCTGTGCTGTGGTGCGGCCTGTGCTGTGGTGCGGCCTGTGCTGTGGTGCGGCCTGTGCTGTGGTGCGGCCTGGCTTCACTCGGATTCGGCGAGGATCGCGTACAGCTTGCGCCGGGTCTCGTCGAGCACCTGGGCGGCCCGCTCGCGCTGGTCGTCGGTGCCGTTCATCATCACCTGCCGCAGGGCGTTCATCGCCTGCGCGCCGGAGTCGCGGATGTCGTGCCAGCTGCTCACCGTGCCCTGGGCGACGTCCGCCCACGGCGGGGTCTGCGCGGCCTCGGTGGCCTCCGCCTGACCGGCCTCGGTGACCGTGAACCGCTTCCGCCCGCCGCCGGACTCCTCGGTGCTGGCGACGATCACGCCCTCGTCCTCCAGTAGCTGGAGGGTGGGGTAGATCGAGCCCGGGCTCGGCCGCCACGCACCGCCGGTGCGGGAGTCGATCTCCTGGATCATCTCGTAGCCGTGCATCGGCCGCTCGGTGAGCAGCGCCAACACGGATGCCCGGACGTTGGGGCGTCGGCCCCGACCCCGTCCACGGCCCCGACCGCCCCAGGGACCGCCGTGTCCGTGCTCGCCGCCGTGGCCGTGCGGGCCGGGCGGGACCGGCGGGAAGCCAAATCCCCGCATCCGGGCCTCGTGCATCGGGTGGTGCTGTCGATGGAACCTCATTGGGTCCGTCCTTCCTTCGTACTGTCGCTGATGCATCAACGATATATCGCCAATGCATCGCCGACAACTCCTCATTTCCCAAACCGTACGTACGTCTTGCTAAGGTGTCGGTCATGCGCCTGCTTCCCGCACCGGGCCCGGCCCGGGTCCTCACCCTCGGCACCCTGGTCAAGACCGTCGGGCGGGGCCTCTGGCTCGTCGCCAGCGCGCTCTTCCTCACCCGGTCGGTCGGCCTGTCGGCAACCCAGGTCGGCATCGGGCTGACCATCTCGGCTCTCGTCGGCGTACTGGCCAGCACACCCAGTGGCTACCTGGCCGACCGCGTCGGCCCGCGCGGCGTACAGGTCGGCGCACTGTTCGCCGCCGGCATCCTGACCAGCGGCCTGATCGCCGTCCGGTCGTTCCCCACGTTCGTGCTGGTGGGAGCCGCCACCGCGCTCGCCGACGCGGTGGAGCGCGGTGCCCGCGGCGCGTTGATCGCCGGAGCGATCCCGGCCGACCAGCGGGTCCGCACCCGCGCCTACCTGCGGGCCACCACGAACGTCGGGATCTCCGTCGGCGCCGTCCTCGGCGGTTTCGCCATTGCCGCCGACACCCGAACCGGGTACGTCGCGCTGATCCTGGCCTCGGCGGCGACGTCACTGGCCGCAGCGGTGGTCTTCCTCCGACTGCCCACCATCGCCCCGGTCGCCGCCCCGACGCACGGCCCTCGGCTGGTCGCCCTACGGGACCGCCCGTTCCTCGCCTTCACCCTGCTCGACGGGCTGATGTCGATGCACTTCAGCCTGCTCACCATCGCCCTGCCGCTGTGGATCGCCGGCCACACCCGGGCCCCCGCCTGGATGATCTCCGCGTTGACGCTTGTCAACACCGTGCTGGTGGTGCTCCTCCAGGTCCGCGCCGCAGATAGCGCCGCCACCGTGCCCGGAGCCGCCCGTGCCGCCCGTCGAGCCGGCGTGGCCATCGCCCTGGCCTGCGTACTCTTCGCCGCCAGCGGCGCGCTGCCCACCGCCGGCGCGATCGGCCTGCTCGTCTGTGGGTCGCTGGCACACGTGACCGGGGAGCTGTGGCACTCCGCCGCCGGCTGGGGGATCTCCTTCGGGCTCGCGCCAGCCGACGCCCAGGGGCAGTACCAGGGGGCGTACGGCATGGGCTACGAGCTGGGCAAGATGCTCGCACCGGTCGTGGTGACCACCCTCGCCCTCGGCTGGGGCGTACCCGGCTGGCTCTTGCTCGGTGCCCTGTTTCTCCTGTTCGGAGCCCTGGTGTCCCCGGTCGTCCGGTGGGCCGAGCGGACCCGGCCGCTCAATGGGCCAGCAGAACCGGTGCCGGCCTCGGCACTCGACCGGCGGAGCGGGGGGTCGATCTGGCAGGCTGATAGTCGTGCTGACGGTGCCGGTACGCCAACTGGGGGAATCGGAGCGCCGCGCGGTCGAGCGACTGCTCGACCATGACCCGTTCGCGGGCGCGCAGGTCGCCGAGCGGATCGCTGCGCGTGGGCTCTCCTGGTGGCGAGCCGAGGGCAGAATCCTGGGGTACGGCGCACGCCGCAACCTCGAATCACTCTGCTGGCTCGGCGGCAACCTGACCCCGGTGCTGGCGAGCGACGCGGCGGTGTCTGCCTTCGCCGACCTGCTCGCGGGCGAGGAACGGCTCTGCTCCTCCATCGTCGGTCGGGCCGATGCCGTCCTCGGGCTGTGGGACCGGCTCTCCGACACCTGGGGGCCAGCGCGAGACATCCGCCCCAACCAGCCGTTGCTGGTCACCGAGACGCTGCCACCCATACCGGCCGACCCGGAGGTACGCCAGGTTCGCTCCGGCGAGGTCGATCGACTCTTCCCGGCGGCGGTAGCCATGTACACCGAAGAGGTCGGCGTCTCCCCGCTGACCGAGGACGCCGGACGCAGCTACCGCCGGCGGGTCAACGACCTGGTGCGGACCGGTCGCGCGTACGCCCGCATCGTCGACGGCAAGGTCGTGTTCAAGGCCGAGCTGGCCGTCGTGACCAAGCGGACGGCCCAGATCCAGGGCGTCTGGGTCGCACCGGAGTGGCGAGGCCGCGGAATCGCCACGGCCGCCATGGCAGCCGTCGTCCGCGACGCGCTGCTGCGGGTCGCCCCGACCGTCAGCCTGTACGTCAACGACTTCAACCTCCCGGCCCGCCGCGTCTACGAACGCTGTGGCTTCCAGCCGGTCGGCACTTTGGCCACGGTTCTCTTCTGACCGCTGGGTGTATGGCGCTCGGGGTGTTTGCGGCGCGGTCGCTGGTGGGGGTGACGTTTCTCCGCGTCCGTTGGGTGGCGGTCAGGGCTGGGTGGTGTGTTTGGTGGTGGGAAGGCCGCTGGCCGGCACCCCGTGTTGCGGGTGCCGGCCAGCGGTTGGTGTCGTGCGGTGGTGCTGTGCGGGTGGTGCTGTCGTGGGGGTCAGCTGTTCCAGTACTGGCCGACGAGGTCGGCGGCCTGCTGCTCCCACTGGGCGTAGGCGTCCGG
>NZ_JOAN01000004.1 GCF_000718555.1 Micromonospora chokoriensis
GGGGTGGGGTGGGGTGGGTTAGGCGGGGGTTACTGAGAGGGTGTTGGTGTTGGGGGACTGGTCTACTTTTACCGTTTGGCCGTCGCGGATCTGGCCGGACAGGAGGGCTTTCGCCAACTGGTCGCCGATTGCGGTCTGGACCAGGCGGCGGAGCGGGCGAGCGCCGTAGATCGGGTCGTAGCCGTGCTCGGCGAGCCAGTCCCGAGCGGCATCGGTGATCTCCATGCCCAGCCTGCGGTCGGCCAGCCGCTGCCGCATCCGGTCCAACTGGATGTCGACGATGGAGCGCAGGTCGTCGCCGCGCAGCGAGGCGAAGACCACGATGTCGTCCAGCCGGTTGAGGAACTCCGGCTTGAAGTGTGACCGGACCACCGCCAGGACACCCTCCCGGCGCTGCTCGTCGGCGAGCGTCAGGTCGCTGATCACCGACGACCCGAGGTTGGACGTGAGGATCAGGATCGCGTTGCGGAAGTCCACCGTGCGACCCTGACCGTCGGTGAGTCGACCGTCGTCGAGCACCTGGAGCAGCACGTCGAAGACGTCCGGGTGGGCCTTCTCCACCTCGTCG
Source organism: Micromonospora chokoriensis (assembly GCF_000718555.1). Taxonomy (GTDB): domain Bacteria; phylum Actinomycetota; class Actinomycetes; order Mycobacteriales; family Micromonosporaceae; genus Micromonospora; species Micromonospora chokoriensis_B. Next base: position 569 of record NZ_JOAN01000004.1, read on the forward strand.
AGCAGCACCACCGAGTACGGCCGCCGACGCACCGCCTCGGTGAGCTGACCGCCCTCGTTGTAGCCGACGTAACCGGGCGGTGCGCCCACCAGGCGAGCGACCGAGTGCTTCTCGCCGTACTCGCTCATGTCGATGCGGACCATCGCCCGCTCGTCGTCGAAGAGGAACTCGGCGAGGGCCTTGGCCAACTCCGTCTTGCCGACGCCGGTGGGGCCGAGGAAGAGGAAACTGCCGGTCGGGCGATCCGGGTCGGCGATCCCGGCCCGGGCACGGCGTACCGCGTCGGAGACCGCGCCGACCGCTTCGGCCTGGCCGACCACCCGGCCGCCCAGCGACTCCTCCATCCGCAGCAGCTTGGCCGTCTCGCCCTCGAGCAGGCGGCCGGCGGGGATGCCGGTCCAGGAGGCGACCACCGCGGCGATGTCATCCGCGCCGACCTCCTCCTTGAGCATCGCGCCGTTGGCCTGGAGCTGGGCCAGCTCCTCCGCGGCCTGCTTCAGCTCGACCTTCAGGGCGGGGATCCGGCCGTAGCGCAGCTCGGCGGCGCGTTCCAACTCCCCGTCCCGCTCGGCCCGCTCGGCCTCGCCGCCGAGGCGCTCCAGCTCCTCCTTGGCGGTGGAGAGCTTGGTGATGTGGCTCTTCTCCGTCTGCCAACGCTCGGAGAGCACGGTGAGCTGCTCGCGCTTGTCGGCCAGCTCCTTGCGCAGCCGCGCCAACCGCTCGGCCGAGGCGGCGTCCGGCTCCTTGGCCAGCGCCATCTCCTCGATCTCCAAGCGGCGGACCGCCCGCTCGATCTCGTCCACCTCGACCGGACGCGAGTCGATCTCCATCCGGAGCCGGGACGCGGACTCGTCGACCAGGTCGATCGCCTTGTCCGGCAGGAACCGGTCGGTGATGTACCGGTCCGACAGTGTCGCGGCGGCGACCAGCGCGGCGTCGGTGATCCGTACGCCGTGGTGCACCTCGTAGCGCTCCTTGAGCCCGCGCAGGATGCCGATGGTGTCCTCGATCGTCGGCTCACCGACAAGCACCGGCTGGAATCGGCGCTCAAGTGCCGGGTCCTTCTCGATGTGCTCGCGGTACTCGTCAAGCGTGGTCGCGCCGACCATCCGCAGCTCACCACGGGCCAGCATCGGCTTGAGCATGTTGCCGGCGTCCATCGAGCCTTCGCCCTTGCCGGCGCCGACGACCGTGTGCAGCTCGTCGAGGAACGTGATGACCTGCCCGTTGGAGTTCTTGATCTCCTCCAGGACGGACTTCAGCCGCTCCTCGAACTGCCCGCGGTACTGCGCGCCGGCGACCATCGCGCCGAGGTCCAGCGAGATCAGCTTCTTGTCGCGCAGCGACTCGGGCACGTCGCCGGTGACGATCCGCTGGGCCAGGCCCTCGACGATCGCGGTCTTGCCGACGCCGGGCTCGCCGATCAGCACCGGGTTGTTCTTGGTACGCCGGGAGAGCACCTGGATGACGCGACGGATCTCGGAGTCCCGGCCGATCACCGGGTCGATCTTGCCGTCCCGGGCGCTGGCGGTGAGATCGACGCCGTACTTGGTCAGGGCCTGGTAGGTCTGCTCGGGGTCGGCGGTGGTGACCCGACGGTCTCCACCGCGAACGGTCGGGAAGGCGGCGACCAGGGCTTCCTCGGTGGCACCCGCCGCCTTCAGCGCGCCAGACACCGCGCCGCCCACCCGGGCCAGGCCGGCGAGCAGGTGCTCGGTGGAGGTGTATTCGTCGCCGAGCGGCCGGGCGATCTGCTCGGCCGCTCCGATGGCGTTGACGAACTCTCGGGCCAACGTCGGCTCGGCGATGCTGGAGCTGCGTGCGGCCGGCAGGTTGTCGACCGCGCGCTGGGCGACCTGGCGCAGCTCGGCCGGGTCGGCCCCGACGGCGCGTAGCAGACCGGTGGCGGTCGAGCCGTCGGTGTCCAGGAGTGACAGGAGCAGGTGCCAGGGCTCCACGGTGGCGTGGCCGCGCTGATTGGCCAGCGCGACAGCGCCCGTGATGGTCTCGCGGCTCTTGGTGGTGAGTTTTTCGGTGTTCATGGGCTCCCCCGGATCGGCGTTGTCCATCGGGTTGGACACAACCAGAGTTGAGCGTATTCCGCTCAACCTTAGCGCGTGATGCCCATCACTCCCGACGCCGCCACCGCCAGTCGAACTCCCCGGCCGCCGGGGGCGGGCCGGGCAGCGGGTCCGCGTCCGGCACCGACGACAGGCCGGCCAGCAGCACCGCGAGCTGCCGGCGGCGCAGTTGGCGGGTCCGCTCAGGGTCGGGTACGCGGACCGCGGCGCACGCCTCCAACAACAACCCCAAATCGTGGACGACCGCATCGGCGCGCAGCCGCCCGCTGGCGCGAGCCCGGTCGACCAGGGCGGTGGCCAACTCGCCGGCGCGCATCGCGTCCCGACCCATCTCCTCGGTCGGGGTGAAGGTGCCAGCCAGATGGACGGTGAGCGAGTGCACGTCGGCGTCGACCACCCGGGCCAGGAAGCCGGTGAACGCGGCCCAGTCGTCCGGCTCGGCGAGGGCGGCCTCGGCCTCCGCGACGTACCGGCGCAGCCCGTCGTGGCAGAGCTGGCGCAGCAGGTCCTCCTTGCCCGCGTACCGCCGATAGAGCGCGCTGATGCCGACCCCCGCGCGTTCGGCGACGGCGGCGATCGGCGCCTTCGGGTCGTCGAGGAAGACGGCGCGGGCGGCTTCGAGGATGACCTCGTCGTTGCGGGCGGCCTGGGCACGGCGGCCGGCCAGGGCCTTGCCGGAAGTCGTTGACATGACGTCAGAGTAACAGTGGAACGGATCGTTCCGGTCTGCTATCGTGATTGCAGAACGAATCATTCCGTTCCGAAGGAGCTCCGAGATGACCGACACAACGATCCGCCCGTTCCGCGTCGAGATCCCGCAGACCGCCCTCGACGACCTGGCCACCCGGTTGGACCGCACGGTTTGGGCCGCCGAGCTGCCCGGTGCGGGCGACGCCTACGGGATGAGCAACGACCGGGTGCGCACCCTCGTCGACAGGTGGCGGGGCGAGTTCGACTGGCGTGCCGTCGAGGCCCGCCTGAACGCCCACCCGCAGTTCGTCACCGAGATCGACGGCGAGCAGATCCACTTCCTGCACGTCCAGTCGTCCCGGCCGGACGCCACCGCGCTGGTGCTCACCCACGGCTGGCCCGGCTCGATCCTGGAATACCTGGACGTGATCGCCCCGCTCGCCGAGCCCACCGACCCGGACGCGCCGGCCTTCCACGTGGTCATCCCGTCGCTGCCCGGCTTCGGGTTCTCCGGCCCGACCCGCAGCGCCGGCTGGAACCGGCTCCGCATCGCCCGCGCCTGGGCCGAGCTGATGAACCGCCTGGGGTACGACAGCTACGGCGCGATCGGCAACGACGCCGGCTCGATGATCTCCCCGGCGTTGGGACGGCTCGCTCCGGATCGGGTGCTCGGCGTACACGTCACCCAGCTCTTCTCGTTCCCCTCGGGCGACCCGGCCGAGTTCGCCGGGCTGTCCGAGGTGGATCAGGCGGCGCTCGGGCACCTTCAGTGGTTCTACGAGAACAAGTTCTCCTTCAACCAGGTGCACAGTCAGCAGCCGCAGACCCTGGCGTTCGCGCTGACCGACTCGCCGGTGGGGCTGCTCGCCTGGAACGCCCAACTCTTCGACGAGAGCCTGGACGCCGACTTCATCCTGGCCAACGTGGCGCTCTACTGGTTCACCGGCACGGCCGCCTCGGCGATCCGGCTCTACTGGGAGGACGCGCACGCCGGCGAGCCGCCAACCGAGCCGACCACCGCTCCGACCGCGCTGGCCATGTTCCCCGGCGACTTCCAGTCCATCCGCCGCTTCGCCGAGCGGGACCACTCGAACATCGTCCGGTGGACGGCGTACGAGACCGACGTCGAGGGCCGCGGCGACGTCGGCGGCCACTACGCGGCACACCAGGCCACCGACGTCCTGGTCACCGACATCCGCGAGTTCTTCGCCAGCATCCGCTGACCCCGGCGCCCGGCGCGGTTGATCGACTCGGCTTCCAGGAAGTCGGGGTATCCGGAACGCCCGGACACCGCGACATCATGAAAACCGAGTCGATCTTGGCTGTTGGGCTACGTCGGGGCCGGCCCGAGGGACGCTATCCATCCAAGATCTGCGCTCTGTTCACAAAGCGGTAGCCTGGGTGAGTGCGAGTACGTGTCGAGCAGACCGCCCTACCCGGGATCGGGGTACGCCACGATCTGGTGACGGAGTCCGGGCGCCGCCTTGGCGTCGTCTCCCACCGCAATGGTCGCCGTGATCTCGTCCTCTACGATCCCGACGACCCTGACGCCTGCCAGTCGGACATTCCGCTGACCGACGACGAGGCTGAGGCTCTGGCCGACATCCTCGGCGCGTCGCTGATGCTCGGCCAGCTCTCCGGGCTCCGGGAGCAGGCCGCCGGTCTGCTCACCGAGCAGATCGCCATCACGGCCGGGTCGCCGTACGTCAATCGGAAGCTCGGCGACACCAAGGCGCGTACCCGCACCAGCGCCTCCATCGTGGCGGTGCTGCGCGAAGGCGAAGTGATCGTCTCGCCACTCCCCTCCTTCCGCTTCGCGGCCGGCGACGTGGTGGTCGTTGTCGGGACCCGACGGGGTCTCGACGGCGTGTCCGCCATCCTCGCCGACAGTGACCCGGACGGCTGAGGCGGATGCACGATTCCACCACTCTGCTCGTCGAAGTCGGCGCGCTGCTGCTGCTCCTTGGCGTCCTCGGTCGGCTCAGCCGCCGGGTAGGCCTGTCACCCATCCCCCTCTACCTGCTCGCCGGGCTGGCGTTCGGGCACGGCGGGCTTCTTCCGCTCGCCGCCAGCGAGGAGTTCTTCGCGGTCGGTGCCGAAATCGGCGTCATCCTGCTGCTGGTGATGCTCGGCCTGGAGTACTCAGCCAACGAACTGGTCGGCAACCTCCGGTCGGCGGCCCCCGCAGGGCTGATCGACGGCGTCTTCAACGCGCTGCCCGGCGCGGGGTTCGCCCTGCTGCTCGGTTGGGACTGGGTCGCCGCCCTGGTGCTCGGCGGCATCACCTGGGTCTCCTCCTCCGGCGTGATCGCCAAGGTCCTCGCCGACCTGGGACGACTCGGTAACCGGGAAACCCCGGTGATCCTCTCGGTCCTCGTGATCGAGGACCTGGCGATGGCGCTCTACCTGCCGCTGGTCACCGCTGTTCTGGCCGGAACCGGCCTACTCGGCGGCGGCATCGCACTCGCCGTCGCGGTGGGCACGGTGCTGCTCGTGCTGGTGGTCGCCATCCGGTACGGCCACCTGATCTCGTCCGCCCTGTCGGCGAAGGATCCGGAGGCGCTGCTGCTCGGCGTGCTCGGTCTGACCCTGCTGATCGCTGGGCTCGCGGCGAAGTTGCAGGTGTCGGCGGCGGTCGGCGCGTTCCTGGTCGGCATCGCGCTCTCCGGCCCGGTGGCTCACCACGCGACCGAGCTGCTCTCGCCACTGCGGGACCTGTTCGCCGCGGTGTTCTTCGTCTTCTTCGGACTGGTCACCGATCCTCGGGACATCCCACCGGTGCTGCTGCCGGCGCTCGCGTTGGCCGTGGTCACCATGACGACGAAGACGCTCACCGGTTACCTCGCCGCCCGCCGGGTGGGCATCGCGGAACCTGGTCGATGGCGGGCCGGGCTGGCACTCGTACCCCGAGGTGAGTTCTCCATCGTCATCGCCGGGCTTGCGGTCGCCGCCGGGAGTGTCGAGCCGCGGTTGGCAGCGCTGGCCGCGACGTACGTCCTGATCACCGTGGTGACGGGGCCGATTTTGGCCCGGCTGCCGGACTTCCCGTGGTTCAAGCGGTGGCTGCGCACCCGCGCGGCGGCCCAGCGATCGGCGCCGATCCCGATTCACGATTGACGGCTCAGCCCACCCAACGGTTGCTGAATTGCGCCCAACAGGGACTACCGCAGCACCCGAAGGCGGGCTACCGTTTCGCCCCAGCAGCCAGGGTCCGCAGGCAGCGCAGCCAAACGCGGGCGAGAGCGGAAGGTTTGCCGGTGAGCGTGCAGGAGTCGACCTTCCACGGCTTCGCAAACCCCGTCGATCCAACTCCGGCGGAGTTGCGAGCTTGGGCGTACAAGCCCGATTCGGTGCCGTTGGCTTCGATGCCACCAGACTGGGATCTGTTGGTCTCCGGCGACCGACTGGTGCTGACGCTGTTCGAGTTGGCGATGGATCCGACCTGCCCGGCCCGGCGCTTCGCGCTGCACTGCCTCTACATCTACGCGGCCGACGGCATTCGGACGAACTTCCGCGCGCACCCCAAGCGCCGCTTCCGCAAGCTCGTCGAACAGGCCGAGCGTGACGGCGACGAGCTGATGAAGATCTGGGCGCACAACGGCCGGGTGCTGTTGGCTCGACCGAATCTCTTCGTCTACCGAGACTGGTGCGAGGGCGGCCTGGTCCGCGAAAACCGCCGCCTCGGCTGAGGCCGCTGACTAACGGCGAACGGGCCGGGACCCCCCGTGAGTCCCGGCCCGCACGTCGGCCACCGGTCAGCCCTGCTTGCGTTCCGTCTCGGCTCGACCTCTGTCGCCGTGGTCGCCGTCTTTGGCGAACCGGCCCGCGATGACCCGGTCCCGGTAGGTCCCTTCGGTCACCTTGTCGAACTTCTCGCGGACGGTTTCGGCCAGGCTTTCCAACCGCTCCTCGGTCTGCTGGGCCACCTTCTTCGCCGAATCCGCCATCGCTCCCCCTCGCCATGCCGGTAGGTCCGTATTAAGGCGATTGGACCCTTATCGACAGGCTAACCGAAGCGGCCCGGACCGCGCCGGGGAATCCAGCACGGTCCGGGCCGAGAGAACGGATCCGGGGTGAGCGGCGGGTCAGCGATCGGGCGTACGGCGGGGGCGCCACACCACAAGGGCGGTGGATGTGCGGTTGGTCGGCACCAGATCCCGGCCAGGGAAGCGGGCCAGCGACTCCAGCTCAGCGACCCGGCGGTACGCGGCGTCCAGCTCCGCCTCCAGCCGGGCCACCCGCTGCTGCGCCTGCTCCACCAGCCGTTCCAGCCCGATGATCCGCTTCACGCCGGCCAGGTTGATTCCGTCGTCCTGGCTGAGCCGCTGCACCTCGCGCAGCAGCACCACGTCGCGGACGCTGTATCGACGCCCACCGCCAGCGGCCCGGCCGGGCTGCACCAGCCCCAGTCGGTCGTACTGCCGCAGGGTCTGTGGGTGCATCCCCGCCATCCGCGCCGCAACCGAGATCATCAGCACCTTGGCCTCGTAGGCAGGGTCACCCGAACCGAGGAACTCGCCCGACATCCCGCTCACCTCCGCGTCCATTCCACCGGACTAACCGACCCGACGCACCCGTGCGTCGAGATGTTCCCGGGCCGCCGGCGGGGTCTGCTCGGCGAACGACTCCAGCGCCGTGCGCGCCTCGTCAGAAAGCCGGGCCGGCACCACCACGTCCAGTGTGACCAGTAGGTCGCCGGCCTGCCCGTCGCGACGGACCACACCCTTGCCCCGGGCCCGCAGCACCCGCCCGCTCGGCGTCCCCGGGGGAACCCGCAGGGTCACCGCGCCGTCGAGCGTGGGCACCCGCAGGTCCGTGCCGAGCACAGCCTCCGCGAAGGTGACCGGCACGGTCAACGTCAGGTCGTCTCCGGTACGCCCAAACAGCTCGTCCGGCCGAACCTTGACCTGCACGAAGAGGTCGCCAGCCGGGCCACCCCGCTCGCCCGGCTCACCGCGCCCGGCCAGCCGGATGCGTTGTCCATCGGCCACACCGGCCGGGAAGCGAACGTTCATGGTGCGGGTCTTGGTGACACCACCGCTGCCATGGCACTCCGGGCACTTCTCCTCGACCACGGTGCCGACGCCCTGGCAGTTGCGGCACGGCTCAGAGAAGCTGAACGACCCCTGGTTGCGGGTGGTCACGCCGGCACCATGACAGACCTGGCAGGTACGCGGCTGGGTGCCGGGCTTGGCCCCGTTGCCGTGGCAGGTGTCGCAGACTCCCGGCGCGCGCAGTGTCAGGGGCAGCGTCACCCCGCGTACCGCGTCGCCGAAGTCCAGCGCCACCTCGGTCTCCACGTCCCGACCACGGGCCGCACCGCGCGGCGCGGCCTGCCCACCGGCCTGACCGCCGGTGAAGATCGAGCTGAACAGGTCCTGGAAACCGGCGCCGCCGAAGCGACGATCGCCACCCCCGCCGCCGCCGAACATGTCGGAGACGTCGAACGGCATGCCACCCGGTTGGCCCCCGCCCCGGGCGTTGCGTCGGAATGCGCCCGAGCCGAACAGCGAACGCATCTCGTCGTACTCGCGACGCCGGCCGGCGTCCGACAGCACGTTGTACGCCTCGGACGCGGCCTTGAACCGCTCCTCGGCCTTCGGGTCGCCCGGGTTGTGGTCCGGGTGCGATTCCCGGGCCAGCTTGCGGTACGCCTTCTTGATGTCATCCGCGGAGGCGGCCTTGTCCACGCCGAGCACGGCGTAGAAGTCCTTCTCGATCCAGTCCTTGGAGCTCACCGGTCCACCTCCTTCCGACCCTGGTGGCCGGGCCGTCCCGCCCACCGCTGCGCGGTGGGCGGGACGGCCCGGTCACTTTCTGGCACTATTCCGGATCCGCGACCGCGACCAGCGCGGGGCGCAACAGCCGCTCACCGAGCTGGTAGCCGCGCCGCATGACCGTCACGCAGGTCGGCTCGCTGACGTCGGCCGAGGTCTGGTGCGCGACCGCCTCGTGCCGGGTCGGATCGAACGGGTCGCCCTGCTCGCCGAAGGCGTTCAGGCCGAACTTGCCGAGCGCGGTGGTGAGCTGTTCCGCCACCGTGCCGAACGGCCCGACCAGATCGCCATGTTCCCGGGCTCGGTCCAGGTCGTCCAGGATCGGCAGCAGCGCGGCCAGCACCGAGCCGGTCGCCTGCTCCTGGACCAGGTTGCGGTCACGGTCGACCCGCTTGCGGTAGTTGGCGTACTCCGCCGACACCCGCTGCAGATCCCTGGTCCGCTCGTCCAGCTCGGCGCGGAGCGCCTCCAACTCGGCACCGAGTGAGGTGCCCGTGCCGCCGCCGTCCACCGGCTGCGCCGGGGCGTCCACCACCGGCGGACCGGACGGCTCCGGCCCGTCGGTGGAGTTGACCTCGACCTCGATCTCGTCGACCACGACCTCGGCGTCCTCGACCAGACCCTCGGCCGGCACGCCGGCCTCCGCGTCGGCGGCGGTGCCCTCCGGCTCCGCCGTGTCGACGAGCTTGCGTTTGTTGCGGATGACGACCCGCTCTCCGTCACCGGTGGTCGGCTCCGTGGGCGCGGAGCCACCCGGCGTCGACCCGGTGTCGCCCGGGTCGGCGGCTCGTGGCTTCTGCGTCATGCGGCTACCTCATCCCCTTCGCCGTGGAAACGTGTCGGAAGCCGACGGTCACTTCTTGCCGTCCTCGTCCACGATTTCCGCGTCGACCACGTCGTCGGCGCCGCCGGCCTGCGCGCCGGCCGCGCCGGTCGCACCCGGGCCGGGCTCGCCACCCGGCTGCTGACCCTGCTCGGCCTGCTGCGAGTAGAGCAGCGAGCCAGCCTGCTGGGAGACCTGCGCCAGCTTCTCGTGCGCGGTCTTGATCTTCTCAATGTCCTGACCGCCGAGGGCGCCGCGCAGCTCGCCGAGCGCCTCGTTGAGCTGCTCGCGGTTTTCACTGGGCAGCTTGTCGCCGCTCTCCGCGAGGAACTTCTCGGTCTGCCACTGGAGTGCCTCGGCCACGTTGCGGGTCTCGGCGTCGTCGCGGCGGCGCTTGTCTTCCTCCGCGTGCTCCTCGGCGTCGCGGCGCATCCGCTCGATGTCGTCCTTCGGCAGCGACGAGCCGCCGGTGATCGTCATCTTCTGTTCCTTGCCGGTGCCCAGGTCCTTGGCGTGCACGTTGACGATGCCGTTGGCGTCGATGTCGAAGGCGACCTCGATCTGCGGCACGCCGCGCGGCGCCGGCGGGAGGCCGGTCAGCTCGAAGGTGCCGAGCTTCTTGTTGTAGGCCGCGATCTCCCGCTCACCCTGGAAGACCTGGATCAGCACCGACGGCTGGTTGTCGTCCGCCGTGGTGAAGACCTCGGAGCGCTTGGTCGGGATGGTGGTGTTGCGCTCGATCAGCTTGGTGAAGATGCCGCCCTTGGTCTCGATGCCCAGGCTCAGCGGGGTCACGTCGAGCAGCAGGACGTCCTTGACCTCGCCCTTGAGCACACCGGCCTGAAGCGCGGCACCGACGGCGACGACCTCGTCCGGGTTGACGCCCTTGTTGGGGTCGCGACCGGTGAGCTGCTTGACCAGGTCGGTCACGGCGGGCATCCGGGTCGAACCGCCGACCAGGATGACGTGCTCGACGTCGGAGATCTTGATCCCGGCGTCCTTCACGGCCTGCTCGAACGGGCCCTTGCAACGGTCCAGCAGGTCCTGCGTCATCCGCTGGAACTCGGCGCGGCTGAGCGTCACGTCGAGGTGCAGCGGGCCGGCCGCGCCGGCGGTGATGTACGGCAGGTTGATGTTGGTGGTGGTGGCGGCGGACAGCTCGATCTTGGCCTTCTCGGCCGCCTCGCGGAGCCGCTGGAGGGCCATCTTGTCCTGACCGAGGTCGATGCCGTGCTCACCACGGAACGTCTTGACCAGGTGGTCGATGATCCGCTGGTCCCAGTCGTCGCCACCGAGCTGGTTGTCACCGCTCGTCGACTTGACCTCGACGACACCCTCGGCCAGCTCCAGCAGCGACACGTCGAAGGTGCCGCCACCGAGGTCGAAGACCAGGACGGTCTGCTCCTTGGAGCCCTTGTCCAGCCCGTAGGCCAGGGCGGCCGCGGTCGGCTCGTTGACGATCCGCAGCACGTTGAAGCCGGCGATCTCACCGGCCTCCTTGGTGGCCTGGCGCTGGCTGTCGTTGAAGTAGGCCGGGACGGTGATCACCGCGTCGGTGATCTGCTCGCCCAGGTACGCCTCGGCGTCCCGCTTGAGCTTCATCAGCGTCCGGGCCGAGATCTCCTGCGGGGTGTACTTCTTGCCGTCGATGTCGACGGACCAGTTCGTGCCGACCTCGCGCTTGACCGACCGGATCGTCCGATCCGGGTTGGTGACCGCTTGGCGCTTGGCGACCTCACCGACGAGCACCTCGCCGTTGCGGGCGAACGCGACGATCGACGGAGTCGTCCGCGACCCCTCAGCGTTGGCGATGACGGTGGGCTCACCGCCCTCGAGAACGCTGACGCAGGAGTTCGTCGTGCCGAGGTCGATACCGACCGCACGTGCCATCTTCGCTTCCTCGCTTCGTAAGGTTGTGCAGGTGACGGGCGTCGCCCGTGGGCTGCTGGCGAGCACCGCTCGCAGCGGACCCCACCACAAGTTGAGTGAACTGGACTCAATAGTGCCACGCGTCAGCCAATCGTCAAGTCGACTTGAGTCAACCCGACGCAACCCAGCCGTTACTACCGTCCGGTTGTCTTCCCTTGCATCGGTCGGGCACGCTTTAGCGGTGACGACGCACGGCGATCCCGCCACCCGTTCCGGCGCGCCCGCCGTCGCAGCCCGCACCGACCCGTCGGCCGCCGCGGAGGAGCCGCCCGCCACCACCGGGGACGACAGCCTCCCCGGCGCACTGTCGGGCCTCCGGGAGGCGATCGGCGCGACCCGGTATCCCCTCGCGCTGCCCTCTGCCGGCTCCGCCCGGCACACCGCCACCGCCCTCACCGACCAGCTCGACGACTACCTGCTGCCCCGGCTCGCCCGGCTGGACGCCCCCCTGCTCGTGGTGGTCGGCGGCTCCACCGGCGCGGGCAAGTCGACCCTGGTCAACAGCCTGGTCAAGGCCCGGGTCAGCGCCGCCGGCGTGCTCCGGCCGACCACCCGCTCCCCGGTGCTGGTCTGCAACCCGTCCGACGCGGCCTGGTTTCGGCAGGGTGACCTCCTACCCGGGCTGACCCGCACCACCGAGCCGAGCGAAGATCCGCGCTCCCTGCACCTCGTCACCGCCCCGGCCCTGCCGGCCGGGCTGGCCTTCCTCGACGCGCCCGACATCGACTCGGTCGTCGACGCCAACCGGGCGCTCGCCACCCAACTGCTCGCCGCCGCCGATTTGTGGCTCTTCGTCACCACCGCCGCCCGCTACGCCGACGCGGTGCCGTGGGAGCTGCTGCGCAGCGCCCGGTCGCGCGGCGCGGTGATCGCCATGGTGCTGGACCGGGTGCCCGCCGAGGCCACCGACGAGATCGCCGCGCACCTGACCGAGATGCTCGCCGAGCAGAACCTCGACCGGGCGCCGCTCTTTGTGCTGCCGGAGACCTGGGTCGACGGTCAGGGGCTCCTGCCCGAGGGAGTGACCGCGCCGCTGGCCGACTGGTTCGCCCGGCTGGCCGCTGACGTGGACGCGCGGGCGGTGGTGGTCCGGCAGACCCTCGACGGGGCGCTGGCCGCACTCCACCCCACCGTGGAAGAGCTGGCCGACGCCGCCGACGAGCAGGTCGCCGCCGCCGACGGGCTGGACGAACGGGTCCGGGCCGCGTACCGGGGTGCCGAGCGCACCGTCGAGCAGGGGCTTCAGGACGGCCGGCTGCTCCGGGGCGAGGTGCTCGCCCGCTGGCAGGAGTTCGTCGGCACCGGCGAGCTGTTCCGCACCCTGGAGGCGCGGATCGGCCACCTCCGGGACCGGGTCGTGGCCGCCGTAACCGGTCGGCCGGCACCCTCCGTCGAGCTGCGCAACGCCATCGAGTCCCAGCTGGTGACGCTGCTGCGCGGGGTGGCCTCGGAGGCCGCCGAATCCGCGTACACCGGGTGGAAGGCACACCCGGCCGGTGCCGGGCTGCTCGATCCGGCGCTCGCCCACCCGAGCGACGACCTACCCGAACGCGCCGAACGGATGGTCCGGGACTGGCAGCGCGGGGTGCTGGAGCTGGTCCGCGTCGAGGGCGGTGACAAGCGGTTCGTGGCCCGCACCGCCGCGTACGCGGTCAACGCCACCGGGCTGGCCGTGATGATCGCGGTCTTCGCCTCCACCGCGTTCATCCCGACCGGGCTGGAGCTGGCCACCGGGGCCGGCACCACGGTTGCCGCGCAGGCCGTCCTCCAGGCGATCTTCGGCGACCAGGCAGTGCGTACCCTCGCTGCCAAGGCCCGCACGGACCTGCTGGACCGGGTGCGGACGCTGCTGGACGCGGAGGCCGATCGGTTCTTGAGCCGCACCGCCGACGCCCGCCCCGCCGCGGACGCCGGCGACGGGCTGCGCCGGGCCGCCGGCCGGGTCGAGCTGGCCCGGCACCGCAGCGGCCTGTCCGCCGGCGACGAGGAGGGCTACCGGTGAGCAACATCGCCGGCCGGGTACGCGAGGCGTTCCGCGGCGACCAGCGGGTCGACGCCGACGCGCTGATCGCCCGACTGGACGCGGTACGCCGCTTCCTGACCGCCGTGGACGGTCTGCTGCCGGACGCCGATCTGGTGCCCGCGCACACCCTGGTCGAGCGGGCCGGCAGCCGGCTCGCGCTCTCCCGGGACCACACCGTGGTCGCCCTGGCCGGTGCCACGGGCAGTGGCAAGTCCAGCCTCTTCAACGCGTTGGCCCAGTTGGAACTCTCGCCGGTCGGGGTCCGCCGGCCGACCACCGGCGTCACCCACGCCTGCGTGTGGGGGCCGTTGGAGGGCGCCAACCACCTGCTCGACTGGACCGGCGTGTTGCCTCGACACCGCTTCGTCCGGGAGAGCGCCCTGGACGCGGACGACGAGACGGCACTACACGGGTTGGTCCTGCTCGACCTGCCCGACTTCGACTCGGTGCAGCGATCCCACCGGCTTGAGGTGGACCGACTTCTCGGCCTGGTCGACCTGGTGGTCTGGGTGGTCGACCCGCAGAAGTACGCCGACCGGGTCATCCATGACAGCTACCTACGCGAGTTCCACCGGCACCGCGACGTCACAGTGGTCGTGCTCAACCAGGCCGACCGGCTGCCCCCGGCCGAGGTGCCCCGGGTCCTGGACGACCTGCGTCGACTGCTCGACACGGACGGGCTGACCGGCGTGCCCCTGCTGGCCACCACCGCCATTGATCCGGCCGGGATGGTCGGGCTACGCGACGCCCTGGAGCGCACGGTCGCCGAGCGGCAGGCCGCGTTGCGCCGGCTCGCGGGTGACGTCGACACGGTCGTCGTCGGGCTGGACGAGCTTGTCGGCTCGGCCCGGCCAGCGGGTGGGCCGGACGACGCCGCCATCAACGGCCTGAACCGGGCGCTGGCCGGGGCGGCCGGGGTGCCTGCGGTCACCGAGGCCGTGGAACGGGCGTACCGGCACCGGGCCGGCGCGGCCACCGGCTGGCCCGTGGTCCGGGGCTGGCGGAGGTTGCGACCCGATCCGCTACGTCGGCTGCACCTGCCCGGCCCGAGCGGCGACCAGCCCGACCCGGCGGAGAACCTGGTCGCGGCCACCTCGGTCCCGGACCCGACGGCCGCCCAGCGCTCGGCGCTCGGCCTCGCGATCCGCGCGGTGGCCGACCGGGCCGCCGCCGACCTGCCCGCCGCCTGGCCCGGCGCGGTGACCTCCGCCGCCCGGTCCCGCCTCGGCGACCTGCCGGACGCCCTGGACCGCACGATCGCCGGCACCGACCTCGGCCTCGATCGTCGACCGCTGTGGTGGCGGATCGTCGGCGGTGCGCAGTGGTTGGTCACCCTCGCCGCCGTGGTCGGGCTGGGCTGGCTGGTGCTCGGCTACGCGCTGCGAGCGCTCGGCCTGCCCAGGCTGGACAACCCGATGGTCGGTCAGGTGCCGCTGCCGACCCTGCTGCTGCTCGGCGGGCTGCTGGCCGGGCTGCTGGTGGCGGCGCTTACCCGCCCGGTGGTGCGCTGGGCCGCCCGGCGTGCCCGGGACCGCGTCGAGCAGCGGCTGACGGCGAGGGTCGCCCAGGTCGGCGACGAATACGTGCTGACACCGGTACGGATCGTGCTCGGCTCGTACGCGCAGGCACGCGACGCGCTGCGGGACGCCGCACGCCGCTGACGCTCCGGGCGGCCCGCTACCGCTCTCCGTACGCCCACAGCGGCGTAGGGTCGGAGCATGGCCACGCCTCAGACCCCCTACGACGCGGTGCTGCACGCCGCACGCGACGTGACCAAGCTGGAGTCCGCCCTCGACGCCGAGATGCTCGGCAGCGCGCTGCTGGGCAGTGTCTACGCCATCGCGGAGACCGACCGCGACACCGCCGTACGGGAGTTCGTCACCGGCTTCCTCGCCGCCACCGCCCGCCGCAGGATCGCGGCGGCGACCACCATCCGGCAGGTCTTCGCCACGCTCGTTCCGACCGCCGAGGGCGCCGAGCGGGTGCGTCCGGGCAGCCAGGCGCCCACCTGGGCGGCCCAGCTCGGCCGGGTGCACCTCACCGGCACCTGGGCGTACGGCGACGTGTACGGCGACCAGACCTCCTACCTTGCGACCTTCGCCTACGACGACGAGGCCGGCGGCTCCGAGCATGCGCTGGTGGCCCTGGTGGACCACAACATCGGGATCACCAAGGACATCTTCGTGGGCGGGCCGGCCGAACGGATCCTGGATCAGGTCCGGCAGATGTGCGCCGACGATGAGTTGACCTGGTTCCGTACCGAAGATCCGGCCCGGCTCCGGGGCGAGGTGGCTCGCCATCTCGCGGTCACCGACGAGCTGAGCGAGTTGCCCGGCGAGGGGTCTCTCGCCACCGACCGGGCGCTGGTCGGGGCCCGGCTGGCGATGCTGCCCACGGCGGCCGACCCGACCGGTCCGGCGGAGGTCGAGCCGCTCTCTGCGGCCGAGCGCACCGACCTGGTCCGACGGTTCCTCGCCGGGCCGGAGGCCATCCGGTTCGGGCTGGACGCCGTTGACGGCCCGGAGCTGGCCTCGCTGCACTTCTGCCTGAGCCTGCTGCTGGACCACTCGGCGAGCTTCCCGGACGCCGACCCGATGCGCTGGAGCCCGGCGGTGTCCGGGCTCTTCCTGCTCGACTGGGTGCACCGCCGGGCCGTGCTGGACATGGACGACGCGGCGATGCTGCCCCGGGTGCTGCGGGCCTGGGCGCGGTACGCGTCGCGCCAGCGCGGGCTACCCGAGGCGGCGGCGACGCGCACCGACGAGGCGATCGAGGAGATGGTGCCGGAGTTCGCCCGCCTCTACTCGACCGGTGAGCGGCGCAGCCCGGCCACCGCCGCGGTAGCGCAGCTGATGGCCGACGGGGTGGACCCGGACGACCCGGCCGCACTGGACGCGTGGATCGAGGCGAACCGGCACCGCCTCGCCGACGACGGCGCCTGACGGCACTCGAGGGGGTGGGTGGCCGCACGCCGCCCACCCCCGAACCGCCGCCTGATCGTCACCGTATTGCCGGTGACACCGCTGGGTGCGTCGGTCCGGCCAGCGGTGCCGGGCTGCCGGTGGGCGTCGGGGCGACGGCCGACGGCGACGGGGTCGCCGGGCTGGGCCGGAAGGTCGGTGTCACGGGCGGCGTGGGTGTGAGGGCCGGCACGGATCGGGTGCTGGTCGGCACGGCGGTCGCGGTCGATTCGTCGGTTGGCGTGGGTGTCGGCCCGAGCGTCGGATCCACCGGGGGCGTCGGATCCACGGTCAGGGTCGGGGTCGGATCGGGGTCGGTCGGGTCCGGGTCAGGTGGCTCAGTCGGATCGGGGTCGGTCGGGTCCGGGTCCGGCGGCTCAGTCGGGTCGGTCGGGTCCGGCGTCGGCGGGTCGGTCGGGTCCGGATCCGGTGGGTCGGTCGGGTCGGTCGGGTCGGGGTCGGTCGGCGGCGGTGAGGCGGCAGGCGGGGGTACGGGCGGCCGGGTGTCCCGCGGAGGTTTCGGTGCCAGCGGCGGGGCGGTCGCCCGCAGGACGGGCCCCGGATCGATCGCAGCGGGTCCGTCCGGTGCGCGCCGGGGAGCGGCGGGCAGCCAGCCGCTGGTCGGGCCAACGCTGGGTGTGGGTGTGCCAGGTGGCGGGAGCGCCGGTTGGCTGGTCATCGGCAGCGGGATCACCACCGGCCCGACAGACGGGGTCGGGATGAACGGGGTGCTGCTGTCCGGCAGGGCGGTGCTGCCCGGCGTGGCCGAGCCCGCGCTGATCGCGGCGAGGATGGGCATCGACGCGGTGCCGGCCAGCAGCGCGACGGTGAGCAGGTAACCACGGGTGGGACCACCCGCGCCGGGGGCACGGTGGACGCCGACCATCCGGCGATAGCCGCCGGCCGACCGGTGTCGACCAAGCGCTGGTGTGCCGGGACCGTCACCTGGCTCGTACACCGCACACCCCTTGTCGTCGGCCGTCGAAGGACACGGATGGACGCCGCCGGGAATAAAGCCGGCAAATAACCTGATAGGCGCGATCCTGCGGGAATCAGCCTCGCTCAATCACCCTGCGTCAGCCAACCTCCACCGCGTGTCGACACGCGGAGCTGCCCGAACGGTGACGAATCACGCCGGAAAGCATTGGAAACGCAGGCCGGCATGATGGCGACAAACGACGTCAAAGCCTGGTCACTCGGAATGCGGGGCGGGCGTACTGTGGGCGCGCTCACCTGCTCTGCGAATATGGAGCACGACGGCAACGCAGCCGTGACCTCCGCGCACCCTCGCGGCAGGCGCGGTTGAACGCCGGCGCTCCCGATCCGGGTTCGGCCAGAACCCGGCTCACGCCGTGCGGCAACCCCCACCGGGGCTAGGCGCGGCCGCCAGGAACCGGTCCGGCAGCAGCCGGGCAGGCGCACGAGTTGCGCGGCCGGGTGACCCCCCGGTGCCGACGCAGACACGACAGGGAGAGACCGATGGCAAAGGGCGACCCCGGGGGCACCACCCGCAGCAGGCGGGCTGCACCCCGCTCCAAGAAGGGCGCGGCCGGCGACCCCGCGCTGGTGCAGCTCCTCACCCCCGAAGGCGAACGGATCGACAGCGCCACCGGGCCGGACGGCACCGAGTACCGCGTCGACTTCACCGACGAGGAATACCGCGGTCTCTACCGTGACCTGGTGCTGGTCCGCAAGCTGGACGCCGAGGCGACCGCTCTCCAGCGCCAGGGCGAGCTGGGCCTCTGGGCCAGCCTGCTCGGCCAGGAAGCCGCCCAGGTCGGCTCCGGGCGGGCGCTGCGTACCCAGGACATGGCCTTCCCGACCTACCGGGAGCACGGCGTCCTCTACTGCCGGGGCATCGACCCGATCATGCCGCTCGGCCTGTTCCGCGGTGTCGACCAGGGCGGTTGGGACCCGAACGAGTTCAAGTTCAACATGTACACGATCGTCATCGGTGCGCAGACCCTGCACGCGACCGGCTACGCGATGGGCATCACCATCGATGGCAAGACCGGCACCGACGATGGCGAGGCGGCGATCGCCTACTTCGGCGACGGCGCCACCAGCCAGGGCGACGTGAACGAGGCATTCGTCTGGGCCAGCGTGTTCAACGCGCCGCTGGTCTTCTTCTGCCAGAACAACCAGTACGCGATCTCCGAGCCGCTGGAGCGGCAGACCCGCGTCCCGCTCTACCAGCGAGCCGCCGGCTTCGGCTTCCCCGGCGTACGGGTGGACGGCAACGACGTGCTCGCCACGTACGCGGTCACCCGCACCGCGCTGGACAATGCCCGCCTCGGACAGGGCCCGAGCCTGATCGAGGCGTACACGTACCGGATGGGCGCGCACACCACCTCCGACGACCCGACCCGCTACCGCATCGCCAGCGAGGTCGAGGCGTGGCAGGCCAAGGACCCGATCGCTCGGGTCAAGGCATTCCTGGAGAAGCAGCAGATCGCCGACGCGGGCTTCTTCGCCGAGGTCGACGAGCAGGCCCGCCGCGAGTCGGTGCACCTACGCGAGCGGGTGCTCGAGATGCCGAACCCGGAGCCGGTGACGATGTTCGACCACGTCTACCCCAACGGGTCTCCGCTGCTCGACGAGCAGCGCGCGAAGTTCAGCCGCTACATGGAGTCGTTCGAGGGGAGCGCCCACTGATGGCCACGGAGACGCTCACCCTTGGCAAGGCCCTCAACACCGGCCTACGCCGTGCCCTGGAGAACGACCCCAAGGTCATCATCATGGGCGAGGACGTCGGCAAGCTCGGCGGCGTCTTCCGGATCACCGACGGGCTCCAGAAGGACTTCGGCGACCAGCGGGTGATCGACACCCCGCTGGCCGAGTCCGGCATCATCGGCACCGCGGTCGGTCTGGCCATTCGCGGCTACCGCCCGATCTGCGAGATCCAGTTCGACGGCTTCGTCTACCCCGCGTACGACCAGATCGTGTCGCAGGTGGCGAAGATGCACTACCGCTCGGGCGGCCGGCTCAGCATCCCCATGGTGATCCGAATCCCGTTCGGCGGCGGCATCGGCGCGGTCGAGCACCACTCCGAGTCGCCGGAGGCGTACTTCGCGCACACCGCCGGCCTGAAGGTGGTGACCTGCTCCAACCCGCAGGACGCGTACGTGATGATCCAGCAGGCGATCGCCTCGGATGACCCGATCGTCTTCCTGGAGCCCAAGCGGCGCTACTGGGAGAAGGGCCAGGTCGACCTGGACGCGCCGCTGTCCGACGCGTACCCCCTGCACTCGGCCCGGGTCGTGCGGCCCGGCACGGACGTCACCGTGCTGGCCTACGGCCCGATGGTGCGGACCTGCCTGGAGGCGGCGACCGCCGCCGCGGAGGACGGCCGGGAGTTGGAGGTCATCGACCTGCGCTCGCTCTCGCCGCTGGACCTGACCGCGGCGTACGAGTCGGTGAAGCGCACCGGCCGCGCGGTGGTGGTGCACGAGGCGCCGTCGAACATCGGCCTCGGCGCCGAGTTGGCCGCCCGGATCACCGAGGAGTGCTTCTACTCTCTGGAGTCGCCCGTGCTGCGGGTGACCGGCTTCGACATCCCCTACCCGGCCGCCCGGGTGGAGGAGGAGTTCCTGCCCGACCTCGACCGGGTGCTCGACGCCGTCGACCGCACCTTCGGCTGGTGAGCGCCATGTCCCGGATCAAGACGTTCAACCTGCCCGACCTGGGCGAGGGGCTGACCGAGGGCGAGATCCTGACCTGGCTGGTCAAGGTCGGCGACACGATCGAGCTGAACCAGCCGATCGTCGAGGTGGAGACGGCCAAGGCGGCCGTGGAGATCCCGGCGAAGTGGGCCGGGCAGGTGCAGGCGATCCACCACCCGGAAGGCACCACTGTCGAGGTCGGTGCGCCGATCATCGCAATCGACACCGACCCGGGTGCCGGCCCGCTCGACGCTGTGTCGACCACGGCCACGCCCAGCAGCGACCTGCCCACCCCGTCGGCGGCCTCGCTGGCGGCGGTGGAGGTGGCGCCGGCCGAGGGCATGGTCGAGCCCGGCCTGATCGGCGGTGCGGCACCGGGTGGTCGCACTGCGGTGCTGGTCGGCTACGGCCCCCGCACAACTGCCGCAAAGCGCCGCCCCCGCAAGGGCGCAGTCCCCGCGCAGGCCACGGCTCCCACCCCTGCTGGGGTCGATCATGCAGTTGTGGTGGGTGACAAACCAGCCATGACCACCACGATTCCGGCACCACAAGTCCTTGATCGACGCAACGGGGTAAGCGGCGGGGCGGTGCTGGCGAAGCCGCCGGTGCGCAAGCTTGCCAAGGATCTCGGGGTCGACCTCGGCACGTTGACCGGGTCGGGGCCGCTGGGCTCGATCACCCGGGAGGACGTGGAGCAGGCGGCGAGCGGTGCCGTGGCGGCCGCGGAGCCGATCGCGGTGACGGCGGCGGCCACGAGCGCCGCGAGCTTCGGCGCGGACCGGGAGCAGCGCATCCCGGTCAAGGGCGTCCGCAAGCTCACCGCCGAGAACATGTCCCGCTCGGCGTTCACCGCCCCGCACGTGACGGAGTTCCTGACCGTCGACGTGACCCGGGCGATGAAGGCACTGGACCGACTGCGTGGCCGGCGGGAGTGGCGCGACGTACGGGTCTCGCCGCTGCTGCTGGTGGCGAAGGCGGTGCTGCTGGCGGTGCAGCGTCACCCGATGGTCAACTCGACCTGGGCGGGCGACGAGATCGTGGTCAAGGAGTACGTCAACCTCGGCATCGCGGCAGCGACCGAGCGTGGTCTGATCGTGCCGAACGTCAAGGACGCCGGCCGACTCTCGCTGCGGGAGTTGGCGGACGCGCTTACCGACCTGGTGCAGACGGCAAAGTCCGGCCGCACCTCGCCGGCGGCGATGTCGGGCGGCACCCTGACCATCACCAACGTCGGCGTGTTCGGGGTGGACACCGGAACGCCGATCCTGCCGCCGGGTGAGTCGGCGATCCTGGCCTTCGGCGCGGTGCGGGAGATGCCCTGGGTGCACAAGGGCAAGGTCAAGGTCCGCCAGGTCACCACGCTGGGGCTGAGCTTCGACCACCGGATCATCGACGGCGAGCTGGGCTCGAAGTTCCTGCGCGACATCGGCGACTTCCTCACCGATCCGGAGGCGGCGCTGCTCGCCTGGACCTGATCGCTCGAAACGCCAGCCACGGCCGGTGTGCCACGGGTTAACACCCGGCACACCGGCCGTGTCCGTTGGGAGACGGAACCGTCGGTCAGACAGCCTGTTGACCTTTGATTGTTAGGCAGGTGTCTCAGCTCACCTAATAATCGATGGAAGTTGGCCGGCTTCTGCGGTTGAATAGACGCATCAGGGGCTGACAACCGAATAGCTAGGGGGACCACCAAATGAGCATGATCGAGCGAATCCGCAACCACCGCGACGCCACCCGCCGCGCCCGTGCCATCGAGCACGCGCTGCGCTCGGCGAACACGCCGGCAGTTCGCGAGGAGATCCTCGTCATCGCCCAGCGTCACATGAGCTGACGCTCCACGACATTCCTCACCTCCTCCAGATCGATGGCCCACCCGGCCCACCGGGTGGGCCATCGGCGTTTCCCAGCCACCCACCACCGGGATTCCGCCCTGCCGCAGCGCCCGGTACGGTGGGCTTCGGTCGCCGCCCGCCGACCCGGCAGAGGCCGAGCCGACAAAAGCTGCTTGACATCAACCGACCACGGCGAGTGACGGCCAGTGCTCCTTGGACGTGTCGTGCCACCACCCGATACCGTGCGGGGAGCCGGCACAGCGGCACGCCGGTGACGCCGGCAGCCACGCCGAGGAGACCGATCGGCACCGGCGAGCCGACATGTGATGGAGGAGGCGCACCCATGACGTCCGAGGGCCCGCACCGACCCGGCCAAGAGCCGGACGAGGTGTCACCGGGCGCCGGCGGACCGGCGCCGTACGGCGACCGCCCGGCGCAGCCGGACAACGGCCAGAACGCCGCCGGCCCCGACCTGGGCTGGGCACCCCCGCCCCCGACGCGGCCCAACCCGTCGGCACCGGCATGGGCGACCCAGCCCGAGCAGCCGCCGGCCCCCGCCTGGGGTGCCGCCGCTGCTCCCCAGTCCAACGACCCAGCGCAGCCCGCCTGGGCCGCCGGCGGTGGCGCAAGCGAGCCGCCGCAGCAGCAGCCCGGCGCGTGGCCCGGCAACGAGAGCGCGCCGACCCCGGCGCAGCCCGCCCCCTGGGCAGCGCAGCAGCAGGGCTGGACACCGACCGAGCAGAGCGCACCTGCGCCGGCCTGGACCCCGAGCGCGGCCGCTGAGCAGCCAGACTGGGTGCAGGCCCAGCCGGCCGCGCGGGGTGCCGCCCAGGTTCCCCCGGCCACCACCGCCTGGCCCGCCCAGGAGGACCCGGCCGCCAGCGGCTGGGGCGGCGCGGCGCAGGCCAACCCGTCCGCCGGTGACTGGCGCGGGGCCGAGTCTCCGCAACCCGAATCCGCGCAGGCCGCCGGCTGGTCCAGCGGCGCCCAGCAGGACCAGGCTGCCGGCAACGGCGGCTGGCCCGCCAGCGGTGCCGCCCGCGACGACCAGCCGGTGTGGACGCCGGCCGAGCAGTCGCCACCGGCCTGGGGCCAGCCCGCCGAACCGACCGAGCAGCCTGCCCCCGACTGGGGTCAGGCCGCCCAGCCGAATGCGGCCCGTGGTGCGGCCCAGGTTCCGGCTCCGACGGCGAGTTGGCCCGCGCAGGACGACCCTGCGCACTCCGGCGGGTGGGCCGCGCAGCAGCAGGTGCAGCCTTCAGGGTGGAACGACGGCAGCGACGCGCGGCAGGACCAGCCCGCGCAGCCGGCCGCCTGGGGCAGCGCCGAGAACCGTCCGCAGCAGCCCGACTGGGTGCTCCCGCAACCGGAGCAGCCGACCGAGCGGCCGGAGCAGGCCGGGTGGACCCCCGCGGAGCAGAGCAACCTCCCCGCCCGGGCCAGCGCCAGCGTGCCCGGCAACGACGGCACGCCCGGCTGGCCCGCCAGCCCGGACAACGCCGCGCGTGGCAACTCCGGCGTGCCGGAGGTAGAGCCGTGGGCACCCGGTGAGGTGTGGGGTCGCGCGGAGGCGGAAGCTTCCGCACAGTCCCGTGCCGGCTGGGAGTCGGACCGGGGCGATGAGGCACCGGCCTACCAGCCCGGGCCCGCGCCGGGCATCTCGCCGGCGAACGCGGTGCCCCTGCCTCCGCAGGAGCAGCGTGTGCCGGGTGCGAGCCTGGCCGCCGCCCCGCCGGCCGACTACGCGCCCCAGGCCCAGTTCGCCGCGATCCCCGAGCAGCCCGCCTACTCCGAGCGGGAGACCCCGGACGCCGCCGCGCAGTACGGGGGCCGCACCGACGACGCCTCCGCGAGTGGGGCGGTGCCCGCCCCGCGTACCTCTCCGGAGTCCGGAGCGGGCCGTGCGGTCGTACCGGTGTCGGAGCCCGAGTCGGCAGCCGGCGCGGGTGCCCGGGCCACGGCGAGCGCTTCGGTGCCGCTGGCCAGCCGGGTGATGCCCCCGACCGACCAGGCGATCCGACCGACCGGCACGGCCACACCCCAACCCCGGGTGTACGGCCGCCCGGCTCGACCCGAGCCGGAGGCCGAGCCGGAGCCGGAGGCGTTCGGGGGCGACCCGGGCGCCGACCGTCAGGTCGCTCCGGAGTGGCAGAACGAGCCGCAGCGCCAGGTCGCACCCGACTGGCAGAACGAGCCGCCGCGGCAGCTCGGGGCTGGTTGGGGCGGCGATTCTCCGGCCGAGCCGCGCTTCGACGACCGGCAGCCCGCACCGAGCGCGTTCAACGACGCCCCGCCGGCTTTCCCGCCCGGTGTGCCGTCCTTCGTCGACGCCCCGGGCAACAACCGGCCGGTGAACGGCGTTCGGCCGCACTCCAGCGCCGAGCCGGCAGTGGACCAGTTCGGCGGCCCCGGGTCGCCGGCCGCTGGCACCGGCACGGTGAACGGGACGTCGACCTTCGGTGCGCCGAACTTCGGTGGCCCGAGCTCCGCTGGGCCGGACTTCAGCGGGCCGGGCTTCGGTGCCGCGCCGGCAACCGAGCCGGTGCCGGGCGGCGGCTTCCCGCCGTCGTTCCCGCCTCCGGCACACCCCGCGCCGGCCTGGGGCCAGGAGGCCGGTCAGGCGGACCAGGGCCGGTTCGACGCGTTCAAGCCGGACGCCGCCGAGCCGAAGGTCGAAGCACCGACACCGAAGGTACGCAACGGCCGGGTGCTGGCCGCCGTGTTGATCGCCGCGGTGCTCATCCTGGCGGTGCCGCTCGGTCTGCTGCTGCTGCTCGGCAAGGTCGGCAAGGACGACGCGCCGGCCTTCGACCCGGCGGTCGGCACCTGCGTGAAGCAGTCCGGGCAGGGTGGCGCCTCGGCTGCGGACTGCGGCGAGGCGGGCGCGTTCACGATCGTCACGAAGGTGGACGCCAAGGAGAAGTGCACCGACACGACGCAGCCCCACGTGGTGCTGCCGGGCGGGGGCACCAACCGGGTGCTCTGCCTGAAGCCGACCACGAAGTAGCTCCACCGACGGCGGGGCCACGGGTAACCGTGGCCCCGCCGTCGTCGTACCCGGAGCCTCTTGCTTCAGGCACAATTCGGTCGTGGAACGCGAGCTGGCGGCGGCGCTGGGGCCGATCTTGGGAAGCCTGGCGGGGTGCAGCCCGATCTTCGCGATGAGTCGTGGCGAGAGGACCCACAGACCGCCAGTGCCTTCCTCTACGCCCCAGACGGTTCCGGCCGAGGGATCTCGATCGACCTCGGCCTACCCACCGTGACACAGGTCGTCGCGCTCGCCGACCAGGTTCAGGAATGGGCAGTGGAGACACTGTGGTCACTGGACTGTGCCACCAACTGGCCGCCCTGTCCCCAGCATCCCGATAGCCACCCCCTGGCAGCGGTGGTACGCGCCGGGCGAGCAGTCTGGGCCTGTCCCACTCTTGAGACCGAGGTCAGCGAGATTGGGAAGCTAGGCCACTGAGCCAGCTACTCGCAGCTCGACCCGTCGACCTTGCAGTTTCGGTCGTTCTTCTGCACCCAAATGCACCTTAGGTCGGGACAGAAAGTGCAAGATCGGCGCAGGTCAACTTGCCTACCCGTGTCACCGGATGGTCCGCGAGTACGCCGCAAAGCGCCGGGAGCGCAACGAAGGCGGCACAGGCTAGGACGCTTGTCATACGGGTCACGGCGGCTGGGCCCACGGGGCGTGGCAGGCTGGCAGGCATGGGAACGACAGCGCGTGTACGTGCCCCTGAGCTACGGGGTCGGCAGTGGCTCAACACCGGCGGCCGTAATCTGACCTTGCAGGACCTCCGCGGCAAGATCGTCGTCGCGGATTTTTGGACTTTTTGCTGCATAAATTGCCTCCACGTGCTCGATGAGCTGCGTCCGCTGGAGGAGAAGTACGGCGATGTGCTCGTCGTGATCGGCGTGCACTCGCCGAAGTTCGAGCACGAGAAGGACGCCGACGCGCTCGCCGCGGCCGTGGAGCGGTACGGGGTGCACCACCCCGTACTCGACGATCCTGAGCTGGACATGTGGCAGCAGTACGCGGCCCGGGCCTGGCCGACCCTGTCGGTGATCGACCCCGAGGGTTACGTGGTGGCCACGATGGCTGGCGAGGGGCACGCCGAGGGCCTGGCCCGACTGATCGACGAGCTGATCGCCACCCACGAGGCCAAGGGGACCCTGCACCGGGGTGACGGGCCGTACGTCCCACCGCCGGCACCGGAGACCGCGCTGCGCTTCCCCGGTAAGGCGGTGCTGCTGCCGAACGGCAACCTGCTGGTCTCGGACTCGGCCCGGCACTCCCTGGTCGAGGTTGCCCCGGACGGCGAGACGCCGGTACGCCGGATCGGCTCGGGCGAGCGGGGCCGGGCCGATGGGCCGGCCGCCGCGGCGACGTTCTCCGAGCCGCAGGGCGTGTGCCTGCTGCCCACGCACGTCGCCGAGGTCGCCGGCTACGACCTGGTGGTGGCCGACACGGTCAACCACCTGCTGCGTGGCGTACGGCTGGAGTCCGGCGAGGTGGTCACCGTGGCCGGCAGCGGCCGGCAGTGGCGCGCCGAGGTCGACGACCACGCCCACGACGCGCTCGCCGTGGATCTCTCCTCCCCGTGGGACCTGGCCTGGTACGACGACAAGCTGATCGTGGCGATGGCCGGCATCCACCAGCTCTGGTGGTTCGACCCGATCAAGCGGACCGCCGGCATGTACGCCGGCACCACCGTGGAGGCGCTACGGGACGGCCCGCTGGCCGAGGCGTGGATGGCGCAGCCGTCGGGGCTCTCCGTCTCCACCGACGGCACCCGGCTCTGGGTGGCCGACAGCGAGACCAGCTCCATCCGGTACGTCGAGAACGGGGTGCTGGGCACCGCCGTCGGGCAGGGCCTGTTCGACTTCGGGCACGTGGACGGCCCGGCGGAGTCGGCGCTGCTCCAGCACCCGCTGGGTGTGTGCGCGCTGCCGGACGGCTCGGTGCTGATCGCGGACACGTACAACGGCGCGGTGCGCCGCTTCGACCCGGCCAGCAACCAGGTCTCCACCGTCGCCGACGGGTTGGCGGAGCCGAGCGACCTGGTGCTCACCCCGTCCGGTGAGGTGCTGGTGGTGGAGTCCGCCGCGCACCGGTTGACCCGGCTCGCCCCCGGTGCCCTGTCGGCGGCGGGTGCCAGCACGGTGGACGGGCCTCGGCACCGCACCGAGCGCAAGCCGACCGACATCGCGGCCGGCGAGGTCACCCTGGACATCGTCTTCACCCCCGCGCCAGGGCAGAAGCTGGACGAGACGTACGGGCCATCGACCCGGTTGGTGGTCTCCGCGTCCCCGCCGGAGCTGCTGGTGGAGGGTGCCGGCACGGGCACCGAGCTGTCCCGCCGGCTGGTGCTCAACGGCGAGGTCACCGCCGGGGTGCTTCAGGTGACCGCCCAGGCGGCGACCTGCGACGCGGACGTCGAGCACGCGGCCTGCCACCTGACCCGGCAGGACTGGGGCGTACCGGTCCGGCTGGTCGACGGCGCAGCGACCCGGCTGCCGCTGGTGCTGCGCGGCCTGGACGCCTGACGTGACCTTCAGGGGCCCGGTGGGCCCCTGAAGGTCACGCGAACGGGGCCAGGGTGACGTTGGCGTCGATCAGGGTGGCGCGGACGAGTTCGGCGGCGGAGACCGCGCCGGGGGTGTCGCCGTGCACGCAGATCGAGTCGACCGAGCAGGGGATCACGGTGCCGTCGACCGCCACCACGATGCGTTGCGTGGCCATCCGCACCGCCCGTTCGGCCACCTGCTCGGGATCGGTGATCACCGCGCCGGGGGTGCCGCGCGGCACCAGCGCCCCGTTGGGCAGGTAGGCCCGGTCGGCGAAGGCCTCGGCGACCACCGGCAGGCCCGCGCCGACGGCGAGTTGGGCGAGCGTCGAGCCGGACAGGCAGAGCACGGGCAGCTCGGGGTCGTAGCCGCTGACGGCGGCGACCACCGCCGCTGCCTGGGATTCGTCGATGCTTGTCGCGTGGTAGAGCGCGCCGTGCGGCTTGAGGTAGCGGACCCGGGTGCCGAACAGCTGGCAGAACGCGTCCAGCGCCCCCAACTGGTAGGTCACCTCGTCGCGTAGCTCGGCGAAGTCGTACGCGATATGCCGCCGGCCGAAGCCGGCCAGGTCCCGATAGCCGACCTGCGCACCCACCGCGACCCCGCGTCGTGCGGCGCCCTCGCAGACCCGCCGCATCGTGGACGGGTCGCCGCCGTGGAAGCCGCAGGCGACGTTGGCCGAGGTCACGAGGCTCAGCAACGCCTCGTCGTCGCCGAGTCGCCAGATGCCGAATCCCTCGCCCAGGTCAGCGTTGAGGTCCATGGAATCTGACGGTAGTCCCTGGGCGGGCCTGCGCGAGCGGGGTCACGTCGGTCACCACCCCGATGACGGGGTATCCACCGGTGGTCGGATGGTCCGCGAGGAAGATCAGGGGTTGTCCGTCCGCCGGCACCTGCACCGCGCCGAGCACGATGCCCTCGCTGGGAAGCTCGCCGGCGACCGCGCGGGGCAGCGCCGCGCCGGCGAGCCGCGCGCCGACCCGGTTGCTCACCGGGCTGATGGTGTACGCGCTGCCGAAGAGCCGGTCGAGCGCGGTCGGCATGAACCAGTCCTCGCGAGGACCGGGGCCCAGCGTCAGGTGCAGCTCTTCAGGCGGCGTGGGGCACACGGTCAGGTCCACCGGTGCGGGGGCGTCGACCGGATCACCGAGCGGCAGCAGGTCACCGTCCCGCAGCGGAGGCGGGCCGAGCCCGGAGAGGGTGTCGGTGGCCCGACTACCCAGCACCGGTGCCAGGTCGATGCCGCCCGCCACCGCCAGCCAACTCCGTACGCCCCGTCGGGCGGGACCGATCCGCAGCACCGCCCCGGCCGGCACGCTCAGCGGGCGTCCGGTGTCCCCGGGCCGAACACCCGCCTGCACCGGGACCTCCGCGCCGGTGACCGCCACCGTGCTGGCCCGGGTCAGCCGCAGGGTGCAGCCGGTCAGGGTGATCTCCAGCCCGGCCGCGTGCTCCGCATTGCCGACCAATCGGTTGGCCAGCCGCAGGGCAGCCGGGTCGAGGGCACCGGACCGGGGTACGCCCAGGTGCGCCCAGCCGGGCCGACCCAGGTCCTGCACGGTGGTGAGCGCACCGGCGCGGAGCACCTCGATGCTGCCCCGGTGGGTCACGCCGCCACCATCCGGACCGTGGTCCCCGGACCGAGTCGGGTCGGCGGGTCGGCGGCCACGTCGAAGAGGACCAGGTCGGTCCGGCCGACCAGCAACCAGCCGCCCGGCGACGCGCTCGGGTAGATGCCCGCGTACGGGCCGGCCAGCGCGACCGAGCCGGCCGGCACCCGGGGCCGAGGCGTGGCCAGCCGGGGCAACGCCAACTCGGCGGGCAGCCCGGTCAGGTAGGGAAACCCGGGGGCGAAGCCGCAGAACGCGACCCGCAACCGGGTGCTGGTCAACAGGTGCCGCACGGCCGACTCGTCCACGCCCCAGTGCTCCGCCACCGCCGGCAGGTCCGGCCCGTCGAAGAACACCGGTACGACCACCTCCGCCGCGTCGTCGTCGGCGGCTTCGGCGTGGGCCTCGGCGGGGCGGGTGGTCGCGATGGCGACGGCGGACGCCCATCGGGTCAGCTGCTCTGCCGTGGCGCTCGGGTCGGGCAGGCCGTCGAGCAGGACGGTCCGGGCTGCCGGCACGATCTCGACGGCGATCAGGTCCCCCCGCTCCCGACGCCGCCACAACTCGGCCCGCCACGCTTCCACCAGCGCGGCCTCGGGGACGCCGGCCGCGGCCTCGGGGACGTCGGTGGGGGCTGTGCAGTCGAGTAGCAGGGCGTGCGCCCCGACGGGTCGGATCCGCATCCGCTCATCCTCGCCGATGTGATTCCGATCCGGTGTTCACGACAACGGTGCCGGGTGTCACCAACGCCACTACTTCCAAGTAACCTACGGTGCCGTAACCTGACTACGTGAGCACTTCCGCCCCGCTTCGCCTGAAGCCGGTCGACATCGGTAAGCCCCGGATGCGCGGCTGGCTACACACGTACGCCTTCTTCGTCGCCCTGGTCTGCGGCATCGTGCTCTGCTCGATCGCCGCCACCCGGCCGGGGTGGGCACCCCTGGTCAGCTGTCTCATCTACAGCCTGACGGTCTGCGGTCTCTTCGGCACCAGCGCGCTTTACCACCGTCGGGTGTGGTCAGAGCGCGGCTACCAGGTGATGCGCCGGATGGACCACTCGATGATCTTCGTGTTCATCGCCGGTACGTACACACCGCTCTGCGCCATGCTGCTCGAACCCCGGCCGGCCACCGTGATGCTGGCCCTGGTCTGGGGCGGTGCGCTGGCCGGCGTGGCGGTCAAGGTGGTCTGGCCGCACGCGCCGCGCTGGGTGTCCGCGCCGCTCTACCTGGCGTTGGGCTGGGTGGCGGTGGCCATGCTGCCGGAGATCCTGCACGGCGGTGGCGTCACGGCACTGGTGCTGCTGATCGTCGGTGGCGCGATCTACAGCATCGGTGCGGTCTTCTACGCGTTGCGGCGACCCAATCCATGGCCGACCGTCTTCGGCCACCACGAGTTCTTCCACGCCTGCACCCTGGTGGCGGCGCTCTGTCACCACATCGCGATCTACTTCGCGCTGTTCGCCTGACATCAGCAGACCCGACGCCGCGGCGAGGGCCGGGGACCGGGGACCTAGGGCTGGGGCGACACGCGAGCCGGGGCCCCGCGACGCTGCGGGACCCCGGAGTGTGCGAGCGAGGATCAGACCGGCCGGCCCGGCCGACGCACCTCGCGGTACTCCCGCATGACCTGGTCGTCCTGGACCGGCACGACCCGGTCGGCTACCACGCGCTCCTCGCGGACCGGTGCGGCGACCACCGTGCGGCGGCGGCTGCTCCAGAAGTAGAGGGTGGCGAGCAGGCCGGCGACACCGGCGAGCATCAGCACCCAGCCGACCACGGCCAGGTTCAGCCAACCCAGGTCGGCCTCCACTGCGAACGCGAAGATCGCGCCTAACGCGATCAAGAAGATGCTGCCACCAATGCCCATGTCTCGCTCCTCGGCTCTAACCTGGCGTACGTCGCGCCGCGGCCGTCGGTAGGGGTGCGGCATCCAACGACTTACCCCGGCACGGAGATCGCCAATCGGGCAAGCTGGTGGCATGACGGACGCCGACCCCGAGACCCGGACGCTGGTGTTGCTGCGGCACGCGAAGGCCGAGCAGGGCAGCGACGCGGCGGACGACGCCGAACGGCCGCTGAGCGCCCGCGGCAACGCCGACGCGGCTGCGGCTGGTGCCTGGTTGGCGCACCACGGGCTCCTGCCCGACGTGGTGATCTGCTCGACAGCCCGCCGCACCCGGCAGACCTGGCACGGGGTGGCGATGGGGATGACGGGTTCACCGCCGGAGGGTGGCCCGACCGGTCCTCGCCCGACCGTCCGTTATGAGCCAGGCGCGTACGACGCGCATCCGGAGGAGTTGTTGTCGCTGGTCCGCACGGTGGATCCGGCAGCCCGCACAGCGCTGCTCATTGCCCACAATCCGGGCATCTCGCTGCTCTCCGCGCTGCTCGATCCGGAGGGGGCGGACGAGGAGGGGTTGCGCACCGCCGAGCTGGCGGTGCACCGCTGCCCGACCGGCTGGGCGGAGCTGAGCCGGGCGGGAGCGCCGCTCACGGCCCGACACACCGCACGCGACTGAGCCACCCGCCGATCCGGCGGGTGGCTCAGGGGTACGCGTCCAGCAGGGATCAGGACGGCGGCGCGGTTGGTGGTGGCGGGTCCGGCGGTGGCGGCATCATCGCCGTCGGATGAGACAGCCGGTTCTCCTCCACGATGAGGGTTCGTGCCCGCTTGCGCCGGTCCTGCCAGAACCAGACCGTGGTCAGCAGTACGGCCAGCCCGGCCAGGATGAACACCCAGCCGACCGCTCGTACGTCGATCCACCAGACGTTGGCTCTCAGCGCGAAGGTCAGAATCGCGCCGATGGCGATGAGAAAAATGCCGCTTCCTACACCCATATGCGCTGCACTCCCCCGTGCGGTGGCTCTGGGCGTTCCCTTTCGAGGTCACGCGACGGTTACCCGCCACGCCACCGGCATACCCGACCGGGCTAGCCCAATACGTGCCCACCGCCGGGGCGAGACGGCGACGGCCGGCGGGGCAGACCTGCCCCGCCGGCCGTCGGTGCCGGGTGGTGCGACCCAGCACAGGACCTAGAAGGCCTCCTCCGGGAGGTCCATGATGTCGAGGTCGGCGCCCTCGATGATCCGCCGGTCGGAACCGATGCGGGGCAGCACCTCGCGGGCGAAGAAACGGGCTGCGGCCACCTTGCCGGTGTAGAACGCCTTGTCGCTGGCGGACATGTCGCCGGCCAGCGCCTTCAGCGCCACCTCGGCCTGCCGCTGGAGCAGCCAGCCGACCACCAGGTCGCCGATCGCCAGCAGGAAGCGCCGGCTGCTCAGCCCGACCTTGTAGAGCGCGCGGGTGTCGCCGCCCTGCGCCTCGCCCAGCCAGCCGGTCAGCACGCCGAGGATGTTCTGGATCTCGGCCAGCGCCTTGCCGAGTGCCTGCCGCTCCTCCTTGAGCTGGCCGTTGCCCGCCTCGGAGGAGATGAACTCCTGGATCTCGCCGGAGACCGCCAGCAGCGCCTTGCCGTTGTCCCGAACGATCTTGCGGAAGATCAGGTCGAGGCTCTGGATGGCGGTGGTGCCCTCGTACAGGGTGTCGATCTTGGCATCGCGGACGTACTGCTCCAGCGGGTAGTCCTGGAGGAACCCCGAGCCGCCGAAGGTCTGCAGTGCCTCGTGCCCGAGCAGCTCGTACGCACGCTCGGAACCGACGCCCTTGACCAACGGCAGCAGCAGGTCGTTGACCCGCTTGGCCAGCTTGGTGGCCTGCTCGTCGCCGGCAGCCTCAGCGAGCGCGACCTTGTCCTGCCAGGTGGCGGTGTAGAGGACCAGAGCACGAAGACCCTCGGCGTACGACTTCTGCAGCAGCAGCGAGCGGCGTACGTCCGGGTGGTGGGTGATGGTGACCCGGGGGGCGGTCTTGTCCGCCTGCTGGATCAGGTCGGCGCCCTGCACCCGGTTCTTCGCGTACTCGAGGGCGTTGAGGTAGCCGGTGGAGAGGGTGGCGATGGCCTTGGTGCCGACCATCATCCGGGCGTACTCGATGATCATGAACATCTGCCGGATGCCGTCGTGCCGGTCGCCCAGCAGCCAACCCTTGGCCGGCACGCCGTGCTCGCCGAAGGTCACCTCGCAGGTGTTGGAGACCTTCAGGCCCATCTTGTGCTCGACGTTTGTGGCGTAGACGCCGTTGCGCTCGCCCAGCTCGCCGGTGGTCTCGTCGAAGTGGAACTTCGGCACCACGAAGAGCGACAGGCCCTTGGTGCCGGGGCCACCGACGCCCTCCACACCCACCGGACGGGCCAGCACGTAGTGCACGATGTTGTCGCTCAGGTCGTGCTCACCCGAGGTGATGAAGCGCTTCACACCCTCGATGTGCCAGGTGCCGTCGGGCTGCTGGATCGCCCGGGTGCGGCCCGCGCCCACGTCCGAGCCGGCATCCGGCTCGGTGAGCACCATCGTGGAGCCCCACTGCTTGTCGATGAAGAGCTTGGCCCACCGCTTCTGCCGCTCGGTGCCCTCGACGTGCAGCACGTGCGCGAAGGACGGGCCGGAGGCGTACATCCAGACCGGGGCGTTCGCACCGAGCACCAGCTCGGCGAGCGCCCACCAGAGGGCACGCGGCGCGTTGGTGCCGCCCAGCGCCGGCGGCAGGTCCAGACGCCAGAACTCGGAGTCCATGAATGCCTGGTAGGACTTCTTGAACGACTCCGGCAGCGGCGCGGTGTGCGTCGCCGGGTCGAAGACCGGCGGATTGCGGTCACTGTCCGTGTAGCTGGCGGCCAGGTCCTCGCGGGCGAGGCGGTCGACCTCAGCGAGGAAGCTGCGGGCGGTGTCGGTGTCGAGATCCGAGTACGGCTCCTGGCCGAACGCCCGGTCCGCCCCGAAGACCTCGAACAGGTTGAACTCGAGATCCCGGAGGTTGCTCTTGTAGTGGGTCATGCTCGCTGGCCCCGCTTCCGGACAGGTGTTACCGATCAGTAACTCCGAACTGTATTACTCGCGGGTAGGCAGCGACAAGCGGATCACCCAAGTGACGGCGATTACACACCTTCGCGCGCCGGCCGGGCTCAGCTCTCGGCGGCGCCGACCTCCCAGCTCGGGACGGCGACTGCCGCGCCGGTACGAGCACCGACATACTCCATCAGGACCAGCGCGATGTCGTCGTCGAGCCGACCGTGGACCCACTCGACCAGGGCGGTCTCCAGCGAGGCTAGCCCGTCGGCGACCGTGCCGTGGCCGAGCAGTCGCCAGGCCCGGTCGGCGGTGGGGAAGAACTCACCGTCCCGCCGCGCCTCGCCGAGGCCGTCGGTGAACAACAGCAGCCGGTCCCCGGGCTCCAGGCGTTCGACCCGGGGGCGGACCACCGGCATGAACCCGAGCGGAGGCGCCGGCGCCGGCGGTTCCAGCGGGATCACCGCGCCGCGACGCAGCAGCAGCGGTGGCGGATGCCCGCAGTTGACGATCGTGAGGGTGCCGCCACGCTCCTCGACCAGGGCCGCCGTGACGAAGTCCTCGTCGCCGACGTTACGGGCCACCGCGCGGTCCAGGTCGGCGACGACGGCCCGCAGGTCGGCCCGTTCGTATGCCACGTGCCGGTAGGAGCCGAGGACGATGCTGGCCAGCCGGACCGCGTCCAGGCCCTTGCCCCGCACGTCGCCGATGATCATGCGTACGCCGTAGGGGGTGTCGATCGCCTCGTACAGGTCGCCGCCGATCTCGGCCGTCGCGGTGGACGAGATGTAGCGTCCCGCGACCGAGAGCGTCCCGACCTGCGGCCCGAGCGGGCGCAACACCGCCTGCTGGGCCACCGCGGCGAGCTTGGTCAGCTCGACGATCCGCTCGGCCTGCCGCTGCCGAACCCACGCCACTGCCATGGCCAACCCGGTGGCGAGTGCGACCGCGACAACGTTGACCGAGGTGACCAGCGACATCTCCGGCGCGATCAGCGCGAAGCCGGCGCCGATCAGGGTCGCCGCGACGCCCACGCCCAGGACCACCAGCCAGGATGCCAGGGCGGCGGCGAGGATTGGCGCGGCCGCCAGGAGCGCGAGGTAGTGCACCTTGCGGCCGTCCGCCGCCTCCACCGCCGACACGAGCGCGAGCAGAACGAGGGCCGCGCCGAGGCCGGCGCGGGATCCGGGGCTCAGCGGGCGACGGCCCGACTGGAGGAGTCGCGTGGGTACGAGGGACAGTTTGCCTGATCGACGTGAGCCGGTGAATGGACCTGACCCGTCGTCCGAGAAGGTTCTGTCCGGCCGGCCCAGTTGGCCGGCCGAATCGGCGTCGCCCAGCGCGGTCAGCCGAGAACCTCGTAGCGGACGGTGAGCGCGCCGACGTCGACCGAGGCGATGCTGGCGAAGGCGGCCCGGGAGAGGTCCAGGCAGCGGCCTTCGATGAACGGGCCACGGTCGTTGATCCGCACCGTCACCGACTTGCCGTTGGCCGGGTTGGTCACCCGGACCTTGGTGTTGAAGGGCAGCGTCTTGTGCGCGGCGGTCAGCGCGCCGGGGTTGAACGACTCGCCGTTGGCGGTGAGCTGCCCGTCCGAGTAGAACGAGGCGCCGCACGAGCCGCTCTCCAGCACCTTCGCGGCGGCGGTGGTCTTCTTGGTGGTCGGCTTCGGCGACGCGGTGCGGGGCTTGGCCCGGGAGGCGGCCTGCTGCGACCGGGTCGCCGACGGGCTGGCGGTCACACTCGGCGAGGCACTGGCGCTCGGCGAGACCGCCGGGGAGCTGGGGGTGAGGCTGCTCGCGGCGGTGGTCGGGGTGAACTCGAGGGCCGCCTGACCCGACTGGTCGGGGCCGGAGGCCAGCTGCACGGCACCGACGGTGCCGCCGACGGCGAGGGCGACGCCGACCGCCGCGGTGGCGACGATGCCCGCCGGGGAGGAGAAGATGCGGGTACGAGAGTGCTTGCCTGCCACCGGCCCGGTCCTTTCGTCGTCTGAACAAACCGGGTCGGACCGTAACGAGAGAAGTACTTCCGAAGTCAACGTGATCATGTTGATATGCCCGCATTTGCCCAGATACGTTAGCCGATCATCCGACCCCTGATGGGCCGGGCGGCCCAGGTGCCGCCACGCCACCACGTCGACCGCCAGTGCCGGCTGCCACGCCAACCGCCAGTGCCGCAGGATGAGCGGATGTCCGCTGAGCTGACCGAGCGCCTCGCCGCCCTGTTCCGGTGGATCGACCCCGGCCCCGACAGCAGTCACCTGGTCAGCGACATCTCCGGTTGGTGGCGGGATCCGGCGGTGCTGGCTGAGCTGGGACCGGCCCTGGTGGCGCCGTACCGGGCCGCCCGGCCGACGGTGGTGCTCGCCCCGGCAGTCACCGGGCTGCTGCTCGGGCCGTTGGCCGCCACCGCCCTCGGGGTCGGGTTCGTGGCCGCGCACAAACCCGGCGACGGGCGACTGCCGGCCGGGCCACTCACCTGGGCGCAGAGCCCACCCGACTACCGGGGCCGACGGGTCGACCTCGCCGTACGGGACCGGCACCTCGGCCCCGAAGACCGGGTGCTGGTGGTGGACGACTGGGTGCGCACCGGCGCGCAGCTCCACGCTCTCTACGACATCTGCGCCGCTCGGGGCGCTGAGGTGCTGGGCACCGCCGTGGTGGCCGTGGACTGCCCGCCCGACGTCGCGGCCGACCTCCGGGTCACCGGCCTGATCAACGCCGCCGACCTGCCGGCTTGACGCGCACCAACGAGCCGGGCGTATTGCGGCGGCAGCCCGGCCCGCGCTGGCCTAGCCTCGGCAGGATGTGGCCTCGGATCGGTGAACTGCGCACCCTCGCCCTCGGCACCCCCGGCGAGCTGCGGGCAACCCTCAACACCCTGGTGCTGGCCGGCGTGAAGACCGCGACAGCCGGTCGCCTCGCCGAGTACGCGGAAGAGGGCGAGGAGTTGGAGCACGTGGGCGAACGCCTGGCCCTGGTCGACGACGACAACGCGCTGGCCGGCGTCGTGGAGATCACCGGAGTCGAGGTGGTCCGCTTCGCCGACGTGCCGTGGGACTTCGCCCGCGCCGAAGGTGAGGGTGACCGCTCGATCGAGGAGTGGCGGGCCGGGCACTCGGCGTACTGGGCGCGGCTCGGCACGCCGGTCGACGGCGAAACGCCGATCGTCTGCCTCCGGCTCCGGCTGGTCTCCGGCGGCGAGGGTGGAGTGGCCAGCGGCGACCTCGGCACCTGACGCGGCGGGTGTGGGGGGCCTCAGCCGCGCAGTTGTGGCAGCAACCGCGTCGCCACGTCCACCAGGATGGCCTCGTCACCGGCGTACCAACTGCTGGCGCGCGGCCAGTGCGTCACCACGTCGGTGAAGCCCAACTCAGCGGCCCGGCCGACCTGATCGGCGAAGAACTGTGCGCTGCTGAGCGAGAAGACCGGTGCCGCGTCCAGCGAGAGGTAACGGTCCAGGCTGGCCGGGTCGCGGCCGGCCTCGTCCAGGGTCCGGTCCATTCGCGCGGACAGCGCCGACACGCTGGCCCACCAACCCGCCAGGTCGTTGTCGTCACCGGTGCCGGTGGTCACCCATCCCTGCCCGAAGCGGGCCACCAGCCGCATCGACCGTGGTCCGTTGGCAGCCACCACGAACGGCACCCGAGGCTGCTGAACGCAGCCGGGGTTGTTGCGGGCGTCCACCGCGGCGAACCAGTCACCACGCCAGGTGGTGCCGTCCTCCCGCAGGATCAGGTCCAACAACTCGGCGAACTCGGCGAACCGGTCGACCCGCTGACGCGGTGGCAGCGTCTCACCGCCCAGCACCGCCGAGTCGAAGCCGATGCCGCCCGCGCCTAGGCCGAGCAGCAACCGACCGTCGGAGACGTCGTCCACCGTGGTGATCTGCCGGGCGAACGCCGCCGGGTGCCGGAAGTTCGGCGACGCCACGAGGGTGCCCAGCCGGATCCGCGAGGTCACCGTGGCGGCGGCGGTCAGCGTGGCCATCGAGTCGAACCACGGGCCGTCAACCAGGTCACGCCAGCCCAGGTGGTCGTACGTCCAGGCGTGGTCGAAACCCCACTCGTCGACCTGCCGCCAGCGACGCTGCGCCTCCGACCACCGCTGGTCCGGCAGGATCACGATGCCAATCCGCATGATCGCCAGCCTAGCCGGGGACACCACCGCGACCAGGTTCTCGCTACCGTTCGGCTTGTGGACCTACACGCGCAGCGGATCGGCACCGTGCGAGCGTTCGGCACAGTCTCGCTGGTGGCCGGCTTCATGACGACACTGCTCAGCATGATGTCCAGCTACGACGGGCTTGAGCCACACATCTTCGCCGCCTTCCTGATCCTGACCGGCCTCGGTCTGCGGATCGAGGCGGCGATCGTCGACCGCAGGCCGTAGGTCCAGCAGCGTCAGACAATGAGTGACGTGCATCACCAGTCTGCCCAGTAGGGAGCTTGCATTCGGCTCCGACCCCTCGGCGAGCGACACCCAGGCAGGGTGGCGCCCGAGGAGAGGACCAGGCGCGATGACGAAGGTGACCGCACAGCTGTCGGTGTCGGTGGACGGCTTCTACGCCGGCCCACGCTTCGACGGGGACGGCGACTGGATGGCCTCGGCGGAGAGCGCCAAGTTCTTCCGGGTCACCCGGTGGGCGACCGAGGCCGCGGCCTGGCGCGAACGGCAGGGCTTTGCCGGCGGGGAGCAGGACACCAACTCCGAGGTGATCGCCGAGTCGTTCGGCGCGGCCGGCGCGTACGTGATGGGACGCCGGATGGCCGACGGGGGTGAGGTGCCCTGGGGCGAGGAGCCGCCGTTTCGTGCACCGGTCTTCGTCGTCACCCACCGCCCCCGCCAGCCGTTGCGCAGGGGCGGGGGCACCAGCTTCACCTACGTCACCGATGGCGTGGCCAGCGCCGTCGAGCAGGCGCGCGCCGTGGCCGGCGGCAAGGACGTAGCCATAGCCGGGGGCGGCAGCATGGTGCGGCAGGTACTCAAGGCCGGCCTGCTCGACGAGTTGGAGCTGCACGTCGTACCTGTCGTGCTCGGCACCGGTCTGCGGCTGTTCGACGCGGACCTCGACCTGGGCGAGAAGGAGGGGATCGAGCTGACGCCGACCCGCGTCCTTGCCACCCCGCAGGTGACCCACATCCGGTACGCGGTGCGCGGTCGGGCCCCGCTCGTGCTCGACGACCGGGGCAGCGGAGGTGGCCCGACGGTGACCGCGAACTGAATCACGGCCCATCGACTCAGAAGGAGACCACCGTGCCGCAACTCTTGCGGGTGCAGTGCTTCAACGTTTCGCGCGACGGGTTCGGCACCGGAGAGGGGCAGAGCCTGGAACGGCCCTTCGGCCACGCGGACCCCACCCCGCTGTTCTCCTGGCGTGCCGCCACCGCCAGCTTCGTGTATCGCACCGAGCCGGGCGGCACTCGCGGCCTGGACGACTATCTGACCCGCGACGCCGAGTGCAACATCGGCGCGGAGATCATGGGTCGCAACAAGTTCGGCCCCCAGCGTGGCCCCTGGGAGGACCATGAGTGGCAGGGATGGTGGGGGGACAACCCGCCGTTCCACACGCCAGTCTTCGTGCTCACCCACCACGAACGCCCGTCGTTCACCCTGGCCGACACCACATTCCACTTCCTCGACGCCAGCCCGGCCGAGGCCCTGGACAGGGCGAAGCAGGCAGCCGCCGGGCGAGACGTACGCCTCGGTGGTGGGGTGGCGACCATCCGTGAGTTCATCGAGGCGGATCTGGTCGACACGATGCACATCGCCGTCGCGCCGGTCGACCTCGAACGGGGTGAGCGTCTGTGGAACAGCCCCGACGAACTGCTCGACCGCTTCCACCTCGAGTCGGTGCCCAGCCCCAGCGGAGTCACCCATCTCCTGTTCTGGAGACGATGACCGCACTCTTGGCGGGCACGGACGTCTACAGCCGGGCCAGCACCAACAACCGGTTGCCATCGGGGTCGGTGACCCGCGCGGACCGCTCACCCCAGGGCTGGTCGACCGGTTCCTCGGTGACCGTCGCGCCACCCGTGCGCAGCGCCCGCACGGCCGCGTCGCAGTCATCGGCGTAGACGCACAGCTCCCAGCGGTGCGAGTCGGCCGGCCCGCCAGCCTCCGGGTTGGCGGCCAGGCCGAGCTCGCTGCTGCCCAGCCGCAGAGCGACGAACTCCGGTGCGCCCTCGTCCGGGAACCGGTAGGTCAGCTCGAAGCCGACCACGTCCCGGTAGAACGCGATCAGTCGTGGCAGGTCAGGTGTCGTCACGATCGGAAAGGCTTCGGTGAACACGGACCACCTCCACGCCGGACCCTAGCCGGTGTCGAGGCCCGCAGGAACTACCACCGTCGATCCCCTGTCTGCCGAGATCAGCGCACTACTCATGGTGCCGTGCGGCGGAGGCCGGCGAGGACGAGGGTGATGACGCCGTCCGCGTCGGTGCGGTAGGTCGGGTGGTCGTAGGCCGCACAGATGCCGTGGAGGGCCATCATGACGGTGCCGGCACCCACGTCGTCGCGGATGGTTCCGGTCGCGACGGCGGCGGCCAGCAGGTCGTCGATGACCTGACCCAGGGCCTGGGCACCCTCTGCCAGCGCGCCCGACTGGGTGGCCATGAGCGTGGCGAGGGTGCGGGCGAGGCCCTCGTGGCTGTGCAGGTGGTCCACGAAGCCACGCAGGAAGGATTCCAGCGCCTCGTCGGCGGGGAGGGTGACTTGCAGCTCGTGGGCGCGGTCGCACATCGCCGTCAGCTCTTCGCGGTAGACCGCCTCGGCCAGGGCTTCCCGGGTGGGGAAGTGGCGGTAGAGCGTGCCGGTGCCCACACCAGCGAGTTTGGCGAAGTCGTCGAAGCGCAGGTTGAAGCAGCCGCCGGCGAACAGCTCGCGGGCCTTGGCGATCAGGGCGTCGCGGTTGCGGCGGGCGTCGGCGCGCAGTGGCTTGGCATCGGTCACGTGGGGCCCCATGTTGACAAGTGGAGACTGTCTCCATATTTTGAATAACCGGAGACGATCTCCAATTATAGGGTACGAGGTGCCGCGTGAAGATCTTGATGTTCGGCCGGGGCGTCATCGGCGCGACGTACGGGTGGGCCCTGGAACGGGCCGGGCACCAGGTCGAGTTCTTTGTCCGGCCGGGGCGGGCGGCAGCGTACGGCGATGCCATTGATCTTGATCTGCTCGACGCCCGGCGACGGCCGTGGGGAAAGCGCGTCGCCGAGAGGTGGCCGGTGCGCTACCGCGAGTCGCTGGAGCCGGACCATGACTTCGATCTGATCGTGCTCAGCGTGCAGCACTACGGTTTCGCGGAGGCTGCGGCCTTCCTGGGACCGCGTGTGGGTAAAGCCACGGTGCTCGTCTTCAACAACCTGTGGGTCGAGCCGCTGGCCGCGACCGAACACCTTCCCGCCGATCAGGTGGCCTGGGGCTTCCCCGGGGCTGGCGGCGGTTTCGGCGAGGACGGTGTGCTGCGTGGGGCTCTGCTGCCCGTGGTCTTCTTCGGCACTTTCGACCGGCCGCCGACCGAGCGCGAGCGGGCCGTGCGCCAGGTGTTTCGTGAGGCGGGGTTCAGGATCCAGGAAAACTCCGACTTCCGTGGCTGGCTGTCAATCCACTTCGTCCAGAACGCAGGCCTGCACACGCAGAGCCTGAAGCTGGGCTCGTTGTCCAAGCTGACGACCGGCGGCGTACGCGAAGCTATTCTTGCCACCCGCGAACTCCTGCCGCTCGTCGAGGCTCGGGGTGTCGATCTGCGGCGGCACCGCAGCGAGCTGCTGCCCTTCACCGCTCCCGTCTGGCTGGCAGCACCGGCGATGGCCTGGCTGTTCAGGCACTTCCCGCCGGTGCGCCTGGTCATGGAGGCTCACGCCAACCCCGAGGAGCTGCGCGCGGTCTGCCGCGACACCCTGGCGGAGGCGCGCAGGCTGGGCGTGGAGGTGCCCCGACTGGAGGCGGCCGAGCCCTACTTCGCCGCCGAGAGAACGATCTAGGCAGCCACGTGCTGGTGCTGAAATGAGATGCGCACGGGCTGGCGCACCTGTTGGATCTCGACATGAAACATGAGCTCGTCCGTCCTCGGAAGGCACGCCCAGGCGACCAGATCGCCGTCATCTCGCCGTCCTTCGCCGCGGCAGGCGCCTTCCCCGAGATCCACGAGCAGGCCATGCGACGGCTTGCTGACCTGACCGGCCTCGTCCCGGTGGAATACCCCACCACCCGCCAGGTCGGTGCGAGCGCGGCAGCCCGTGCGGCGGACATCAACGCCGCTTTCGCGGATCCCCGGGTACGCGGCATTCTCGCCGTCATCGGCGGCGAGGACCAGATCACTGTCATCCCGCACCTGGACGCGGGCCTCGCCCGGGCCGATCCGAAGCCGTTCCTCGGCACCAGCGACAACACCAACCTGCACCACTGGCTCTGGGGGCTCGGCGTCGCCAGCTTCTATGGCGGGTCATCCCAGGTGCACCTCGGCCCCGGGCCGGCCGTGGACGACATCCACGTCCGGTCGCTGCGAGCGGCGTTGCTAACCGGGGAGCGGCTGGAGATCACCGACCCGGGTGAGTCCGAGGATGTCGGAATCTCCTGGGCCAATCCGGAGGCGTTGACGTCCTTCGGAGAACGCGAACCGACCGAGCCGTGGAGCTGGCACGGACCACGCCGCGCAGTCACCGGTCCCACCTGGGGTGGCTGCCTGGAAGTCATCCAGTGGATCCTGACGGCGGGACGCTTCCCGTTTCCCCCCGAGGCTCTGCGCGGCGGGGTGCTGATCATCGAGACGTCGGAGGAGCTTCTACCGGCGCGTGATGTCGGGTGGATTGTCCGATCACTTGGTGAACGCGGTCTCCTCAGCGCCGTCGACGCGGTCCTGGTCGCCCGTCCGCCGGTCTCCGACCACACCCGCCGACCCGCCGCCGCAGATCGGGTACGGCTACGCGAGCAGCAGCGCGACACGGTCGTCGAGATGGTGACCCGCTACAACCCCGAAGCAGTCGTCTGCGTCGGTGTCCCGTTCGGCCACACCAGACCGCAGTGGATCCTCCCCCACGGCGGCCCGGTCACCGTCGATGGCGTGGACCGCCGAATCTTCGCCGACTACCGATAGGAGCCCGTGCCGCTGCTGGTCGGCGACGGTCGCTTGCGCGCGGCCGCCGCCTGCCAAAACAGTTGCGGATCGGCTGATTAGCCGGGATTGTGCTCGGATGCCGACCGGGACCGGATATCACGACGAACTCGGTGAGTTCTTCGCGCAGAACGCCAACGCCAGCCCCTACAACGCGTACACCGATCGGCCTGCGATGCTGGCGCTCGCTGGTGACGTCGCCAACGCGGACATCCTCGATGTCGGTTGCGGTGCCGGCCA
Source organism: Micromonospora chokoriensis (assembly GCF_000718555.1). Taxonomy (GTDB): domain Bacteria; phylum Actinomycetota; class Actinomycetes; order Mycobacteriales; family Micromonosporaceae; genus Micromonospora; species Micromonospora chokoriensis_B. The sequence continues at coordinate 43,785 of NZ_JOAN01000004.1, forward strand.
CTACGCGGCCGAACTGCTGGCGGGTGGCGCCCGGGTGACCGGCATCGACGCGAGCGCCACCCTGCTCCGCCATGCTCAGTCACGTGCCGCTCGGGCAGAATTGCGCCTGCACGACCTGGAGCGGCCGTTGGACTTCGCCGCTGACGCGTCCTTCGACGGGGTCGTCTGCGCGCTGGTCATCCACCACGTGACAAACCGGCGACAGTTGCTCGCCGAGCTGCGTCGGGTCCTACGTCCCGCTGGTTGGCTCGTCATCTCGACCACTCATCCGACAGCTGACTGGCGATACTTCGGCGGTTCCTACTACGACCAGTCCTGGGTCGACCTGCCGCACGGGCCTGGTGTCCTTCACTTCCAGCGCACGACGCTGGAAGCATTCCTCGGCGAACTCCTGGACGCCGGATTCACTCTGGAGAAGCTCGTCGAGCCACGGCCGTGTGCCGATCTCCGCGAGGTAGACGAAGCCGCCTACGCCCGTCTCACCGAACGGCCATCCTTTCTCGCCGCGCGACTGCGGTCCGGAGCCTGAGAACGGGCGGCTGACACGAATCCAGTAGACCGGGACCGACCATGGTCGGGAAGCTACGGGTATGGAACCGACACAGACGGCGCTCATCGTGCCCATACCCGCGGCCGAGGAGGCGGTAGGCCGGTTTCGGGCATCGCTCGACCGGGCTGCCTCCTGGGGCGTGCCAGCGCACGTGACCGTCCTCTACCCGTTCCTGCCCCCGCAGCAGATCAATGAGCAGACCGTGGCCGTGCTGCGCGAGACCATCGCCGGAATACCGCGGTTCGACGTCGCGCTGACGCACGTCGGCTGGTTCGGTGAGACGGTCGTCTGGCTTGCTCCGCAGCCAGATCGTCCGTTCCGGGAGCTCACTGCGGCGGTGTGGCAGCAGTTTCCCGCGGCGCCCCCATACGCCGGGGCGCACGCCGAAGTGGTGCCGCACCTGACCATCGGTCACGACGCCGCCAAGCCCGTGCTGAGCCACGCTGCGGAAACCGTCTCCGCACTCCTACCGATCAACGCGGCCATCGACAGGGTCCGGCTCATCGCCGGAACGCCGGACGTGAGCCCTTGGCGCACCGTCTGCGAGTTCCCGCTGGGTTCCGCACCGCTGGCGGCGGCTGGTACGGGAATCGACGCGGTCACGGCAGGAAGTCATGGCGCGGCCGGTGGGCGGGATCTCTGAGGAGGGTGGCACGCCGGGAACTCGTGGCCTGGGAACATCGAAGGCCCTGACCGGGACTCACGTCCTGGCCAGGGCCTTCGCAGTGGAGCGGGTGACGGGAATCGAACCCGCACTGTCAGCTTGGGAAGCTGATGTTCTGCCATTGAACTACACCCGCAAGCGGCACCACTGTACCCGAGTCATCGGTCCCGTGCACCCAGGCACCCCCGGCCGCAGTGTCCGCGTGCCGCCCCGCCCGGTCGGCCCGGGTTGATCCACTCGGCTTCCTGGAAGTCGGGGCATCCGAGCTGCCGGGACACCGCAATATCAGTGAAGTCGAGTTGATCATGCGGGGCGGTGGGCCGCTGTGGTCAGGCGGCCGTGCACTGGACGTCACGGCTGAGGCGGGTCGGGCGCGCCTGGGGCACGGCGAGTGGCGTGGCCGCCGCCGACGGGGCGTGTGGGTCGAGCCAGACCCGGACGGCTGGCCGACCCGGCGTCAGGCCCGGGATGCCCGCCGGGTGCTGCTCACGGCGGGTCAGCATCGCCACGTCGACGGTGAACTCGAAGAGCAGCCAGTCGACCAGCGGCTCGGCGCGGGCGCTCTGCGCCAGTTGCGCCACTCGGGCCGGATCGGTCACCGGACGGGCTCGCCCCGCCACGTACGCCTCGTCGTCGCTCTCCTCCGGAGGGAACGAGTGCAGCGCGTACCGGCCGTCACGTTCGAGGTCGCGGCGCTTAGGAGAGTCGATGATGAAGCAGAACAGCCCCTCGTCGGTGATGACCGGGGAGACCGGATGGACGCGGGGCCCTCCGTCGGCACGGACCGTGGCCAGGTAGCCGAAGCCCGGCCCGTATTGCTGGAGGAGAACGCGGATCCCGTCGGCGAGTCGGGGCTCGTCGGCGGCGAATTCGGACCAGGAAGCCATGCGGACATTCTATCGAACAAATGTACGAGCAGCGACCTCGACGCGCTGGTCACCGGCACCGAATCCGACGGGTTTGGGCGTCGCCGCTATGGTGGTCCGATGCTGCTCTCCGACCGCGACCTGGTCTCCGAGATCAAGGCCGGCACGCTGGGCCTGGAGCCGTTCGAGCCGACCCTGGTACAACCGTCCAGCATCGACGTCCGACTCGACCGGTTGTTCCGGGTCTTCAACAACCACCTCTACACCCACATCGACCCGGCCATGCAGCAGGACGACCTGACCTCGGTGGTCGAGGTGCCCGACGGCGAACCGTTCGTGCTGCACCCGGGGGAGTTTGTGCTCGCCTCGACGCTGGAGGTCATCTCGCTGGGCGATGAGCTCGCCGGCCGGCTGGAGGGCAAGAGCTCCCTGGGCCGGCTCGGGCTGCTCACGCACTCGACCGCCGGCTTCATCGACCCGGGCTTCTCTGGTCACGTCACGCTGGAACTCTCGAACGTGGCGAACCTGCCGATCACCCTGTGGCCGGGCATGAAGATCGGGCAGCTCTGCATCTTCCGGCTCTCCTCGCCGGCCGAGCACCCGTACGGCTCAGTGGTCTACGGCTCGCGCTACCAGGGCCAGCGGGGGCCGACGCCCAGCCGCGCCTGGCAGCACTGGCGTACCTGGCCAACCCGCTGAGAGACCAGAACGACGAGGGCCCGCCGCGACGGATCGCGACGGGCCCTCGGCTCACCCGGGTCAGCCCGGGCGGCCGTAGCTGTGGATCTGACCGTCGTCGGCCCGCTTCATCTTGACCGGCTCACCGGCCTGCGAGGCGTGCACCACCCAGCCGCCGCCGACGTACATCCCGACGTGGTGGATGTCGCTGTAGTAGAAGACCAGGTCGCCGGGGCGCAGGTCGGCCTTGCTGACGTTCTTGGTGGCGCGGCTCTGCGCGGCGGCGTTGTGCGGCAGCGACACACCGGCCTTCGCCCAGGCGGCCAGCATCAGCCCGGAGCAGTCGTACGAGTTCGGGCCCTCGGCGCCCCAGACGTAGGGCTTGCCGATCTGCGCGCAGGCGAACTTGACCGCGATGCCCGCGGCGCCGCCGGGGTAGCTACCCGGGCAGGGTGCCGGGCGCAGCGGACCACCGCCACCGTTGCCGTACACCGTGAGGCGCAGTTTCTGTAGGCGGTCGATCTCTTCGTTGATCTGCTTCTTCTTCGCCGCCAACTGAGCTTCGGTGCGGGTCAGCTGGGCCACCATCTCGTCCAGCGGCGCCTTCTGCGCGGCCAGCTGGTCGCGCAGGTCGGCCACCTGGCGGACGTCCTTCTGCTGGTTGTGCGCGAACCGGTCGAGCATTTCGAGCTGGTCGACCACCTCGCCGGGTGACCGGCTGCCCAGCACCGCGTTGACTGTCGAGACGTTCTCACCCTTGTAGGCGCGCACAGCCAGGGTGCTGACCTTGTCCATCGCGGCGTCGACCTGACGCTCCAGCGGGGCGATCCGGGCGGCCAGCGCGTCGGCCTGCCTGCGCTTCGCCACGAGGTCGGCGCGGGTCGCGTTGTGCCGTTCGATGATCGGTTCGAGTTTGTTCCAGTCGGCGTCGATCTGGCGCTCGATCTCGGCGACGGACGGATCGGCGTGGGCCGCCGTGGCACTGCCCGTCAGGACGACGGCGATGCCGGCCAGCGCGGCGATAGCGGTGGTGAAGCGGGACCAGCGTGGGCGCGGCACGATCGACGAAGGGCCGGCTGGTTCCGACCGCTCGGACGACGGCCGCGGGGCATGGAGTGCCACCGGGGTTCCGTACTCCTTCTTCCTGACCGCCTACCGGGTTAGCTGACGGGTTCGGGCGGGAAGTCGGCGCCCTACCGCAATGGCTGCGGATTCACCCCGAGGGACCTGGGTCCCCGGTTCGTTCGGAAACGACTCGGCGGTGTCGGTCCGTTACCGCCCGGGCTGGGCGGAGCTGCTGTCAGGCCGACAAATGACCAGAGTAGAGACGCTCGTTACCGATCCGCAACCCGTGCGGCCGTGACACTCCGTACCGATCGGGCGAGGTCACCGGCCGGGTGTGAAGAATTCTTTCCACACTCTTGTCTATATAGAAAGGTATTGACGCGGACTCCCAAGCGGCGCGATGGTGACCTGACCTCAATCCGCGAGAATCTAGGGGGTTCGATGCACCATCCAACCCTGTCGACCGGCTGGCGCACACTGCTCGCCACCACCGTGGTCGCTGCGGCGACCGCGGTGCCACTCTCCGTCGGCCCGGCCGCCGCCACGCCCACCACCAACCGCCAGCAGCAGTACGCCGCTGCGGCGACCGAGTACGGCGTGCCGACCGTCGTGCTGCTCGGCGTCTCCTACCTGGAGTCGCGCTGGGACAGCAACGCCGGCACAGCGAGCACCAGCGGCGGGTACGGCCCGATGCACCTGACCGACGCCCGGCACGTGGCCGCCCTACCCGAGCGCGGCCACCACGACGCCGGTGCCGAGGACCCGCGCGGCGACGACTCCCGTCCCGCCCGGGTGCCCACGCACCGGCCCGTCGAGGCCCCCGCGCCGTCCACCGCCGCGTTGCAGACCCTGGACGCCGCCGCCACGCTGACCGGTGCCACCCCCGAGGCACTGCGCACCGACGCGGGCGTCAACATCCAGGGTGGGGCCGCGCTGCTGCGCGCGTACCAACGGGATCTGGGTGCGCCGGTCGGCGCGGACACCGACCCGGCGGCCTGGTACGGCGCGGTGGCCCGCTACTCCGGCGCAGACAGCGCCGACGCCGCGGCGGCCTTCGCCGACGAGGTCTTCACCACCATCGGCGCGGGCGAGTCCCGGGTGACCGACGACCGCCAGCGGATCACCCTGCCGGCCCGTGCGGTACGGCCCGAGCGTTCCTGGTTGGACCGGCTGGGCCTGCGCCGCCTGGCCCGCCCGGACGGGGTGGAGTGCCCCCGCACCATCTCCTGCGAGTGGATCCCGGCACCCTACGAGGCGTTCGGCGACGGGGACTACGGCAACCACGACCTCTCCGACCGGCCCGCACGGCAGAAGATCGAATACATCGTCATCCACGACACCGAGGCGAGTTGGGCGACGACCCTGCAACTCGTCCAGGATCCGACCTACGTGAGCTGGCACTACTCGCTGCGCTCGGTCGACGGGCACATCGCCCAGCACGTCAAGACCAAGGACGTCGGCTGGCACGCCGGCAACTGGTACGTCAACGCGAAGTCGATCGGACTGGAACACGAGGGCTTCGCGGCACAGGGGACCTGGTACACGGAGGCGATGTACCGGACCTCGGCGAAGCTGGTCCGGCATCTGGCGCTGCGGCTGGGCATCCCGCTGGACCGCCAGCACATCATCGGCCACGACAACGTGCCCGGCACCGTCGCCTCGACCGTGCCGGGAATGCACTGGGACCCCGGCCCGTACTGGGACTGGACGCACTACTTCGACCTGCTGCACGCGCCTCGGCTGGACACCGGCACGCCGGCCACCGGGCTGGTCCGGATCGACCCGGACTACGCCACCAACCAGCCGGCGTTCACCGGCTGCGTCACGGTGGGCGTGCCGTGCGCGCCGCGCGGATCCTCGGCCGTGGTGCTGCGCAGCGCACCGTCCGCGGACGCGCCGCTGGTCAACGACGTGGCGCTCCGCCCGGACGGCACTCCGAACACGATGGCCGTGTCGGACCACGGGGCCCGGGCCTCCGCCGGGCAGACGTACGCGCTGGCCGGGCGGCAGGGCGACTGGACGGCGATCTGGTACCTCGGCCAGCGGGCCTGGTTCCACAACCCGGCGTCCGCGCCGACCGCCAGCTGGACGGTCGGCGTGGTGGCCACGCCGAAGCCCGGTCGAACCACCATCCCGGTGTACGGACGCGCGTACCCGGAGCAGTCGGCGTACCCGGCCGGGGTGCCCTACCAGACGATCTCGCCGTTGCAGTACACCCTGGCCGCCGGGCAGCGGTACGCCGTCGGCGCGGTGCTGGCCGGCGAGTACTACCGGGCAAGCACGGTCGACGGGTCCTCGCCCGGTGACTGGACGGTGATTCGCGGCAAGAACCGCTACGCGCAGATCCAGTTCGGGCACCGGATCATGTACGTCGACCTAGCCGACGTGCAGCTGTTGCCGTCTCCGCTGGGCGCACCCAGCTGAACAACCATGACGGCCCCCGGTCGGTGACCGGGGGCCGTCATGTCGCGTGCGTGGATCAGGGTCTGCGGAACCCGGCGACGGGCATTGTGTTGATGCTTGCCACCTGGACCGGTTGGCCGGCGCGTGGCGCGTGCACCATCTGGCTGTTGCCCAGATAGAGCCCGACATGACTCAGGCCGGAGTAGAAGAAGACCAGGTCACCCGGGCGGGCGTCGGCTCGCGAGATGGCCTTGCCCTCGTTCCACTGGTCACCGGTGTGGTGGGTGAGGTAGATCCCGGCCGCCTTGTAGGCGTACTGGGTCAGCCCCGAGCAGTCGAACGAGTTCGGGCCGGTGGCGCCCCAGACGTACGGCTTGCCGACCTTGCCGCAGGCGGTCCTGATCGCGGTGCGGGCGGCTGCGCTGACCACTCCGTTGATGGTCGGGCAGGCCGCAGTCACGACAGTGGTCTTGGGCATCGACGCCTCGAGCTGCTTGATCTCGGTGTCGATCTGCTTCTTCTTGGCCGCCAGCTCGTTCTGCTGCCGGGTCTGGGTGGCGATCAGCGTGTCGAGCTTCTGCTTCTCGCCGTCGAACTTGGCCCGGACGGCCAGCACGCCCTCGATCTCCTTGTGCTCCTTCGCGGCCAGCCGGTCGAGCATGGTGAGCTGCTCGGTGAGCGTGTCCGGCTTGGCGCTGACCAGCAGCGCGCCGAGTTCGTGCGACGGGCCCGAGATGTAGTAACGGGAGGCGAGGTCACCGACCCGGGTGAGCGCCATCTCGCTCTGCAGCGCCAGCGGCTCGATCTTCTTTTGCAGGTCCGCCGACTTCTGCCGGTTGACCTTCAACTGCGCCCGAACCTTGTTGTACTGCTCGATGGTGGGCTCCAACTGCTCCCACTTCTTGTCGATCTGTGCCTCGATCTCGTCGACCGAGGGCTCGGCGTGGGCCGGCGCGGCCAGCAGACCAGCGCCGACCGCTGCGGCGGCGACCAGGACCAGCAGACGCTGGGCGGCGCGACGCAGACCACCTGACCGAGCAGAAGCATTCAGGTCGTGGCGATGAGGGGGCATGGTTGCCACCGGCACCGACTCCTTTGCAACCGACCGCCGGGCGCCTCGCGTGAGGGAAGGGCCGAGGCAGACGACCCACAGCGGTCGGAGCACAACATTAGGGAAGCTTGGAGCGGTTATCAAGGCGAGTGCAATAACCATCACTGTCGTGCAACAGCTTGCACACAATGGGTATTGGTCTATCAACCAACGATTGCAGTCAATACATCGTCAAGTGTGACCACACCGAGAGGCCGCCGGCCATCGCTGACCAGCACCATGTGCCGCCGCTCGCGGCGCATGGCCAGCAGCAGATCGGCAAGCGTACGCTCCGGCGGCACCACCGCCAGCGGCCGGTAGACCTGCTCCGGCACCGGGGACCGACGACCCGGCCCGGCGTACCCGAGCACGTCCTTGACGTGCACAAATCCGAGCACCCGACGGGTCGATCGCTGCACCACCGGGAACCGGGACCGGCCGGTCCGGGTCGCCAGCACCTCAAGCGACGCCGGCGAGACGTCCTCGGCCACCGTCACCACCGTCGACCAGGGTTGCAGCGCGTCCGCCGCCGTCCGCGCGTGCAGGGCCAGCGCGCCCGTGATCCGCGCGTGCTGCTCCGCGTCGAGCAGCCCCTCGGTCCGCGCCTGGGAGACCAACCCGGCCAACTCCTCGGCGGTGAACACCGTCTTCACCGCCTCGGACGCCTCGATCCGCCAGAACGCGAGCACCCGCCGGGCCGCCCATTTCATCGCGAGCAACAACGGTTTGGTGGCCACACAGAACGCCAGCATCGCCGGGCCGAGCCAGAGCGCGGAGACCTCCGGACCGGCCAGCGTGATGTTCTTCGGCACCATCTCGCCGACGACCGTGTGCAAGAAGACCACCACGCCCAGGGCCAGCACGAACGCCACCGGGTGCACCGCCCGCTCGGGCAGGCCAGCCGCGTGGAACGGCGGCTCCAGCAGGTGAGCCAGGGCCGGCTCGGCGATCGCGCCCAGACCCAACGAGCAGACCGTGATGCCGAGCTGCGCGCCAGCGATCATCAACGGGATCTGGTTCATCGCCGACAACGCCCAGCGGGCCCGCTTCGAGCCGGCGGCCAGCGGCTCGATCACCGTCCGGCGGGACGCGATGAGCGCGAACTCGCTGCCCACGAAGAACCCGTTGCCGAGCAGCAGCAGCACGGTCACCAGCAGCTCAGTCATCGTCGTCCGGTTCCGCCGGGCGCAACACCCGGACCTGCTCGATCCGGTGCCGCTCCACCTCGACCACGGTGAACTCCCAGCCGTCCGCCTCGACCGCCTCGCCAGCCAGCGGGATGTGCCCGAGCCGGGCCATCAGGAACCCGGCCAGGGTCTCGTACGGCCCCTCGGGCAGCCGGAAGCCGGTCTGCTCGGCCAACTCGTCGGAGCGGAGCACACCGTCGACCAGCACGGTGCGCTCACCGCCGGGCACCGTCAGCTCGACCGGCCCGGTGTCGTCCACGCTCGCCGGGTCGAACTCGTCGGCGATCTCTCCGACCAGCTCCTCGACCAGGTCCTCGATCGTCACCACGCCGTCCGTGCCGCCATACTCGTCGACAACGATGGCCAGGTCGGCCCCGGCCGCCTTCAGCGCCGCCAGGACGCCGTCCAGGTTCAGGCTCTCCGGCACGTACACCGGCTCGCGGGCCACCGAGCCGACAATTGTCGACGCCCGGTCAGCAAGCGGCACACCCAGCGCGTCGGGCACGCCGGCCACGCCGGTCACCAGGTCCAGGGTCTCCTCGTACACGGGAAACCGGGTGCGCCCGGTCCGCCGCGACTCCTCCAGCAGCTCGGCCACGGTGGCCGTGGCGCGCAGCGCCATCACGTCCACCCGGGGGGTCATCGCCTCCGCGGCCCGCTTGTCACCGAAGCGGATGGTGCGACGCAGCAGCATGGCGGTGTCCGTCGGCAGCGCGCCGGCGCGCGCCGAGATGGCGGCAAGTAGGCCCAACTCCTCCGGCGAGCGGGCGCTGGCCAGCTCCTCCTGCGGCTGGACGCCCAACGCCCGGACCAACCGGTTCGCCGAGCCGTTGAGCCCTCGGATCAGCCAGCCGAACGTCCGCGAGAAGGTGTGCATCGGGCCGGCCGTGGCCAGCGCCGCCGGCATGGGTCGAGCCAGCGCCGCGTTCTTCGGCACCAACTCGCCGAAGAGCATGGAGATCAGCGTGGCCAGGGCCAACGCGAGGAACGGGGTGTACCGCTCGGTGCTGTCCCCAACCAGCGGGCGCAACAGCGGGGCGAAGAGCCGGGCCAGGGCCGGCTCGGCCAGGTAGCCGGTGAGCAGCGCGGTGATGGTGATGCCGAGCTGCGCCCCGGAGAGCTGGAAGGAGAGTTCGCGCAATGCTGTGCGTACCGTCAGGGCGGCTTGGTCGCCGGCGGCGGCCCGCCTGTCGATCTCCGCGCGGTCGACCGTTACCAGGGCGAACTCGGCCGCGACGAAGAACGCGTTGCCCGCGGTCAGCGCTACGAAGCCGACCAGGGGCAACAGCGTCGTCAAGAGTAGGCCGTCGATGTTCAAAACCCAGGTGTACGCGCTCAGCCGCCGATCGGCGCGGTCTCCTTGCCGCCCTGCGGCTGCTCGGGCTTGACCGAACGGAGCAGCACGGTCGCCACGTCGATCACCTCGACCTGCTCGCCGGCACCCTTACCGTTTACGCCGTCGCTGAGCATCGTCGAGCAGAACGGGCAGCCGACCGCGACCGTCTTCGCCCCGGTGGCCATGGCCTCCTCGACCCGGTCCACGTTGATCCGCTTGCCGATCTTCTCTTCCATCCACATCCGGGCGCCGCCAGCACCGCAGCAGAAGGAGCGCTCGCTGTTGCGTGGCATCTCGGTGAGGTCGCCCTCGATGGCGTCCCCAAGGACCTCACGGGGGGCCGCGAAGACCCGGTTGTGCCGACCCAGGTAGCAGGGGTCGTGGTAGGTGACGCCTCCGTCGACCGGCTGCACTGGCGTGAGCTTGCCGGTGGCGACCAGGTGCGCGAGCAGTTGGGTGTGGTGGACCACCTCGAACTCCCCGCCGAGCTGGCCGTACTCGTTGCCCAGGGTGTTGAAGCAGTGCGGGCAGGTCGCGACGATCTTGCGCTTGGCCTTGTCCCGACCCTCGAACGCCTCGTTGAGCGTCTCCACGTTCTGCTGGGCCAGCATCTGGAAGACGAACTCGTTGCCGATCCGTCGCGCCGGGTCACCGGAGCAGGTCTCGCCCTCGCCCAGGATCGCGAACTTCACGCCCGCCTCGTTGAGCAGCGTGGCCACCGCGCGGGTGGTCTTCTTGGCTCGGTCCTCGAACGCGCCGGCGCAGCCGACCCAGAACAGGTACTCGAAGTCGTCCACCTCGCCGACCCGGGGCACCTCGAAGTCCAGGCCCTTGGTCCAGTCCTCGCGGGTGTTCTGCGGGGCGCCCCACGGGTTGCCCTTGTTCTCCAGGTTGCGCAGCATCACCCCGGCCTCGGAGGGGAAGCTCGACTCGATCAGCACCTGGTAGCGACGCATGTCGACGATGTGGTCGACGTGCTCGATGTCGACCGGGCACTGCTCGACGCAGGCGCCGCAGGTGGTGCAGGACCAGAGCACGTCCGGGTCGATGACACCGCCCTCCTCGGCGGTGCCGATCAACGGCTTGTCGGCCTCGGCGAGGGCAAGCACGTCCAGGTGGGCGAGCTGCGCCTGGGTGGCCTTCTCCTCGCCGGTCAGGTCCTTGCCGCCGCCGGCCAGCAGGTAGGGCGCCTTGGCGTACGCGTGGTCGCGCAGGCTCAGGATGAGCAGCTTGGGCGACAGGGGCTTGCCGGTGTTCCAGGCCGGGCACTGCGACTGGCAGCGACCGCACTCGGTACAGGTACTGAAGTCCAGGAGGCCCTTCCAGCTGAACTGCTCGACGTGGGCGACGCCGAACTGGTCCTTCTCCGGGTCGGCCTCCTCGAAGTCGAGCGGCTTGCCCTGGCTCGTCATCGGGCGCAGCGCGCCGAGACCGGAGCCGGCCGGCTTGGCTGGCTCCCGCTTGAAGAAGATGTTGGGGAACGCCAGGAAGCGGTGCCAGGCGACGCCCATGGTGACGTTCAGGGAGATGACGATCAGCCACGTCATCGAAATAACGATCTTGATGGCTGCGGCGACGCTGACGCCGTCCGCCCAGTCGGGCAGCACCGCACCGACCGCGTGACTGACCGGGGTGGCCCAGAACGGGAACTCGAAGTGGTCGGTGGCGACCTTGAAGCCCCGGATCACGAAGCCGAAGATCAGGACCAGCAGCACGATCCACTCGACGAAGTAGCCCTGCCACATGGTCGAGCCGGTGAACCGGGATCGCCCTCCTGGGCGGGTCGGCCGGTTGCGGAGCCGGATCGCCATCAGCACCAGGATGCCGACCAGACCCAGCACCCCGATGATCTCGGTGACCAGGCCGAAGATCGTCCAGTGCCCGATGATCGGCAGGCCACCGTCGGTGGTGACGACCTCGAAGTACGCCTCAAGCACCAGCAGCGACAGCACGACGAAGCCGACCATCACGAACCAGTGCGCGGCGCCCACCACGCCCCACTTGAGCATCCGGGTGTGGCCGGCCGTCTCCACCAACATGGTCTTGGCGCGGGCGACCTTGTCGGTGAACCGCTCCGGCGCGGGCTGACCGAGCCGGATGACTGCCACCATCTTCAGGACCGCACGCACCGCAAGCCACACCGCCACGGCGGTGATGGCGGCCGCGAGGATCGTGGTGACGATCTGGACGCTGCCCATCGAGTTGGCCTCCCCGGTCTGCTGCCTGATGACCTCGCTCTGCTCGGTCATGCAGTGCAGCCTACGCGAAGGTTACCCAGCAGTAACGTGAGTCATCTCGCAGTAGGCCACGCTGCCTGCGGACACCATAGGGGGCCCCGCCCGATCCTGCCGGGCAGGGCTCGACGGAGTGACGGACGGAGTGACGCTAGACCGCCGACGCGACGGTCGAGTCGGGTCGGCTCAGCGCCAGCGGGAGAGCAGCCCCAGCGAGGCGACCATCATTCCGAAGCCAACGGCGAGGTTCCAGTAACCCCACGCCATGACCGGGTACTCCTGCTCGGACAGGTAGTAGAGCACCAGCCAGCCGATCCCGACGACGATCAAGGCGACCGCAGTGATCGGCAACCACACCGGGCTAGGCTTGCGCGACGATGACGTCGTCGTCGGACGGACGTCCGTCGGCGGCGTGTACACCTTCTTCTTACGGACCTGAGACTTGGGCACGGCGCTCTCCAGAGGGGTGACGACCTCGTCCGGCCTGACAACCGGGCGCGGAGGCGACGGTCCATGGCCAATAATGTTCGACAGCTAGCGTAGTCCCGATTGCCCGTCCGGACCACGAATGGGGTCAGGCCGGTGCACGGAGTGACCGAAACAGGCGGGACTGTTCGCTTCACCGGCCCCGCCGGCACGGCCTGATCCCCGACACGCGGAAGGAACGCTCGGTGGAGTACACATCCGGCGCAACCTCCTGGCAGAAGGTCCTCCGACGGGCCGCCGCCGGGTTGCTGCCCCGGCGACCGCGTCAACGCCGTCCGGGCTGGTCGATCGGGGTGCCGCTGATCGCCGCGGCGGCCGGGTTGCTCTTCACCACCACCGCGACCACCGCAGGCGGCACCGCCCTGCGCGAAGACCGGCGACCCCAGCTCAACCAGCTCATCGAGGACCGACGCGAACAGGTGGCGGCCAGCGAGCGTCGCGCCGCCACGCTGCGCGACGAGGTCGAGCAGCGGACCAACACCCTCGCCGGCTCGGACGTCCCGATCAAGGATCAGCAGAATCGCGCCCAGGGCAGCGTCCAGGCCGCCGGGTTCACCGCCCTCAGCGGGTCGGGGGTCACGGTCGAGTTGAACGACGCGCCACAGCTCGACCAGACGCAGTCGGACGCCAGCAACGATGACCTGGTGGTGCACCAGGGAGACGTCCAAGCGGTGGTCAACGCGCTGTGGGCCGGCGGGGCCGAAGCCATGTCAATCATGAATGTCCGCGTGCTCACTACCAGCGCGGTACGCTGCGTCGGTAACACCCTGCTACTTCATGGTCGGGTGTACTCCCCACCGTTCAAGATCGTAGCGATCGGCGATCCCGCTGCCCTCCAGCAGGCCCTCGCCAGCTCTGAGGGAGTCCGGTTGTTCAAGGACGCGGTCGACGACTACCAGCTCGGCTACAAGGAGACGGCCTCCACGGTGCGAGTTCCCGCATTCGAGGATTCCACCGCCCTGCGCTCGGCTACGGTGCCCAGATGAGCGGGCCGGACGAGCGTCGCGACGGGCGACACCGCAACCAGAGCGACGAGCTGACCGACTTCCTGCCCAAGGTCGACCGGCCCGAGTCGGCACCCGCCCGGCCGACCCCGGCCAGCAACTGGCCCGAGCCGGTGCTGCCCGCACGGCCCGGCACGGCGCGACCACCGGCCACCCCGGAGCCTCCCCGCACGCCGGAGCCTCCCCGGGCTGCTCAACCTCCTCGGGCGACTGAACCGGCCCGGGCTGCTGAGCCTCCCCGAACGGCCGAGCCTGCGGGCTTGCCGCACCCGACGCGGCCGAACGCCGGCCAAGCGGAGCCGACGGGCCGCCCGGCCGTCGAAGCTCCGCCACCCTGGCCGGGCGCCGCCGCAGCGTTCCCGGGTGCCGCCGCAGCGTTCCCGGGTGCCGCCGCAGCGTTCCGGGTGAGCCCGCACGGCGTTCCCCCCGCGTCCACCCCGGGCCGACCGACCGCCACCAGCCAGGGCCCGGATCGGCCCGCTGCCCCCGGCAACGCCCCGACCCGACCCCCCACGCCCGGTGCCGCCCCCAGCCGGCCAACCACGCCGAGCGCCGCGCCGACCCACCCGCCGAGCGCCGCGCCGACCCACCCGCCGACCGCCCCGACCCGGCCAGCCGCGCCGACCCACCCGCCGGCCGCCGCAATCCCGCCCGGTGTCGCCCCCGCCCGGCCAGCCACGCCGAGCGCCGCGCCGACCCAACCGCCGGCCGCCCCGACCCGCCCGGCTACGCCCGGGGGGTCGCCGATGCCGACCCGGCCGACGGCCTCCGACACTCCGAGCTGGCCCCCTTCGCCCATCCCCTCGACCCCGCCGGTGGCCGACTCTCCGACCGCGTACATCCCGCAGGTCTCCGCTCGGCCCACGGGCCCCACCGGCTCCCCGGCCACCCCGGTCTCACCGGCTGGCCCTGACCGCGTCGCAGCGGACGGGCCGGAGGGCTTCGCGGCGAGCGGGCTGGGCCGCGTCCCGCCGACCGCTGGATGGGATCGCTACGCGGACCCGTCCACCACCGCGCTGATGGGTGCCGTCCCCCGCACGCCGGCCCCCGAGCAGACGACCGGCGACAACCCCGCCGACCCTCCCGAGCCCAGACGCGGCGAACGGGTGATCCAACTCCGGCCGCACCAGACCGGCGAGGGCTACAAGAGCGTCTACTCCGAGCTCACCCGCCCGTCGTTCGGCTCACGGCTGCGCACCGGCGTCCGCGTCACCGGTGAGATCCTGATCACCTTCGGCCTGGTGGTCCTCCTCTTCGCCGGCTACGAGGTCTGGGGCAAGTCGGCCATCGTCGACGCCCACCAGAACGAGCTCACCGATCAACTGGCGCAGGAGTGGGCCCCGACCGACGACCCGACTGTCGTTCCGTCGGCGGGCCCGAGCGTCAAACCGTCCCCGCCGGTGCGCGGCAAGCCGCTCGCGGGCCTCTACATCCCCAAGCTCGACAAGAACTGGGTCGTCGTCGAGGGCGTGGCGCAGGAGGACATCCGCTTCGCCCCGGGCCACTACCCGACCAGCGCGCTCCCCGGCCAGGTGGGCAACTTCTCCGTCGCCGGCCACCGCAACCGGGCCACCTTCTGGAGCCTGGACGAGCTGGGTGACGGCGACCCGATCGTGGTCGAGAGCAAGACCGACTGGTACGTCTATCGGGTGTCGGAGTCGCGGATCGTCAAGCCGACGCAGGTCGAGGTGGTGGCACCGGTGCCCGGCGAGCCGGACAAGAAGCCGACCAAGCGGATGCTCACCCTCACCACGTGCAACCCGAAGTTCGACAACTACCAGCGCCTGATCATCCACGCCGAGCTGGACCGCACCCAACCCAAGTCCGCGGGCCGCCCGGCGGAGCTGGGAGGCTGACCCGATGTACGCGTTCATTTGGCGCAGGCTGCCGTTCGGCCTGGCCGGAAAGCTGACCGGCTCGGTGATGCTGGTGGCCGCCACGGTGGCCCTGCTGTGGTATTTCGCCTTCCCATGGGCCGAGCCCTTGCTGCCCTTCGACGACGTGCAGGTCGAGTCCGGCGTACCCGCCGAGACCGGTGGCGGCGGCGAGCCGGTGACCGGGGAGACCCCGACCGGCGACGAGCACGAGCTGCCGTACGACACCGACCAGAACAACCCAGCGCCTCCCTCCCCGAGCAGGTGACCATGCGCGTCCTGGTGATCGACAATTACGACTCCTTCGTCTTCAACCTGGTGCAATACCTGGGCCAGCTCGGCGTGGACTGCGAGGTCCGCCGCAACGACGAGATCGACGTCGCCGAGGTGGGCACGGTTGGCGCGGACGGCATCCTGCTGTCGCCCGGGCCGGGCAGCCCCGACCGGGCCGGCATCTGCCTGGACGTCATTCGGGAGTACGCGGGCAAGCTGCCGATCTTCGGGGTCTGCCTCGGCCACCAGGCGATCGGCGAAGCCTTCGGGGCGACCGTGACGCGCGCACCTGAGCTGCTGCACGGCAAGACCTCCGAGGTACGGCACAACTCGGTCGGTGTGCTCGCCGGTCTGCCCGACCCGTTCACCGCCACCCGGTACCACTCACTCGCCGTGCTGCCCGAGACGCTCCCGGACGAGCTGGAGGTCACCGGCTGGACCGGCTCCGGCGTGGTGATGGCGATGCGGCACCGGACGCTGCCCATCGAAGGCGTCCAGTTCCACCCGGAGTCGGTGCTCACCGAGGGGGGTCACCTGATGCTTGCCAACTGGCTGGCCAGTTGCGGTCACCCGGATGCGCTGGAACGCGCACCCGCGCTCGCCGCCGAGGTCGATGCCCGTCGTCGCGCGGCCTTCGCCACCGCCTGAGACCAGACCGCCGGTGGTAGCCCGGGGGCGGGAGCCGGTCGCTCAGCGCCGCAGCGCCTCCTGGATCGCGGGATCCGCAGGCGAGCGCACCGCGGGCGGTCGGCTTCGGACCGCGTCCCACGCCGCCTTGCCGCTGGCGAAGTAGTCCCGGACCGACTTCTCGGCGAGCAGGGCGGCGCCGCAACCGTCACAGCGGGCCACCACCCCGTCGACGTCGAGGCCGAGGTGCCGGCACAGCGTCACCGCCCGGGACAGGTGGTAGGACTGGGTGACGATCAGGGCCCGCTCGACGCCGTACACCTCGCGTGCTCGCGCGCAAGTGTCGTAGGTGTCCAGGCCGAACGGGTCGGCCACCACCCGACCCGGGTCGACACCGCGCTCGGCGAGGTACGTCGTCATCACCGCCGGCTCGTCGCCCGACGCGCCGCCGCCGTCACCCGACACGAGGACGACCTTGGCCCGCCCGCTGGTCACCAACTCGGCGGCGGTGTCCAGGCGGCCGGCGAGCCGGTCCCCCGGCCGCTGCCGATCGGCTGCCACCTCGGTGCCGAGGACGATCACCACGTCGGCGGTCGGCGCATCGGCCTCGGCGTAGACGTGGCCGCGTGCCGCGAGCATCGTCCAGAGCCACGGGGCGCTGGCGAGCACCAGCACGACGAGGCCAAGGACGGCCAGGCGGCGGAGGCGGCGGGGCCACCGCCGCACCGAGGGCACTTCCACGTCAGTCATGTCAGTGCCCTCGGTTGTGGCCTAGTCCTGAGAAGGCCGACTCGGCGGGGGCGGGAACGGCAGGCCGAGGCCGCCCCCAGTGCCAGGAGAGGTCGGTGTGCCCGTCGGCGTGCCGGTCGGCGTCACGGTGGGCGTCGGGTCGACCACCGGCTCGGGAATGCCGATCTCGATGGTGACCGTCTTGTCCTTGGCGAGTTCGGTGCCCGGTGCCGGGTTCTGCTTCTCGACCCGCCCGGCACGATCGGCTGGCACCTCGTCACCGTCGCGGAACGAGACCTTGTAGCCCGCCTCGCGAAGCTCCCGGGCAGCCTCGTCCTTGGTGGAGTTGAGCACGTTGGGCACCTTGCTGACGTTGCCCCGGGAGACCTCGACGACCACCTTGCTGTCCTGCGGGAGGGTCGTCCCCGACGGCGGGGTCAGCTTGGTGACGATCCCCTCCTGCGCGGGGTTGTCGACCTTCTTCTCCTCGACCTTCAACCCCAGGCGCTCGAGCTGGGGCTTCACGTTGTCAATCTGAGAGTTGACCAGGCCAGGGGGGATCGTCACATCCGGCTTGCCGCCACAGATCTGGAGGGTCACCGTGCTTAGCGGCTTCAGCGTTGTGCCCGGAGCAGGATTCTGCTGGGCAACGGTGCCCTTGGTGCAGTCGTTCGTCAGGACCGGGTCGCCCACCTGCGGCTTGAATCCCAGGTTGGTGATCTCGGCGATCGCCACGTCCCGGGTCTTGCCGGCGAGGGTGGGCACCGACTTCAGGTCCTTGTCTTTCTGCTGACTCCACAGCAGGGCGGCGACCAGGGCGATCACCGCCAGCACGCCGACCGCGCTGAACGTCGCGATCAGCCAGGAGGACGCCTTGCGTTGACGCGGGTCGCCCACCCGGGCCGGGATCTGCCGGGTCTGCTGCCCACCGGCGGGTGGCGGATAGCCGCCCCCACCGCCGGCCGGGCCCATCGCCACCGTCTCCGCCTCGCGCAGCACCGGAGTGGCCAGCACGGGCCGGCCGGCGGCGGCGCGGAGCAGGTCGGCACGCATTTCACCGGCGCTCTGGTAGCGGTTGAGCGGGTTCTTCGACAGCGCCTTGAGCACGATCGCATCGATGGCCGGGGTGACGTCCGGGTTGATGTCGCTCGGCGTCGGCGGCGTCTCCCGTACGTGCTGGTACGCCACGCTGACCGGGCTGTCTCCGACGAACGGCGGGTGCCCGCAGACCAGCTCGAAGAGCACGCAGCCGGCCGCGTACACATCGGAGCGTGCGTCGACGGCCTCGCCACGGGCCTGCTCCGGGGAGAGATATTGGGCCGTGCCGATCACCGCGCTGGTCTGCGTCATGGTGGTCGCACCGCTGGCCAGCGCGCGGGCGATGCCGAAGTCCATCACCTTGACCTGGCCGGTCTGGGTGAGCATCACGTTGCCGGGCTTGATGTCCCGGTGGATGATGCCGTGCCGGTGGCTGAACTCCAGAGCGGCACACATGTCAGCGCAGATCTCCAGCGCCCGGCGAGGCTGTAGCCGCCCCTCGGCGCCGAGGACCTCCTTCAAGGTCCGCCCGTTGACGAACTCCATGACGATGAACGGCAGCGTCTCGCCGGTCGGCGCGGTCTCCTCGCCGGTGTCGTAGACCGCCACGATCGCCGGGTGGTTGAGCGAGGCAGCGTTCTGCGCCTCCCGACGGAACCGCATCTGGAACGTCGCGTCCCGGGCAAGGTCGGTGCGGAGCATCTTGATCGCGACGTCCCGACCGAGCCGGAGATCGCGACCACGGTGCACCTCGGCCATGCCGCCATAGCCGAGCAGCTCGCCGACCTGGTACCTGCCACCGAGCAGGCGGGCCTGCGCTGTCATCGCGTCTGTCGTCCTTCGCTCGTCGTCGTCCGGCCGTCGCCCGGCTGGACTCGTACCTCCCGACGGTACGACGTCCGGGCCGGATCGTCGCTCCTGTCGAGTCGTAGCGCGCCGGACGCCACGGTGCGCGGCGTCAGCCCGGCGGATCCGCCAGCCTGCGACTGCTTCCGTAGGTTGTAGGAAATCACGCCGGAGCAGAGCAGGACCAGCACGGCCAGCAGGATGGCGAGGAGCACCATTCCGGGCCGGGACCGCTGGGGCTCGGGTGCTGGCACCGCCGGGCCGGCCTGCCGGGCGTACGCCGGGGGGTGTTCCTGCCGGGACGGCCCGGACGGCACCGCTGCGGCGCCGCGCGGATAGCCGTTCGGTGCGACCTGCTGCCGGGGCGGCTGGACGGCCGGCGCGACGGCGGTGGGTCGTGGCTGCTGGGCCGGCGCGATCGCGGTCGGTCTCGGCCCGGCCACCGGCGGTCGGGCGCCCGGCGGACGCATCTGGTGCGCCTGCGGCACCTGGGCCCGGCCGGGCGCGGCGGGTGAGGCCGGCGCAGCGGAGACCGGCCCGGAGTTGCCGCCGGCCCGAGCCTGCTGGGAGAGCGTGGCCTTGAGCTGACGGGCGACCCCGGCGAGTGCGGCGGCGCTCGGCCAACGGGCGGCCGGGTCCTTGGCCAACGCCCGTTCCACCAGTGCGCGCACCTGCGGGGGGATGTCCGCCGGCAGCGGCCGGGGCGTCTCCCGGACGTGCCGCATCGCGATGTCGAGAGGGTTGTCGCCTTCGAACGGCCGCCGACCGGCGAGGCACTGGTAGGCGACCACGCCGAGGGCGTACACGTCGGACGCCGGTGTGGCGACGCCGCCGGTGGCCTGCTCCGGCGAGATGTACGAGGCGGTGCCGAGCACCGAACCGGCAGCGGTGAGCTGGCCGACCATGTCGGAGCGGGCGATGCCGAAGTCGGTCAGCACCAGCGTGCCGTTCGGCCGGACCAGCAGGTTGCCCGGCTTCACGTCGCGGTGCACGATGCCCTTCTCGTGCGCGGCGTGCAGCGCGTCGGCGGCCTGCGCGACGAGGGCCATCGTCCGGGCCGGGGTGAGCCGGCCGACCCGGCTCAGCGTCGACGACAGGGCGTCACCCTCGATGTACTCCATGACGAGGAAGGCGATCTGCTGGTCGTTGCCGAAGTCGTAGACGTCCACCACACCGGGATGGTTGATGGTGGCCATGGTGCGGGCCTCGCCGCGGAACCGTTCGCCGAAGTCCGGGTCGTCGAGCAGCGCGGGGAGCAGGCTCTTCACCGCGACCGTCCGGCCGAGCACCTGGTCGGTGCCGCGCCAGACGTCGCCCATGCCGCCGCTGGCGATCCGCTCGTCGAGACGGTAGCGGTTGCCGAGCTGGACGCCGGGGCTGAGCATGTCAACGACCCCCTGGGTCGGCGATGGCGGCCCGCATGATCTGGCCGGCGATCCGGGCCGCCTCAGCGCTGCCGCCGGGGCCAGCCTGCTCAAGCATCACGCAGACCGCCGAGATGGGGTTGCGGTTCTTGTCCAGTACGAAACCGATGAACCAACCGTGGTCGGGCCGATCCGGGGCGGACTGGGCGGTGCCGGTCTTGCCGCCGACCGTGTAGCCACTGATCGCGGCCTTCTTGCCGGTGCCGTCCTGGACCACGCTGACCATCATCTCGCGCAGATCGGCGGCGACCTGCGGGCTGACGGGCTGACGCAGCTCGCGCGCATTCGCGGTGTAGTAGCTGGTGGTCCGGTCCGGGGCGAGCAGCTGCCGCACCAGGTACGGCCGCATCTGGCTGCCGTCGTGGGCGACCGCGCTGGCGATCATGGCGCCTTCGAGCGGGGTCATCCGGACGTTGTTCTGGCCGATCGAGGACTGCGCCAGGGCCGCCGGGTCGGTGCTGCCGTCCGGGTTCTGCATGTCCCCGGTCCGGCTGGCCTCCGTGCGCAGGCCGCCCTCGCCGAGGTGGCCGACGGTCAGGTCCTCCTGCTCGAAGCCGAACTGCCGGGCCTTCTCCTTGATGGTGTCGGCGCCGAGCCGCACGCCGAGTTGGGCGAAGCCGGTGTTGCACGACTCGGTGACCGCGTCCATCAGGGTGACCTGCCGCTCCGGGCAGATCGACGGTACGGCGTTGCGGATCGGGGTGCCCGAGGTGGGCGCGGTGTAGCTAGGGCCGGCCGGGATCTGGGTCGATTTGGTGACGCCATTCTCCAGGGCCGCCGCAGCCACCACGATCTTGAAAGTGGAGCCCGGCGGCAGCGTCTCGGAGAGCGCGCGGTTCTTCAGCGGGCCGTCCGGGTCCTGTTCCAGCTTGGCGTAATCCGTCGCCGCGGCGCTGGTGTCGTGGCTGGCCAGCGGGTTCGGATCGAAGCTGGGCATGGAGACCAGCGCCTGGATGGCACCGGTACGCGGGTCGATGGCGATCGCCGCACCCCGCTTCGCCCCGACCTGGTTGTTGCGCAGCTGGTCGTACGCCACGTCCTGCGCTCGCTTCGAGAGCGTGAGCAGCACGTTGCCGCCGCCGGTGTCGTCGCCGGTGAACATGTCCTTCAACCGGTCACCGATCAGCTGGTCGCTGGTGCCGGCCAGGAAGTCGTTCTCCAGCCGCTCGATGCCCTGGTCGGCCAGGTTGACCGGCTTGTAGCCGAGCACGTGGGCGTACTTGGCGCCACCGGGATAGCTGCGCTGGAACTTCAGCTTGCCGGTGGTCTCCTTGCTGGTGGCCAGCGCGGTGCCGCCAGCCTCGATGTTGCCGCGCTTGCGCTTGTAATCGGCAACCTGGACCCGACCGTTGTAGTCGCTGGAGCGGTACTCGTCGTCCTTGTAGGCCTGGATCCAGTTGAGGTTCGCGAAGAGCAGACCGAACAGGACCATGACGACGACTCCGACGCGGCGCAGGGGTGCGTTCACGGCTTGATCACCTCCGTGAGGGCACCATGCAGCTGCTCGGGTGGGCCACCGCTGGGCCGAGCGGCCTTACCGCCGGCCCCGGTGACTGGTCGACGAGCACCGTCGGAGACCCGCAGCAGCACCGCGATGAGCAGCCAGTTGGCCATCAGCGACGAACCACCGGCGGACAGGAACGGGGTGGTCTGACCGGTCAGCGGGATGAGCCCGCTGATACCACCGACGATCACGAAGACCTGGAGGCCGAGGGTGAACGCGAGGCCACCGGCGAGCAGCTTGCCGAACGAGTCCCGTACCGCGAGCGCGGCGCGCAGCCCCCGCTCCACGATGAGCAGGTAGACGACAAGCAGTGCGGAGAGCCCGAAGAGACCGATCTCCTCACCGATGCCGGCGAAGATGAAGTCGTTCTCCACCTCGGGGAGGATCTCCGGCTGACCGCCGCCCGGCCCGGCGCCGAAGAGCCCGCCCGTGCCCAGGGCGAGCAGCCCTTGCACGAGTTGGTAGCCCTTGTCGGTCGGGTCGGCGAACGGATCCAGCCAGATCTCCGCGCGCAGGTAGAAGTTGGCGAACGGCCCACCGACCGTCGAGCCGAGGAAGTAGGCGAGGTACGCACCGCCGAAGAAGAGGACCAGGCCGATCAGCAGCCAACTGACCCGTTCGGTGGCGATGTAGAGCGTCACCACGAACATGCCGAAGTAGAGCAGCGACGTGCCCAGGTCCTTCTCGAACACGAGCACCAGGAGGCTGATCAGCCAGACGCCGACCACCGGCCCGAGGTCTCGCCCGCGCGGGAAGTCGATGCCGAGGAAGCGTCGGCTCGCCAGTGACAGCACCTCGCGCTTGCGCACCAGGTAGTAGGCGAAGAAGACAAGCAGCGCCAGCTTGGCGAACTCACCCGGCTGGATGGAGACGCTGCCGAACTGGATCCACAGCTTGGCGCCGTTGCGCTCGGAGATGCTCGCCGGCAGCACCGCCGGGAGCATCACCAGCACGATGCCGCCCAACCCCAGGGTGTACGCGTAACGGGAGATTGAGCGGTGGTCACGCATGATGGCGAGCAGGGCGGCGGCGAGGATCACCGCGCCGAGCGTCCAGGCCAACTGCCGGCCGCCGACACCGGCGAAGATGGCCAGACTCTCCCGGTCGGCCACGGGCGCCTCGCCCAGGTCGAACCGGCGCAGGAAGCCCACCCCGAGCCCGTTGAGCAGGGCCACCGCCGGCAGCAGAGCCGGGTCGGCGAACGGGGCGAGGAACCGGATGACCAGGTGCAGCCCGAGGAACACCGCACCGAGCGCGGCGGCGGGCATCCAGAAGTCCGGGGTGACCGTGTCCAGCAGGTTCGCCTCGACGGTCGCCCCGTACGCGGCCACCAGCACCATCGCGAGCAGCAGTAGGGACAGTTCGGCGTTGCGGCGCGACCGCGCCAGGCGTACGCCGGATTGCTCGCCCGCGGTGGCGGGCGAGGGTGCCGGTGTGGCCGCTGCGGTCACGGGTGGGGTCCTCAGGATCTCAGCCGACGCTCACTCAGGAGACCGGCAGCCGGCCGGGTCGAGCGCCGGCGTGGCCGAGTCGGAGGGCGTGACGTCGGGTGTGGTGGTCGCGCCGGCCCCACCGAGAGCGGTGGTTGCGCCGACGGTCGGGCTTGCGCTGACAACCCCGTTGGGGGTCGGCGACACATTGGTGCTCGGGCTGCCGTTCGGGGTCGGCGTCGAACCGACTGGCGTCGGCGTCGGCGTGGGCGTCGGCGTGCTGCCCCCGGTGGCGGTCGTGTCGAGCGGGCAGAGCGGCTTCAGGTTGGGGTTGCTCGGCGTGTCACTGGTCAGCTCGGCGAGCTGACGCTCGGCGTCCGGCTCACTGTTGGCCCGAATGCCGACCTTGACGGTGTCCTGTGCGGCGACCGTGAGGTCTTCCAGGCGGGTGCCGCTGCGGCGGTGCACGCTGGAGAGATCCATCCCGGCGATCTGACCCTGGACACCACGGAAGACGGCAACCTGCCCCTCTTCGGTGGCGCCCACGTAGTACTGCCGCTGGGTGTACGTCCAGCCGCCGAAGGCACCACCACCGACGATCACCAGCAGGGCCAGCGCCATCGCGGCGGTCCGTACCGGGCGTCGCTTCGGCCGGTCGGCGTCGTCGTCGGAGGCCGCCGGCTCCTCCGGCACGGCCGGACGCGGCGCGGAGAGCGCCGAGGCTCGGGCGGCCGGAGTCGAGTCGTCGGCGGAGGTCGCCATTCCCCGGTCCCGGGCGGCGGCGCCGCCCACGATCGGAGTCGCCTCGACGATGTCCTGATCCGTGGCGTCGGCGATGATCACCGTGATGTTGTCCGGCCCACCGCCGCGCAGCGCGAGCTGCACCAGCCGCTCGACGCACTGCTGCGGGTCGGTGTACTCCCGCAGGCTCTCGCCGATGGTTTCGGCACTGACCACACCCGAGAGGCCGTCGCTACAGATCAGGTACCGGTCGCCGGGCATGACCTGGCGCACCGAGTATTCCGGGTCGATGTCCCGACCGTCGAGGGCACGGGTGAGCAGCGACCGCTGCGGGTGGCTACTCGCCTCCTCGGCGCTGATCCGGCCTTCGTCGACGAGCATCTGGACGTACGTGTCGTCCTTGGTGATCTGCGCGAACTCGCCGTTGCGCAGCAGATAGGCCCGCGAGTCGCCGATGTGGACCATCCCCAGCTTGCTGCCGGTGAAGAGGGTCGCCGTCAGCGTGGTGCCCATCCCCTCCAGCTGCGGGTTGGCGTCCACCGTGTCGCGGAGTTGTTGGTTGGCGGTGCCCACGGCCGAACGCAACGCATCGACGAGAGCATCCCCAGGGACGTCCTCGTCGAGCGGCGCCATGGCACCGATGACGATGTTGCTGGCGACGTCACCGGCGGCCATACCGCCCATGCCGTCGGCAACGGCGAGTAACCGCGGCCCGGCGTAGACGGAGTCTTGATTGCCGTCTCGGATCAGACCGCGGTCGCTGTGGGCCGCATAGCGCAGGGTCAGAGTCATGGCCGTAATTCGAGGGAAGTGCGGCCGATCCGGATCGGCACGCCGAGGGGGACGGGGGTTGGTCCGGAGACCTTAGCGCGATCGAGGTACGTCCCGTTAGTCGAGCCAAGGTCCTCGACGTACCACTGCCCCTCACGCGGCACGAGCCGGGCGTGTCGCGCGGAGGCGTAGTCGTCGGTGATGACCAGGGTGGAGTCCTCAGCCCGACCAATGGTGATCTGCGCTTCACCGAGAGTGATTTTGGTGCCGGCCAGCTGACCGGCTGTCACCACCAGCTGGTGCGCCGCTCTGCCCCGCTTCACCTTCGCCGGCTTGGCCGCCTGCCCCGTCGAGGCGCCCACCGCTCGTGGCGCGGCCACCAGGCGACCGGACCGGGCGCCCGCGAAGAGGTCGCGGCGGATCACACCGACCACCGTGAACACGAAGATCCACAGCAGGATCAGGAACCCGAATCGGGCAACGGTGATGACCAGCTCCGGCAAGGCGGGTCAGCCGTCCACGCGGAAGGTCAGCGTCGTCGTGCCGAGCTGGACCATGTCACCAGGGTTGAGCGCGACGGCGGAGACCCGCTGCCCGTTCACCATGGTGCCGTTGGTCGAGCCCAGATCGGTCAGCACGACCTGGCCCCCGTCGAAATCCAGCCGGGCGTGTCGCCGGGAGATGCCGACGTCGGGCAGACGCAGGTTGGCCTGGTCGCCGCGACCGATCACCGTCGACCCCATCTGAAGGGGGTAGGTGCGACCGTCGCCGGAGACCAGTCGCACGTTGCGACCACCACCGTGCCCGGGCGGCGGGCCGTAGCCACCGCCCTGGTCGTACGCGGGGTAGGCGGGCGGACCGGCGTCGTAGCCGGGTGCCGACACCGGAGCGACCTCGCCGCCGGTGTAGACCTCGGCCGTGACACGGAACATGCCCGTGTCCAGACCCTCGCCTCGCTCGATCTCGACGATCACGTCGCCGTAGACCGTCCACGCCTGCTCGCCGATAAACTCCGCCTGCGACTGGGCCAACTCCTGGGCCAGCGCAGCGGCGTACGGCGCCAGCCGACTGTGGTCGAACGGCGAGAGATCGATCACGTAGCGGTTGGGCACCAACGTGCGCCCACCGGCCAGGATCGCCTTGTGCGCCTCGGCCTCCCGCTGCATGGCGTTGAGGATCTCCACGGGGTGGACCACCCCTTTGAAGACCTTGGCGAAGGCCCCTTCGACCAGGCCTTCCAGACGCTTCTCGAAGCGTTGCAGCACGCTCACCGGCTCCTCCTCGGGTCCCGAGGACATGATGGTATCCGGCCGGCGCGCGCGCAGCTCACACGCCGCTCGGCCGCCTGCTCCCGACCCATTCGGAAGGGCCGGGACTGTCGTGCTAATCTTTCGACCGCCACGAACGGTAATCGCTCGTGGCGAGCGTCGGGAACAGCGTAGTATTCCCGGGGCCCGCTGGAGACAGCGGGGCCGGGGCAGCTAGAGTGTTCCGGGTTGTGCCACGGGGATGTGGCGGAATGGCAGACGCGCACGGTTCAGGTCCGTGTGCCCGAAAGGGCGTGGGGGTTCAACTCCCCCCATCCCCACCAACGACGAGGGCTCCGCTTGATGCGGGGCCCTTCCGTCATATCGGGGCGTGCCGGACGTCACGCTATGCTCCGATGGATTCTGCCTCCGATGGACCAGGAGTGGCGTGTGAGTGTCGCGTTGGTGACAGGGTCGGGTGGACTGATCGGCTCCGAGGCGGTCCGGCATTTCGCCGGCCTCGGTCTGGATGTCGTCGGCATCGACAACGACATGCGCCGGTACTTCTTCGGCGAGGACGGCTCCACATCATGGAGCCTGGAACGGCTCAGCCGTGACCTGGGTAACGCGTACACCCACTTCGCGGTGGACATCCGGGACCGGGACGGCCTGGAGCAGGTGTTCAAGAAGTACGGCCCGGACATCGCCGTGGTGATCCACAGCGCCGCGCAGCCGAGCCACGACTGGGCCGCCAAGGAGCCGTACACGGACTTCGACGTGAACGCCGGCGGCACGCTCAACATCCTGGAGAACACCCGCCGGCACGCGATCGACGCGCCGTTCATCCACTGCTCCACCAACAAGGTCTACGGCGACCGGCCCAACAGCCTGCCGCTGATCGAGCTGGAGACACGGTACGAGCTGCCCGAGGACCACCGCTGGTACCAGGGCATCACCGAAGAGATGTCGATCGACCACTCGCTGCACTCGGTCTTCGGCGCCTCCAAGGTCGCCGCGGACGTGATGGTCCAGGAGTACGGGCGCTACTTCGACATGAAGACCGCCTGCTTCCGGGGCGGCACGCTGACCGGCCCGGCGCACTCCGCGGCCGAGCTGCACGGGTTCCTGGCCTACCTGATGCGCTGCGTCATGGAGGGCCGCACATACAACCTGTTCGGCTACAAGGGCAAGATGGTCCGGGACGCGATCCACTCGCACGACGTGCTGACCGCGTTCGAGGCGTTCTTCCGGGCTCCGCGATCCGGGGAGGTCTACAACCTCGGCGGCGGGCGACACTCCAACACCTCCCACATCGAGGCGTTCCGGATCGCCGAGGAGATCACCGGCCGCGAGGCGCAGATCAACTACGTCGAGCAGAACCGCACCGGCGACCACCAGTGGTACGTCAGCAGCATGGCCCGGTTCGAGGCGCAATACCCGGACTGGAAGATCACCTACGACGTGCCGATGATCCTGCGGGAGATCTACGAGGCCAACGTAGACAAGTGGGCGGCCCAGCCATGAGCGCGCGGACCAAGCGCAACGTGCTCGGCGTACTTGTCGACGCCACCGACTACGACACGGCGACCGACGCGGTGGTGACGGCGGCGCACGAGCGTCGTCCGCTCGCACTGACCGCCCTGGCCGTGCACGGTGTGATGACCGGAGTGCTCGACCCTGCGCACAACGCGCGGCTCAACTCCTTCGACGTGGTCACGCCGGACGGGCAACCGGTGCGCTGGGCGCTCAACCTGCTGCACCACGCCGGGCTCACCGACCGGGTGTACGGGCCGACGCTGACCCTGCACGTGCTGTCGCGCTTCGCCGACGAAGGGCTACCGGTCTACCTGTACGGCTCGACCGAGGAGACCCTCGCCCGGCTCATCCCGGCCCTGGAGCGGATGTTCCCCGCGCTGAAGATCGCCGGGGCGGAGCCGTCCAAGTTCCGTGCCGTCCAGCCCGGCGAGGACGCCGAGATCGCCGACCGAATCCGGTCCAGCGGTGCCCGGCTGGTCCTGGTCGGGCTCGGCTGTCCGCGCCAGGAGGTCTTCGCGTACGCCATGCGGCCGCTCCTCGACATGCCGATGATGGCGGTCGGCGCGGCCTTCGACTACCACGCCGGGCTGCTGCGTCAGCCCCCGCCGTGGATGCAGCGCGCCGGCCTGGAGTGGTTCTGGCGCCTCGGCCTGGAGCCGAAGCGGCTCTGGCGTCGCTACGTCATCCTCAACCCGGCCTACCTGACCCGGCTCGCGGCGCAGAAGACCGGCCTGTGGAAGGCCCATCCGCCAGCTCCGGCCACCGAGCGACCGGCCACCTTCTCGGTCTGAACCCGATCCGTACGACACGAGGCCCCATCCGGCTTGCGCTGGGTGGGGCCTCGGTCGTGGACGACCGGTCAGACGGTCAGGGTCCAGGTGTTGATGTAGCCGGTGTCGGCCGAGTAGGTGTCTCGCACCTGGAGCCGCCAGATGCCGTCGGCGGCCTCACCAGACACGTTGACCGTGTACGTGGCGTTCACGTTGTCGGCGCTGTCCGAGGTGCTGCTGTTCTTCAGCCGGTACGAGCTGCCGTCCGGGGCGAGCAGGTCGATGACCAGGTCACCGCGGTACGTGTGGACGATGTTCACCGCCACGGTGGAGGCCGAGGAGGCGTTGCGACCACAGCCGGAGATGGTGATCGAGCTGGTCACCGCCGAGCCGGCGTCCGGGATCGACACGTCGGTGCCGTTGGTGCCGGTGCAGCCGGTGGGCGGCGGCGGGGTGGTGCCGGTCCCCACGTAGAGCAACAGGTTCGGCGAACCCGAGCCGGGGTTGCTCACCACGTTGGGGGTCGCGTTGGCCACCAGTTGGTTGCGAACCTGAGCCGGGGTCCAGGTCGGGTTGGCACTGGCCACCAGGGCCGCCGCCCCGACCACGTGCGGCGTGGCCATCGAGGTGCCGCTGATCGTGTTGGTCGCGGTGTTGCTCGTGTACCAGGCCGAGGTGATCGACGAGCCGGGCGCGAAGATGTCCAGGCAGGTGCCGATGTTGGAGAACGACGAGCGGGCATCCGAGCTGGTCGTCGAGCCCACCGTGATGGCCTCGGTGGTACGCGCCGGCGACGTGTTGCACGCGTTCGCGCCGTTGTCGTTGCCGGCCGCCAGGCCGTACGTGACGCCCGAGGCGATCGAGTTGCGAACGGCGTTGTCAAGTGAGGTGTTCGCGCCGCCGCCGAGGCTCATGTTCGCCACCGCCGGCTTGATCGCGTTCGCGGTGACCCAGTCGACGCCGCCGATCACACCGGCGTTGGTGCCACTGCCGGAGCAGTTCAGCACCCGCACGCCGACGAGTTGGACGGCCTTGGCCACCCCGTACGCGGACCCGCCGACGGTGCCGGCCACGTGCGTGCCGTGCCCGTTACAGTCGTCGGCCGACCCGCCGTCGACCGCGTCGAAGCCGGAGGTGGCCCGGCCGCCGAAGTCGTTGTGGGAGAACCGGATGCCGGTGTCGATGATGTAGGCGTGCACGTTGCTCGCCGTGTTCGGGTAGGTGTAGGAGCTGTCCAGCGGCAGGTTGCGCTGGTCGATCCGGTCCAGTCCCCAGGAGGGCGGGTTGGCCTGCGTACCGGAGATCGACACGGTGTGGTTCTGCTCGACGTACGCCACCGCCGGGTCGGCCGCGATCCGCGCCGCCGCAGCCGCGCTCACCTTGGCCTCGAAGCCACGCAGCGCCGCGCCGTAGGTGCGGGCCACCGTGCCACCGTGGCGGCCGGAGAGCCGCTTCGCGGTGTCGCCGACCCGGTCCCGGGCCACGGCGCTGTCCTTGAGTACGACGATGTAGCTGTCCGGCACGGCGGTGGCTCCGCCAGCGGCCCGAACCACCCCGACGGGTTCGGCGGCCAGGGCCGGGGTGCCGACGGCCAGGACGGTCGCCGTGGCCACCCCGATCAGTACGGACCTTCGTGGAAGACCCATCTCCTACCTCCCTCTGACCGGCGGTGGAACGTGACCACCGGTCGCAAAATCAATCGACCATTGCCGATCAAGCTGAGGGTAAGTCAGCCATCGGGCGGTTGAACATGTCGAAACGTCCATAACCTTCGAGTGATGACCCCCTACGGGCCCGGCGTCCGGGGCGAACGGGGGACAGGCCCGGATTCGCCTCGCCGGGATTCGGGAAAGACTCTCGAACATGGAGAGTCAGCTCACCATCCTGATCCCGGTCGCCGCCGTCTGGCTGGCCGCTGGCGTCGTTGCCGACGGCCTTCCCCTGCTGCGCAACACCCGCATGCTGCGCCGGCGTACCGGGTGGTTGCTGGTGCTGGCTATCACCGGCGTGGCGCTCACCGCGGCGGTGCTCGGCGGCGGGCTGCTCAGTGCCGGCACCGCGCCGATCGACCAGGCCGCCGCCGGGCTCACCCTGGCCGCCGGCCCGGCGCTCGTGGCGACGGTCTGCTCCGTACGACGGATTCGCCGGCTGCGGGCGGGTGCGGGCGCGTTCGTCAGTGCCCCTGCCACACCCGCGCCGCACGGGCTGCGCGCCGCCGCCGCCCACCCGCTCGTCGGGCTGCCATTTCAGGTGACCGCCCTGGCCACGGTGCCGGCGGTGATCGCGGCGGCCGGCGCCGACCTCGGCGCCGACCTCGGCGCCGACCCCGGCGTCACCGGGCCGGCGATCACCGTGGGCGCGCTCGGGGTGATCGCCATCGGGGTTCGGCACGCGCTGCGCCACAACCGCTTCGCCGAGCGGGCTCAGCCCGCCGCCGCACCGTCAACGCGGACGGCTGGCCCCCTGCACATATAGCAACTCCAGGATCGACCTGGTCGCCTCGAACCAGCGGTCCAGCCAATCCTGCGACGGCACGGTGCCCTTCGGTGGCAACTCCATCAGCAGACCACGCAGCAACGGGTGGTCCGCCAGGGATTCGGCGGGCTCCATCGGCCAGCCCGCCGGCGGGAACGACGGCTCGATCAGCGGGTTCGGGTCCAGCGAGGGCAGCGAGAGCGGAGGATCCGTCGTCTCGGAAGCTCCCTCCCGCCCGCTCAACTCCTGGTCGGTCGAGACCACCTCGGTCAGAACCGTGTCCCGACGAGCGCCGCGGTACTTGCCACCGAACCGCTCCGGCTTTACCGGACCGGTGGTGAGGTTGTCTGAACCGATCGTCGTCATCCGTCTCGCCTACTCGCTCGGTTGCGGGTCGGTGCGGCGGATCTTCGACCAGCGCCGTACCGACCGGTTCAACGAGACGAGGGGCATTGTGGCGACGGGATTCCCGACGGAACCTCGCCGACCACTGCCGCGACACGAACGCCTGCGGCACCCGTGGGGGACACGGCGAAGTCCCCGCCCGGCGAACCGGACGGGGACTTCACTGACCCACTCGGTCAGACTGCGCCGAACACACCACCTCGGGTGCCGGTGACGAAGGCGTCCCAGTCACCCGGTGCGAAGACCAGGGCTGGGCCCGACTTGTCCTTCGAGTCCCGGACGCCAACCGCCCCCGTCACGTACGCCACCTCCACGCAGTTGTCACAGTTCGGCCCGCTCTTCGAGCTCTTGAACCATGCTGCCTGCGTCAGGTCCACGGGGAACCCCTTGGTCGCCATTTCCACAACGGCTCCTCTGCCAGTTTTGCGATGTGTGCGACGGACTCCTCCGGACGTATGGCCGCAGCGCGGATGTGATCGAAGATGAAGCTGTACTTCTGTAGTTCGTCGCTCTTCTCGAGGAAAAGCCCACCCGTGGCGTTCTCCGCGTACACAACATCCGGATCACCGGGCTCAGGGAAGCTGAGGATCGTGAACGTGCCGTCCATGCCGGCGTGCGCACCCACCTCGAAGGGCAGGATCTGCAGCGTCACGTTCGGCAACTCGGCCACCTCGACCAACCGCTTGAGTTGGCCGCGCATCACCTCGTCCCCGCCCACCGGCCGACTTACCACCGCCTCATCGAGCACCACCCACAGATCGACCGGATCGTCCTGGGTCAATAACGACTGACGACCCAGACGGACACGCACTCTTTGGTGCACCTGATCGGCGGTGAAGTCCGGCCGCGCGGCGCGGATCATGGCACCGGCGTACTCCTCGGTCTCCAGAAGGCCCGGCACGACCTGCTGTTCGTACGCCCGGATCGAGCTCGCTGCCGCCTCCAGCCCGACGTAAGCGCCGACGAGCACCGTGCTGTACGGATGCCACCAGCCCTTTTGGCGGGCCTCCCTTGCGATCTGCACCAGCTCGTCGCTCTCGGCACCGACCACGCCGTAGATCCGCAGCATGTCCCGCACGTCGCGAGGGGTGGCCGTGGTGTGCCCGGTCTCGATGCGGGAGACCTTCGAGGCCGAGCACTCCAACTGTTCGGCGACGACCTCGATGGTGATGCCGGCGGACTCCCGCTGGCGGCGCAGCTCGGCCCCGAGGCGTCGCCGTCTGATGGTGGGGCTGCGCCGCTCACTCATCGCGAAACCCGTGAGTCACTGGTCCCCGCCACTGGCTGCTCGACCCCACTCGGGCTACCTCCGGTAACGCGCCACTGGGTGACACCCGCCGGGGGCGCGACCGTCGACCGGCGAGCGTTCGCGACGAAGGGGATGGTGCCGGTCCTCGGCCGGCCGCGACGGGCGAAACCTCCCTCAGTGTGCCGCCCACACGCGGATGGCTTCAATAGGCCGTTCGCGCGACACGCTCACGTATCGGCAAAAGTCGACGTGCAACTTGCATGAAGCACGTACCTGATGCACTCTGTCCGTATGGCTCGGATCACTCAGCGTCTCTGTTCGGTCCCTCGGAGTGGTGACCCCACCGACCCGGGGAAGCCGGGCACGACGCGGGCCCAGCCATCGACAACGAGACCTGCTCCGGGGTAAGGACCCCGCCGCTGCAAGCCGGCAAGCTGCGGCGGCGGGCGCGGTTCCCGGAAGCAACCGGGTGGTGGTCGGGTGGCGGCACGTCACCAGCGGAGTACGGCCCGACCACCACCATTCGCACCACCGGTTCACGAGGCACGACCCCGTCACCGGCCGAGACGTCCCCCGTTCAGGCACCGCCGGCGCGACCGCCGGCCGATCCTCCCCAGGAGCCCATGTGCTTCCCCGCACCGGTGACGTACTGCACGTGACTCGCGCGGCGAGTGTCCAGTTCCTCAGGCCGATCAAGTTCCGGGTGATCCGGGTGCTCGACTGGCCTACCTATGACGGCTGGCTCTGGCTCGACGGCTACGAGTTGAACGCCGCGGGCGACGCGGTCACCCGACGGTCGATCTTCGTCCAGCGGGCAGGTCTGCAACAGCTGCAGGCCGCTCCCGAACCCCGCCCGCACACCGTGCGGGCCCGCCGGCCGGTCGCGCGTACCCCGGTCCGGGTGGGCTGACCGACCCGATCCGCCGCCGGTGGGCGTGCCGTCACCATAGAATTGGTACGCCCACCCCGGCACCGTTCCACCCGCTCGTCCAGGACCCTGACCCTGGGATGGTCATGGTCAATCAGCCCGCCCTGCGGCGGCACCACCGCTCCCGTATCGCCTATGCCTTTGGATTCCTCGCCCTCCTCGCGGCGATGACGACACTCGTGGTGCTCGTCCGCGACCCGGCGATGTCGTCCACCCGGCTGACCGCACCGGTGCCCGCACCGGAGATCACCGTGCTCGACTCCGACCCGCCGACGAGCGACGGCGTCTCCGAGGAACCCGACTGGACCGACACCGACGGCCTGGGCGACAACGCCGCAGGTGCCGACCCGACGGGGCCGGCGTCCGGTCTCGGTGCCGGCGGCCAGTCCCATGGCCGTCAGGAACTCACCGAAGCAGCTCCGGCCGAGCACAGCGCCACGAACGTCCGCCGCTCCCTGTTCTGGTCCGGCATCTTCGGCCTCACCATCTCGCTGGCCGGCCTCGGCCTCGTCGGCACCCGCCGCCGGATGTGGTGACCAGCGGTCACGGCGTGCTGGTCACCGTGGGGCTCGGCGTGGTCGGGCTCGCCTCGGTCGAGGGCTGGGCCCGGGCGATGACCAACAGCACCTCGTCGTCGGTCGACACCGGCGCGCCTGCCCCCGGCTCGGTGCTCACCACGGTCCCCGGCGGCAGCTCAGACGTGCGGTATACCACCCGGTAGGCCAGGCCGAGCCGATCCAACAAGCCCTCAGCGGTGGCCTGCGGCAGACCGACGAGCGGCGGCACCGGCACCTCGGCGGGTGCGCTTGTGGTCGCCGGGCTGCTCGGCGTCTCGCTGCTGGGTGCCGCCGAGGTGGGGGCTGCGCTGGTCGGGGGAGCGCTAGGGGCACTTGTCGGTGGAAGCGACGGGGTGGAGCCGGGATCGTCCCGGTCGTCATCCTGCTTGGAGAGCACCAACCAGAGCGCGCCTCCGAGCAGACCGGCGAGCAACAGCGCGAGTACGCCCCAGAGGATCGGCAACCACCAACGCCGACCACCCTGTTCCTCGACGTACCACTCTCCGGCGGAGTCGGCCGGCTGGGGCGAACGCACCTCGGCCCGCCCGGACCACGGCGGTGGTATCGGCGTCGTCCGGTTGGCCGGCGGTATCGGCGCTGTCTGGTCGGCCGGCGGGCCCGGCTGGACCCCGGCGGAACGATCAATCGGCATGGTCTGGTCGGGCGATGCCTCGGGGCGAACCGGGACAGTCCGATCGATCGGTGCCGTCTCGTCCGGGTCCGTGGCGGGAGGCTCCTGGCGGTCGTCGCTCATCGCACGTCCTTTCCCGAACCGGGCGGGCGTCATGGCCCTCGACCGCCAACCTAGTCGCCCACACGGCCGTCGGTGGGGATCAGCGTGCCGAGCCGCGCCGACTGCCGGCACGGGCAGAGCCGCGGGTACGCGCCGAGAGGCCCGGAAGTCAGGGCGTGGGCTTGGTGGTCGGCTGGTCGACCGAACCCGCCCCACACCAGATGCTGACCTCGTCGTTCCACCGGGCAGGGCCATCCTCGGCCGGCTCCTGCCGCTTGACCTTCCCGTTGCGCCCGCTGGCGTAGCTCGGGTAGAGGCCCTCGTCGATCAAATCGTCGGCGGCGTCGGCGCAGCTCTTCCCGACCACATCCGGCACCTCGGCGGCTGGCGCCGGCCCGGCGACCTGTAGTTGCACAGTCGTCCCCCGGGCGACCTCGGTGCCCACGGCCGGTGCGGTGCTCTCGACCTCACGACCGACGCCGCCACCGAAAACCAACCGCCAACCCAACCGCTGCTTGCGTAGCAGGTCTCGGGCCTGCTCAAAGTCGACGCCGAGCACCGGCGGCACGGTCAGACCGCTCCCCTTGGTCGGGGTGGCCGAGGTCTGGACGGCCGATGGCGTCGGCCGTCCGCTGGTCGGGCGAGGGGCGGTGGCCCGACCGGTCGGCGTACCCGCCGTGGTCGCGACAGCCAACGGGTCACCAGCGGGTGCGTCTTCCTCCCCGGCCAGCATCCAGCCACCGGTCGCACCGATCGCAGCGAGCAGCACAGCGGCCAACCCGCCACCGAGCACGACGCTCGCCCGACCCGCACCGCCACCGGCGGCATTCTGCTGGCCCGTGTTCGTGTCCGTCATACCCACCGCCTCATCACCGGCGACCGTACCGCCCGCCGCCCAATTCGCCGCACCGGCGGTCCACACCGGCGGGTCGTTGCGACTCGCCGCGCCGACGACGGGACGTTACGCTGCCCGGCATGGCCAGACAGGGCTGGGGAGTGTCGATCGCGACGTCGATCGGAGTCGCTGCCGGAGCGGGCGCCGCACAACTGGGCTTCGGCTACGGGCTCGGCGTCATCACCTGGACACCCACCGATGCCGGGGCGACCGACACAGCCTGGGCGGACGGCCTCGCCTGGGCCACCTGGCTCGCCGCCAGCTCGACAGTGCTCGGCGCGGTCTGCGCGCAGCGACTCCACCAACGAAGCGCCCCGACGAAGGCCGAGCCGCAATCTCCTGACCTCACGACCGCGCCGGAGCACGAGACCCCGGGCGATGGGCGTCCAGCGGCCGTCGACGCCGCCCGCCCGGAGGTGCCCGCCCACGGCGGTCACGGCCTGCTGCGGCGGGTTTCCCTGGCGCTCGGCGCCGCACTCGGCGGGCTGGTCACAGTGTTGCTGATCGCCGTACCCGCGCGGGTCGCGACCGGCGCGGACACCGGCGCACCACAACGGACCGCCGCCGTCCAGGCCACGCTGGGCATCCTGATCGGCGTCCTCGTCGCGCTCTGGGCGCTTCGCTCCCGAGCCGCCGCGATCAACGTGACCGCGACGGCCGCCTGGCTCTGGCTGCTCGCGGTGGTCTCGGTGATTGACGGGGTACGCGTCGGACGAGGGCTGACCGGCGCGCAACTCGGCACCTGGCAGTTGGTACCGGACCACCCTCGGTACTGGATCGGCGACCAGCTCTACTGGCCTGGCGCGGTGCTGGCACTGGTGCCCGCGCTGCTGATCGGCGTACTGGCCGCGCGGCGGGTCGCCCGCTCGGGCGGGCACCTCGTCGGCGCGGCGGCCTCCGGTGCCGCCGGCCCGCTGCTCGTCGCGCTCGCCTACCTGACTACCCTGCCGCACTGGTCGACGTTGGGTCCTGCGCAGTTGTCCACCCAACTGATCGCCCCGTACGCGGTGATCGCCGGTATCGGCGGCTCGATGCTGGCCGCCCTCCTCGGCGAGCGAGCCGAGCGGAGTCACCCGGCCGAGCAGAGCCACCCGGCCCGGCGGAGTCGCTCGGCCCGGCGGAGTGCGGCCGCTGCGGACACGATGGCCACCCCGACCCCGGTCGCCGAAGCCGACTCCGCGCCATCGGTCCCCGACTCGACGACCGACTCCGGGCCATCGGTCCCCGGCTCGACGACCAGCTCCGCAGCACGGCGCAGGAGGGCCGACTCCGCACCGCAGACACCCAGGACTGGCCCGCTGCCCGGCGAGACGACCGCCGTACCACAGGTGCCCGCGCCACGGACGGACCCAGACCTCCCGATTCCGGCCCGCCCCACCGAACCGGCAGCGACGGAGAACCCGACCCCAGCCGCCCGACGCGCCCGCTCCCCCCGCCGCCCCACCACCACCGACTAACCCGTCACCCAGCCACACCCGCCCGACCCCGGCCCCGGAAGTAACGGGCAACACCGTTGCGCCAGGCGGAGCGGCTGCCCCTCTAACCGCACTGCCTCGTCGATCCGCCCCCACCCGCGCCGATCTGCACCTACCGTCCCGACGTAGGGGGCATTTCGCGCTTTTCGGCAACCGAACTGCAAGATCGGCGTGCGTGGCGCAGCGGTGTTGCGTGGCGCGGGTCGGGGTTAGGGGACTGGCCAGGTGTGGACGGGTTTGTTGGTGCGTTGGAGTTCTGCGTAGCGCTGCACCATGTGGTGTAGCGCGGCCGTTCGGTCCATGCCGTGGTGCCGTTCCGCCGCCCAGACCGTCTCGGTCTGCCAGACGGCACCGTTGCGGCCGGTACGGCAGCGCTGCTCGATGATGTCGAGCAGCCGGTCCCGCTGCGCCGGGGCGACACCGAACCCGTCCAGACCGGCAGCGGCGATCGGCAGCAGGTGCTCCAGGACCAGCTTGGTGACCGGCACATCGCCGAGCCCGGGCCAGTGCAGCACGGCGTCGAGGCCACGTCGGGCGGCGGCGTGGAAGTTCTCCTCGGCGGAGCTGAAGGTGAGCTGACTCCAGATCGGACGATCGGCTTCGGCCAGACCGCGTACCAGCCCGAAGTAGAGGGCCGCGTTGGCCAGCATGTCCACCACCGTCGGACCGGCCGGCAGCACCCGGTTCTCCACTCGCAGGTGCGGACGGCCGTTCATGATGTCGTAGACCGGACGGTTCCACCGGTAGACCGTGCCGTTGTGCAGCCGCAGCTCCCCGAGCTGCGGCACACCGCCTGCGTGCAGCACCTCCACCGGGTCCTCGTCCTCGCAGATCGGCAGCAGCGGCGGGAAGTACCGGACGTTCTCCTCGAACAGGTCGAAGATCGAGGTGATCCACCGTTCGCCGAACCACACCCGCGGCCGTACGCCCTGGGCCTTGAGTTCGTCCGGGCGGGTGTCGGTGGCCTGCTGGAACAGGGCGATCCGCGTTTCGGCCCACAACTGGCGGCCGTACAGGAAGGGGCTGTTCGCGCCGATCGCCACCTGCACCCCGGCGATGGCCTGGGACGCGTTCCAGTAGTCGGCGAAGCTGTCCGGCGCGACCTGGAGGTGGAACTGAAGGCTGGTGCAGGCGGCCTCGGGGGCGATCGAGTCGGTGTGCGTCCGCAACTGCTCGACGCCGCGAATGTCCAGCTCGATGTCCTCGCCCCGGGCGCCGACGATCTGGTCGTTGAGCACCCGGTAACGCTCGTTTGTGGAGAGGTTGTCCTCGACCAGGTGCCCCTCGGTGAGGGTGGGCAGGATGCCGACCAGGACGATCTTCGCGTCGGACCGGGCCGCGCGCTCGTCGGCCCGCGAGAGGCTGCCGCGCAGGTCGTGCTCGTAGTCGGCGAAGCCGGTGCCCTCGATCAGTCGAGGCTCGGCGTTGAGTTCCAGGTTGAACTGCCCCAACTCGGTCTGAAAGAGGGGGTCCGCGATGTCGGCGAGGATCTCCTCGTTGCGCATCGCCGGTTCGGCCGCCGAGTCGACCAGGTTCAGCTCGATCTCTAGACCGGTCATCGGCCGGTCTGCGTCGAACCCGAAGTCGTCGAGCATCAGGGCGAAGACGTCCAGGCATCGCCGCACCTTCTGCCGATATCGGACGCGATCATCCCGGGTGAAGGCGCCCTCTGAGACGTCCCTGCCCATGTGTCCTCCCGACGGCCGGCGCGGTCCGGATCCTGCCGTCCCGGAAGCGCTTTGTGAAGCATCCACGGTAAGAGCGCCCACCTGACCGAGGCCAGAGGCCGACGGCGATGATCCGATCTAGACCGGAGCGGACGCGCTCGTGGCGCCATCTGTACCCCGTCGTCGACCGGCTGGACCCGATGGCGGCGCGAACAACTCGTGACAATTACCACGAGCGAGACGACGCAGGGCCCGCGCCGGCGTACGGCGCGGGCCCTGCGTACCGGCTCACCGGGAGGATCCCCCCTGGCCCTCCGGCGATCCGAGCGGATCAGGCCTGACGGACGGCCTCGCCCTCGATCTCGATCTTGATCTTGCGGCTGACCAGCACGCCCCCGGTCTCCAGGGCGACGTTCCAGGTCAGACCGAACGCCTCACGGTCGATCTCGGTGCTCGCGGAGAAGCCGAAGATGTCCTGGCCGAACGGGCTGCGGCCGACACCCTCGAACTCCACCTCCAGCTCGACCGGCTGGGTGACGCCCTTGATGGTCAGGTCACCGGTGAGCACGAACTCGTTGCCGCTACGGGACTTGACCCCGGTGCTGCGGAACTCGAGCGTCGGGAACTGCTCGGCGTCCAGGAACTCGGGGCTGCGCAGGTGCGCGTCCCGGTCGGCCTGGGTGGTGTCGATGCTGGCGGCCTGGATGGTCGCGGCGACCGACGACTGCAGCGGGTCCTCGGCGACGGTGATGGTGGCGGTCGCGTCGCTGAACTCACCGCGAACCTTGCTCACCATCATGTGCCGGGCAACGAAGCCGACCCGCTTGTGCGCCACGTCCAGCGCGTAGGTGCCGGCCGCCGGGATGACAAGGCCGTCCCAGTCGCGGGTAACCGCATCGATGCTGCTGGTCATGCTGCTGTCCTCCAGAAGAATGTTTAGTAGCCCAACGACTGCTTGAGCAAATATAACCGCAACAACATTCCCCGTGTCAAGTACTGCTATGATGAACGGGTGACCAACGTCTTCGACGATCCCCGGATCACCGCCGTCGGCCTGCTCTTCGAGGCACACGCCGGGCTGTCCGCCCGGTTCGATGCCCAACTAGAGGAGCACGGCCTCTCCGCGGTCGAGTTCGAGGTCATCACCCGACTGGCCCGCTCGCCGGGCAACCAACTACGCATGACCGATCTCGCCGCGCAGACCTCCCTGTCGACAAGCGGAGTGACGCGCGTGGTGGACCGGATGGAACGTGACGGGTTGCTCATGCGACGGGCCTGCCCGAACGACCGTCGCAGCTCGTACGCGGTGGTCACCGCAGCCGGGCTACAACGCCTGAACGAGACGCTACCCGGGCATCTGCAGATGATCGAGCAGTGGTTCACTGGCCAGCTCGACCCTGAGGCGCTGACGGCCCTCCTCGACGGGTTACGCCGGGTTCGCGACGCCGCGCATCCGTGTGCCACCGCCGGCAGCGACGACGTCGACCCGGAGCAGGCCGCCACTGCCGACAACGCCGCCCGACAGCACTGAGGCACCGGCAGAAAGACCGGCAGAACTGACCTAGCCAAGCTGGATGATTCGGTCCAAGCAGACTTTCCGCCAGCGCGGCGGTGGCAGGCTTCCCGCACCGGGGATCACCGGGGGGTGACGGCGCGGGCGATCAGCGAGGGGTAGCACCAAGGGGGCTCTTCGCCCGCGCCACTCCCGTCCCCGATCATCCTCGACCAGGCCCCGGGCTCCTGCTCCGTCGCAGCTACTGGGCTGCCGGCCCGCCCCGGGCGGCGGTCAGCGCATAGAGCAGTCCCGACTCCTGCGGCAGCAGTCGAATGCCGCTCTCCAGACAGGCCCGGTCCAGTCGATCGAGTACCGCCGGGTCCGCGGTGCTCGCAGCCAGTCCCACCAGCGCCTCCACCACGTCGCGCCGATCCTGACCGGCATCGTCGGCGGCGGCGGCGAACCACTCGGCAGCCAACTCCCGGTCACCCCGGTGCAGCGCCAGATTCCCCTCGATCAGCGCACAGAGCCCGGCCTCCGGCCCGCCCCAGGCCAGCGCCGCGTCATCCGAGCGCGGTCGCGGCACGGTCGGCCGCATCGGCAGGACCTCTACTCGCCCGGCCCGTAACTCGGTAAGCACCTCGGTCGCCTCCGCGACACGCCCGTCCTGAGCAAGCGCCAACCCGACGGTCCCGAGCACCCGGCGGCGGCGCCCGGGGTCACCCAGCTCGGACAAGGCCGCGATCGCCCTCCGGCCACGATCGATGGCGTCCGCGTACCAGCCCTCCAGGCGGGCGACCTCGGCCCGATTGGCCCAGCCCAGCACCCGCAGTCGCGGCTCCCCACTCTCGCCGGCGAGTCGGTCCACCGCAGCGAGCCGGCGACGGGCCGCAGCCAGGTCGCCCGCGCGGATCTCGTGCCAGGCCAGGCTGTTCTGGGCCACCGCCAGGTCTCGGGTCCGACCGTTGCGGGCGGCCAACCGCAGCAGCGCCTCGGCCTGCTCGCGAGCCTCGTCCTGCCGCCCGACGGAGATCAACAGGGTGCCGAGGACGTTGCGTGCCTCCAACTCCCCGGTGACATCGCCGGCCTGCCGGAAGATGTCCAACGCCGCACGTGCCGTCGACAACTCCTCGGCACCCGCGCCGTGCTCGGCCGCGAGCCGGGCCACCCCGAGGGCGGCCCAGCCACGCAGAAGTGGATCGGCCTCGGCGGTTCGCGGGTCGGCCAGCAGTCGCCGCAGCCACTGCCGCCCGGCGACATCGCGCCCTCGGAACCGCCACCAGCGGGTCAGGCAGGCTGCCAACCGCAGCGCGGTCAACGGGTCGTCGGTGGCCGCGTGGGCCAGCGAAGAGCTGATGTCGCTGCTCATCTCGTCCAGCCGATGCACCGCATCCGGCAATCGGGGGCCGACCAGGTCGCTCGCGGTGCGTGCCACCAGGCGCGCGATGACCTCCGCATGCCGACGCCGGATCCAGTTCAGCTCACCCCCACCGGCCGCCTGCTCGACGGCGTAGTCACGGACCGCGTCCAGCAGCCGGAACCGGAACGACCCGGTGCCGCGTACGCTCAGCAGCCCCAACTCGACGAACCGATCGAGCAGCGGAACCGGATCGATCGCCACCGTGCCGTCCCGGTCGGCCTCGGCAGCGAGCATCTCCTCGGCCAACTCCACCGACCAGCGGTTGCCGAAGACGGCGAGTTGCCGCAGCGCGGCCCGCTCGTCCGGT
The DNA here is from genome assembly GCF_000718555.1 of Micromonospora chokoriensis. Classification (GTDB taxonomy): domain Bacteria; phylum Actinomycetota; class Actinomycetes; order Mycobacteriales; family Micromonosporaceae; genus Micromonospora; species Micromonospora chokoriensis_B. Next base: position 85,764 of record NZ_JOAN01000004.1, read on the forward strand.
GCCAGCAGGCGGTAGCTGAACGCCACCGCGTCCCGCAGGGTGACCGCGACCGCCGCCCGAGTGTCGGATCGGCTGGCCCGGCGGGTGAGCGCCTCCGATGCGTCCCAGCCCGGGTGGGCGGACGCGTCGGCAGGAGTGGCGAGGTCGAGCACCCGGTCGCCGTACCGTTCGAGCAGTTCGGTGAGGTCGAGGAGTCGACCTCGGGCGGCCATCAGCTCGATGGCCAACGGCAGCCCTCCCAACCGGCGCACCAACGCGGCGAGCGCCGGCAGCTCGGCGGGGGTGGGCGGCTCCCGGCGGACCTGGGCGAGCCGGGCGGTGAAGAGCGCGACCGCCGGCCACGATCCCAATGTCGAGGGTCCGGAGTGTTCGGCGTCCGGTGGTGGCACGTCGAGTGGCGCGACCGGCCAGACCCGCTCACCGGGTAACCCGACCGGGTGCCGCCCAGTGACCAGCACCCGCAGCGAGGGCAGGGCGCCGATGAGCCGGTGCAGGGTCGCGGCCACCGGGCCCGGGGAGCGCTCCACCGCGTCCATCACCAGCAACGCCGGCCGCCCGGCTAGCAGGGCCACGAGTTCGGACAACCGCGCCACGCCGAGTACGGACATCGAGGCGGCGAGCACGTCCGGCCCGTCGGCACCCTCGCCGACCAGCACCCCGGCCACACCGGCCGGATGGGCGGAGGCCACCAGGTGCGCCACCGACGTCGCCAGGGCGGTCTTGCCGACGCCGGCCAGCCCGACGAGGCTCACCAACCGGGGCCCACGCTCCGCGGTCAGCATCTCGGCCAGCTCGGTGAGGTCGCGCTCCCGACCGATCAGCGCGACCGGTGGCGGGAGTGCGACCGGCGGGTCGGCGGGAGCGGCCGTCGACGTGGTGGTGCCGCTGACCGCGAACGTCGTCGAGGCGTCCGGCGGAGCCGATTCGGCACCACGAGCCGCAGCCAGGAACGCCGCCCGGCTGGTGCCGCTCAGCGCCAACGCCGCAGCGAGCAACTCGACAGTGGTGCGCTGTGGCCGCATCGACCGGCCGCGCTCCAGGTCACGCACCGTCCGCACACCCACCCCGGCCCGGGACGCCAGCTCGGCCTGGGTCAGGCCGGCGGCGCGTCGATGCCCGCGAAGCAGCTCCGGCAGGGTGGTACGACCAGCCGGGCTCCGCGACCGGTCATGATCCGGAGTCATGGGCAGGAAGAGTACGGATCGACTACGACCATCGGCAGTCGAACGTCGGGCTATTGACGCCCGCTCGCCGAAACCCGACAGCCGTCCGGACAACCCGCTCGGAACGACCGGTTGATCAGTGCGACAGAACCACTCAGAGGCCCAGATCCCGGGCGATGATCATGCGCTGCACCTCGCTGGTGCCCTCACCGATTTCGAGGATCTTGGAGTCCCGCCAGAACCGGGCGACCGGATACTCGTTCATGAAGCCGTACCCACCGTGGATCTGGGTGGCCTCCCGGGCGTTGTCCACCGCGATCGTGCTCGCGTGCAGTTTGGCGATGGCGGCCTGCCGCTTGAACGGCTCGCCGGCCAGCATCCGCGCCGCGGCGTCGTAGTAGGCCAGCCGGGCGGTGTGCGCCTTCAGCTCCATGTCCGCGATCTTGAACTGGATGGCCTGGTTGGCGCCGATCGGCTGACCGAAGGCGTGCCGCTCCTTCGCGTACTTGATCGACTCATCGACGCAGCCCTGCGCGAGGCCGACGGCCAGCGCGGCGATGGCGATCCGGCCCTCGTCGAGGATCCGCAGGAACTGCGCGAAGCCCCGGCCCCGCGCGCCGAGCAGGTTGGCGGCCGGCACCCGACAGTCGTCGAAGGTCAGCTCGTGGGTGTCCGAGGCGGTCCACCCCACCTTGGAGTAGCCAGGCGCGACGGCGAACCCGGGCGTGCCGGTCGGCACGATGATCGTCGACAACTCCTTGGAGCCGTCCGGGTTGGTGCCGGTCACGGCGGTGACCGTGACCATGGCGGTGATGTCGGTCCCCGAGTTGGTGATGAACGCCTTCGACCCGTTGATCACCCACTCGTCGCCGTCCAGCACCGCCCGCGTCTGGGTGCCGGCGGCGTCCGAACCGGTGCCCGGCTCGGTGAGACCGAACCCGGCCAGCGCCTCGCCGCTGAGCAGCCGGGGCAGCCAGGTCGCCTTCTGCTCCTCGGTGCCGAACCGGTAGATCGGCATCGCACCCAGCGAAACCGCCGCCTCAAGCGTGATGGCCACGCTGGAGTCGACCCGGGCCAACTCCTCCAGGGCCAGGCAGAGCGCGAAGTAGTCGCCGCCCATGCCGCCGTGCTCCTCGCCGAAGGGCAGGCCGAACAGGCCCATCTTGCCCATCTGCCGGATCACCTCGTACGGGAAGGTGTGCTGCTCGTAGTGCTCGGCGATGACCGGGGCGACCACCTCGCGGGCGAATTCCCGCACGCTCTCGCGCAGCGCCGCTTGTTCGTCGGTGAGCCGGAAGTCCATCTCATCCTCCTGTGTGGACGGTCCGCCCCGGTGCTCGTGACGCCGGGGCGGGTCGCTGTGCGTGCCCGGGAACGACGGTCAGACCGGGGTGACGCCGTGTCGACGGCGGGAGAAGTGCCGATCCTTCGTACGCGCCGCCGCGAAGCGACGAACCAACTCGGTGCGCAGGTCGTGGGGCTCGACGATGGCGTCCACCACCAGCTCGCTGGCGAGCCGGACGACGTCGATGTCCTGCTCGTACTCGGCTCGCTTGGCGGCGACGAAGGCGGCCCGCTCGTCCTCGTCCGCAATGGCGGCGATCTTGTTGGCATAGACCGCGTTCACGGCGGCCTCGGCGCCCATCACCGCGATCTTCGCGGTCGGCAGCGCGATCGTGGCGTCCGGCTCGAAGCCGGGACCGGCCATGGCGTAGAGGCCGGCACCGTACGCCTTGCGGACCACCACGCAGATCTTCGGCACGGTCGCCTCGGAGATCGCGGTGATCATCTTGGCGCCGTGCCGAATGATGCCCTGCTTCTCCACCGCACTGCCCACCATGAAGCCGGGCACGTCGCTGAGGAACAGCAGCGGCACGTTGAACGCGTCGCAGAGCTGCACGAACCGGGTGGCCTTGTCGGCCGAGTCGACGAAGAGCACGCCGCCCTTGAACATCGAGTTGTTGCCGATTACGCCGACGACCTGCCCGTCGAGACGGCCGAAGCCGATGGTCAACTCCTTGGCCCAGAGCGCCTGGATCTCGAAGAACGAACCCTCGTCGAGCAGGCCCTTGACGTACCGCCGCATGTCGAACGCCTGCCGTTCGCTGGCCGGCACCAGCGCGGCCAGGTCGACCTTCGCGGACGCGGCGACCGCCGGCGCGGTCGGCGGCGCTTGCGTCCAGTTCGCCGGCAGGTACGACAGGTAGGTCTTCACGACGTCGAGCGCGTCGGCTTCGGTCTTGCAGAGGAAGTGCCCCACGCCGGATTCGGCGGTGTGCACCTTGGCCCCGCCCATCGCCTCCAGGGTGGTCTTCTCGCCGGTGACCATCTCGACCATCCGGTCGGAGCCCAGATACATGCTCGCGTTGCCGTCGACCAGGGCCACCACGTCGCAGAACGCCGGGATGTACGCCCCACCGGCGGCGCTCGGACCGAACAGCGCGCAGACCTGCGGGATCGAGCCCGAGGCGCGGACCTGGTTCCAGAAGATCTTGCCGGCACCACGACGGCCGGGGAAGAGATCGACCTGGTCGGTGATCCGGGCACCGGCCGAGTCGACCAGGTAGACCATCGGAACCCCGGCGCCGTACGCCCGCTCGATGATCCTGATGATCTTCTCGACGGTGCGGGCACCCCAACTGCCGGCCTTGACGGTGGAGTCGTTGGCCATCAGGCAGACCTGTCGGCCGTCGATCGTGGCGGTCCCGGTGACGACGCCGTCGGCGGGCAGCCCGTCGGCGAGCGCGTTGGCGTAGAGGCCGTCCTCGACGAACGAGCCCTCGTCGACCAGGAGCGTGACCCGTTCACGTGCGAAGAGCTTGCCCTTGGCCGCGTTGGCCGCGTGATATTTGTCCGCGCCGCCGGACCGGGCCCGCTTGCGCAGCTGCTCCAGTGCCTCACCGTCGAGCGTCACGCCGACTCCTCCGCCATACTGACCTGAACGATCGTTAGGCTAGCGCATCGACACGACTGTCGGCGACCTACGAGCGAACCAGACAGTTGAGTCGAGGGCAAGACATTGAAAACAATGAATGAGTGTCGCTAGGCTCCTGGCACCCCTCCTCCCGGATTGGAGTCAGCGATGACCTCACGACTCAATCGGCTCGCGGTCGCGTTGCTCGCGACGGCACTCGCCACCCTCGGCGTCACGGTCGCCAACCCGTCGCCCGCGTCCGCCGCCATGACCATCTGCTACAACACCAGCCAGGCAGGCAGTTACGCCGGCACCGCCAACCAGGCCGCCTCGATCTGGAACAACGCCACCGTCAACCTGACGCTCTCCGCCAACTGCGGCTCCAACCTGCGCATCTACCAGATCACCGGCGGTGGCTCGTACGCCGTGCGGACCAGCCTCGGCAACGGCCGGGTCTACATCGACACCCAGCAGGCCGCGCAGTACAGCCCCCTGCGGATCATGACGCACGAGATCGGGCACATCCTCGGCCTGCCGGACAACTACAACGGGAACTGCTCGCTGCTGATGTCCGGCGGCAGCGCCGGCACCAGCTGCACCAACCCGTACCCGAGCACCGCCGAGGCGAACCGGGTCAGCAACCTCTTCGCCGGCACGTTCAGCGCCACCGACCGCAGCGCGGACATCTTCCGCGACAGCTGGCCGAGCGCGCTCACCTCGGTTAGCTGATCCACCTGGCACCACGGAGGGGTCGGCACCTTCGCCGGCCCCTCCGTCGCGTCCGGACGGTCAGCTCGGCAGCGGCGTCAGCCGGGTACGCGGACCCGCCCGCAGCACACCGGACGGCAGCTTCTTGCCGAGCAACTCCTCGGCCAACTCGGCCGCCTCGATCAGGGCCGCCAGGTCGATGCCGGTGTCGATACCCATGTCGTGCAGCATGTGCACGGCCTCCTCGGTGGCCAGGTTGCCGCTCGCCCCCGGCGCGTACGGGCAGCCACCCAGCCCACCGACGCTGGCGTCGAACTCGGTCACCCCCAGCTCCAGCGCGGTCAGCAGGTTGGCCAACGCCGTACCCCGGGTGTTGTGGAAGTGCAGCAGCACCGGCACGTGCGCGTTGCGGTCGCGTACCGCGGTCAGCAGCTCGCGGACCCGACGCGGCGTGCCCATGCCGGTGGTGTCACCGAACGCGACCCGGTCCGCGCCGTCGCGGACGACCCGGTCCACGATCCCGGCCACCCGTTGCGGGTCGATGTCCCCCTCGTACGGGCAGCCGAAGCTGGTCGCCACGATCACCTCGACCCGCGCCGAAGCGCCGTGCAGCAGGTCGATCAGCTCGGCGATGTCGTCAAGCGACTCGGCGGTGGACCGGTTGACGTTGCGCCGGTTGTGCGTGTCGCTGGCCGAGACCACCACCTCGATCTCGGTGAACCCGGCGGCGAGCGCCCGTCGGGCACCCCGGGTGTTCGGCACCAGCGCCGAGTAACGCACCCCGTCGGCCTTCGCCGCCCGCTGCCACACCTCGTCGGCGTCGGCCATCTGCGGGATCGCCAACGGGTGCACGAACGACACCGCCTCGATCCGGCGCACGCCGGTGCCGGAGAGCGCGTCGAGCAGCCGCACCTTGGCGTCGGTCGGGATCGGGTCCTCGTTCTGCAACCCGTCCCGCGGCCCAACCTCGCGGATGGAGACGGAATCTGGCAATTGGCTCATCGGTCACCTCGCTGTGACGTCGGATCGGGACAGTGTGTCGGGCGAACCAGTCTTGCCTCGCCGCCGAACGACTGTCGACGGCCTGGGCGGTCAGCGCATGCGGGACACGATTCCCGTGTCGTAGGCGCCGGAGAGGAACTCCGCGTTGGTCAGCAGCTCGGCGAAGAAGGGGACGTTGTTCTTCGGGCCTTCGATCTGGAACGCCGCTACCGCCGTGCGGGCCCGCTCGATCACCTGCTCCCGGGTCGCACCGGTGACGATCAGCTTGGCGAGCAGGCTGTCGTAGAACGGGGTGACCGTGTTGCCCTCGGTGTAGCCGGAATCCACCCGGACACCCTCGCCCGTCGGCTCCACCCAGGTCCGGATCACACCGGGGCCGGGCAGGAAGCGCTTCGGGTCCTCCGCGTTGATCCGCATCTCGATGGCGTGGCCGCGCGGGGTCAACGCGTCCGGGTCGAACGTCGGCGTCAGCCCGGAGGCCACCCGCAACTGCTCCTCGACCAGGTCGACGCCGTAGACGTACTCGGTCACCGGGTGCTCCACCTGCAACCGCGTGTTCATCTCCAAAAAGAAGAACTCGTTCGTCTCAGGGTCGAGCAAGCACTCCACCGTGCCCGCGTTGCGGTAGCCGACCGCCTCGCCGGCCCGCACCGCCGCCGCCAGGAGACGAGATCGCAGCTCCGGCGAGACCGCCGGCGACGGGGACTCCTCGACCAGCTTCTGGTTGCGCCGCTGCACCGAGCACTCCCGCTCGCCGAGCGCCACCACCCGGCCGTCGGCCAGGCCGAGGATCTGCACCTCGACGTGTCGTACCCGGGGAAAGTACCGCTCGATCAACACCGAACCGTCGCCGAACATCCGCTCAGCGAACGCGCGCACCTTGTCGTACTCGGTGCGCAGCGCGGTCTCGTCGATGGCCACGCCCATGCCCATGCCGCCACCGCCGGCGGCGGCCTTGACCATCACGGGGTAGCCGATCTCGGCGGCGGCCGTCACCGCCGCGTCCAGGTCGGCGGCCGGGTCGGTGGTGCCAGGCGCGACCGGAACGCCGGCCGCAGCCATCAGGTTCCGGGCGTTGATCTTGTCGCCCATCGCGGTGATCGCGTCCGCGTCGGGCCCGACCCAGATCAGGCCACTGGCCTCGACGGTACGGGCGAAGTCGGCGTTCTCCGACAGGAAGCCGTACCCGGGGTGGATGGCCTGCGCGCCTGTCGACTTCGCGGCGGCGAGGATCGCCTCGGTGTTGCGGTAGCTCAGCGCCGGATTCGGTGGGCCGATGAGGACCGCCTCGTCGGCCTCCGCAACGAACGGCAGGTCGGCGTCGGCCTCCGAGTGCACCGCGATCGCGCGGATGCCGAGCCGCTTGGCGGTGCGGATGATCCGGCGGGCGATCTCGCCCCGATTGGCGACCAGCAGTGACTCGATCATGTTTCCTCCCGGCGTCCGGATGGTGGGACGGTTCAGGGAATCATGACCGGCACGCATCTGACGAGTCCGAGCAGGCGAGTCGGCTCAGGCGAGCAGCGCGGCCAGGGTCGCGCCGCGCAGCAGCTCGGCGCGGCGTCGCCGGTCCACCTCACCACCGAGGAACGGGGTCGAGTTCATCAGGCCGAACGCGGCGTGTGCGAGCACCCGCGCCTCACCGTCGGGCATGCCCGGGTGCAGCGCGGTCAACACCGTCACCCATTCCTCGACGTAGAGGCGTTGTAGGCGACGAATCCGCCGCCGCGGCTCCTCGGGCAGGCGGTCCAGCTCGTGCAGGTGCAGCGCGATCACCGCCGGGTTGGCCAGCGCGAACTCGACGTGGTAGTCGATCAACGACTCCAGTACGGCGCGCGGGTCGTCCGAGCGCCCGACGGCGCGTTCCCGCCCGCCGGCCAGCAACCCCTCACTCACCGGGATCAGCGCGGCGGCCAGCATGGCCTCCTTGCCGGCGAAGTGGTGGTAGAGCGCCGGACCCGTGACCCCGGCGGCCGCGCCGATGTCGTCCATCGACACACCGTGGTAGCCGCGCGCCGCGAACAGACCTACCGCGATCTCCAAGATCTCGTCCTTGCGGGACCTGCGCCGGCCCGCACCCGCCGCACCCCGTGCCTGCTGCTCCACCGTCACCAGGCAAGCGTAGACCGCGATGAGCCCGCGATGGATACCGGTCAACTCCACCCGTTCCCTCGTTGGGCCCGCCCCTGACCTGGCCAGGGGCGGGCCCAACGAGGGTCAGTCGTCCTCGTCCAGCTCGTGCTCCACGCGCAGCGCGGCGGCCTCTGCGGGTCGATCGAGCTGATCCAGCGCCCGAGCCAGCAGCCAGGCCGTCTGACGGACCGGCCGCGAGGCGGCCGGCAGCCCACCGAGCACCCGGCGCAGGAGCGGCTCCGCCTCGGCCGACCGGTCCAGGCGCAGCAGCAGCTCACCGATGAGGATCTCCACCTGGGCGGCCTCACCGAACGCCTCGATCGACCGCAACCGGTCCGGCACCCCGGTGAGCCGGCCCAGCGCCTCGTCCAGGCGGTCCTCCCCGGTGAGCACCCGCGCGCCGGCCTCGGCCGCCATCGCCAGCTCGTACATCACCGACGGCTCGGTCTGCCCGGCCAGCTTCGCCGCCAACCCGTCCACCACCTCGACGGCGCGCAACGCCGCGTCCCGATCGTTGGCCCAGAACCAGGCGTACGCCTCCCGTCGGCGGGCGCGCAGCTCGTCCAGCGGCAGGTCACCGAGCCGGTACGCCTCAGCCGCAGCGGCGAACCGCTCGCCCGCTATCGCGTCCCGGTCGGCGTCGTAGAGGATCCCGCCGGCCTCCTCCAGCACCTGTGCCCGGTGCGGAAGATTGTCCGGGCCGTCCAGATTGCCGGCCAACTGCTCCAGCAGGGCCAACGCCGGGTCGATCTCGCCAAGCCCGGCGTAGACGTCGGCCAGCAGGTGCCGGCAACGGTCGGCCTCCGCCTGGGCGCCCAGCCGGTCCAGACCGAGCACGGCCTCCTCGGCGACCTCGGCGGCCTCGGCGAGCCGCCCCACCACCCGGTACGCGTTCGCCAACTCCCACCGAAGGAACGCGTCCCCCTCGGCGCCCCGCTCCACGCACAGCGTCACCGCCTCGACGAAGTCGTCCACCGCATCGACGGCCTGGCCGGCCGACAGCGACGCCCGCGCGCGGGCGACCCGGATCGGCAGCTCCATGTCCGCCTGTCCCGCCTCCAACGCCTCGTCGCAGGCGGCCACGGCGTCCGCCGGATCGTCGACCAGCCGCGCGTACGTCAGGCAGGCGCCCGTGACCAGCTCGCCGACGCCCAGCTCCCGGCCGATCCGGCGCGCCTCGTCGACGGCGGCGAGGGCCTCGTCGGCGCGGTCCAACTGCTCCAGCAGGTGCGCCCGGTGCAGCGCGATCCGGGCCGCCAGGTGCTGATCGCCGCCCGCGTCGGCCGGCACCCGGTCGAGTGCGGCGAGCGCGTCTGCCCAACGTTCGCGGTACAGCAGCGCCAACGCCGTCCGGTCGTGTCCGGCTGCCCGCTGCCGGGCGTCGCCGAGCCGGTCCAGGGCCTCGGCCGCCTCGCGTACCAGCGACAGCCCCTCCTCGGCGTCCTCGTCGGACTGGGCCAACAGCACGCCGAGCCGCCCGGCGACCGTCTGAGCGGGCACCTCCTCGCCCACCTCCCGGTACAGCTCCAGCGCCGCCCGGTTCAGCTTGACCGCACCCTCGATGTCGTCCTGTTCGCCGCGCTCGGACGCCCGCAGCGCCAGTCGGTGCGCGGACGTGCGTACGGGCAGCTCGGCGGAGCCGAACCGGTCGTCGAAGGCGACCAGCGCCGCCCGAAAGGTGGCCCGGTCGTGTCGGCCCCAGCTCTGCTCCGCGAGGTCCAGCAGCTCGTCCGGGCCGGCATCGGTGGGCACGGTCACGGTGGGTCGTTCACCCTTGCCGGCTCGCACTCGCTCGGCGGGCGACGCTGGCGTGCCCGGCCTGCCGCTCGGCTCGTCCCCGACCGGACGGGTCGAACGGCGACGGACGCTCGCCGACAGCGGCACATGCTCCCCGCTCGCCCGCACGACCAGCCGGCGGGCGATCCACTCCGACTGGTGGGTGGTGCCGTTACGGGCGTCGAAGCGGGCGGCCAGACCGGTCGCGGTCTCGGCCAGCTCGTCCGCCAGCGCGGCCGCCGCCACCTCGGCGGCCGGCCGACCCTCGGCGGCCCGGCGGTACACGGTCGACGCGCCGGCCTGACGCAGCGCTGCGGCGGAGGTCGCCGCGAAATGCATGGCGGCGGCCGGCGACGGCGCCCGATCCAGCCAGTCCAGGTGCCGCTCGACCAGCTCAACAGCTCGGGCCTCGTTGCCGGTCAGCGTGCAGAACTCGATGTGGTCACCGATGTCCCACAAGTCGGCGAGGTTGCCGCGCAGCCGGCGGTACGCCTCCCGGTGCGCCTCCCGCGCCTGGTCACCCCGCCCGCTACGCAGATACGGCAGGAGCAGCGCGGTGAGGATCGCCTGCGGCTGCTCGGTGCAGGTGAGCCGACCGGCGAGCACCGGCTCGGCCAGCGCCACCGCCTCGGCGTCCCGCCCGGCGTCGGCGAGGTAGCCCACCTGGCTCGTCGGATCACAGCCGGCGCAGTCGGAGAGTTCGTCGCGCGGGGTGGTCTGCCAGAGCCGGTACCAGTGCGCGGCAGCCTCGACGTCGCCCACGTGGTCAGCTACCCGGAACCGGTGCTTGTGCACGGCCTGCAGGCTGTGCCCGCCGGCCCGGTAGCGCCGCTCCATGTCGTCCAACACCGCGTATGTGCGGTCCAGTGGCACCTCGGGGAACCTCAGCAGGCCGTTCACCATGGACTTGAAGTGCCACAGCAACTGGTGCAGGTGGCGCTGGTGGTAGGGCTGCGGGTCCCGGTCGAACTCGGACAGGCACCAGGAGAAGGTCACGAAGGACTTCGCCGGCTCGCCGCCGTAGATGTAGCCGGTGGTGGCCTGCAGCCGAGTGACAAACGCGAGGTGCCGGTCGTTGGCGGCGTCCACCCGGCGCAGCAACTGTTCCAGCGCGGCGATCTGCCCCGCCCCGTACGGCATGTCGGTGATGCCGCGCAGCATCCGCCACAGATCCTCGTCGCTCATGATCACTCCCGTCCCGGAACAGCCCGGCCGAGCAGGCCGAGGAAGGAATCGTTCAGCAGCGCGGCATCGGCCGCGCGGATCGGATGGTGGCCAAGAAGCAGTGCCTGCCCGTACAGCGCCTCGACGGCGAGGCCGACCAGCTCCGGGTCGCTCAGCATGGACACCCGTCGTACCAGCGGGTTGCGGTGGTTGAGCACCAACTGCGGGCGGTCCGGTGGGGCGGTGGCGGCGAGCGCGTCGAGCACGCCGCCCCACAGCTCGTCGGCCCGGTCCCGGCTCGCCGCGAGCTGGTCGTTGAACGCGGCCGACCGGCTGACCAGGTAGAGGGCGGGCAGCGAGACCGGATCGTACGCCCGGATGACCACCTCGCAGCCGGAACGCTCGACGGCCCGCTGCGCCGCCGTGAGGAACGGTCGCAGCGCCAACTCCACCTGCGGGTCGAGCGCCTCGAAGCGGGTCGTGAGGTCGCTCGGCTCCAGCCGTTCGATCAGCACCGAGCGGTCCACCACCGGCAGCCGCTCGATCAGCTCGGTGTCGTACGTGTAGCCGGCGTTGACCACCGCCAGGTCCTGCGCTGCGGCCACCGCGGCGAGCTGACGGAACTCGTCGAGGCTCGCCGCGTAGCGGACCACGCCGTAGCGCTCGCGGAACTCGGCGAGGGTGAGCGTGCCGACGTTGGTGTCCATCGGCCACCACCTGTCGACCAGCCGGAGCATCTCGTCGTCGTGCAAGGCCAGGGCCTTCACGCCGAGGTGGTGCACCTGGAGGAACTCGGCCAGCCGGTGCGGGTCGTGCCGCGCCAGCCGGACCAGCCAGCCGCGCACCTGGTCGCCGAGCGCCTCCCGGGTCGCCGTCAGCAGCGTGTCCTCGTAGAGGGCCTCTCGGCTGGCGGTCGGGCGCAGCTCGGTCGCGTCCACCACGCAGTGCGCGAAGAACGCCCACTCCGGCAGCAGCCCGTCGGCGTTCTCGGTGAGCAGCATCCGCTTGAGGTAGACGCGATGCCCGGCCCGGGCAGCCGGGTTCACCGGGGTCGGCAGGATGACGGCGACGCCGGTCAGCCCGGCCTCCGGCACGGACAGCGGCAGGACGTCGAACGGGTCCACGCCGAGCGTCTCCCGGGCGTACCGGATCAGTGCCGCGCGGTCCAGCGGCGCACCCGGCGTGGTCGGCCACGGCGGTTCCCCGGTGGTGGTGACGACGTCGCCGACGCGGACGGTGACCGGCAGCAGCGCGCCGAAGAGCCGGGCCAGGTCGGTGACGGTCGGGGTGGTGAACCACTGGTCCGCGTCGCGGCGGGGCACCAGCGTGACAGTGGTGCCCGGCTCGGCGCGGGCGGCCTCCGGCGGGGCCACCGTCACCGCGTAGCGGCCGTCGGCGTACCCGGTCCAGCGCACCGTGGGGTTGTCCCCGTGCCGGGTGAGCACCTGGATCTCGTCGGCCACCAGGAAGCAGGAGAGCAGACCGATGCCGAACTGGCCGAGGAACTCGTGCCGGGAGAAGCCCAGCTCGTCGCGCTTCGAACTGCGGCCGATGGTGGCCAACAGCTCGTGCACCTGCGCCTCGGTCAGACCGATGCCGGTGTCGTGCACCCGCAGCGTGCCGTCGCCGGTGCTGTCCGGGGGTTCGATGCGGACCAGCGCCGGCGCGTCCGGCTCGGCCCGACGCCGTGCGGTGATCGCGTCCACCGCGTTCTGGAGCAGCTCGCGGACGTAGACCCGCGGACTGCCATAGAGGTGATGACTGAGCAGGTCGACCACGCCACGTAGGTCGACCTGGAAAGTGTGGTCCACGCCTGGTTTCTCCCCGGTCCGGATGCCGGCGCCCACCGTACCGATGATCACCGACAGACGCGGTCCCCTTTTGCCCGGCGGCTTGACCCTCGACCCGGTCGAACCGGCACGGTCGCCGGCATGACTTCCTCTGCTCTGGGGCGGGACTTCCGACTCCTGTGGTCCGCCGCTGTCTCGTCCCGGTTCGGGGACGCGCTGCGTACCCCGGCTCTGGCCCTGCTGGCCGCGACGTTGACGCGCGACCCCCGGGTCATCGCGGCGGTCACCGTGGCCGGGCAGTTGCCGCCGCTACTGTTCGGCCTGATCGGCGGCGTGTACGCAGACCGCTGGGACCGGCGACGGACGATGGCCCTGGTCGACGGGGTGCGCGCCGGGGTGGTTGCGGCGTTGGCGGTGGCGGTCGCCCTCGACCACGCCCGGATCGCGGCGCTTCTGGTTGCGGCGTTTCTCCTCGCCGCGTTGGGCACCCTCTTCGACTCGGCCTCGTTCGCGCTGCTGCCCACTGTGGTGCCGCCGGACGCGCTGCCCCGGGCGAACGGCCGGCTACAGGCGGGGTCGGCGGTGGCCGGCGGCTTCCTCGGGGCACCCGCCGCCGGTGTCCTGTTCGCCGTCGCCCCGGCCCTCCCGTTCGCCCTCGACGCCGTCACCTTCGCGGTGGCCGCCCTGCTCGTGCTGGCCGTCGCCCCGGCCCCCGAAGCGAGCGTGAAGGCGCGACGCGGCTCGGTGTGGGGCGAGATCGGCGAGGGGGTGCGGTGGCTGCGGGCCCACCGGACACTGTGGCGGGTCACCCTGCTCGCCGCCGCGAGCAACCTGGCGATCAGCGGGATCATCGCGGTGCTGGTGCTCTACGCCCTGGACGTGTTGCGGGTGCCGCCGGCCGGGTACGGGCTGTTCGCGGCGAGCGCCATCCTCGGCGGCCTGGCAGGGGCGCTCGGGGCGGGCCGGCTCGCCGCCCGGCTCGGCACGGTGCCGGCACTGCGCGCGGTGCTGGCCGCGCAGACCGTGGCGCTGACTGGGTTCGCGCTGGCCCGGCACCCGGTGCCGGGCGGGATCGCGTTGGCCGTCTTCGCCGCCGGCACTGTGGTGTGGAACAGCCTGTGGGCGTCGTACGGCCAGCAGCACGTGCCGAGCGGGCTGCTCGGTCGGGTCGGTGCGGCTCAGCGGATGGTCGGTCTGCTCACCGCCCCGCTCGGGGCGGCGCTCGCCGGGATTGCCGCCGCGGCGTACGGCACAGTGCCGGTGGCGGGTGCGGCGGCGGCGACGTTCGCGCTGGTCACCTCGGCCGCATGGCGGATCCTGCGGCCGGCCGCTTTGCTGAGCCGCGGCGGCGTTGCCTAACCCGGCGTTCGTTCGCGGTGGGACAACCCGGACAGGCGCAGCGCGATCCGGCGGCGGGCCGGCGGCACGGCACCGAGCAGGCGGAGCAGCACGTCCCGAGCGGGCCGACCGGCCGGGGATACGGCGGCCAACCTGGTCAGCCCAGCGGCGAAGCTCAGCACGTCCTCGGCCATCGGCCGCTGCCGTGCGGTGTAGTCGTCGAGCAGCGTCTCCGGGCCGCCGTCGAGCACGTCCGCCACGGCGGTGCCGAGCGCAACGGCGTCGCAGATGCCGAGGTTCATGCCCTGCCCACCGGCCGGGCTGTGCACGTGCCCGGCATCGCCGGCCAGCAGCACCGACCCGGCCCGGAAGGTGTCGGCGATCCGGTGGTGCACCCGGAACCGGGAGCCCCAGAGCACCTCGGTCACCTGGTCGGGCCGTCGCGCCGGGCCGCGCTCGTCGAGCAGCGCCTGGAGGTAGGCCGCGTCCGGTTCCGCCGGGGCGGTCTGCACGGCGGCGACCAACCGGACCACCCCGCCGGGGAGCGGCGCCCAGACCAGCGGCCCGGAGCGGGCGAGGAAGAGCGCCGCCTCGTCGCGGGGCAGCTCGCTGCGTACCCGCACGTCGGCGAGCACGAAGGACTCCTCGTCGCTGCCGCCGGTGAAGCCGATGCCGGCCAACTGCCGGACCGTGCTGTGCAGGCCGTCCGCGCCGACCACGAACCGAGCGCGCACCGCCTCCCCGTCGACCTGCGCGAGCATGCCGTCACCGGCAGGACTCAGCCCGGTGAGCCGGCACGGCCGCCGCACCTCTACCCCGAGTTCTTCCAGCTTCTCGGCGAGCACGGCCTCGGTGACCGCCTGGGAGACCAGCAGCGCGTAGGGGAACCGGGACGGCAGCTCGTGGAACGGCACCGACAGCAGCACCCGGTCCCGGTCGCGCACGGTGAAGCGCGGCGTCCGCACCGCCTGGGCGATCAGCGGCGCCGCGGCGCCGATCCGGTCCAGCACCTCCAGGGTGTACGCGTGCACGACGGCGGCGCGGGAGGTTGTCGGCGGCGCGGCCAACCGGTCCAGCACTGTCACCTCGACCCCGCGTCGGGCCAGCGTCAACGCGGTGGCGAGACCGGTGGGGCCGGCGCCCACCACCAGGACATCGGTCTTCGTGGGCAGCATGGCCACCTCCAACAGACTGTTGCCAACACCTGTTGGCAAACACTTGTTGGCAACGCTAGAGCCACTCCGATTGCGTGTCAACAGTTGTTGGCATACGGTCGTTGGCATGACCACTCCGACGCATTCCCGCCGCTCCGACGCCACCCGGGCGTCGATCCTGCGAGCGGCCCGGGAACGGTTCGCGGCGGATGGCTACGAACGCGCCACGATCAGGGCCATCGCCGCCGACGCCCAGATCGACCCGTCGATGGTCATGCGCTACTACGGCAGCAAGGAGGGGCTCTTCGCGGCAGCGGCCGAGTTCGACCTACGCCTGCCCGACCTGACCTCGGTGCCGCCCGCCCGTCTCGGTGAGGTGCTGGTCCGGCACTTCCTCTCCCGTTGGGAGGGCGACGAGACCCTGGTGGCGCTGCTGCGGGCCGCCAGCACCAACCCCGGCGCGGCCGAACGCATGCGCGGCATCTTCGCCGACCAGCTCACCGCCGCCGTGGCCACGTTCGGCACCGACCCGGCGCTGACCGCCCGACGAGCTGGCCTGGTGGCCAGTCAGGTCCTCGGCCTCGCCTTCACCCGATACATCGTCCGCCTGCCGCCGATGGCGGACACCACGCCGGAGGAGCTGGTCGCCTGGATCGCACCGACCCTCCAGCGCTACCTGACCGGAACGCCATCGAGCTGACCCAACCTTTTCCCACCTCCCGTGCGTCTGCCAGATGACGCGCACGCATCGCGACGGCCGGGAGGGGGGCGGATGGCACCGACGAGGGACGACGGGCGCGACGGCTACCTCGCCTTCGTGGAGAACCACCAACACCGGCTGCTCCGCGCGGCCTACCTGATCTGCGGCAACCAGCACCAGGCCGAAGACCTTCTCCAGGACGCGCTGCTGAAGCTGGCGCTGCGCTGGGGATCGGTCCGCAACGGCGACCCCTCCGCGTACGTGCGGGCCATCCTCTACCGCGACTCGGTGTCGTGGTGGCGTCGCCGACGGCGGGAATGGCTCAGCGCCGCGCCGCCGGACCAGGTGGCCCACGACCGCGACGGCGCGTTACGACTGACGATGCACAACGCGCTGGGGCTACTGCCACCACGGCAGCGGGCCGTGCTGGTGCTGCGCTACTACGAGGACCTGACCGAGGTCGCCACCGCCGAGGCGCTCGGGGTCACCGTCGGCACCGTGAAGAGCCAGTGTCACGCCGCGCTGCGCCGACTGCGCGAAGTCGCCCCGGACCTCGCCCGCGATGCCCGACCGAGCCAGGGCTCGGCCGATCTGGCCAGCGGTCTGGAGGTGAACCCGTGAACGAGCACGAACTGCGCCGACTGCTGACCGTCAGCGTCGAGGACGTGCTGCCCAGCCAGCCGGCCACCGCCGGATGGGAGCGGGCTCGGCGTACCCGCCGCACCCGGCGGGCTGTCGGGGCGGTCGCCCTGGCCGTGGCACTTGTCGGTGGTGGGACGGTGGCGGCTCTTCGAGCGCCCACCGATCCGTCGCCGGTCCCTCCGGTGGGCCCGACGGTGATCCCGACCACCGACCCCACCCCCGCCGGTACGGTGCAGCGACCGCCCGCCGAGCTGACCTACCCGCCCGATCCGTTGGCCCGGCTCGGCGACCCGGCGACCGTGCCGCTCTCCGAGAGGCCGGTCCAGCGGGCACTGGCGCTGTTCCAGCCGCTGAACGAGGAGGGTCGCGAGGACGGCCCGGTTCGGGTGCTCGGCAACGACGGCGTGGTGCGCAGCCTCGACGTGGTGACGCTGGCACCCACCCGGGACGCGAGCGGTAACGAAGCGGCTGCCCTGAAGCCGGGAGTGCTGTCGCCGGACGGCCGGTCGGCCGCGTTCGCGCAGACCAAAGAGCTGATCATGATCGACCTCACCACGGCGGCCGTCCGCCGGATACCGCTCGACGGCTACCTGGAGCAGGTGGTGTGGGCGCACGACCGGGTGCTGGTCGGGGGCGACGACCGGACGTACGCGGTGGACCGGATCAGCGGGGCGGCCAGCACGATCGACGTGTCGACCTGGGAGCTGATCGCACCCGACCCGGCCGCCGACCGCGAGGCACCGCTGATCGAGATGTACGGCGAGGGGGCCAGCCTCAAACTACGCAGCAGAACCGCCCAGGAGGGCGAACTCCGCTCCGAACAGCCGGTCACCAGCTCGGCGCTGCCCTCGCCCTACCAGGTAAACGAGTTCTACGGCCGGGGCTGGCTGCACGGCGAGCGCCTGGCCCGGGCAGCCTGGATCACCAGCAGCGAGATGAGCGGTGCCGAGGGGGCGGCCGTGCTGGACGCGCGGACCGGCGGCATGACCCACCTGCTCGACCTGGGCCGGGACCGCAGCAAGGGCTGCTGTCTCGTGCTGGGCTGGGACGACAACGGCGCGGTGCTGCTCCGACTGGAACCGGCCGCCGTGGCGCGTTGGAACCCGCAGACCGGCGAGGTCACCGGTGTCGTCCGCGACCTGCGCGGCACCATCGCGCTAGCTGGCTGAACACCGTCCCCGCGCGACGTTCACTGGCACGCGGGGACGGCAGATGGCGCCGCGTGCCGCTCAGACGGCCAGGCCGCCGGGCTGGTCGCCCTTGACGACGGGTGCCCGGACCAGGTTGCCCCACTCGGTCCACGAGCCGTCGTAGTTGCGCACCTGCGGGTAGCCCAGCAGATGCCGCAGCACGAACCAGGTGTGGCTGGACCGCTCGCCGATCCGGCAGTACGCGATCACATCGTCGTCGGGGCTCAGCCCGAGCTGGTCGGCGTAGATCGCCTTCAGCTCGTCGGCGGACTTGAACGTGCCGTCTTCGTTGGCGGCGGACTTCCACGGCTTGCTGACCGCGCCCGGGATGTGTCCACCGCGCAGCGCACCCTCCTGCGGGTAGTCCGGCATGTGCAGCATCTCGCCGGTGTACTCACCCGGCGACCGAACGTCGACAAGTGGCCGGCCGGAGGCGATGTGCGCCATGACCTGCTCGCGGAAGGCCCGCAGCGGCGCGTCGTCGCGGCTCGGCACCGGATAGTCGGCGCGCGGACGAGCTGGCTTGTCGCGGGTCACCTCGCGTCCCTCGGCGATCCACTTCTGCCGGCCGCCGTCGAGCAGTCGCACGTCGGCGTGGCCGAAGAGCGAGAAGACCCAGAGGGCATACGCGGCCCACCAGTTGAAGTTGTCGCCGTAGAAGACGACCGTGTCGCCCCGGCCGATGCCCTTCGCGGCACACAGCTCGGCGAAGCTCGCGGCGTCCAGGTAGTCCCGGGTCACCTGGTCGTTCAGCTCCAGGTGCCAGTCGACCTTGACGGCACCGGGGATGTGACCGGATTCGTAGAGCAGCACGTCCTCGTCGGACTCGACGACGACGAGGCCCTCGTCGCCCAGATGCTCGGCCAGCCACTCGGTGGTAACCAGCCGCTGCGGGTCCGCGTACGACTGGAGGCGGGGATCGGGATCGCTCGGCACAGACATGATCCCCAAGGTACGCCGGATCACCGCTGGCGACCGCTGTAACACCGACCGGCCCACCACCCGCAGGGGGTGGTGGGCCGGTCGGCCGGGCATTGGGTGTTACCGATCCGGTCTGACCCGGACCGCCCGCCGGCTCGCTCGGGCCGTGGCGCAGCCCCTAACTGCTCGGCGGCGGGTTGCGAACGAAGAAGGTGAAGGACGCCGCGTCCGACTGGTTGCCGTCGCGGTCGACGCTCCGGACGCTGAGCGAGGTCAGGCCCGCCTTCGTCGGCGTCCAGGTCACCGACGCGGTGCCGTCGGCCGCCGCGGCCACGGTGCCGGTCACCGTGTTGAAGCGATAGAGGTAGCTGACCACGTCAGGCTGGCGCGGGGTGAAGGTGAAGACTCCGGGCACGCCCGGCCCCCCACTGGTGCCGCCCTGCTGATAGACCGTCGCGGAGATCTTCGGGGCCGTGGTCAGCACGAAGGTGCTCGTCGTGGTGGCGGTCACGCCGTCTGCGGTGACGCTGGTCACGGAGAGGGTCCGGCTGCCTGCCCGGGTGGCGGTGACGGTCAGCGTGGCGGTGCCGTCGGGCGCCGCCTCGGCCGTCTGCTCCGGGTCACCGTCGAGCTGAAACCGGTAGCGGACCACCCCAGCCATCTGCGGTTGGACGGTGAAGGTGGTCGGCACGCCGACCTCGGTGAGCTTCCCGGTGATGATCGGGGAGACGTCGCTGGCCCGGAACTCGTACTGCGCTTCGGGCGACCTGTTCCCGGCCTCGTCAAGGCTGGACACCACGAGGGTGCGGGGTCCGTCATCCGGGCGGAGCGTGACCGTGGCCGAGCCACCGGGCCGGTCCGCCGGAACCGTCTGGATGCCGCTGACGCCGAGCAGCTCATAGCGGAAGCCGACCGCGTCCGGCGTCGCCGCGGCGTCGAAGGTGAACTGGCCGGGCAGCGCCGGGTGCCAGCCCTCGGTGGGGAAGTCGGTGGAGGTGACGGTCGGCGCGACCGCCGGGCCCTCAAAATCGGTCCGGAAGTAGCAGAGGCCACTCCACTCGCCGGTGGCCTGGTCGTCCGCGGCCCGTACCTGCCAGGCGTACACGCGGTCGTGGGTGAGGGTCTCGCGTTCGAAGAGGCCGCTCTCCCGATCGCCTTCCCGACCGTAGTACCCGAACCGCTCGATCCGGGCCGTCGGCTCGTCAACCGGCCAGAGCGCGAAGGTCGCGGTCAACCGGTCGGTGCTACCGGTCACGTCAACGTCCGGGTCATGCAGGACGGCGGAGAGCACCAGGTCGTTGTTCTGCCACAACTGGTACGGCTCGGCCGCCGTGCACGGCTGGCCGGAGGTCTGCAGCTCGGTCGGCACGCCCGGCGGCTGGTTGTCGTCGTTCGCTGCGGCCGGCGCTGCCGTGAGCGTGAGCGTCCCGGCGGCGACCGCCACGGACAGCGCTGCGGCCAAGAGGGCTCGGACCGGTCTTGCGGATGTCGTCGTGCCAGGCATGAGGGTCATTCCTCATCCACCTTTCCCCGATGTCCCCGCCTTCCGATCAGCGGGGGCAGCGGATGCTATCGAGGAGGGCGGACATCGGGCGACCCCGATTCAATCGAATGACTCCACAGTGGATGAGTCGCCCTGGTCAGGCGCGGCGGTGAGCGATGCGGCCGGCGACCACGGTTACCAGACAGGCGCCGTCGACGTGCACCGCGAGGTCGGCCCGCCCGCCCGGATACAGCGTCGGCGCCACGGCGGTGGGCAGCACAAGCAGGTCGCTCCGCTCGACCGCGGCCCGCAGCGCCGGGTCGGCCAGGTGTTCGGCCAGCACCGCCGTCACCCCGGTACGCAGCAGCGCGTGCACCCGCTCGCGCGGGGTGGGCGCCACCGGCAGCGGACCGTCATGCAGCAGACCGGGCCCCAGCGTGCCGGGCCAGCGGCGAACCCGCACACCCGCGTACGCCGAACTCAACTCGGCCAGCGGGCCGACGGCCTCGATCCGGTCGCCGTTTACCAGCGCGGCGTGCTCCGGCACCGGCTCGCCGTCGCGTTCACGGCGCAGCAGCGGCGCGGTGTGCAGGGTGCGCACGCTCAGTCGACGATCGGCCCGAGCAGCGGACGCTTCGCCGTCACCGTGTCGCCGGACGACCGACCGGTCAACCGCCGCTTCACCCACGGCGCGAGGTGCCGACCAGCCCAGCGCACGTCGGCGGCGCGGGCGGCCAGCCACGGCGACGGTGCCGGGTGCGGCGGGACCATCAGCCACTCCTCGTCGCAGCCAACCCCGAGCGCGTTCAACACCTGCCCGGCGACCCGTCGGTGCCCGGCCGGAGAGAGGTGCAGCCGGTCGGTGCTCCAGAGCATCGGGTTGAGGAACGTGTCGTCGGCGTACAGGTCGACCATGATGGCGCCGTGCCGCTCGGCGGTCTCACCGACCGCCTGGTTGAGCAACTGCACCCGGGGGGCGACGAGGCGTTGACCGGGCAGTCGGGCCATCACGTCCGCGAACCGGAAGAGGAGCACGTCCGCGCCGCCGGAGCGCAGCTGCCGGACCACCTCGTCGAAGCGGGCGACGAGCGTCTCCGGGTCGAAGGTGCGCCGCAGCACGTCGTTGCCACCGGCCGCGAAGCTGATCAGATCCGGCTTCATCGCCACTGCGGAGGGCACCTGCTCGGCGACGACGCTGGGGAAGAGCCGGCCCCGGATGGCCAGGTTCGCGTACCGGAAGTCGGGGCCCACCTCGGCGGCGAGCCGGGTCGCCACCAGGTCCGCCCAGCCCCGGAAGGTGCCGTCCGGGTACGCGTCGTCCATGCCCTCGGTGAAGCTGTCCCCGACCGCGACAAAACTGCCCCAGCGCACCCGTGTTCTCCTTACGCCATTCGTTGCCTGCGGCGACAAGTCTGTCACCGGAGGTACGGCGGGCAGTGCCCCGATCGGGCGACGTGGCGGAGGTCATTGGCCAACTGCCCTCTGCCCGCAGGCCACACAGGTTCCGTACAGCCTGGTGTCGGTGGTCGAGGAGACTGCCCTGAACTGGATGCTGCCCTGGCAGTCGGCGGCCGATCCGGACGTGCGTTGCGAGGGCCGACTGTCCAGCGCGGGGTGAACCGGCGGAGGGACCGGCCACCCCCGTGAGTGGCCGGTCCCTCGTCTTACCCGGTGGCACGGCTCCCGTGGCTCAGCCCAGCCACCCTGTTCCGGTGCTGCTCGTCAGCCCACGACGGCAAGGATCCGAATGTCCTTCAGGCTGGCTGGCTCGGGGGTCTCGGCAATCTTCTTGCCGTCCTCGTCCACCAACAGCACGGCGTACCCACTGCCGGCCTGGACCCGCACGATCATCGAACCGTCAGTCCGGAAGTACACCTGCCGCGACTTTCGGCCCTCCAGAGGCAGCCGGATCTCCTCGCCCGTTCGGGTATCGCGCACCACGCCGACCTTGGGATCGGTCGCGTCCTCGCTGCTGGGGTCGGAGCGGTACAGGGCAATGCGATCGCCATTCGGAGAGAGGCTGACGACGTCCCCATTCCCCCAGGTACCCCTTGTGCCCAGCCCTGGCATGTCACGCTTCCGGTTGCCGCTGCTGTCGAACAGCGTCACACCACCATCGGCGTTGATCATCGCGATGATCTTGCCGTCAGACGACCAACGAGCATTACATCCCGCACGGTCGTTGGCCCACCAGCGCACGGTCTTCTTCGCTGAGTGCGTGTCCAGCACCCCAACTCGGCCAGGCCCAACCGTCGCATCCCACTCGCGGAACAGCAGGTACCGCCCATCCGGCGACCAGACCGGGTAGACGCAGGTTTGCTCGACCTCCTTGCGCACCTGCTGCCTGTCTGAGCCGTCGACGTTGGCCGTGTAGAGATTGCTACCGCCGTCCACGTCGATCTGCACCCAGGCAACCCGGTGCCCGTCCGGCGAGATGCCCGCGCGGATCAATGCCGTGGGTTCGGGCAGAGCCGCCAGTCGCACCACACTGCCCCCAGGGCTCCAGGAGCGTAGATTCGCGTTTTTGGCTTCGACCCCCGAGGCGGGGCCGTAGAAGAGCTTTCCGAAATGTACTGCCGGGGCGTTCGTGCCGGACCCACTACTGGGCGGGGCGTCGGCGCTGGCGGACGGCGTCGGAGAGGGCGACTGCGTCGACGACGCGGTGACCGACGGGGTGTCGGCAGGCAGCGGGGTCGGGGACTGGTTCGGCCGGATGGCGAAGGCGGTGCTGGTTGCCGCCGCGATCAGCACCAGCGCGGCGGCGGAGGTGGCCACCGCCCGCTGGATGCCGAGCCGACGCGACGTGCGGAGCGTACGGTCCCGCAGGTCGACCGAGGTGACCTCGTCGGCCAGGGCGGTCAGGTCGAGCCGGAGGCGCTGGTCGTTCATCGGGTGCTCCCTTCCAGGACATACAGCTCGGCGAGCTCGGGTGCGACGGTGCGCAATCGGGCCAACGACTTGGCTGTCTGGCTCTTCACCGTTCCGACGGTGACGCCCAGCAACTCGGCCGCTTCGAGCTCGGTGCGATCCTCGAAGAACCGCAGGACAAGCACGGCGCGTTGCTTTGGGGAAAGCTTCACCAACGCCGCTCGCAGGGTGAGCCGCAGGCTGGTCTGGTGGGCGTGGTCCGAGGCCGAGCCGCCTCCGCGTGGCTCGGGTAGGTCGCCCGGCATTGACTCGGGTACCCGACGGCGGCGCCACCAGGACACCTGCAGGTGGTACATCGTCTTGCGGGTGTACGCCTCGGCGTTGCCGCTGTGGTGCAGGCGGCTCCACGATCGATGCGTCCGAGCCAGGGCTGACTGGACGAGGTCCTCGGCCAGATGTTGATCTCCGGTCAGCAGGTAGGCCGAGCGCAACAACGCCGGGGTGCGGGTACGGACGAACGAGTCGAACTCACTCAGCAGATTGTCCACACGAGCCGGTCCTTCGCATCAGGGGTGTAAGGCTGAATGCCATCCCAGACGTCAGCATGGGCACCGATGGTTGCCGCGTCCGGGTGCTCAAGATGCACATCACCTGTCCGGCCTGGTGTGGACCTGCGGGAGGGCACCTCAGCCCCGCCGCGGCCAGGTGTTCCACTCGGGTTGCTGAAAATCGGGCACCCCCACCACGCGGATACCGCGACATCATGGGGACCGAGTTGATCAGCGGCAGAGCGGTACCGAATTGGTTCGCTCGTCCGATCGGCGCGGCCCTACGCTGCACCCATGCTGCTACGCATGTCGACCCTGTTGCTGCGGACCCTGCGCGAGGATCCGGCCGACGCGGAGGTGCCGAGCCACCGGCTGCTGCTTCGCGCCGGCTACATCCGTCGTGCCGCACCGGGCGGCTACACCTGGCTGCCGCTGGGCAAGCTGGTGCTGGATCGGATCACCGAGGTGGTACGCGCCGAGCTGTTCGCGATCGGCGACCAGGAGGTGCACTTCCCGGCGCTGCTGCCGGCCGATCCCTACCGCACGAGCGGCCGGTGGACGGAGTACGGCGACGACATCTTCACCCTCGCCGACCGGCGCGGCGCCGAGCACCTGTTGGCGCCCACCCATGAGGAGATGGCGGCGCTGCTGGTCAAGGACCTGGTCACCTCGTACCGGGACTTCCCGCTGACGCTGTTCCAGGTGCAGACGAAGTTCCGCGACGAGGCTCGGCCGCGGGCCGGGCTGCTGCGCGGCCGGGAGTTCCTGATGAAGGACGCGTACTCCTTCGACCTGGACGAGGCGGGGCTGCGGGAGGCGTACGCCCGGCATCGCACCGCGTACCAGCGGATCTTCGACCGGTTGGGTCTGGACTACACGGTGGTGGACGCGATGTCCGGCGCGATGGGCGGCTCCGCGTCGGAGGAGTTCCTGGCGGCGACCCCGGTCGGCGAGGACACCTTCGTCGGCTGCACCGCCTGCGACTACGCGGCCAACACCGAGGCGGTGGTCACCCGCGCGCCGACCGCCGGTGACCTGGGCACGCGGCCGGCCGCCGAGGTGCACGACACTCCGGAGACGCCGACGATCGCGAGCCTGGTGGAGTTGGCCAACGCCCGCCGATTGGGCGGCCGGGATGGCTGGACCGCCGCCGACACCCTGAAGAACGTCGTGCTCTCCGTCCGTCAGCCGGGTGTCGACCGGGCCGAGCCCTTGGTCGTCGGGCTGCCCGGTGACCGGGAGGTCGACCTCAAACGGGTCGGTGCCGCGCTGCACCCCGCCCAGGTGACCGTCTTCGAGGAGTGGGCCGCGCATCCCGAGTTGGTACGCGGCTACATCGGGCCGCAACTGCTCGACAAGCTGGGCATCCGTTACCTGGTCGATCCTCGGGTAGTGGCCGGTTCGGCATGGCTGACCGGGGCGAACGAGCCGGGCCGGCACGCGACCGACGTGGTCTGCGGACGGGACTTCACCCCCGACGGCACCATCGAGGCGGCCGACGTACGCGCCGGCGACCCCTGCCCCGACTGCGAGGCCGGCGAGCTGACCATCCGGCGGGGCATCGAGATCGGGCACATCTTCCAGCTCGGCCGCCGCTTCACCGACGCCTTCGCGGTCGACGTGCTCGGGCCGGCCGGCAAGCCGGTCCGGCCGACCATGGGCTCGTACGGCATCGGGGTCTCTCGCGCGGTGGCGGCCATCGCCGAACAGCACCACGATGAGCGGGGTCTGGTCTGGCCGGCGGCGATCGCGCCGTGCGACGTACACCTGGTGGTTGCGGGCAAGGGCCCGCAGCTCGACGCGGCGCTGGAGCTCGGCGGGCACCTCACCGCCGCCGGCCTGCGGGTGCTTGTCGACGACCGCACGCACGTCTCGGCCGGGGTCAAGTTCACCGACGCCGAGCTGATCGGCATCCCCCGGGCCGTCGTGGTCGGCCGCCGACTCACCGAGGGGTACGTCGAGCTGCGCGAGCGGGCCGGCGACACGCGCACCGAGCTACCGCTGGACGGTCTGGTGGACCGGATCGTCCACGAGGTACGCCAGGAACGTGGAAACCTGGTGTAGCTGCGGCGTCACGGGGTAGAGCAGTCGGATCGGTAGAAACGTCTTCGGAGGCTCTCATGACCGGTTACCGGGTCAGTGACGTGATGACCAAGCAGGTCGTGTACCTGCCGGCGGAGACCACCCTGGACGAGGCGGCCCGGGTGATGAAGGAGGCCGACATCGGTGATGTGGTGGTCACCGACGGCGCCAGCCTCGCCGGCATGCTCACCGACCGGGACATCGTGGTGCGGGCCGTGGCGGAGAACAGCTCCCCCGCGGCCACCACCATCGGCTCGATCGTCACCCGCGAGGTCGTCATGATCGAGCAGCACTGCACGGCGGGTGAGGCGGCGGCGCTCATGCGGGACCGGGGCATCCGACGCGTGCTGGTCTGTGACAGCGACCGCAAGCTGGTGGGAATCGTCTCGCTCGGCGACCTGGCCATGCAGCTCGACCCCACCAGCGCGCTCAGCGAGATCAGCGAGCAGTCGCCCACCGTCTGAGGAGTGCCGCCCGGCACCGGTAGCCTCGACACATGGCTGACATGCCGGCCCGACTGGCCGAGATCGTCGACGAGTTCGCCGCCGCGCCGCGCGACCTGGTGCTGGAAATGCTCCTGGAGTACGCCGACGTCATCCCGGCGCTGCCGGAGGGCACCGCCGAGCGGGAGGGCATGGAGCAGGTGCCCGAGTGCCAGACGGTGTTCTTCCTCCGCGCCAAGGTGACCCCGGAGGGCACCGTAGCCACGCTCTTCGACTGCCCGCCGGAGGCGCCGACCACCCGGGCGTTCGCCGGGATCCTCGCCGAAGGTCTGGCGGGTGCGAGCGCCGAGCAGGTGCTGGCCGTGCCGGACGACCTCTATCAGCGGATGGGGCTGGCGCAGGCGATCAGCCCGCTGCGGATTCGCGGCGGCACGGCGATCCTGGGCCGACTCAAGCGGCAGATCCGGGAACAACTCGGCTGACCGCGAGGTTGGCACCGATCATGGAGATCGAGATCTACGCGGACGTCATCTGCCCGTGGTGCTACATCGGCAAGCGCCGGCTGGATGAGGCCCTCGCCAGCTACGAGGGCGAGGTGACGGTCCGCTACCGGCCGTTCCAGCTCGACCCGTCGCCGGTGCCGCAGCCTCTTCCGCTGGTGGAGGCGCTGGCCGGCAAGTTCGGCGGCCCGGAGCGCGCCCGGCAGATGGTCGACCACGTGACCCAGGTCGCGGCCGGTGACGGGCTACGGCTGGACTACGACCGCGCGGTGATCGCCAACACCTTCGACGCGCACCGGCTGGTCTCCTGGGCCAACGACCAGGGCAGGGCGGGCGAGATGGTGGAGGCGCTCTACCAGGCGCACTTCAACCACGGCGTCGACGTCGGGTCGCGGGAGGCGCTGGCCACCCTGGCCGGCGAGATCGGCCTGGACGCTGCCGACGCGCGTCGGTTCCTGGACTCCGACGAGCGGGTCGCCGACGTCTCCGCCGACCTGGCCACCGCCCGGGACCTGGGCATCACCAGCGTGCCGACCTTCATCCTGGCCGGGAAGTACGCAGTCTCCGGCGCGCAGGAGGTGCAGACGTTGCTCGCCGCGCTCGCCGAGGTCGAGCAGCGCGAATCCGCAGCCCACTCACACTGAGTCACCCGTGGTCGGGATCCGGCATCGATGATCACGATGTTTCACGTGCAACAACATCGATGCCGGTGCCTGGTCAGGCCGGCTTGGCCAGCCCTTCCACCACCCGCGCGCCGGGCAGCGCGCCTAGCGCCGGCCCGGGCAGCGCGATCTTGCTGTGTCGTACGCCGGACCCGACGATCACGTGCGGTGTGGCGATGACCCGCGCGTCGACCAGGATCGGCCACTGGGCCGGCAACCCGATCGGAGTGATTCCGCCGTACTCCATGCCGGTCAACTCGACCGCGTCGGTCATCGAGGCGAAGCTCGCCTTGCGGACGTCCAGCGCCCGGCGGGCCACCCCGTTCACGTCGGCCCGAGTGGTGGCCAGAACGATGCAGGCCGCGTAGCGGACCACGCCATCGCGCTTGCCCGCCACCACGACACAGTTGGCCGACACGTCCAACCCCACCTCGTACGCCGCACAGAACGCGGCGGTGTCGGCGAGATCGGCGTCGATCGGCGCGACCAGCACGTCGTCGACGTCCACCGGCGCGTCGGCGGGCCACTGCGCGATGGCCTCGGCAACCGGCGGGGCAAGCAGATCCAGGCGGGCGCGGGCCGGTTCGGTCTTCAGCGTTCCCATCACGGGTGCGATCCTCGCATCCGCGACGCTGAACTGCCCGGCGGCTCCCCGGCCGCCCGGCGACGCCACCGGCCGACGCCGGATCGATCCGGCGCTCAACTGCCGGCGAGGAACGCGTTGTCGCGCATGAAGGAGCGGTCGCGGGCAGCAGCCAACTCCTCCTCGCGCTGGGCCTTGGCCCGTTGCAGCTCCAGATCCTCGAACGCGTGCCGGACACCCAGCCGGATCACGCCGTAGAGGAAGACGAAGCCGAAGACGTAGAGGATCACCGTGGTGACGACAGCGAACATGGCGTCACCGTAAGACGAACGTGAACCGTTGTTGCTCTCATTTCCGGCCGGTTCCCCCGTACGTGTCCGCGTGGCGGGTCAGCCCGAGCGGATCAGGTCCAACACGGTAAGCACCGCGAAGAACGCGATCACGATCTCGTTGACGATCCAGGCGTGCCCCTCGGCCCATTCCCGCATCCGGGCCAACGCCCGCGCGGCCCGGTCCCCGAGGAGCAGCAACGCCAGCAGGGGCAACGCGAGCAGGAGCACCGTGAGCAGCACGAACGGCACCAGGTGCCACCAGGGCAGGTTGTGTCGGGCCACGGTCGCCCCGACGGTGGCCATGGTCAGGTCGTCGGTGGGCGTCACCACGAAGAGCAGCGCGCCCAGTCGCAGTGTCTGGCGCGGATCGGCACGCTCGATGCTCCCCAGCCATCG
Organism: Micromonospora chokoriensis; assembly: GCF_000718555.1. Classification (GTDB taxonomy): domain Bacteria; phylum Actinomycetota; class Actinomycetes; order Mycobacteriales; family Micromonosporaceae; genus Micromonospora; species Micromonospora chokoriensis_B. Next base: position 114,256 of record NZ_JOAN01000004.1, read on the forward strand.
TGGCGGTCCGGACCGATTGCGCCGTAGCCAAATCAGCACGGCCAGGATCACCAGCAGGGCGAGCACCACCAGGTCGATGGCGGGGCCGCGATCGACCTTGCCCGCGACGGCTTTGGCATCGGCGACCAGACCGCCCACCAACCGGGTCAGCAGCCAACCCACTGTCACACCGGCGGCGACCACCAGCCCCGCGCCAGCGAGGAAGCCGAGCGACGCCGCCCGGGGCCGATCCGACGACGCGAGGAAGACCGCCACCACCAACTGCGTCCCGGCGACCATGACCACGGCGAGCGGCAGAATGGTCAGGAAGTTCATCGTCCGTCATCCTCCCGGCACAATCAGGTCAGACGCGGCCGAATCCCCGGATCACCCGCCCGGCCGCACGCTCCCGCCGACCACGACACGACCGGCCAGCAGTGCTCCGACCAGCGCCAACCCCGCAGCTACCACGAGAGTCGCCGTGTAGCTGGCCGGGCCCGGCGCGCTTCCCGCCGCCAACACGGCTCCGGTAAGCGCCAGCACGGTCGCCGCGAAGAGGGAGTCGCCCAGCTGCAATGACGAGCTGTTGCGGCCCTGCTCACCCGGCGCGGACAACTCCAGGGTGAGCACCGACAACGACGGATAGAGCAGCCCCATGCCCAGGCCGGCGACCGCCCAACCGGCCACGGCGACGGTCACCGGCAGCTCGGGCCAGACGGCCAGCGCCACCATGGCGGTGCCGACCGTGATGCAGCTCAGCCCGGCGCGCGGCAGGCTGGCCCGCGACGCCGGCACCGGGATCCGGCCCTGCAACCAGGAGCCCACCGACCAGGCCAACGCGCCGACGGTGAGGACCAGCCCGGCTGCGGTCGGCGAGAGGCCCCGCTCCCGGGAGAGCAACAACGGGATGACCACCTCGGCGCCGACGAAGGCCGCCGACGCCAGGCCACGCAGCCCGACGACGGTGGGCAACCCTCGCGCGGCCCGAAGAAACCCGGCCGGCAGCAGGCGCGGGGCACACACCAGCAGGCCAACCACGGCGAACGCGACCAGCACCAGAGCGGTAGCGCCGCGCTGCTGCCCCCCGATGTGCAGCAGTGCGGCACTCACCGCGGCCCCGCACGCCCAACCGATCCGCGCGGCTGCACCCGCCGGTGGGCTGGTCGCCGCGCTCCGGCCCAGCGACCGCAGGCCGGGGTGGATCAGCAGTACCGCCGGCACGGCCACCGCCGGTACCGCCAGGAAGACCCACCGCCAGCCCAGGTACTGCACGATCAGGCCGGCAACCGCCGGCCCGACCATCGACGGTACGACCCACGCCGCCGCGAACGCCGCGAAGATCCGCCGGTGCAGTTCCTGCGGGTACGCGTGCCCGACGATCACGTAGAGCGCCACCGAGAGCAGCCCGGAGCCGAACCCCTGCACGACCCGCCCGACGACCAGCGCGCTCATCACGGGGGCGGTCCCGGCGATCAGCAACCCGACCACGAACCAGGCGACGCCGTGCCACATCGGGCCACGAGGACCTCGGGCGTCGCACCAGATGCCGGAGACCACCATGGCCAGCACGCCGGTGGCGAACGGGCCACCGAACGCGATCCCGTACAGCGCCAGCCCGTCCAGGCTGCGGGCGACGGTCGGCATCGCCGTGCCGACCGCCAGCGCCTCGAACGCGAGGAGTGAGATCAGCGCGACGATGCCCACCGTCATCGCGCGCAGTCGGGGTGCGAACAGCCCTGGTGCGGCAGGTACGGCGGTGACGGTTGTGCTCGGCATCGCCCGAGCATGCGACCTCAACCCTGATTCATGTCAATCGTCGGGTGACCTGGCTCGCATCAGGCAGTCTGCAGCGCCTCCCCGACACCGCGCACCAGGCCGGAGAAATGTTGGTCGGCCAGCAGGTGGCCAGCGGTGATCACCACAGCGATCGGCCACTCGATGACCTGTAGCGCCGCGAGCACCCCGAGCCCGGCGTAGTAGGCGACCTTGTCCGGTGGCGGCACCGCCACCTCACCCAGCACCGGCAGGTGAACCCGCCGGCCGTACATCTGGACGTTCTCGCGCGAACCGGTGAGATGTCGCGTCAGCGTGCTCATGCCGGCCTCCCCCTGTTCCGGTGAAGGTCGTCGGATTCCACGGCCCACCCCGTCCATGCGCCAGTGACGGCGGAAAATTCCGCCACCCAGGGGGCATAACGGATGGCAGGTCGGGAAGCCAGGCCGCCGGACGTGAGCGCGGCGGGAGGACGAAATGGCCAAGGTCAGGACAGGCGGCAACAGGGAGCAGGGCCGGCGTCCGTCCAGCCGTACGCCTCGATGACGGCGGCGGGTCGAGCTGCCGGCCGCTTCCTGCCGTCCTTCGGCGTGCCGCACTTGGTCGGCGAGGCGTCCCGGACGCTCAGCTCGGCCGCGACCCGGCTGGCCCGGACTGCCGGGCTGACGCGGCGTCGGGTCTGGTCCCGACCAGGCCGGCACCACATCGAAGTGCACGGTGTGTGCCAAGAGGGCGGAAACCGGCTGGCTCGTCAGGTGGAGGGTGCGCTGGAGCGGATGCCCGGTGTCGCCTGGGCCCGGGTCAACGCACCCTCCGGCCGGGTGGTGGTTGCCGTCCAGACCCCCGAGCCGACGCTGCGCGACCTGATCGCCGCGATCGACCGGGTCGAGCGGACCTGCGACCACGAACCCGACCCGGAGATCCCACCGCCACACCCACCGGAGGAGGGGCCGCGAACCCCGCGCACCCTCGGCGGGCTCGCCTCGGACGCGCTGGGCCTGACCATCTCGGCCGCCACCCGGGTCCTGCCGTTCGCACCGCTGCCCGGCGAGGTGTCCGGTCTGCTCTCCGCAGTGGATCTCCAACCGAAGCTGCACGACTTCATCGGCCGACGGCTGCGCTCCGACCCCCGCGCAGACATCCTGTTTCCGCTGGCCGAAGCGGTGGTGCAGGGCTTGACCGGCCGCTGGACCGGGATCGTCCTGGACGGTGCGCAGCGGGTGGTGCAGTGGGGCGAGGCGCGGGCCCAACTCTCCGCCTGGGAGCGGGCCGAGCCACGGCTGACCGGCGACGCGGAACGCGCTGGCGCCCGATGGCCGGTGGCCGACCGCCCCCGGCCGAAGCCGGACGGCCCGGTCGAGCGGCATATCAACCGCATGCTTGCCGCAGGCGCGGCCGCAGCGGCGGCGGCGGTGCCGTTCGCCGGACCGAAGCGGGCCGCCGCGCTGGGCCTGTCCGCGCTACCCAAGGCGCCCGGCAGTGGCCGTGAGGGGTACGCAGCCCAGCTCGGCCGGATGTTGGCCCGGCGCGGAGTGATCGCGATGGACCGGAGCGTGCTGCGCGAGCTGGACCGGATCGACACGCTCGTGCTCGACGCCGCGGTGCTCGGCTCGGATCGGGGCGTGCTGGCCGATCTGGCACCGGCATCCGATGCGGACGTCGACGAGGTGGCCGAGCGGGCCTTCGCGTTGTTCGACCCGGACGACCCGGCCGCTTCCCGCACGGCGGACGGCTGGCGGCTCGGGCCACTGGACCGGATGCCCGCGTACGACCCGGACGACATCCCGGATGCGGCCCGGTTGCGCTCTGCCGGCGGCCAGCTCCTCGGCCTCGCCCACCGCGACCGGCTCGCCGCGCTGTTGCGGGTCGAGCCGGAACCCGCACCCGGCGTCGACGGCTTGCCAGCCGCCGCCCGACACGCCGGCCTGCGGCTGGTCGTCGCCGGCGGAGACGAGCAGCGGTACGCCTTCGCCGACACGATGCTGCCCGGCGGGGACCAGTTGGCCGAGTCGGTGCGCGCGTTGCAGCGCGACGGCGCGGTGGTGATGCTGGTCTCCGCGGACCGGAAGGCGCTCGGCGCGTCCGACTGCGGTCTCGGGTTCGCCGCTCCGGAGGAGTTGCCGCCGTGGGGTGCGCACCTGCTGGTCGGTGCCGACCTGCGGGTGGTGGCACTGGTGATCGAGGCGACCGGGGTGGCCCGGCGAACGGCCCAGCAGAACATCCGGCTCTCCATGGCCGGCACCGGTCTCGGGGCGCTGGGCGCGTTCACCGCCCCACCGACTCAACTGCCCCACCGGGCGCTCGTCGCGGTCAACGGCGCTGCCGGGTTGGCCTTCGCGAACGGGGTCTGGCAGGCCCGCCGGCTGCACGACCAGTCGGACACGCCGGCGCCCGTGACAACCGCCTGGCACCTGATGCCCGTCGGCACCGTCCTCGACCACCTGCGCTCCACCCTGGACGGCCTGGCCAGCGCCGAAGCGCAGCGCCGACGCCAGGGCTCCGGCGGGGACGGCAGTGCCGCACCCGGAGGTGGTGGGCTGCTGCGCGCCTTCGTGGACGAGCTGTCCAACCCGCTCACCCCGGTGCTGGCCGCCGGAGCGGTGCTCTCCGCGTCGTTCGGCTCGCTCGTCGACGCCGCGCTGGTGGGCAGCGTGGTCGGTGGGTCCGCCCTGATCGGGGCGGTGCACGAGCGCAACACGGAGAGGTCACTGGCAGAGCTGCTGTCCCGGTCGGCGGTGACCGCACGGGTCCGCCGCGACGGCGCCGAGCAGGTGCTCGCCGCCGAAGACCTGGTCCTCGGGGACGTCATCGCCCTCGAACCGGGTGACTCGGTGCCCGCCGACTGTCGGGTCCTCGAATCGGTGGGCCTGGAGGCCGACGAATCGTCGTTGACCGGCGAGTCGCTACCCGTCGCCAAGTCCAACCGGCCGGTGGTGGCCGCCGCCATCGCCGACCGACACTCGATGCTCTACGAGGGCACCACCGTCGCCGCCGGGCACGGCACCGCCGTGGTGGTGGCCACCGGCAACGACACCGAGGCCGGGCGCAGCCTGGCACTGGTACGGCAGGCACCCCCGGCCAGTGGGGTGGAGGCTCGACTCGGCTCGTTGACCAGCGCTGCCATCCCGTTGGCGGTCGGTTCCGCAGTGGCAGTGGCCGGCGCGGGCCTGCTTCGGGGCGTACCCCTTGTCGAAACGGCGGCGACCGCCGCGAACCTCGCCGTGGCGTCGGTGCCGGAGGGGCTGCCGTTCCTGGTCAGCGCGGCGCAGCTGGCCGCCGCCCGGCGGCTGGCCGAGCACGGCGCGTTGGTCCGCAACCCGCGCACCATCGAGGCGCTGGGCCGGGTGGACGTGCTCTGCTTCGACAAGACCGGCACCCTCACCGAGGGCCAGATGCTGCTGGCCGGGGTCGGCGACGGCGTCGGCGACCGGTACGCGCCGGTGGACCGGCTCGACGACCGACTCCGGTTTACGCTGGCCGCGGCGCTGCGGGCCACCCCTGCGGCGAAGGGTTCGGAAGAGTTGGCGTTGCAGACCGACCGGGCGGTCCGACGGGGCGCCGGCGAGGCCGGGGTGGTCGAGCAGACCGGTACGGCCGGCTGGCGGGCTGCCGGAGGGTTGCCGTTCGAGCCGTCCCGCGGCTACCACGCGAGCGTCGGGGAGACCGACGGTCACCTGTTGTTGAGCGTCAAGGGCGCTCCGGAGACGGTGCTGCCGCGCTGTTCGTCGCGACGCCTCGACGGTCGTCAGGAGCCGCTCGACGACGCCGGCCGCGCGGAGTTGGAGCGGATGCTCGCCGACCGGGCCGGGGCGGGCAACCGGATCCTGGCCGTCGCGGAGTGCCCGGTGGACGACCCGAAGGTCACCGACTCCGACGTGCGAGGGCTCACCTTCGTGGGTTTCCTGGCCCTCGCGGACGGTGTCCGGGAGAGTGCCGCCCCGGCGGTACGCCGAATCCGGCAGGCCGGCGTGCACACCATCATGATCACCGGCGATCATCCGGCCACCGCTGAGGCGATCGCCGCCACCATCAGCGAGCACGACGAACAGCGGGTGGTCACGGCCGCTGAACTCGACCAACTCGACGACGACGCGCTCGCCGAGCGGTTGGCCAACACCGACGTGGTGGCCCGCTGCACCCCGGCACACAAGGTGCGGATCATCCAGGCGTTGCAGAAGTGCGGGCGGACCGTGGCGATGACCGGCGACGGCGCCAACGACGCCCCGGCGATCCGGCTGGCCGATGTCGGCATCGCCCTCGGCCAACGGGGCACCCCGGCCGCCCGCGCCGCAGCCGACCTGGTGGTCACCGACGACCGGTTGGAAACCATCATCGCGACCCTGATCGAAGGGCGGGCGATGTGGTCGTCGGTACGGCACGCGCTCAGCATCCTGGTCGGCGGCAACCTCGGCGAGATCGCGTTCAGCGTGCTCACCGCCGCGGCGACCGGCCGCTCCGCGCTCACCGGACGACAGCTGCTGCTCGTCAACCTGCTCACCGACCTGGCACCGGCACTGGCCATCGCGGTCCGGCCGCCCGCGTCGGACCGCACCGACGCGCTGCTCCGGGAGGGCCCGGACGCGGCCCTCGGCGAGAGCCTCACCCGCGAGATCGGCTTGCGGGCGGCAGCCACCACGCTGGGCGCTACCGCAGGTTGGACGTTGGCCCGCTACACCGGACGCCGTCAGCGAGCCGGGACGGTCGCCCTGGTCTCCCTGGTCGGCACCCAACTCGGGCAGACCATCCTGGCCGGCGGCACCAGCCCGACGGTGCTGGCGTCCACGGCAGCGTCGCTGGGGGTGCTCGTCGTGGTGGTGCAGACGCCTGGGGTGAGCCAGTTCTTCGGCTGCACCCCGCTCGGGCCGGTCGGCTGGACCATCGGGGCCGGGTCAGCGCTCGGCGCGACCTTCGCCAACGGCGCGCTCACCAAGCTCATGGAGCACGTCCCGCAGGCCCGACCCGACGTCACCACCTCAGCCGGCGACGGCTCCCAAGGCTGAACACCGAACGGCCGCGTTGAAGCTCTCGCCAAGGACTCCCCACCGGAGATGCAACATCTCCATGTTTCAACATCCAACGGGGAGTAGGTTCCATATGCGATGGAAGGTCCCGGCTGGCGTCCTGATGGCGCTGGCCTTTTTGATTCCGGCGGCACCCGCGGTGGCGCAGACTGCATCACCCGGGCTGAACGACGCCTGCCAAACGGTCGAGCGCAAGGTCTACACGGACCTCCGCAAGCTTGTCACCATCGACCTGGACACCGCCACCGATGTTCAGGTTCGGGTGTTGACCGCGCAGATCCTGAGTGCGGCGAACGCCGCCTCGTTCGTCGTTCTGCCTCCCGCCATTCAGAAGCATCTGGACGGCACTCCGGAGGATCTGCGCGCGTTCCTCAAGACTGATCTGCAGCAGGCCTGGACGACGGATCTTCGGGTCAGGGTGACCCAGACGTTGACGAAGGCTGGTGTCAACGTGAAGGCAGCCGCGCAGACGACGCTCGACGACGGGTCGATCGATGTCTTACTGGCTTACCTGAACGACGGCCTGTACGCCGCGCGCGCCCTTGACTGCAAGGCTCAGCCCACGCCGACGCCGAGCGCCTCCTCCAGTGCCACGCCGAGCGCCTCTCCCAGCGCCACGGCGACTGCTGCACCGGCGCCCAGTGTCTCCAGTGGCGCGGCCGCCCCCGGTGGCGAGGGCGGCGGGCTTCCCGTAACCGGTGCCGCGACCGCGACCGTGGTGGGCATTGGCGGCGCGCTGCTGCTCCTCGGCGGCGCGATCTACCTGATCGGACGCCGCCGCCGCACCCACTTCGCGGCATAGCTCACCCAATGCGCGCCCGGCCCGATTCTTCGTCGGGCCGGGCGCAGCCCTTCATGCCCTTGGTTCCGTCCGCCAGCTGATGGCTCCGAGCGCTGACTGGCGGCGTTCGCAGCGAAGTTCATGATGTCCCTGAGTCATCATGATGTCCCTGAGTCATCGCGCTCACCAGAACGGGATCGCCCCGACGGGCAGCGCCATCACCGCGCAAGGACAGCCTCATTGATCTCGCTGGCTAGCCTGACGTCATGCCGTCGTTCTTGGCCACCGGGACTCGTCCAAAGGTCTGGCCATCCCTTCCGCTGGCGCTGCTGCTGCCGTGCAGCCTGCTGATACTGATAGGTGCCACCGATGACCGCCAGCCGCCCCCACCGGCCGGCGTACTCCTGCCAGCGACGGTGGTCGCGGTGGAACCGGCCCACGGCACCCAGAGCGCCTACGTGCAGGTACGTGTCGTCACGGCCGACGGGCCGACCACCTGCGGCATCGGTGCGCGCTCGTTCCCCGACCGGCGGCTTCCGTCGCTGCACCAGCAACTGACAATCGATTACACCCCGGCCAGGTGCATGCCGAAGCCAATCAACACCGAGATGCCCCGAGGTGTGATCGTCGCCATGGGCGCCAGTGGACTGGCGGCGTCGCTCTTCTGGCTCTGGGCCGGTCGAAAAAATAAACTCCGGTGACCTGCACCGGAGTTTGGTGGAGCCCAGGGGACTCGAACCCCTAACCCCTGCCTTGCAAAGGCAGTGCTCTGCCAGTTGAGCTAGGGCCCCGTGAGTGGCCGTGGCGTCGATCGCTCGTCGCCGGGCCGGACGTCAGCGCAGGTCGGGCGCGGTGGTCGCCTCGTGCCACAGGGCACGCTCGTCGTTCGACGCCTTGATCTTGTTGAACACGACGGCGGCCACACCGACGACGCCAGCCAGGATCAGCAGCTTCTTGAACATGGGGCGACCCCTCAAGCTCGACTACCGTCGGACGAAATGCGGTGGGGCTAGATGGAATCGAACCATCGACCTCAGAGTTATCAGCTCTGCGCTCTAACCGACTGAGCTATAGCCCCGCGTTGCGACGAGCAAGATTAACCCATCCGCTGCGCCGGACCCAAATCGGGGTCCGCGCCTGCGAGCCGGGCCGTCGACGCCTGCAAAAACTACCTGAGTACGGGACGCCGGAGCGACCGCTTTCCACGGTGCCCCGGCGTCCCGGTCGTTCAGTCCCGCTCGGCGAGGGTCAGCTCGATCCCGCCGACCAGGTCGGCGCAGACGTTGTAGACGAACGCGCCCAGCGTGGCCAGCGCGGTGAACAGCACCACGTTGACCAGCCCGATCAGCGCCGAGCTGAGGATCACGCCCTTGGCGGTGATCTGGAAGCCGCTGGTGCTCTGCCCACCACCGGCATTGACCAGGTCACTCAGGCTCTCGTTGACGCTCTGGAACACGCCCATCGCGTCCAGCGCCAGGTAGAGCACCGAGGTGGCGACCACCACGACGATGAAGAGCACCACCGAGACGGCGAATGCGAACTTCATCACGGACCACGGGTCGATCCGCTTCAGGTTCAGCCGGGCCCGGCGCGGTCCGCGCGACGCGGCCGAACTGACCGACGTACGCGCAGCACGCACCGCGTCACCGACCCGGGCGGCCCCGACGGCGGACGGGCTGCCGATCCCCGGGGGCAGACCACCACCGCTGGCCGGGCGACCGCCAGCGGCGGCGGCACGCGCGGCGTCCGACTGCGGCTGCGGCTGGGTCATGCCGGGTGTGATCCGCGGCTGGGTGCCGGTGGACCCGGTTGACGCCGCCTGGCCGGCCCGGACACCCAGCGGCTGGGTGGTCGCCGGACGGGCCGAGGGCGCCGCCGCCGGACCCGGAGGCGTGGCGGCGGCCGATGTCGGCGCCTCAGCGCCGGCCGTCTCGGTCTTGTCGCCCGACCCAGCATCCTCGCCAGACTGCTCTGGCGGAGGTGTCATGCCTGGAGCCCTTGTGAACTTCGGGGCAGGCGCGTCAGCGGGGACCGTCGCCCGGCCCACGGCCGCGCGGCCGGTCGCTGGTGTGCCGCCCTTGGCGGCCTCCTCGTCGACCGGGTTGGCCGAGGTCCCCGTGTTCCCCGACTTCGCCTGTGTCTCCGTCATTCAACTAGTCCTGTTCGTCAGGCTCGTCGGCATTGCGAGCAATCGCCACGATAGTCACGCCGTCCGGGAGGTCCATCAGCTTGACCCCCATTGTGTTCCGGTCACGCGTACGTCGTACAGGCTTCACCGGAGTCCGAATGACACCACCATTGCTGGTGATCGCGAACAGCTCGTCGTCCGGATCGATCACCACCGCGCCAACCAGACCACCGCGCCGTTCGGTGATCTTTGCAGTCAACACGCCCTTACCTCCCCGACCCTGCACCGGGTATTCCTCGATCGGGGTGCGCTTCGCGTATCCCCCGTTCGTGGCCACCAGAACGTCCAAACCTTCCCGCACGACTTCCATGGCGAGCAGGACGTCGTCGTCCGTGAAGCGCATGCCGATCACGCCCGAGGTGGCCCGGCCCATCGGCCGCAGCGCCTCGTCCGAGGCGTTGAACCGAATCGCCTGTGCCTTCTCCGAGACCAGCAGCAGGTCGTTCTCCGGCGCAACCAACGCAGCACCGACCAGCTCGTCCTCATCGCGCAGGTTGATCGCGATGATGCCGCCGGAACGGTTGGAGTCGAACTCCTCGAGCCGCGTCTTCTTCACCAGGCCGTTCTTCGTGGCCAGTACCAGATAGGGGGCTACCTGGTAGTTCGGGATCTCAATGATCTGAGCGATCTGCTCATCGGGCAGGAAGGCGAGCAGGTTGGCCACGTGTTGGCCCTTGGCTACCCTACTGGCCTCCGGCAACTCGTACGCCTTGGCCCGGTACACGCGGCCCTTGTTCGTGAAGAACAGGATCCAGTCGTGGGTCGAGCAGACGAAGAAGTGGCTGACGATGTCGTCCTGCCGCAGCGTGGCGCCACTGACGCCCTTGCCGCCGCGCCGCTGCGAGCGGTACAGATCGACCTTGGTCCGCTTGGCGTACCCGGTCCGGGTGATCGTGACGACCACGTCCTCGCGGGCGATGAGGTCCTCCATCGAGACCTCGCCGTCGAACGGGATGATCTGCGTCCGACGGTCGTCGCCCCACTTGGCGACGATCTCGCCCAGCTCCTCCGAGACGATCCTCCGCTGCCGCTCGGGCTTGGCGAGGATGTCCTTGAGGTCGGCGATCTCGATCTCGAGCTTGGCCAGGTCGTCCACGATCCGCTGCCGCTCCAGGGCGGCGAGCCGGCGCAGCTGCATGTCCAGGATCGCGGTGGCCTGGATCTCGTCGATCTCCAGCAGCCGGATCAGGCCCTGCCGGGCGTCGTCCACGGTCGGCGACCGCCGGATCAGCGCGATCACCTCGTCCAACGCGTCCAGCGCCTTGCCCAGGCCGCGCAGGATGTGCGCCCGCTCCTCGGCCTTGCGCAGCCGGAACGCGGTCCGCCGGCGGATCACGTCGATCTGGTGCTCGACGTAGTAGCGGATGAACTGGGCCAGGTTGAGCGTGCGCGGCACCCCGTCGACCAGGGCCAGCATGTTGGCGCCGAACGTCTCCTGGAGCTGGGTGTGCTTGTAGAGGTTGTTCAGCACCACCTTCGCGACCGCGTCGCGCTTGAGCACCAGCACGATCCGCATGCCGGTACGGCCGGAGGACTCGTCGCGGATGTCGGCGATCCCGGCGAGCTTGCCCTCCTTGATCAGCTCGGCGATCCGCTCGGCGAGGTTGTCCGGGTTGACCTGGTAGGGCAGCTCGCTGACGACCAGGCAGGGTCGACCCCGCTTGTCCTCCTCGACCTCCACCACGGCGCGCATCCGGATCGAGCCGCGACCGGTGCGGTACGCGTCCTGGATCGCCGTCGTGCCGACGATCAGGCCGTGGGTCGGGAAGTCCGGGCCCTTGACGATGCCGAGCAGGGCTTCGAGGGTGGTCTCCTCGTCCTCCTCCGGGTGCTCCAGGCACCACTGCACCGCCGCGCCGATCTCCCGCAGGTTGTGCGGCGGGATCTTGGTGGCCATGCCGACCGCGATGCCCTCGGAGCCGTTCACCAGAAGGTTGGGGATCCGCGACGGCAGGATGGTGGGCTCCTTGGCCCGGCCGTCGTAGTTGTCCTGCAGGTCGACGGTGTCCTCGTCGATGTCCCGCAGCATCTCCATCGCGAGGGGGTCGAGCTTGCACTCGGTGTATCGCATGGCTGCGGCCGGGTCGTTACCCGGTGAGCCGAAGTTGCCGTTGCCGTCGACCAGCGGGTAGCGCAGCGACCAGGGCTGCGCCATGCGGACCAGCGCGTCGTAGATCGCTGAGTCGCCGTGCGGGTGGAACTGACCCATCACGTCACCGACGACGCGGGAGCACTTCACGTAGCCGCGGTCCGGACGGTAGCCGGAGTCGAACATCGCGTAGAGGATCTTGCGGTGGACCGGCTTGAGGCCGTCCCGGACGTCCGGCAGCGCGCGACCGACGATGACGCTCATCGCGTAGTCGAGGTAGGAGCGCTGCATCTCCACCTCGAGCCCGACCGGTTCGATCCGGTCGTGCGCGACCACCGCGGCGATGGCCTCGGCGGGGACCTCGGGCTCGTTCGGTGTGGACTCGGGAGAATCGGTCACTGTATACCCTTATCAGACTCAGAGTCGTTTTCGTGCTGTGGATAACCGCTGTGGATACCGGCCAAGCTGTGGATAACTCTGTGGACCGCCGGATCGGCCGGGCAGTGCCCGGCCGACCCACCGCAGTCCGTCAGATGTCCAGGAACCGCACGTCCTTGGCGTTGCGCTGAATGAACGACCGGCGCGCCTCGACGTCCTCACCCATCAGCACACTGAACAACTCGTCGGCGGTCGCCGCGTCGTCGAGAGTGACCTGACGCAGGGTACGCGTCGCCGGGTTCATCGTGGTTTCCCACAGCTCGGGGTAGTTCATCTCGCCGAGGCCCTTGAAGCGCTGAATGTCGTCCGGCTTGGCGTTCGGCTTCTTCTGCTGGCGCAGCGCGATCAGGCCGTCCCGCTCGCGGTCGGAGTACGCGTACTGGGCGTCGTCGCCCTTCTTGTTCCACTTGATCTTGTAGAGCGGCGGGGCGGCCAGGTAGACGTGCCCCATCTCGACAAGCGGACGCATGAAGCGGAACAGCAGGGTGAGCAGCAGCGTCTGGATGTGCTGACCGTCGACGTCCGCGTCGGCCATCAGCACCACCTTGTGGTACCGCAGCTTCTCCATGTCGAAGTCGTCGTGGATGCCGGTGCCCAGGGCGGTGATCAGCGCCTGGACCTCGTTGTTCTTCAGTACCCGGTCGATCCGGGCCTTCTCCACGTTGAGGATCTTGCCGCGGATCGGCAGGATCGCCTGGGTCCGTGGGTCGCGGCCCTGCTTGGCCGAGCCGCCGGCCGAGTCACCCTCGACGATGAACACCTCGGACTCGCGCGGGTCGGTCGACTGGCAGTCGGCCAGCTTGCCCGGCATCGAGCCGGACTCCAGCAGCGACTTGCGCCGGGCCAGCTTGCGCGCCTGCTGCGCGGCGATCCGGGCCCGCGCGGCCTGGGACGCCTTCGTGATGATCATCTTGGCCTCGGCCGGGTTACGGTCGAACCAGTCGACCAGCCGGTCGTTGCAGACCCGCTGCACGAAGCTCTTCACCGGCGTGTTGCCCAGCTTGGTCTTGGTCTGGCCCTCGAACTGCGGGTTGGCCAGCTTGACCGAGATGATCGCCGCGAGACCCTCGCGGATGTCCTCGCCGGAGAGCTTCTCGTCACCCTTGAGCAGCTTCTTGTCGGTGCCGTACCGGTTGACCACGCTGGTCAGCGCGGACCGGAAGCCCTCCTCGTGGGTGCCGCCCTCGTGCGTGTTGATCGTGTTGGCGAAGGTGTAGACCGACTCGCCGTACGACTCGTTCCACTGCATGGCGATCTCGAGCGACATGCCCTCCTCTTCGGCCTCGAACTCGACCACGGTCTTGTGGATCGGGCTCTTCGAGGCGTTGAGGTGGCGGACGAAGTCGGCGATGCCGCCCTCGTAGTAGAAGGTGACCTCGCGCTGCCGGCCGTCCTCCTCCTCGGCCACCCGCTCGTCGAGCAGGTGGATGCGCAGGGCGCGGTTGAGGAAGGCCATCTCCTGCAGACGCCGGTAGATCGTCTGGAAGTCGAAGTCGACGGTCTCGAAGATGTCGGCGTCGGGCCAGAAGGAGACCGCCGAACCGCTGCGGTCGGTGGTCTCGCCCTTGTCCAGTGGGCCGGGCTTGGAGTAGTCGTACTTCTGCCGCCAGACGAAGCCGGACTTGTGGATCTCCACGGCCATCCGGGTGGAGAGCGCGTTCACCACGGAGACACCGACGCCGTGCAGACCGCCGGAGACCGCGTACGCCTTGCCGTCGAACTTGCCACCCGCGTGCAGCACGGTCAGCGCGACCTCGACACCCGGCTTCTTGAGCTTCGGGTGGAGGTCGACCGGGAAACCACGGCCGTTGTCGGTGACCCGGACGCCGCCGTCGGCGAGCAGCACCACGTCGATGGTGTCGCAGTATCCGGCCAGCGCCTCGTCGACCGCGTTGTCGACGACCTCCCAGACGAGGTGGTGCAGACCGCGCTCGCCGGTGGACCCGATGTACATACCGGGCCGCTTGCGAACCGCCTCCAGCCCCTCGAGAACGGTGATCGACTCTGCGCCGTACTCCTGCTTGTCCTGCGCTGCCACCCTCGGCCACTTTCTCGCGTCAGCCGCGCCGGTAGGGCGCGTCGGGCGCGGGTTCGGCGGACAGGACGCGACGTCGGCGCGCGGACCGGTGCCGGAGACCTCCGGACAGCGGGTCGAACGCGCCGGTCGCCGCGGTTGCCCGCGGATCGCGATCGGCTCGACCCGACGTGGAGAATGAATCTGGGCCAGCGGCCCCGTCCCACTCCCGCACCGGGTCTTCGTCTCGCTGTCAATCCTACTGTGCGCGGGAGACAGAACCACCACTCGGCACCCTCAGAGAGGCGGCTGAGAAGTCCATAGCCGGCAGAACCCCGCCGCCCACGACTCCCCCCACACGCCAGGCTCCGATCGCACGCGCCGCACCCGAACGGGTTGACCCGCGGTCGGGTGGGTCGGGGGTCGCGGACAAAGCGTCCGTGCCGTACGTTTGCGGCGCCCCGGAACCTGGCTTGATCTTTACCGGCTGGAACCGGGACGATCGACTCGATCGACCCGATAAGCGCTCTTGAAGAGGTGACAGATGGGGCTGGACAACGTCGCGGTGCACTGGCCGCGGACCGGCCGCTTCTACGATCCGGTCGCGCCGGCCGAGTTCGTCGACTTCGGCGAGATCGTCGACCTACCGCGGATCTCCGCGCCGACTGCGGCGCTGGCCGAGCTCATCGCCAAGACCGGCACCATCCGGGCGACCGCGTACACCGAGTTGGTGGATCTGCTCCTCGGCCTGGAAGGTGTGTTGTACGCCACAGACGCCGCCGCCGAGGACGAGGACCCGGTGATCGACCCGGACGGCTGCTCCTGGATCGCGAGCGGCATCGAGAGGTTCGTGACCGGGCACCGCGAGCACGGCGAGGCGGTCACCTTCGAGTCGGTGAGCACCGTGCTGCGTTCTCTGCTCGGCGACGGCAGGTTGGCCGAACAGCAACTGCGGTGGCTGGAGAGCCGGCTCGACGCTCTGCGTGACGAGCGCGGTGACCCGCCGCAGTGGAACTTCACCTGCGCCGAGTTGGGCGTGCTGGCGGCCTTCTATCGGCGCTGTGCCGAGCGTGGGTTCGCCGTCTACGCCGACGCCTGAGCCGCCGCGTCGGTCGCCGAGGCGGCCGGTCCGTTGGCGGCCGCGATCAGCTGCGTGAGCACCGCGTGCAGGTGTTGCAGGTCCGCGACGGGCAGCCCGAGCCGCTGCACGATCGCGGCCGGGATCAGCTCTGCCTGACTCCGTAGCGCGGCACCGCTGGCGGTGAGGGTGATGGCGAGGCTGCGCTCGTCACTCCGGTCGCGTTCCCGGCGCAGGTAACCGGCCGCTTCCAGCCTCTTGAGCAGGGGTGACAGCGTGCCCGGGTCGAGCTGGAGCAGGCGGCTGAGGTCACGACCGGAGAGCGGCGCGTGCTGCCAGAGCGCCAACATCACCAGGTACTGCGGGTGGGTCAGACCCATCGGTTCGAGCAGCGGCCGGTAGACGGCCACCACGCTGCGCGCGGCCACCGAGAGGGCGAAACAGACCTGCTGCTCCAGTGCCAGCGGGTCGACGCCGCCCGGTCGTTCGCTCATCGGTTGCCCTCTCTCCGCACGATGACTATGGTACCGATCATTGGTACACCAACCATTGGTGTACCAATACTCTGCTCGTGCGAAGGCGAGACGCGGCGGGCGAGACGCGGCGAGGCGAAAAGAGGGCGGCAGATGAGCGAGGACAGCGCGGTCACCAGAGCCCCGGGCGAGGGTGGCCGACTGATGCGCTGGGCCTATCGGCACCTGGCCGGCCCGGCCGAGGGTGTGCAAGGCGCGGTGCAGGGCGGCTCGGCCGAGGCCCGCGAGGCGTGGAAACGCGACCTGGCCGAGCGCAAACGCTTTACCCAGGAGCAGCGGGAACGAAAGCGGGCAGCCCGCGAGGCCGACCGGCGCGGCTGAGTAGCCGGCTCAGCCGTACGTGTCGCGGGGGCCCCGGCCGCGTACCCGGCGCGGCCCCTTCCCCCAGGAGGGCGCGGCCGGGCCGTGGATGTGCAGCTTGCGCACCACGTTGTGGCCGACCTCGCTGGCGATCTGCTTGAGCAGCGAGCCGGCGAGCAGCCGCAGCTGGGTGGCCCAGGCGGTCGAGCGCGCCTCCACGGTCAGCTCGCCGTTCTCCAACTTCACCGGGCGGCTGTTCTGCGCGACCTCCGCGCCGACGACCCGCTCCCAGGCGCCGAAGACGGTGGCCTCGGCCGCCGGCTGCTGCCAGCCACGCGCCTTCATCAGCCGGTTCAGCACGGCACCGAGCGGCTGCGGGTCGCGCGGGTCGGGGCCGGGGCCGGAGTAGCCGCGCAGCCGCCGCCCGGAGCCGCCGGCAGCGTCACCGCCACTGGGGGTACGCCGGGCTCGGGCCGCCGCCTGCCGCCGCGACAGCGCCGCGTCGAGCACCGCCCGGGCCAGCTCCGGCCCGCTTGCGGCCGCCGCCGCCTCACCGCCCGCCGATTCCGCCTTGGCAGTACGCGCAGCCGGGCTGTCGCCTGCCGCCTGCCGATCGGTGCCTGGCTTATCCGACACGGCGTACCGTCCCTTCGCCGACCTGGTAGCGGGTGCCGCGCAGGGCGGCCGGCACGTCGTCGTCCACCGCGCAGGTGACAAGCAGCTGACTCGCCCCACCGACCAGCTCCGCCAACCGCTCCCGGCGGCCGGTGTCCAACTCGGCGAAGACGTCGTCGAGCACCAGCACCGGCTCGATGCCGTCGGCGCGCAACAGGTCGTACCCGGCCAGCCGCAGCGCGAGCGCGAACGACCACGACTCGCCGTGGCTGGCGTACCCCTTGGCCGGCAGTGGGCCGAGACTCAGCGCCAACTCGTCGCGGTGTGGGCCGACCAGGGTGGTGCCCCGCTCGATCTCGGCGGAGCGGGACGAGGCCAGGGCTGCCATCAGCGCCTCGGCCAGCGTGGCCCGGTCGGTGGTCGGCTCGGCCAGCTCGATCGAGGGCCGGTAGACGATGCTCGCCGCGCCTCGACCGGCGGCGACCGCGTCGTACGCCTTGGCGACGTGCGGGGTGAGCGCGGCCACGAGTTCCAGGCGGCCGGCGAGCAGCTCCGCGCCATGCTGGGCCAGGTGGGTGTCCCAGACGGCGAGAGTGCCGAGGTCTCCGCCCCGATTCCCACCGGTCTTGCGAGCCAGGTACGCGGTGCGCAGCAGAGCGTTGCGCTGCTTGACGACCCGCTCGTAGTCGGCCCGCACCCCGGCGTACCGGGGCTGCCGATTGACCAGCAGGTCGTCCAGGTAGCGGCGGCGCTCGGCCGGGTCGCCCCGGACCAACTCAAGATCTTCCGGGGCGAAGAGCACAAGCCGGAGCGCCCCGAGCACGTCCCGGGCCCGCCGCGCCGGTGAGCGACCCAGCCGGGCCCGGTTGGCCTTGCCCGGCACGATCTCCAACTCGACCAGGAGTTCCCGGCCGTCGTGCACCACCGCGCAGCGGATCACCGCCGACGTGGCGCCCATCCGGACCAGAGGCGCGTCGGTGGCGACCCGGTGCGAGTCCAGGGTCGCCACGTAGCCCAGCGCCTCGACGAGGTTGGTCTTGCCGACGCCGTTGGCGCCGATCAGGACGTTCGCCCCCGGCTGGAGGTCGACCGCCACCCGCTCGTACGAGCGGAAGTCGACCAGTTCCAGCCGGTGAACGTACACAGGTTGTGGATACCGCTCAGCGCTTGTGGACGGCGTGGCCGCCGAACTGCTGACGCAGCGCGGCAACGGCCTTCATGGCGGGCGAGTCATCCTGTCGCGAGGTGAACCGGGCGAACAGCGAGGCGGTGATGACGTTCAGCGGCACGGCCAGCCGGACCGCCTCGTCGACCGTCCACCGGCCCTCGCCGGTGTCCTCCGTGTAGCCGCTCAGGTCGGCCAGCTCCGGGTCCTCGTCGAGTGCGCGGTCCAGCAGGTCGAGCAGCCAGGAGCGGACGACGGTGCCCTCTCGCCAGGACTTGATGACGCCCGGCACGTTGGTGACCAGCTCGGAGGCGGCCATCAGCTCGTAGCCCTCGGCGTAGGCGTGCATCAGGCCGTACTCGATGCCGTTGTGCACCATCTTCGAGTAGTGCCCGGCGCCGACGGGGCCGGCGTGCACGAAGCCGAACTCACCCTCCGGCTTGAGCGCGTTGAAGATCGGCATGAGGCGGTCCACGTGCTCCTGGGCGCCGCCGACCATCAGCCCGTAGCCGTTCTGCCGGCCCCAGACGCCGCCGGAGACGCCGACGTCGACGTAGCCGATGCCCAGCTCGTTGAGCCGCTCGGCCCGGGGGGCGTCGTCGCTGAAGCGCGAGTTGCCGCCGTCGATGATGATGTCGCCCTCACCGAGCACCTCGGCGAGTTCGTCGATGGTGGCGTCGGTGACACCGGCGGGCACCATGACCCAGACGGCGCGCGGGGACTCGAGCTTCTCCGCCAGGCCCGCGATGGTCGCAACGTCGCTCAGCTGGGCGTTGTGGTCGAAGCCGACGACTTCGTGACCAGCGGCACGAAGCCGCTCCCGCATGTTGCCGCCCATCCGGCCGAGTCCTACTAGGCCGAGCTGCATGTGTTTCTACCTCCGTGGATCTGGGTGTTGCTTGGCACGATCAGCGAGACACGCGGATCGGCATGATGAGGTACCGGTACCCCGGAATGACCTCGCCATCCTCGCCAGCGGGAGAGATCACCGCGGGCTTGAAGGCGTCGACGAAGGAGAGCACGGCCGTCTGGGAGCCCAGGTTTGCCAGACCGTCGATGAGGTACTGAGGGTTGAAGCCGATGGTCAGCGCGTCACCGGTGAAGGTGGCCTCCATCGCCTCGCTGGCCCGTGCCTCCTCGGAACCACCGGCCTCGACCACCAGGCCGTCGGCGCTGAAGCTGAGCAGCACCGGGGTGGTCCGTTCGGCGACCAGCGCGACCCGCTTGACCACCTCGATCAGCGTGCTGACCGGCACTCGGGCCGCGGCGTTGTGGGTGGCCGGGAAGAGCGACCGCACCGGCGGGTAGTTGGCGCCGTCGAGCAGGCGGCTGGTGGTGCGGCGGGTGCCGCCCGCCAGGCCGACCATGCCCTCGCCAGCGGCGCCCTGAGCAAGGGCGAGCGTGACCTCGCCGCCGATCGGGCCGAGAGCCTTGGCGGTGTCGTTCAGGGTGCGCGCCGGCACCAGGGCGTTGATGCTCACGTCGGGGTCGTCCGGCCGCCACTGGATCTCGCGCAGGGCCAACCGGTAACGGTCGGTCGCCAGCATCGACAGCGTGCTGCCGGAGAGCTCGACGCGGACGCCGGTCATCATCGGCAGCGTCTCGTCCCGGCCGGCCGCGATGGCCACCTGGGACACCGCGGTGGCGAACGCGGCGGCGTCGACAGTGCCGGCGCTCTGCGGCATCTCGGGCAGCGCTGGGTAATCCTCCACCGGCATGGTGGGCAGGGTGAACCGGGCGCTGCCGCAGACCAACTCGAGGTGCGCGCCGACCGCGGCGATGTCGACCGGCTTGGCCGGCAACGCCTTGGTGATCTCGGCGAGCAGGCGGCCGGAGACGAGGGCGGCGCCGTCGGCGTCACCCTGCACCTCGACGGTCACCTGGCTGGAGACCTCGTAGTCGAACCCGGAGACCCGCAGGTTGCCATCGGTGACGCGGAGCATCACCCCGGCGAGCACCGGTACGGATGGCCGGTTGGGCAGGCTCTTCGCGGTCCACGCCACGGCCTCGGCGAGCGCGTCGCGCTCCACTCGGAACTTCATCAATGCCTCCGCGTCGACGTCAGCGACAACTCTCTCATGCCGACCGCTGCCTACCGTCCCGCCCGACCGTGCGGGTACCCATCGCACCTTAGGGCGCGGGGGCATCGGCTGTGCGCCCGACCCCATGGATCGTGTCGGTGCTGACCGGCTGATCCGACAGCGTTCGGCCCGATCCACAGAAAGCCCAACGGTGATGATTGGTTTTTGTTCTCTTAGAAGAGATAACTCATCGTCTTCATCGCACCTGTGCAAACTGTGGAAAAGCCGAGTCTGCGCAGGTCAGACGGGTTATCCACCGGTGATTTAGCTGTGGAGAACCGGGGGTACAACTGGCTTGTGTGTCCACAGCCCGGTCGCGGCGGCCGGTTGTCCACCGTTGTCCACCGGTTGTCCACCGGTAATCCACCGACTTTCTCCCCAAGCCTGTGGACGGCGGCGAAGATCACCATTGCCGTCATCCCCAGAACCTTCAACAGCTCGTACACAGGTTGATCGTTTTCGGTGGAAAACCTGACCGTCGTCCCCAGGCGTCCACAGCCTCGTACACAGGGTTTCTCCACAGCCTGTGGGTAACCAGGGAAAGACGGAACGTAGTTATCCACCGGCGGTGGATAACAAGCTGTGGACAACGAGTGGCAGTCGAGGCGGTCACGGCCTCGATGATGTGGTCTACACCATGTCGAGAGTCCAGCTGGCGGCCGAAAAAGAACGCCCGGCCGGGAGATCCGGCCGGGCGTGTCCCGGGCTGTGTGCCGCCGCGACGGCGGGCGTGCGCTCAGCTGTTCTGCTTGATCCGGTTGGTCAGCTCGGCGATCTGGTTGTACAGCGAGCGGCGCTCCGCCATCTGCTGACGGATCTTGCGGTCGGCGTGCATCACCGTGGTGTGGTCCCGACCACCGAACGCCTGCCCGATCCGGGGCAGCGACAGCTCGGTCAGCTCCCGACACAGGTACATGGCCACCTGCCGGGCGTTGACCAGCACCCGGGACCTGGACTGGCCGCGCAGGTCCTCCAGGCTCACACCGAAGTAGTCAGCGGTCGAAGCCATGATCTGGTCGGCGTTGATCTCCGGACCGGCGCCGTCGGGCATGAAGTCCCGCAGCACCTCCTCGGCCAACGACAGCTCGACGGTCGACCGGGTCAGGCTGGCGAACGCCGTCACCCGGATCAGCGCCCCCTCCAACTCCCGGATCGAGTTCGACACCCGGGAGGCGATGAACTCCAACACGTCCGGCGGGGCGTACATCCGCTCCTGCGCCGCCTTCTTCTGCAGGATCGCGATCCGGGTCTCCAGGTCCGGTGGCTGGATGTCGGCCAGCAGCCCCCACTCGAACCGGGTTCGCATCCGGTCCTCAAGGGTGGCGAGCTGGCGCGGCGACCGGTCGGAGGTGATCACGATCTGCTTGTTGGCGTTGTGCAGGGTGTTGAACGTGTGGAAGAACTCCTCCTGGGTGCGCTCGCGGTTCTCCAGGAACTGGATGTCGTCGATCAACAGGATGTCGACGTCGCGGTAGCGCCGCTGGAACGCACTGGTCTTGTCGTCCCGGAGCGAGTTGATGAAGTCGTTGGTGAATTCCTCGGTCGAGACGTACCGGACCGAGCGGGCGTTGCCGAGCGTCGTGGCGTAGTGCCCGATCGCGTGCAGCAGGTGAGTCTTGCCCAGCCCGGAGTGCCCGTAGATGAAGAGCGGGTTGTACGCCTTCGCCGGTGATTCCGCCACCGCCACGCTCGCCGCGTGGGCGAAGCGGTTGGACGAGCCGATGACGAACGTCTCAAACATGTACTTCGGGTTGAGCCGGTTGCCGCCGGTGTCGGCGCCGGGCAACCGGCGGTCGTCGCGGCCACCGGTCCGGTGGTCCACCGCACTGCGACCCGGGCCGCTGTCCGTTCCGCTGTCTCGGGGAAGGGAGCGGATCACATGCTGGTCGCGCGGCGACGCCGACTCTTCCCGATAGCGGGGCTCGTAGGGCCGGGTGTCCGGGCCGGGCGGGTCGAGGCGGGCGGCCTGCTCGTCGTAGCCGCGCCGGTCCGGGCCTGGCCGGGACGACCGCATGGGCTCCGCGAAGGCGGCGCTGAACAACGCCTCCTGCCCATCCCTGCTGGCGGGAATCAGCCCCGCGCGATGCCCGTCGACGGCCGGCGCGAGCGGCGGACCCGCCGGCGCGGCTGGCGCGACCGGCTCGGACGCGTGCGGTTGCTCCGGGATCATCGCGTCGGCACCCGGCCGAACGGACTGGTCGTGGTCGAACGGTGCGGCGGCTGGACCCTCGACGTCGAGCGGCCCGGTCTCCGGGGCGCTGCGGTAGACGGTGCCCGCCGGTCGGCCAGTGGCATCCTCGGCCACCCGGACGGTGACCGCGACCTGGATCGGTCGGCCGAGCCGCCGGGTGAGCGCCTCGGTGATGGCGGGGCGCAGCCGTGACTCGATCACGTCGCGGGTGAACGCATCCGGAACGGAGAGCAGCGCGGTGTCCTCGACGATCGCCCGCAGCCTGGTCAGTCGGAGATAGGCACGCTGCTGGGCGGAGATGATCTCGTCGGCGAGCTCGTCGGTCGCCGCTAACCACACCGCGGCAAGGTCGGTCATACCGGCCACCGTCGTGCCACCCCCTCGCTTCTGCTCCCGGCCGCCGCTGTCTGCCAGCCGGCCATCCCGGGCCCGCCGCGTTCGCGGGTGGAACAACACCCACCCGGACGGTCGACCGGTGGTCATCCACAAGTTATCCACAGCCTGTGTACCGACCGATTGTGACCGCCGCCGGACGCGGGTGGGACCTGCCCCCGCCTGAACGGGCGCTGAAGCGGGTTCACCGTGCCGAACGATTCACTGCCTTGTCCGGTCTTGCCTGCGCGACGCCCGGAGCTTGAAGACGCTCACCGCAATCGGGCACGGTAACAGCGTTGTCCCTGCGCCATCAACCGGCGACGCGGCGGCGCCCTTGTCGGCATCAGCGAAAACCGCCCTCCGGCCTCGGGCGCGTCCTGTTACCCGCTGCTCGGGGTGTTTGACGGTCATTGCCCCCCTGCGTAGGCTGGAACGGCTGCTTTCTCGCCCTCTGCTAGGGTGATGGGTGCTTGCTGTCCGCGGTCGCATCCCCGCATTGCCGAGGTCCCGCTCCGCCGGACAGCACCGATCGTGGGCCACCGTCGAGGTGGCCTGGACCACCACACGACCCCGGCGATCCCTTCGCGCGGGGCGCGTACGAAAACGGAGAGCCTGACGTGAGCAAGCGCACCTACCAGCCGAACAACCGCCGGCGCGCGAAGACCCACGGCTTCCGGCTGCGCATGCGCACCCGTGCCGGCCGTGCCATCCTTTCGAGCCGTCGCGCCAAGGGTCGCACCACCCTGTCGGCCTGAGCCGACCGGGCCGGTCCAGGGGACGTGGGCAGTGCTGGCCGCCGCACAGCGACTGCGGCGCAGCACTGACTTCGCCGCAGCGGTTCGTGGTGGCCGACGCGCCGGACGTGGCGCCGTCGTGGTCCACCTGGCCGTGCCGGTGACCGTCGACCCCAGCACACCGACCTCGCCGGAGCCGGTACGGGACAACAGTGCGGAGCAGTCGTCCGTGCCGTCCCGTGCCGGCTTCGTCGTTTCCAAGGCGGTCGGCAACGCGGTGACCCGCAACCGGGTCCAGCGCCGACTGCGGGCGCTGGTTCGGGAACGGTTGGCGGCCCTGCCCGCCGGCAGCACCCTGGTCGTCCGGGCGCTCCCCGCCGCGGCGCAGGCCTCGTACCCTCGGCTCGCCACCGATCTGGACGCCGCCATCGCGGTCGCCCGGTCGCCCCGCGAGCGGCGGTCCCGATGAGCGACACCGACCAGACCAGGTCACGCCCGTCGACAACCGGTGCCAAGGTGCTGATCGCGCCCATCATCGCGTACCGTCGGTGGATAAGTCCGGCACTGCCGGCTCGCTGTCGGTTCTACCCGTCGTGCAGTGCGTACGCCCAGGAGGCGATCGCTCGGCACGGCGCGCTCCGGGGAGCCGTGCTGGCGGCCCGGCGGTTGTTGCGCTGCCACCCCTTTCACCCTGGTGGACATGACCCGGTGCCGGAGCCGGGCGGCCGCCGCCGTGCTGATGTGACTGGAGCCCCGAATTGAGTCTGAGTCTCGACTGGATCTACTACGCGATTTCGTGGATCCTGCTGACCTGGCACTCTGCCTGGGACGCCATCGGGGTGCCCGTCGGCGCGGTGATCGGCACCAACTTCGCCTGGATCCTGTCCATCATCTTCCTGGTGGTCACCGTCCGGGTGATCCTGTTCCCGGTCTTCGTCAAGCAGATCAAGTCGCAGCGGGCGATGCAGGCGCTCCAGCCCAAGGTCAAGGAGCTTCAGGAGAAGCACAAGGGTGACCGGGAGACGCTCCAGAAAGAAATGATGGAGCTGTACAAGAAGGAGAAGGCCAACCCGCTGATGGGTTGCCTTCCGATGTTCCTTCAGATCCCGGTCTTCCTGGGCCTCTTCCACGTGCTGCGCCGGCTCGACCCGGACAAGCAGAACAAGACCCTCTACGGCTGGACCGCCGACCAGTTCCAGAGCGCCTCGCACGCGAAGCTCTTCACCGCGCCGATCGCCGGCAAGTTCGGCTCCACCGCCGACGAACTGGCCAGCCTCGGCGCCAATGGCAGCACCGTGAAGATCATTGCTGGTGTCCTGGTGCTGGTCATGATCGCGACCACCTACCTGACCAGCCGTCAGATGATCCTCAAGACCGGCTGGGCGGAAGACCCGCAGCAGCGGATGATTCAGCGACTGATGCTCTACGGCATCCCCGCATCGCTGCTGATCTCCGGCGCGATCTTCCCGATCGGCGTCATCATCTACTGGGTCACCAACAACCTCTTCACCCTCGGCCAGCAGCAGTGGGTGCTGCGTAAGTTCCCGCCGCCGGTGACCGCCAAGAAGGCCGTCGCCCCCGCCGCCACCCGTAGCCCGGTGCAGCCCGCCAAGTCCGGTGGCCTGTTCGGCCGGGGCAAGACGGCCCCGCCGGCACCGGTCAAGGCGACCGCCCCCAAGGTGGCCGGGCCGAAGCCGGGCGCCAAGCCGGTGAACAACCCCAAGAAGGGTCGCCCCGCCAAGCGGCAGGGCTGACCTCTGAGGGCCGTCGCCGGGTGACCGGCGGCGGCCCGTTCCGCACCGCGCAGCCGCCGTACGGCCGGCGCCGGGTGGAACCGACCGCGCACCGCGCGGCCACGGGCGACACTGCCCGTACAGACGTGCCCGTGGGCACCGGCGACCTCCCGCCGGCCCCGGGAAACCAGTCGGACCCGACGGTCCGGCCGAGCGAGTACGGAGATGAGACCGTGACCGAGACCAGCATCCCCCGCGCCGAGCAGTCCCTGGACGAGGAGGAGACCGCGACGCTCGCGGTGAACGGCGACGACGACGCCGATGACACCGAGGCGGACGACGACACCGACACCGCCGCTGGCACCCGGGTGAAGAAGGCGGTGGGCGAGGGCGACCTGTTCCGGCAGAGCGAGATCGCCGCCGACTACGTCGAGGGCCTGCTCGACATCCTCGACTACGACGGCGACATCGACGAGCTGGTCGCCGCCGGCCGTCCGATGGTCGAGGTGGTCGGCGAGCAGCTGCAGAATCTGGTCGGTCAGCGCGGGGCCACCCTGGAGGCGCTCCAGGAGCTGACCCGCCTCGCCGTCTTCCGGCAGACCGGTACGCCGAGTCGTCTGCTGCTCGACGTGGGCGGCTACCGGGCGAACCGCCGCAAGGAACTCGCCGCGGTCGCCAAGAACGCCGTCGAGAAGGTCAAGGAGTACGGCGAGCCGGTCCGCCTGGACGCGATGTCCGCGTTCGAGCGCAAGTGCGTGCACGATGTGGTCAACGCCATGTCCGGTGTGGCGAGCGAGTCCGAGGGTGTGGAGCCGAACCGGCGCATCGTCGTACGGCCGGCGGACTGACCGGGTGACCCACGACGACATCACGGCCGACGCCGTGACCGGCCCGGGCGGCACGCTGCCCGGGCCGTCCGCTGCCCGGCCCGATAACTCCGCTGCCGATGCCGAGTCGACCGGGCGTGACACCGCCCAGTCGTCGGCTGACACCGCCCCGTCCCCGGCCGACGCGGCGTTGCCGCCCGAGCTGGCTCCGGCCGCGCTGACCCTCTTCGGTGATCGTCTCGACCTGGCCGCCGCGTACGCCGAGCTGTTGGCCACCGACGGGGTGGTCCGTGGCCTGATCGGCCCTCGGGAGGCACCTCGCATCTGGGATCGGCACCTGCTCAACTGTGCTGCTGTCGCCGAGCGGATCCCGTCCGGCGCGACGGTGCTCGACGTCGGCTCCGGCGCCGGTCTGCCGGGTCTCGTCCTGGCCATCGCACGCCCGGACCTCACGGTCACTCTGATCGAGCCGCTCGCCCGACGGACGTCGTTCCTGATCGAGGTCGTCGAGAGACTCGGCCTGGCCAAGTCGGTGCGGGTGTTCCGGGGCCGGGCCGACGAGGCGGCCAGCGGATCGAGCGGCCGGGAGCCGATCAGCGGAGACGTGGTGACCGCGCGCGCGGTCGCGCCGCTGGATCGGCTGGCGGGCTGGAGTCTCCCCCTGGCGGTTCGCGGTGGTCGTCTGTTGGCGCTCAAGGGGTCGTCGGCCGCAGCCGAGATCGAGGAGCACGCCGAGGTGGTGGCGCGACTCGGTGGTGGAGAGCCGGCCGTGCACCTCTGCGGCGTCGGGGTCATCGACCCACCGACCACGGTGGTGGAGATCGTGCGGGAGCGTGTGGTCGGCCCTCGTCCGGCGGCCAAGAAGCGCGCCCGGGGCGGTCAATCGCGCCGACGCTGACACTTCGCGCCATCGGGCTTCCGGCCGGTGGGTTGCCTCGTTGTACCGGTACGGATGGACGAGGGGATGAGAACCCGACGTGGACCGGCCGCGCCCGTCCGCCGTAGGCTGACCGCGCGTCGATAGTGTGGAGCGGGTGACGGACGTCGCGGGTCTCCGACCGCTCCCTTGGGCCGTACGCTCCGGGATGCGGACGTGGATGCGGCCAAGTTGACCGGGGCGCGGACCGACCATCCGAAGCGGGCAGGGATGACAGGTGCATGACGACGGCAGGTACGACGATCCACGCGTGACCGGGTCGACCAGCGATCCCGTTTCACGTGAAACCGACTACCCGAGCTGGTCGCCCGGCGCGACCGGGCCGACGACCCGACCTGCGGACAGCGATCCGCCGGCAGTGCTCGACCAACCCTCTGACTTCGAACGGTCGGAGGGCTCAGCCATTCCGGAGTCGGCGAGTGTTCGTCGTACGCCGGAGGGGTTGAGTCGGCCGGTCAACGCCGCCGAGGTGCGGCCGACCTCGGGTCGCCGCAATACCGCCAGAGCGGTTCGGTTCGAGCCGGCGGTCCCGCACCAACCCACCGCGGCCGTCGTTCGGGACTCCGCGCCGGTGGTCGCCGACGCGCCGATCGCTTCGACCGAGTCGCTGGCTGCCGTGGCGGCCGACTCCACGTACGTTTCACGTGAAACCCCGACGCGCGAAGAGGATGACCCACCGTTGGCTATGGAGGCGATGCGCGCCGTGCAGATCCTGAATCCCAGTGGCGAGGTGACAATGCCTCGGCCGGACCGGACCCGGGTCATGTGCGTCGCCAACCAGAAGGGCGGCGTGGGTAAGACCACGACTACCGTCAACCTTGCGGTGGCACTCGCCCTGCACGGCAACCGGGTGCTCGTGGTCGACCTCGACCCGCAGGGCAATGCCTCGACCGGGCTCAACGTCCCACATCACACCGGCATCCCCGATGTCTACGACTGCCTGATCAACAGCGTGCCGCTGGCCGAGGTGGCACAGGCCGTCGAGGGCATCCCCAACCTCTGGTGCGTACCCGCGACCATCGACCTGGCCGGCGCGGAGATCGAGCTGGTGTCGGTGGTGGCGCGGGAGTCGCGCCTGGATCGTGCGATCGCCGCGTACCCGGGCGAGTTCGACTACGTCTTCATCGACTGCCCGCCCTCGCTCGGTCTGCTCACGGTCAACGCTCTGGTTGCCGCGCAGGAGGTGCTGATCCCGATCCAGTGCGAGTACTACGCGCTGGAGGGGCTCAACCAGCTGATCAACAACATCAACCTGGTACGCCAACACCTCAACCCGAAGCTCGACGTCTCCACCATCCTGCTGACCATGTACGACCGCCGCACCCGGTTGGCCGACGCCGTCGAGCAGGACGTCCGGAACCACTTCGGCGACAAGGTGCTCCAGGCGGTCATCCCCCGCAACGTCCGGGTCTCCGAGGCACCGAGCTACGGCCAGTCGGTGATGACCTACGATCCCGGTTCGCGGGGCGCCACGAGTTACTTCGAGGCCGCCCAGGAGATCGCCGAGCGGGGCGTGAAGGAGCCGGTGGGCCGGAATGCGTAGTGCGGATGAGTCGCTGGGAGGCGTGGCATGAAGAACCGTCCTCGGGGCGGTCTGGGTAGGGGCCTGGGGGCACTGATCCCGACCGGGCCGGCGCCGGATGCCGTCGGCACCGCGACGGCCGAGCCGGAGCATGAGCACGTGGACGACGCGGGCACCGCTGCCGTCGCCGCGATGCCCGCCGGAGCACCGGTCCATGAGCCGGAGCCTGCGCTCAGCCCGGTGCCCGGTGCGCGATTCGCCGAGATCCCGGTCGACGCGATCATCCCGAACCCGAAGCAACCCCGCCAGGTCTTCGATGAGGAGGCACTGGAAGAGCTGAAGACCTCGATCCAGGAGGTCGGCTTCCTTCAGCCCATCGTCGTTCGGCAGCTCGACGACGAGAAGTACGAACTGGTGATGGGTGAGCGGCGCTGGCGGGCCGCCCAGGCGGTGGGGCGGGAGAGCATCCCGGCGATCGTCCGGGACACCCGCGACGACGCCATGCTCCGTGACGCCCTCCTGGAGAACATCCACCGGGCCAACCTGAACCCTCTGGAAGAGGCCGCCGCCTACCAGCAACTGCTGGAGGAGTTCGGGGCCACCCACGAGGAGTTGGCCCGTCGGATCGGCCGGAGTCGCCCGCAGATCTCCAACACGATCCGACTGCTGAATCTGCCCGCGCAGGTGCAGCGCCGGGTTGCCGCCGGCATTCTCTCGGCGGGGCACGCCCGCGCTCTGCTGAGCCTCGATGAGGCCGAGGCACAGGAACAGTTGGCGCTGCGGATCGTGGCCGAGGGCCTGTCGGTCCGGGCGACCGAGGAGATCGTGGCCTTGGCGCTGAACGATGGGCCGGCGAAGGGCCAGCCCGCAAAGCGGCGCCCCAAGGCTCACGCGCCGGCCCTCACCGATCTCGCCGATCGGCTGTCCGACCGGTTCGACACTCGGGTGAAGGTGGACATCGGCCGGAGCAAGGGCAAGATCACGATCGAGTTCGCGACGGTGGACGACCTTGAGCGGATCGTCGGAATCATCGGCGTGCAGCAGGAGGAGAGCGAGAACGGGGACTGAGCCCGGTCTCTCGCTACGGCCGCGCTACCCGCAGGGGGCGCGGCCGTTCTGCATGCCGGGGTCGCCGCGTTTCACGTGAAACAGGCGGTGGCCCTCGCTTCTGCGGATCGGCGTAGCCGGCGAACGGATCGCCCGTGGCCCGCTCGGTCAGTCGCGCGGCGAGGGTCTGCGCTGACCAGCTCCGGCCGCTTCTCCGCCACGGGCCGCCGCCCGACCGTCGGCTTGGGTCGAGTAGCGACGCCAGCGCCGTGCCCGCCGATGCGGGAGAACGGTCGGAGAGATCGGGCTCGCTCGCGCGCTCACAAATCCGCCGACGCCACGCCAAGACTCAGTTGCCGCGCCAACCGCCCGCCACAGGCGTCGCAGACGGGTCGGCAATGGTCCACTCGACCGCAGCCACCCCCAGTCGCGCCAGAAGCGCCAGTGAGCCGCTCAGCGGTGCGAAACGCGCCTCCGTCGTGATCCTCGGGCGTGCCGACGTCCTCGGAGCCCCAGTGCGGCCTGGTTTCACGTGAAACCGGGCCGCAGTTAGATCGAGGTGCCGAGCCGGCCGGGCCGCGAGCTGATCGGGGTGCGAGCCGATCGGGGTGCGAGCCGATCGGGGGTGGGCCAGCGGTCGTTGTCGACGCCGTCCCGCGCCCGGTCGGCGAGGGGGCGACCGGCGGACGAGTGCCACTCCGGCGCGATCGGAGCGCGCCGGTTCACGTCGCCGACTCGGTGGCGGTCGACCCGTCGATCTGGCGGTTCGCGGACAACGACCGACCGGCCGAAAAGTTATCCACACCGGTTGTCCACAGGCACCCCCCGTTTCACGTGAAACAGCGCGTGAGAGTGGGTGCGAGCCTGTGGATGACGGCCTGTGTTGAGGATCTCGGCAGCCTGTGGATATCGCTTCTCGGCGTACGCGTGACTGCGCCGTCCCGGTCGATGGCTGTGCCGTTTCAGTGACCCTGAGACCGCTCAAACAGGTAGGGACAGCGGTGCCAGACTCGGTTAGGGTCAGCGTCGTGCACGACACCCCTCCCTCAGTCCCGGACTTCACCCAGTGGCCGTCATTTCCATTCGAGGGTGACCTCCACGTCAAGCATCTCGATGATCCGGTCCCGGTCGAACCGCCCCGGAAGGGCGAGGGTCTCCGGGAATGCACCGCCTGTAACGCACCCGACGACGCCTACATCTGGGTGGGTGAGCGGTGGCGGGTACGCGCCATGGACCGTCCCACCGGCCTGCCCATGGTCCTCATCCTGGAATCGCGGACCCACCTCGACCTCGGTGATCTGCCGAACCTGCTGGCTGCCGAGTTGGGCGTGATGACCGTGCGACTGGAGCGGGCCATCCGTTCTCTCGACGGCGTGGCGCGGGTGCACGTCAATCGTTGGGGCGACGGCTCGGCCCATCTGCACATGTGGTTCCTCGCCCGCCCATACGGCCGCCTTCAACTGCGGGGCACGTTCCTGTCCCTGTGGGACTCGATCCTGCCGCCGATCTCCGAGGCGCAGTGGCGGGAAAATCTGGCACTCGTCGCGGCCTGGCTCGCCGAGTTCGGCGGTCGCCCGCTCGCTGAGCCGCCCCGGATCCAGTGGCAGGCACCGTCCAGTCTGCTGGCCCAGTCAGCTGCCGCGGACGCCGCTGCCGCTGCGGAGGCTGCCGCTGCGGAGGCGGTCTCGGTCATCGAGGCGGCAGAGGAGATCCCGGAACCCGCGCTCGACGCCGACGTCGCGTCCTCGGTCGCACCAGCAACGGACACCGATGCCGATGCCGGCTCAACGGCGACCACCGTCACCGACCGGACGACTGAACCCGCGCCGACTGCGACGGCCACCGGCCCGGCGGCTGAACCCGCTCGGACGGCATCCGCCGCCGATCTGCCCGGCACCTCAGCATCCGGCACTCCGGCCTCCACCGCCCGTGACCCCAGCGCCGCAGCATCCGACAGTGCAGCGACCGACAGCGCGGACGCGGCGGAGACGTCGACCGACGGACCCCACGTCGTTCCAGTAGGCAGGAGCGCCGACGAGGGGGCCGCCGGTAAGGGCGCCTCCGGTGCGGCCGGCAGGGGCAGCGGGAGCGGTTCCGGGGACACCGGCACCGCTGGCGGAGCGGTCGCGCCTACCAGTGGCAGCGATACACCCGACGCCCGTACCAGCCACTGAGGTGGGACCGACCATGAGGTTGGCCACGACAAGTCAACTTCATGGTCGATCCGGAAGCGCCGTCACGCGCTCCGGTGGGTCAGCGAGTGGCGAGCCGGGTCGCCGCGCGGGCGACCAGGGTGCCGAGCAGTCGGCCGAAGTCCAGCCCTGCCGCCTGCACGGCGAGCGGCAGCAGCGACGTCTCCGTCATGCCCGGCGAGACGTTGACCTCCAGCACGTGCGGCTGGCCGGCCGCGTCCACGATCACGTCGACGCGGGAGAGGTCCCGTAGACCGAGCGCGTTGTGTGCGGCGAGGGCCACATCAGCGACCGTGGCAGACGCCTCCGGGCCCAGCCGCGCAGGTGCGTGCCAGGTGGTCCGCCCTGCCGTGTAGCGGGCGGCGTAGTCGTACACGCCGTTGCGCGGCACGATCTCCACCGGGGGCAGCGCCTGCGGGCCGTCGCCGAGGTCGACCACGGAAACCGCCACATCCATGCCGGGCACGTACCGCTCCACAAGCGCCGTGGAGTCGTACGAGAAGCAGCCGACCATCGCTGCGGGCAGCGCCGCGGCGTCCCGGACCACTGCTCCGCCCAGCCCGGACCCGCCCTGCGCCGGCTTGACCATCAGGGGCAGGCCCAGACGGTCGACGATCCGGTCCAGTACGGCGACCGCGCCGAGCTCGGAGAAGCGATCGTGCGGGAGGGCCACCCAGTCCGGGGTCGGGATGCTCGCCTCGCGGAGCACCGCCTTGGCCGAGGGCTTGTCCCAGGCGACCCGGGAGGCTCTGGCGTCGCAGCCGACGTACGGAATGTCGCACAGATCCAGCACCCCGCGCAGCGAGCCGTCCTCGCCGGTGGCGCCGTGCAGCGCGATCACCACCGCGTCCGGCGGGTCGGCCGCGAGCGCCGGCAGCAGCGCCACGTCCGCGTCCCGCAGCTCGGCCTCCACCCCGACGGCGCGCAGCGCATCGAGCACCCGACGGCCAGAGCGCAGCGACACGTCCCGTTCGTAGGAGAGCCCGCCGGCGAGCACCACGACGCGCAGGTCGGCCGCGACGGCGGAATCGGTCACGAGGAGGCGCTCAGCGGTCGTACCCATGCCGGCATCATGCCAAGTCGGGGCCGGGCACGTCGGAGCCGGCCCGACCGCGTCGGCCGGCCGCGCCACCCACGGCACCGAAGACCCGACGCATGGCGATCTCCTGTTCCATCACGCCGGCCAGCCGGCGGATGCCCTCGCGGATCCGCTCCGGCGGCGGGAAGCTGAAGTTGAGCCGCATGGCGCCGGTGCCGGTGCCGTCGGCGTAGAAACCGGTGCCGGGGACGTAGGCGACCCGGGCGGCAACCGCTCGCGGCATCATGGCCTTCGAGTCGAGACCGTCGGGCAGGGTGGCCCACACGAAGAGACCGCCGGCCGGTGTGGTCCAGCTGGTGCCCTCGGGCATCAGGTCGGCCATCGCGTCGAGCAGGGCGTCGCGGCGTTCCCGGTAGACCTCGCGATAGACCTTGAGCTGCTGCCGCCAGGGCATCGTGCTCAGGTAGGTGGCGACCGCGGCCTGGGCGTAACTGCTGGGGCAGAGGATCTGCGCCTCACTGGCGATGACCAGTTTGTCGCGGACCGCGTGCGGCGCCAGGATCCAGCCGACCCGCAGCCCGGGGGCGAAGGTCTTGGAGAAGGTGCTGAGGTAGAAGACGCCGTCGCGGCGGCGGGCCCGCAGGGGCGCCGGGGCCTCACCCTCGAACCCCAGCTGACCGTACGGGTCGTCCTCGACGACGAGCAGGCCGGCGCGCTCGCAGATGTCGAGGACCCGTTCCCGGCGCTCCTCGCTGAGCGTCACGCCGGTCGGGTTCTGGTAGGTGGGGATCGTGTAGAGGAACTTGACCCGCCGGCCCGCGCGAGCCAGGTCGGCGATGGCCGTCTCCAGCGCTTCCGGGATCAGCCCGTCCGCATCCATGGGTACGTGCACGACCTGTGCCTGGGCGGCCTGGAAGACTCCGAGCGCACCGACGTACGTCGGCCCCTCGGCGAGCACCACGTCACCCGGGTCGAGGAAGAGCCGGGCTACCAGGTCCAGTGCCTGCTGCCCGCCCACGGTGACCACGACGTCCTCCGGAGAGGCGCCGCACGCGGCGTCGATCCCGGAGAGCGACATCACCTCGCAGATCCGCTCGCGTAGCTCAAGGGTGCCCTGGCCGATGCCGTACTGAAGGGTGGTCACGCCGTGCTCGGAGCCGAGCCGGCCGAGCATCTCGCCGACCGCGTCCAGCGGAAGGGCGGCGATGTACGGTGCGCCACCGGCGAGCGAGACGACCTCTGGGCGACTTGCCACCGCGAACAATGCTCGAATCTCGGAGGCGGTCATTCCGCGTACCCGCCGGGCATACCGGTCGGTGTAGTCGTCGAGAGTCGTGCCGGTCATGACCTCACCTCGATCGCTGCTCGGGTGGCTCCAGCCCCGGGTACCCCGCCCGCCGCTGACCATGGCGGCAGGACACCGATTGTCGATCCTAGTCCGCCAGCGTCGCCCTGCCGCCGTGCCAAAGCAGATCGACCACATAGCGGACCGTCCTCGGCGTCCCCCGCGACGGTGGGCATCTGCGCGTCCCCTCCCGCATCGCCGATCGGCGGCGTACGATCGCTCGTCGGGGGCAGGAAGGCGGCGCTGTCGTTCCATGCCGGTCTCACCACCGAGCCTATTGTGGGGATGCGCCATATGTCGCGACGTCTGGTCAACCTGACCCTCGACACGTTGGAAGATCTCCCTCGCCCGTGCCGGCAGTGCGTCTACTGGGAGCTCGACCCGGTCTCCGCGGAGCGGGCCTGCGCCGCTGGCGACCCGGGCCTGGAGAAGGAGGCGTG
Organism: Micromonospora chokoriensis; assembly: GCF_000718555.1. Lineage (GTDB taxonomy): Bacteria > Actinomycetota > Actinomycetes > Mycobacteriales > Micromonosporaceae > Micromonospora > Micromonospora chokoriensis_B. Next base: position 148,693 of record NZ_JOAN01000004.1, read on the forward strand.
GGTCTCCCAGACGCTGCTGGAGTGGGGCTCCTGCGGAAAACTTGCGTACGTCGACGGCATGCCGGCGGGCTTCGTGATGTACGCCCCGCCCGCCTACGTGCCCCGTTCGATGGCGTTCCCGACCTCGCCGGTCTCGGCCGACGCGGCGCTGCTGATGACCGCCAACGTGGTCGCCGCGTTCGCTGGTGGCGGGTTGGGCCGGATGCTTGTGCAGGGCGTCGCCCGGGATCTGACCAAGCGCGGGATCAAGGCCATCGAGGCGTTCGGCGACGCCAAGTTCGGTGACGCGGACGATTCCGCCGGCGGTTGCGTGGCACCCGTCGACTTCTTCCTCTCCGTGGGCTTCAAGACCGTCCGCCCGCACCCGCGTTTCCCCCGGCTGCGCCTTGAGCTGCGTACCGCGCTGAGCTGGAAGTCCGACGTCGAGTACGCGCTGGAGAAGCTGCTCGGGTCGATGAGCCCGGAGACCCTGCTCCGGCCGGTCCGTCCCGCCCCGGCCACCCGATCCACCAACGGCTGACCGCGCAGACGCGGCAACCGCCGGCCCGGCGGCGGATCAGTCGACCACCGTGCCGGCGGTCACCACGGCGCGCAGTTCGCTGACGTCGAGCGACCCGGTTGGGACGTCCCGCTCGATCGGGTAGTACATCCGCTGTACCGCTGCCACGATCGCCTCCACCACCCGGTCCCGGAACCGGGGGTCGACAAGTTGGGCGCGGTCCTTCGGTGAGGTGAGATAGCCGACCTCGACCCGGACGGCGGGCATCCGCGTCAACCGCAGCAGCTCCCACGTCTTGGCATGGGTACGGCAGTCCCGCAGGCCGGTGCGGGCGACGATCTCTCGCTGCACCAGCCCGGCCAGGCGTTCACCGGTCGCCGAGGTCACCCCGTTGTCGGTGCCGTAGTGGTAGGTCGCGACGCCCTCCGCGTCCGGGTTGGCGTGGCCGTCCAGGTGCAGCGAGATGAACACGTCGGCGCCGAGCGAGTTGGCCAGCAGGGCCCGGTCGGTGTCCGGCAGACAGCTGTCGGGTGACGGGCCGCGGGTGAGCTGCACCCGCACGCCGGTGGCGGCGAGTCGCCCCTCCAGGCGGCTGGCCAGGTCGTGCACCAGATCCGCCTCCGTCCAGCGCAGCGACCCGTCGGGCACCACCATCCCGGGGTCGGTGCCCCCGTGCCCCGGGTCGATGACGACCGTCTTGCCGACCAGCGCCGGCCCGGACTGCCGGATCGCGTCGGACTCGCGTAGCCACTGCGGTCGGCCACCGACCACCTTGCGGCCGATCCGGCGCAGCGCGTTCATCGTGTGTGGGCCGCAGGAGCCGTCCGGGGTGAGCCCGACCTCGCGCTGGAACTGGGCCACCGCCCGCGACGTCCGGACGCCGTAGATGGCGTCCGCCCGGCCCACGTCGTACCCCATCTCCAGCAGTCGCTCCTGCAGCGACCGGACGTCCTCGCCGGTGAGCGGCTCGGGGACCGCGTGGTAGAGGGTGCGAGCGCCGAGCCGCCAGCGGGCGGCGTCCAGTGCGCGCCAGGTCTCTGCCCCGACCCGGCCGTCCACACTGAGCCCCCGCGACTGTTGGAACGCGCGAACCGCCCGCTCGGTGTCGAGGTCGAACTCGTCGGTCTGCGGGCCGGCCGCGCTGAGCAGTTCGAGGCCGGTCAGGATGGTACGGATCTCCGTGACCGCAGGTCCCCGGTCACCGGGTCGGATCGGACGCACGCACGACCCCCTCTGCACGACGCTCGCTGGCCGGGCGGCCCAGGCTTGAGGCTATGCGCTCTCCGGCGGCGAGGTGGCTGGGCCGAGAAATACGTCGACGGTGCTGCCGGGAAAGACGCCGAACCCCGCACCCGACGAGCGGGTACGGGGTTCGGTTGATGCTTCTGTGCTGGTCAGAGGGCCGATTCGATGAGTCGGATCAGCTCGCCCTTCGGCTTGGCACCGGCGATCGACTGCACCGGCTGGCCGTTCTTGAAGACGGTGAGCGTCGGCACCGACATCACCCGGTAGGCCCGAGCGGTCTCCGGGTTCTCGTCGATGTTGAGCTTGACGATGGTGACCTGGTCGCCCATCTCGCCGGCGATCTCCTCGAGCAGCGGCGACACCTTGCGGCACGGCCCGCACCACTCGGCCCAGAAGTCCACCAGAACCGGCTTGTCGGCCTGCAGCACGTCGGCGACGAAACTCTTGTCCGTGACGGCCTTGGTTGTTCCCACTATGCCCCTCCTCCGGGATGTGTTGCGTTGTTTCAGCTGAGCGTCGCGATGAACCGTTCGGCGTCGAGCGCGGCGGCACAGCCGGTGCCGGCCGCGGTGATCGCCTGGCGGTAGGTGTGGTCGACCACGTCGCCGGCGGCGAAGACGCCGGGCACGTTGGTGCGGGTGCTCGGGGCGTGGACCTTCACGTAGCCCTCGTCATCCAGCTCGACCTGGCCCTGGAACAGCTCGCTGCGGGGGTCGTGACCGATCGCCACGAAGACGCCGGTCACGTCCATCACCTTGGTCTCGCCGGTGTGCACGTTGCGGACGCGTACGCCGGTGACCTTGCCGTCGTCGCCGAGGATCTCCTCGACGGCACTGTTCCACTCGACCTTGATCTTCTCGTTGCTCAGCGCCCGGTCGGCCATGATCTTGCTGGCGCGGAACGAGTCGCGGCGGTGGATGATGGTGACCGACTCGGCGAAGCGGGTGAGGAAGCTGGCCTCCTCCATCGCCGAGTCGCCGCCGCCGACGACCACGATGTGTTGGTTGCGGAAGAAGAAGCCGTCGCAGGTGGCACACGAGGAGACGCCGTGGCCCAGGTACTCCTGCTCGCCGGGCACGCCCAGCGGACGCCAGGCCGAACCGGTGGAGAGGATGATGGACTTCGCCCGGTAGGCGGTCTTGCCAACCCAGACGGTGCTGACCGCGCCGGAGCCGGCGTCGCCGGTGTCCACCAGCTCGACCCGGGTCACGTCGTCGGTGAGGAACTCGGCGCCGAACCGCTCGGCCTGCTTGCGCATGTTGTCCATCAGCTCGGGGCCGAGGATGCCGTCAGCGAAGCCGGGGAAGTTTTCCACCTCGGTCGTGGTCATCAGCGCGCCACCGGACTGCACGCCCTCAATGATCAGCGGCTTGAGGTTGGCGCGTGCGGCATAGACCGCCGCCGTGTAGCCGGCCGGCCCGGAGCCAATGATGATCAGGTTGCGGACCTCGTCCACTGCCGTCTCCCGAGTTGTGTGTGTTCGGCGTCGGCGCGAGCACCGATGCTGATCCGAGTTGCCGACGCCTGGGTGGGGTCGGCAGCTGACTTCCAGAACGTCATCGTACGAACCGGGGATTCCCGAGCCGGGCATCCGGTGGGTCAGGTCACGTGAGTGGGCATCGTGCCGTTGACCGTGGATTCACCCTACCCGCGCCGAATAACGGCTGTCCGAGCCGGACCCAGGCACTCCGCACTCCGGGCCACTCACCCAGGCCCACCGGGCACCGGTTGCGTCGGTGAAACGAATGACAAGCGCCTGCTCGCCCGCGAACCGCGCGTAGTCGACCATTTCGACCACCAGTGGGGCCGCCCCGTGCTCCGCCGCGACGGTGGCCAGGCAGGTGGTCAGCGCGACCTCGTCGGACAGCCGGGCCAGCTGGTCCGACCCGACGGGTGACCGACGTCGCTCACCCTCGGCGTCCACCCCCGGCTGCCCGCCGGGCGTCTCGCCGGTTGCCCGGCTGGCGTTCGGCGCGTCGGTGCCATAGGCGTTGCCGAGGGCCTGCGGGGTGTAGTTCGTACCGCTGCGTAGTACCGGCCCGGTGGTGCGGACCGCGCCGACCCCCGCGAGGCCCTCGGGCGCGTTGGCCGGGTGGTTCATGGCGGTGCTGCTGCCGGCGTCGTCCGATGCTCGCATCGTCAACTGGTTGAGGCCCAGTGCGACAGCGATGACGGCGATCGCGGCGGCGGCCACGGGTGCGCTGCGTCGGGCCCAGCCGCGCTGGCGGCGGCCCGGCCCGGTGGACGCCCAGCGCGCCGACCCGACTGGCTCGGGGAGGGCCGGCCGGCGACCGGCTCCGCCCTGCACCGGTACGACAAACGGTGTCGCGGTGTCGCCGTCCGGATCGCCGCTGGTCGTGGCGGCGGGGTCCGCGTTCGAGGTGTCGTCGGTCGGCTCTGCGGCGGCCAGCGCGGTCAGGAGGCGGTCGGCGATCGCCTGCGGCATCTTCGGAGGTGGCTCGGCCCAGCGGGTCAGGTCCGTCCGGACCTCCGCTACGGCGGGGGCCAGCAGCGCGTACGCCTCGGCCCAGGCCGGATCGGTGGAGACCAGTTGGGCGACCTCGTCCTGCTGCGGGGTGCCGTCCAACGCCCCGCCGAGGTAGTCAGCGAGGAGGTCGTCGTCGACCTCCCGGAACCCCTCGGTCGTCACGTGTCCTCCTGGTTGGCGTCCCGCCGGTAGCGTCCCGACCCCGATCCGACGCCCTCCGCCGGGCCGAGGTTCCCCGGCGTGACGTCGGGCACGCCGTTGTGCGGGGAGGCGGGATCCGGTTGGGCCGGAGTCGTCACGGTGACGGCGGGGCGAAGATGCCCGAGCAGCACGGCCAGCCGGGCTCGACCCCGGGCGCACCGGCTCTTCACCGTGCCCTCCGCGACCCCGAGGATGCGGGCGACCTCGGCGACCGGGTAGCCCTGCACGTCCACCAGCACCAACGCGGCGCGTTGCTCAAGAGGTAGTGCGGTGAGCGCCTGGCGGACCACCAGCACGGTGTCATGATCCTGGACCGGGGCGGCCGGCTCCAACCCGCCGGTGCCCGAGCCGTCCTCGGCCCGATTGCCGTCCGGCAGCGGCACGGTGGGGTGCGCCTGCCGGCGTCGGATCCGGTCCAGGCAGGCGTTGACCACGATCCGGTGCAGCCAGGTCGTGACAGCGGAGTCACCCCGGAACCGGGCCGCCGCTCGATGCGCCGACAGCAACGCGTCCTGGAGCGCGTCAGCTGCCTCCTCGCGGTCGCCGAGCGTCCGCAGGGCCACCGCCCACAACCGGTCGCGGTGCCGGTGGAACAACTCGGCGAAGGCGTCCCGGTCACCGGCGGCGTGGGCGCGCAGCAGCTCCAGGTCCGTTGCGGCGTCGCGCCCGTCCATCACCGCGTCCAGCGAATGCGGTGCCCGGTTCGTGGTGCCCGGCTCACGACCCCTGGACCGTAATCTCCTGCACCCCTAGCTTGAACCCACCCTCGGCCGGAGCCAGCTCGGTGATCCAGAACAGCAGGTACTGGTATTTCTGGTCGACGTCGAAGCCGTTGAACGTCATGGTGGTGCCGTCGTGATCCTCGAACGGCTGGCCGATGGCGGTCTTGTAGTTCGCGATCAACTGCTTGTCACCGCTGGAGCTGGACGGCGGGTTGCTCGTGCCGGCGAGCATCTGGGCGGACGCTCCGGTGGCCGAGAGCACCGCCCGCACCGACTTGACGCTGTGCGGCTCGCCGAGGTCGATCCAGACCCCCATGCCCCTCTTCAGGTTGCCGAAGTTGGGCCGGTTCTGGTACGTCTCGGTCTCCCAGCCCTTGTCCTCGTCACCGTCGATGACCTTTTCGGCGCCGCCGACCTCACTGCGGTTCGTGCTGTCCGGGTCGATGATCCGGACGTTCTTCACGGTCAGCTTGCGCACGGTCGCGGCGGCCGGGGTGGCGTCGCCGGCCGGGGCGCTGGCGCTCGGTTCGGCGACCGGGTTGGACTGCGGGTCCTTGTCGTCGCCGCCCAGCGTGATGATGCCGATCAGCAGACCGACCAGGGCGACGGCCAGCAGGCTGGCGATGCCCACGGCGACCTTGCGACCGCCGGCCGCGGCCAGCGGCGACGGCTCTTCCTCGGTGTCGGCGGCGAACCGCAGCGGCCCGCTGTTGTCGAGGTAGTGCTCATCCTCGGCCGGCACATCCAGGCGCGCCAACTCGGCGGCGAGCACGTCGGAGGAGGGCGGCGCGATCTCGGCGTCGAGGAGGTCCATGGTCAGGTCGTCCAGGTATGCCGGAACGCCCGCCCTAACCTGGCGAGGCGCCGCGATGGCACCCGCGGCGTCCCGAACGGCGTCCGGGATGGCGGCGCGGCCGTGGCCAGCGGTGGCGCCGCGCAGCGGTGCCTCGGCGTGCGGCCAGGAGCCGGTCAGCGCGAAGTAGAGGACACCGCCGACCGCCCGGATGTCGTTCTCCTGGCTGTCGGCGCCGTCGGTGCGGGCGTCGGCCAGGACCACCCGGCCCTCGTCGCTGATCATGACGGTGCCGGGGTGAACGTTGCCGTGCACCATGCCGGTGGCGTGCACCGCAGCGAGCGCGCTCGCCGCGGCGTTGCCGATCGCGGTGGCCCGAGCCGGGTCCAGGGGGCCGTCGGTCGCCAGGTCCCGCAGGGACTGCCCGTCGACCCACTCGCGCACCACGTACGCCCGGTCGGCCTCGTCGATCGCGTCGTAGACGCCGACCAGGTTGGGGTGGATGACCCGGCTGGCCGCGACGGCGGCCTGAAGCATCTCGGTGGCGGAGTCGCCACCCGGGTAACGCAGCACCACCGCAACGGGACGGCGCAGGATGACGTCGACCCCGCGCCAGACCAGCCGACCCGCGCTGTCGTTATTGATGTGCTCAACCAGTTCGTACCGCTCGGCGAGGACTTCACCGGCCGTGGGAGCACCGAAGGTCATGACCGGAGGAGCGCTTTCGTCCGCCTCCTGACCCTCGCCGACCTGGGTCACCCGTCCTCCCTCGGTGATCGTGTCGATCGATGAACCCGAACTGCTGGGCATGTGGCTTCCCGCTCTGCCGTTGAAGGAACCGGCCGACCAGTTCCGACGCGCAGCGTCGGCCCCTGCCGTACCCGTCGAGAGCGACCTTACCCGGGTTGCCCGTCTCTCCGACATGTCATCTTCCCGCCGCACCTGGCGGGGTTCCGGCAGTCGGAGAACTCGTCCGGTTACGACCGTTGTCAGCCACGTTGCTGGCACATGTACTAGCTAATCTACGGCTTCACCGCAAGTGACCGACGTCGGGGCTGGGCTGGGCGTGGCGCTCGCGTTACCTCGCATGTTCCCCCCGAACGGGTTGCCACCCTCAGCCGTACGGTTGGTTATCCACAGGCCGATGCGGTGGTTGACCGGCGAATCGCGGAGTTATCCACAGGGACATCCCCAGCCTGGTGATCCGTGGTCACGGTCCGTATGAGTGTCAACTTGTTGTGATCGGATGCTGTCTTTCAGCGACCGAGGCGGCGGCGAACCATGCCGACCACCTCGGTGATCTCGCCGATCCGCAGCAGCATGGCCAGACCCAGGTAGGTCCCGCCGATCACCACGCCGCCGATCACGAGCTGGATCACCGCCTGCATCCAACTCGGCCGGTCGCCGCCGGGCAGCAGGTTCACGACGAGAAGGCCGACCAACGCGGCCCCCAACGCGGCAACCGCCACTCGGCCGAGGGTGCGCAGGATGGCACCCATCCCGATCCGGCCCACCCGGGGCCGCAACAGCCAGGCTGAGGCGAACGCCGCCGCAAGGTAGGAGACGGTGTTGCCGATCATCATGCCGGCGGCGGCGAAGTGGGCGGCGAAGGCGACGTAGAGCACCACCTGCACGCCGATCCGCAGGGCCACCACCGGGATGTTGATCAGCGCCGGGGTGCGGGTGTCCGGTAGGGCGTAGAAGGCGAACGTGAAGAGCTGACTGATCGCGAACGGCACCAACGCCAGCGCAGCCAGCAGCAGCACCAGCGAGGTGTCCGCCGCGTTCTCGTCGCTGAACGCGCCGTAGCGGAACAGCGCCACCGCCAGCGGGGTGGCCAGCACCGCGTAGCAGACCGCGATCGGGGCGAGCACCGCCGAGACGGTGCGCGTGCCACGGGACAGATCGGCGGCGACGTCGGAGTACCGGCCGTCGGCAGCGGCCGCGCTCATCCGGGGCATCAGCGCCGTGATGATCGAGACGGCGATGATGCCGTGCGCCATCATCAGCAGCAGGAACACGTTGTTGTAGATAAGTGGACCGGCCGCGTTCTCCTTGCCCGCCCGGTTCAGCAGGTTGAACAGCACGATGAGGCCGACCTGGCTCACCGCGACGTAGCAGAACATCCAGCCGCCGAGACGCCCCAGCTCGCGCAGCCCGAGGGTGCGGAAGTCGAACCGGAACCGCCACCGGAAGCCGACCTTGCGCAGCGCCGGCAGTAGCCCGGCGGCCTGGATCGCCACGCCGAGCAGGGTGCCGCCGCCGATCAGCAGGATCCGGCCGGGGGTCATCTCCGCCGGCTTGACGATCTCCGCGCCGAAGATCGCGATGTACAGCCCAGCGGTGCTGATCACCACGATGTTGTTGAGGATCGGCGCCCACATCGGCGCGGCGAAGTGCCCGCGCGTGTTCAGCACCGCGCTGATCAGCGCGCTGAGACCGGTGAAGAAGATCATCGGCAACATCAGGTACGACAGGGCCTTGACCAGGCCCCGGAAATCTTCTCCGGTGTCTTCGCCGGCGTAGAGCTTGGTCAGCAGTCCGGCCGCGAGCACAGCCAGCAGGGCCGCTCCCGCCAGGGTCAGCACGGCGAGGGTCAGCAACCGTTGGGCGTACGCCTGACCACCGTCGGCGTCGACCTTGCGCCGACGGACCAGCACCGGGATCAGCACGCTGGTGAGGATGCCGCCGAGTAGGAACTCGTAGACCATGCCGGGCAGGATCTGCGCGGTGGTGTACGCGTCGCCTACCAGCGCGCCACCCAGCGCGGCGGTCAACGCCAACGTACGCAGAAAGCCGGTGCCCCGGCTGACCAGGCTGCCGATCGCCATCACCGCGCTGTTGGTCGCCGCGCTCGCCTCGGCCACCTGCTCCTGCGGCGGTGCGGTCGACTCCATGGCCGGCTGGTTCAGTGGCTCGGCGGAGATGAACGTGGCGCCGTCCCCGGGACGGGCGCCAGCTCCGGCCCCGCCATCGTTCGCGGCGTTGGCGCTGCGGTAGAGCCCGCCGCTCATCTCCAGCCTCCCAGGGGTACGTCGAGTCGGACACCGACCCGCACGCCACAGACCATAGTCAACCCACGCCCATTACCCGCGCCCGGCGGATCGGATCACACCCTGGCCCGATAAGCTGGCGATCCCATGTCCGAAGCTTCCGTTCCTCACGCCGCTGACCGCCGTGAACTCACCGCCGCGCAGCGCAACGCCGTCGCCGAACTGCTCCGGGTGTCCCCGGTCGCCGACGAGTTGGGCCGCCGGTTCGTCCGCGCTGGTCACGAACTGCACCTGGTGGGCGGTTCGGTGCGGGATGCCCTGCTCGGTCGTCTCGGGGACGACCTCGACTTCTGCACCGACGCGCACCCCGACGAGACCCTGCGGATCATCAAGGGCTGGGCCGAGTCGATCTGGGAGACCGGTCGGGAGTTCGGCACCATCGGCGCTCAGCGCGACGGTCTCCGGCTGGAGATCACCACGTTCCGCGCGGAGTCGTACGACCAGGTCAGCCGCAACCCGGTAGTGGTGTACGGCACCAGCCTCGACGAGGACCTGAAGCGGCGCGACTTCACCATCAACGCGATGGCGGTCAGCCTGCCGGACCACCGGTTCACCGACCCGCACGGCGGGCTGGACGACATCTCGGCCAAGGTGATCCGTACCCCCAGCACGCCACGTGAGTCCTTCGGTGACGACCCGCTGCGAATGCTGCGGGCCGCCCGGTTCGCCGCCCAGCTCGGCTTCGTCGTCGACCTCGACGCGCACCGGGCGATGAGTGAGATGTCGGCGGACCTGGACCGGATCACCGCCGAGCGGATCCGCGACGAGTTCACCAAGCTGCTCTGCGGCGCGGACCCGATCACCGGGCTGCGGCTGCTCGTCGACACGGGGTTGGCCGAGCGTTTCCTGCCGGAGTTGACCGGGCTGAAGCTGGAGATCGACGAGCACGCGCAGCACAAGGACGTCTACGAGCACACGTTGACGGTCGTCGAGAACGCGGTCTCCTACGAAGATGAGGGCTGCGACTTCATCCTGCGGATGGCCGCCCTCATGCACGACGTGGGCAAGCCGGCGACCAAGGCCGCCGCCCCCGACGGCCGGGTCAGCTTCCACCACCACGAGGTGGTCGGTGCCCGGCTGACCAAGGCCCGGATGAAGGCGATGCGGTACCCGAAGGAGATCACCGCGAAGGTGACCGCGCTGGTCGCGCTGCACCTGCGCTTCTACGGGTACGGGCGGGGCGAGTGGACCGACTCGGCGGTGCGCCGCTACGTCGCCGATGCCGGTGATCTGCTGCCCCGACTGCACAAGCTGACCCGTTCGGACTGCACGACCCGTAACCGGCGCAAGGCCGCCCAGCTCGCCGCCGACTACGACGCGCTGGAAGACCGGATCGCCCGGATCGCGGCCGAGGAGGACCTGGCGCGGGTCCGGCCCGACCTGGACGGCAACGCGATCATGGAGCTGCTCGGCGTGCCGCCGGGGCCGGTGGTCGGGCGGGCCTGGAAGCACCTCAAGGAGCAGCGCCTCGAACACGGCCCACTGGACCGGGACGCCGCCGAGGTGGAACTGCTGCGCTGGGCCCGCGCCGAGGGTCTGATCAACTAACCCGCTCCACGCCTTCGCGTTACGCCGACGGGCGTCGTCCCCGAGGTTCAGGGCGACGCCCGTCGGCGTACCAGGTCAGCGGGTTTCGACGGCCGTCCCGTCCACCGACGAGGTGCCGTTGCCGGTCGAAGAGGACGCCGCGCCGAGCCGGGCCAGCAGGCCGGGCAGGTCGATCCCGGTGAGGTCGCTGCCGAGCTGGAGCCCTTGGGCCACGTTGCCGGCCACCGACTTGGTCAGCGACGACGCGCCGTCGGTGGAGATGACGGTCATCTTGTCGATCGCCCCGATCGGTGCGCTGGCCGCCTCCACGACCTTCGGCAGCACCCTGACCAGCAGGTCCAGCACCGCTGCCTCGCCGTACGCGGCGAACGCCTCGGCCTTGCGCGCCATCGCGTCGGCCTCGGCCTCGCCCTTGGCCAGGATGGCCGCCGCCTCGGCCTGGCCCTCCCGCTCGACCGCCTCGGCGATCGCGGAGCGTCGGCGCTGCTCGGCCTCACCTTCCTTGGCACCCTCGATCGCGTTCGCCTCGGCGAGCGCGGCACGCCGGGCCCGCTCGCCTTCACCGGTGAGCCGGGCCTGCTCGGCGGAGGCCTGCGCGGCGGCGATGACCGACTGCCGCTGCGCGTCCGCGTGCAGCACCGCCGCGGCGCGGGAAGCCTCGGCCTCCTGCTCCACCTTGTACCGGGCCGCGTCCGCCGGCTTGCGTACCTCGGTGTCGAGTTGGCGCTGCTTGAGTTCGGCGTTGCGCTCGGCGACCTTCTGCTGCTCGGAGAGGATCGCCTGGTCCCGTTCCGCCTGGGCGAGCGGGCCGGCCGCGGCGGACTTCGCCTTCGCGGCGTCGATCTCGGCCTGGATGCCGGCCTGCTTGAGGGACAGGTTCCGGTTCGCCTCGGCGATGGCCTCCTCGGCGAGCAGCCGCTCCTGCTCGGCCTGCTGCCGGGCCCGCGCCTCGGCGATGGCGGCGTCCTTGAGCACCCGGGCGGCCTCGGGTCGACCCAGGTCCTGCAGGTAGGACCCTTCGGCGAGGATGTCCTGGAGCTGGAAGGTGTCCAGCACCAGACCCTGGTTGGTCATCGAGTGTTCGGCCTCCTCGGCCACGGCGCTGGCGAACGCCGCCCGGTCCCGGATGACCTCCTCGACGGTGAGCCGGCCGACGATCGAGCGCAGCGCTCCGGCGAGCACCTCACGGGTGAAGTTGTCGATCTCGTCCTGTTGGTGCAGGAACCGCTGGGCGGCAGCGCGGATCGCGTCCTCGGTGCCGCCGACCTTGACGATCGCCACGCCGTGCAGGTCGGCGCGGATGCCCTGCTTGCTCACCGCACCCCGGATGCCGACGTCGATCCGGCGGCTGGACAGGTCGAGCGACTGGAGCTTCTGCACCACCGGCAGCACGAAGACCGAGGCGCCCAGCACGACCTTCTGACCGGAGTTGTCGGTCGACCGCCCGCCGTCGGCGGTCTGCGTGGTGCGGCCCTTGCGGCCGGTGACGATGAACGCCTCGTTCGGGCCGGCCACCTTGATCCGGGAGAGCACGAAGAGCACCAGGATGAGCGCGAGGAGGACCGCGCCACCAATGGCGATTAACAGGGCCATACGAGGAGTCCCGTCTAGGAGGGGGAAGTCAGTAGGTTTCGACGTGCACGCTGGTCTCGCTGAGTGCCTGCACGACGAAGACCTGGGTGCCGATCGGTATCGGCTGGTCCGCGCGGGCGCTGAGCTTGACCGGCTGACCGGCGAGGCGTACCCGGACCTCGCCGTAGCCGTTGACCGGCACCGGGGTGACAACCAGGCCGAGCGCTCCGACCAGGTCGTCGCGGGTGGGAGTGGGGTCGGTGCGCATGTTCCTGGCCGCCCGGCTCAGCCGGGAGGCCAACCAGCCGGTGGGCACGGCCGCCAGCAAGCCGCCGGCCGTCGCGCCGACGATCATGCCAGGTGTACGCGCACCGAGCAGTTCGTTGACGATGGCGGCGCCGAACCCGAACGCCCCGGCGAAGCCGGCGACCGTCTCGACCGAGATCGGGCCGTCCACGTCGGGATGCCCGAACTGGAGAATCTCGGTGCCGAGCAATGCGAGCGCGAGCACGCCGATGCCCGCCCCACCGATGATCAGAAAGATGAGCGTCCCCGTTGCCACGACCCGAACGGTATCGACGCCGCGCAACGGGCAACGGGTCGGTCACCGCCGGCGGGAGTCGGGGACAATGGGTGGATGCGTTGGACCGTGCTCGACTCACCGATCGGCGAGTTCTCCGTGGCCAGCGACGGTGCGAGCGTCTGCGGCGCGCACTTCGGCCGGGTCGACGCGGCGGCCGACGAGCCTGACCACGAGTTGTCCCGGCAGGCCGTCGCCGAGCTGCGGGCGTACTTCGCCGGTGAGCTGACCGGGTTCGCCGTCCCGGTGACCATCCCCCGTGGTTCGGACTTCGAACGGGCGGTGTGGCGGGAGATGACTCTGATCCCGTACGGCGAGACACTTACCTACGGCGAGGTGGCGCGTCGGGTCGGCGACGCCGGTGCCGCCCGGGCGGTGGGGGTGGCCTGCAACCGGAACCCCATCCCGGTCATCGTGCCGTGCCACCGCATCGTCGGTGCTGGCGGGCGGCTCGTCGGCTTCGGGGGTGGCCTGCCGCGCAAGGTGCACCTGCTGGAGTTGGAGGCCCGGGTGGCTCTACAACAAGCGTGGTCCTGATCGGTCTCAACGGGCCAATCTGTTCGAAACGGGTCGTGTTCATCAGCCGATCGGTCGATGTGGATACCCAGTCTCACCCGTCATGATCGGTCGTCATTTCACCGACTATCGCGGGGGACCTGTGACCGAGAACCAGGACAAGACCGTCAACCGTCGGCGGCTGCTGCGCCGCGCCGGCACCGTCGCGGCGGGTGTTGCCGGCACCACTGTGGTCGGCGCCGCCGTTGCCGCGCCCGCTCAGGCCGCGGCGGGTGACCCGGTGGTTCAGGGTGCCGCCAACGCCGCCGGTGCCACCACCACGGCGCTGACCAGCACCGGGACCGGCCCCACGCTGCGGCTGGCGAACACGAGCACCACCGCCTCGAACGGCGCGGTGCTGGCCCGCCCGGCGCTGCAGCTGGCGCCCAGCGGCGATTTTCTGCACCCCGACTCGCCCGGCGGCTCGATCGGCCTGGACAACTACGGCAACATCCAGTTGGTCACCGAGTTCGGCGGTGACAAGTACCTCGACTACGTGCACACCACCGGCAACTCGAACCAGATCGTCCCGATCACGCCGCAGCGCGTCGTCGACACCCGCGCGGCGGCGTCGCGTAAGCGGATTCTGAACCAGTCGTCGACCACCCTGGACAGCTCGGGCCGCCTGCGGGACGGCCAGACGATCCACATCAACCTGAGCGACTTCGTCTACTTCGGCGACGCCCTCTTCGGCAACCTCACCGTGACCACCGCGGTCGCCTCGGGCTTCGTGCAGATCTTCCCGTTCGGCACCCCGCGCCCGGCGAACTTCTCGACGATCAACTACCTGACCAACCAGGTGGTGGCGAACTCGTTCATGTCGGGCGTCGGTTACCGGGACGAGAACGCGACCGACGTCATCTCCGTCTACGCCGCCCGGACCACCCACATCATCATCGACGTGGTGGCGTTCGTGGTCGGCGTCGGCGAGGTCTTCCCGGAGATCCTGCCCTTCGCCGCGAACTCGACGGCGCGTGGCGCAGCCGAGACGCCCGAGCAGCGTAGGGCGAAGCGGGCCGCGCAGGCCCAGGCGGGCACGCCGAGCTGGAAGTGAGCCGGTCGCCGTACTCAACGGCGAGGCACTGAACGCGGCGAGGGCCGGGTCCGTTCGGACCCGGCCCTCGGCCGTGCTTGGTGCTCAGCGGGTCAGCGCTCGACCTCGCCGGCGATGAACTCCTCGACGGCCTGGTGGGCGTCGTGGTCGGCGTACTGCACCGGCGGGGACTTCATGAAGTACGACGAGGCCGACAGGATCGGGCCGCCGATCTTCCGGTCCAGCGCGATCTTCGCGGCCCGGACTGCGTCGATGATGACGCCGGCCGAGTTCGGAGAGTCCCACACCTCGAGCTTGAGCTCGGCGTTCAGCGGGGTGTCACCGAACGAACGACCCTCCAGGCGGATGTACGCCCACTTGCGGTCGTCCAGCCACGGCACGTGGTCCGACGGGCCGATGTGCACGTCGCTCTTGCTCATCTCGTGCGGGATCTGCGAGGTGACCGACTGGGTCTTCGAGATCTTCTTCGAGACCAGCCGCTTGCGCTCCAGCATGTTCATGAAGTCCATGTTGCCGCCGAAGTTGAGCTGGTACGTGCGCAGCAGCTCGACGCCGCGGTCCTCGAAGAGCTTCGCGAGAGCGCGGTGCACGATGGTGGCGCCGACCTGGCTCTTGATGTCGTCACCGACGATCGGCAGGCCCGCGTCGGTGAACTTCTGGGCCCACTCGGGGTCCGAGGCGATGAAGACCGGCAGGGCGTTGACGAACGCGCAACCGGCGTCGATCGCCGCCTGGGCGTAGTACTTGGCGGCCTGCTCGGAGCCGACCGGCAGGTAGCAGACGACGACGTCGACCTGCGCGTCGCGCAGCGCCTGCGCCACGTCGACCGGGGTGGCGTCCGACTCCTCGACGATCTCGCGGTAGTACTGGCCCAGACCGTCGAAGGTCGGACCGCGCTGCACGCTGACGCCGGTCGGCGGCACGTCGCAGAGCTTGATGGTGTTGTTCTCGCTGGCGACGATCGCCTCCGCGAGGTCCATGCCCACCTTCTTGGCGTCCACGTCGAACGCCGCGACGAACTCCACGGAGTTGACGTGGTAGTCGCCGAAGGCGACGTGCATGAGACCCGGGACGCGGTCGTTCGGGTTGGCGTTCCGGTAGTACTCGACGCCCTGAACCAGGGACGAGGCGCAGTTACCCACACCGACGATGGCGACGCGGACGGAGCCCATAGCGTCTGCCTCCTTCTTTTCTGTCACGGCCGCTCATTCCTGGTCTCTCCAGGCGGAGGCGGGCTGTTGTCTTCTCGTCGGCCGCCGGCTGTCCCGATGTTCGGGACCGTCGGGGCTCGGCCGGAGCGCTCGTTGGCGATGAGCTCCTCCAGCCAGCGGACCTCGCGCTCACAGGCATCAAGGCCGTGGCGCTGCAGTTCCAGCGTGTAAGCGTCGAGGCGCTCGGCCGCCCGGCCCAGCACGTCGCGAAGCCCTTCGCGACGCTCCTCGATCTTGCGGCGGCGACCCTCCAGAATGCGCAGTCGGGTCGCCTGGTCGGTCCGGGCGAAGAACGCGAAGTGCACGCCGAAGCCCGTGTCGTCGTACGTCTCGGGCCCGGCCTGCGCGATCAGCTGGGCGAAGCGTTCCTTGCCTTCCGCGGTGATTTTGTAGACCACCCGACCTCGTCGGCTGGTCAGCGCGGGAACCTCCTCGGCAGTGGCGGGTGTCTCAGCAGCTTCGGTGATCCACCCCGCCGCCTGCAGCCTGCGCAGGGTCGGATAGAGCGAGCCGTAGCTGATCGCCGCCCGGATCGCGCCGAGTTTCGCGGTCAGCTCCTTGCGCAGCTCATAGCCGTGCATCGGAGACTCCTGCAGGAGGCCGAGGATGGCGAACTCAAGCACTGGCCACCCTCTCTTTACCCTCCGGCGTGGAGTCGTAACCGCCGCGATGTATCGGACCGATACATCGCACGTTAGCGGGTCGCGCGGGCCAGGGCAAACCCCCGCTCCGAGATGCCGTCGTCACGGATCGTGAGCGTGGTCGCCTGGTCGGGCCGGACCGCGTACCCTTCTCCGCATGCGTACGCAGCGCCAGGTCGTCGACTACTCGCTTCAGAAGCGAGCAGTGCTGCGTGAGCTCCTGGCCGGGCGAGTCGGCACGTACGACGTCTGCGACGCGTCGCCGTACCTGAAGAACGCCGCTCGGTTCCACGGCGAGCCGACCGACCGGCGCTGCCCGATCTGTCGCAGCGAGAACCTGACTCTCGTCCATTACATTTACGGCGACGAACTCAAGCAGTCCGCCGGGCAGGCCCGCACGCTTACCGAGCTGCCTGTGCTGGCGATGACGCTGCGTGAGTTCCAGGTCTTCGTGGTGGAGGTGTGCCTTGGTTGCGACTGGAACCATCTCGTCGAGCAGTACCTGCTCGGCCGGGACGGCCTGACCGGCGACAGCGACGGCACCAGCGAACAGGACGCGGCGGGCGCCGAAGGCGCCGGTCGGCGGAGGCGAGAGGCGCAACGGTGATCTCAGCTGGTTGGACCGGCCCCGGGGCCGCAGGCAAAACCGGGGGTGGTCGACCGCTTGTTGGTCCGATTGGCCCGATTGATACGGCAATGACCTCGTGGAGCTGGCACCCCTGTGCCGGTGTCCAGGGTGAAGCAACTCACGGCAACCCGGTGGCGGCGCAGTCGCGCCGCACCGCGACCGGCAGGGTGTGAAGAATGAACTCGTACGGCGATCCCAGTTCTGCGCGCGGACGGACCCAGTACTCGGGTCCGGACGGCGACCCCGGACCGGGCGGTGACTCCGGCGGGAGTGGCTGGTCTGCCTCGGAGGGCGGCGCGGCAACCCCGGGTCGGGCCTCGGTGACACCGCGGGCCGCTGGTGGTCGCGCCACGGTCGGCGGTTCGGCCTCGGTGCCGCCGCGTGGCGGTTCAGCCTCGGTACCGCCGCGTGGCGGTGCGGCCGCCGGGTCCGCTTCGGTGGGTTCGGCATCGCCGGGCCGGGCCGGGCGGGCCTCGGTGCCGGTGTCGCCGGCACCGGGTGTGGCAGCCGGCCGTGCTGGCGCGGGTCGGGCCTCGGTGCCCGTCTCCCCGGCCCCGGGCGCACCGGCAGGTCGGGCTGCGGTGGGTGCCGCCGCCGTCGGTGCCGCATCGGTTGGCACCGCATCTGCGGGCCGGGCCAGCGTCGGCTCCGCGTCGGTCGGTGGCCGGGCGGCGGTCGCCCGAGCGAGCGTCTCACCGGTCTCCGGTGGGCCCGGCGGCCCTGGTGGGCCAGGTGGCCCGGGCGGTCCCGGTCGGGGCGGTCGTGGCCCGGGTGACTCGGGCGCCGCAGCGCGGGCGAAGAAGCGCAAGCGGATGAACCTGCTGATCGCCGGGTTCGCGGTCTTCATCATGCTCGCCGGCATCGGCGTGGTGACCTTCACCTACTACTCGACAAGTGTGGTGATGCCACAGTCGCTGCCCCTGCCGCTCTCCACCACCGTCTACGCGAGCGACAACACGACGATCATCGCCAAGCTCGGCGAGGAGAACCGGCAGCTGATCAAGATCACCGATATGCCGCAGCACGTGCGGGACGCGGTGGCGGCGGCCGAGGACCGGAACTTCTACGACCACTCGGGTGTGGACTACAAGGGCATCGCCCGCGCCGCCTGGAACAACGTCTCGGGCGGCGACAAGCAGGGCGCCTCGACCATCACCCAGCAGTACGCGCGAAACGCCTACCAGAACCTCAAGGACGACAGCTACGCCCGGAAGGTCAAGGAGGCGATGTTCGCCTCCAAGCTGAACGACGAGTTCACCAAAGACGAGATCATGGAGCACTACCTCAACGTGATCTATTTTGGTCGCGGCGCGTACGGCATCCAGGCGGCGGCGCAGACCTACTTCGGCGTCGACGCCAAGAAGTTGGACGTGGCGCAGGGTGCGGTCCTCGCCGCCCTGATCCGCCAGCCGGAGCCGAGCACCACCCACAAGGGCTACGACCCGGCTCTCAACCTTGAGGAAGCCCAGGCCCGCTGGCGCTACGTCATCGACGGCATGGTCAAGAAGGGTTGGCTCGACCAGCCGAATCGGCCGCAGCGACCCACTGAGTATCCGAAGGTGGCGCCTCCGAAGAAGGGTGGGGCCGGGTTCGGCGTCGACAGCCCGCGGGGCAACGTGATCAACTACGTCCGCCAGGAGATGGACCGGATGGGCCTCTGCACCGACAGCGGGGCGGCCGGCAAGGTCACCTGCGTCGAGGCCCTGCGCGTCGGCGGCTACCGGATCCAGACCACAATCGATCGGAAGCTCCAGACCGCCGCCGAGAACACGGCGATGCAGTCGAAGAAGGGCTCCGAGCTCTACGACCAGCCAAAGAACCTGATGGCGGCGGTGGTCTCGATCAACCCGAAGAATGGTCGCGTGGTCGCCTACTACGGGGGTGACAGCGGCGCCGACTTCGACTACGCCGGCAAGAACACCGACAAGAACGGCGACCTGACCGGTGGCCACCAGCCGGGCTCGTCGATGAAGGTGTACACCCTGGCCGCCGCGATCGAGGCCGGCATCTCGGTCAAGTCGCACTGGGACCCCACGCCGTACAAGCCCGAGGGCTCTGCTGTCGCAATCGGTAACGCCAACCGCACCAACCTCAGGTGCGGCAAGAACTGCACCCTCGAAGAGTCGACGATCCAGTCGTACAACGTGCCCTTCTACTGGGTCTCGAAGGAGATCGGCTCCGACAAGGTCGTCGACATGGCCAGGAAGGCCGGCGTGACCACCATGTGGGGCGTCGACCCGCCGAAGGCCTTCGATCTGGAGAAGAAGGGGCCGAACCCGTTCGACCACTACACCGCCTTCGGCAAGTACCCGCTCACGGTGTTGGACCACGCCAACGCCATGGCCACGTTCGCCAACGACGGCAAGTACATCCAGGCGCACTTCGTCATCAAGGTGGAGCAGCAGGACAAGGAGACCGGTAAGTGGAAGGTGGTCGGCGGCGAGCGCATCAAGCCCGTGCAGCGGATCCCCAAGAAGATCACCGATGAGGTCACCGGCGTCCTGAAGCAGATCCCCCGCCCCAACGACATCTCCCTGGCCGATGGCCGCCAGGCCGCCGCCAAGACCGGCACCTGGGAGTACGACAGCAAGGACAACGCGCACGCCTGGACGGTCGGCTACACCCCGCAGAACGCCACGGCGGTGTGGGTGGGCAGCAAGGACCCGAGGAAGCCGCAGATCCGGCTCGCCAGCGGTAAGGACATCGGCGGCTCGACGCTCCCCGGCCCGATCTGGGAGAAGTTCATGAACACCGCCCTCGCTGGGCAGGAGGAGATCTCTCTGCCCAGCGTCACCGGCGAGGGCGACGTCACGAAGGGCAATGGCAAGGAGCCCGCGAAGCCGCCGACGCCGCCGGTCATCCCGGGTCTGCCCGGCATTCCGGGTGGGGGCACGCCGCCGTGCAACCCGCTGACCGACCCGTTCTGCCCGCGTAACGATGGCAACAACCCCGGCGGCCCTGGCACGCCAGGAAATCCTGGCGGCAATGGAAACGGTGGTGCTGGCGGCGGGCTGTTGCCCAGCCTGCCACCCAACCGGGACTGACAGGCATCAGCGCACGCCGCCGCCGGCCGGACGACCCGTCCCGCCGGCGGCGGCGTTTTCGTACCCGGATCTCCGCGCCGGGACAGGACGGGCACCCCCGTCGTACGGCAGGATGCCTCTTCATGAGCACCCAGTCGACGCCCGGCATCGACGACGCCGGAACCACCGATCACCCGTCTCGCTCCGACGGGTTCGTCCGCGGCATCTCCAGCGTCATCGGCGGCCCGCTGGGCGACCACGCGACCGCGTTGGACCGGCCGGCCGGTCCGGAGCGTCGCTTCTGGACCGCCGTGCGGATCGTGCTGGCGCTGGTGTGCCTCACGCTCGCGCTGCACTGGGTGCAGAAGTCGCCCTGCCAGGACGGCGCCTGGCAGAACAACGTCCAGTACACCCGGTTCTGCTACACCGACGTCCTCGCCCTCTATTACGCCGAAGGGCTCAATGAGGGCAAGGTGCCCTACCGCGACCACCCGGTGGAATACCCGGTGCTGACCGGCTACTTCATGGGGGCGCTGGGCCTGCCGGTGCACGCCATCGGCGACGGCGACCCGAGCATCAATCAGGGTCAGTGGTTCTACAACCTCAATGCGCTGGTGTTGGGGGCGCTCGCGGTGGCCACGGTGGCAGTGATCCTGTCCCTGCGCCGCCGACGACCCTGGGACGCGGCGATGTTCGCGCTGGCCCCGGCGTTGGTGCTCACCGCCACCGTCAACTGGGACCTGCTCGCCATCGGGCTGGCCGCCTTCGGCCTGCTGGCCTGGGCTCGAAAACGACCGGCGTTGGCCGGTGTGCTGCTCGGGTTGGCCGGCGCGGCGAAGCTCTGGCCGCTGTTCATACTCGGGCCGATCCTCATCCTGGCGCTGCGGGCCGACCGGGTTCGTGCCGCGCTCATCGCTATCGGTTCGGCGATCGCCGCCGTGGTGCTGGTGAACCTGCCAGCCGCCCGGGCCTACCCGGAGAACTGGGACCGATTCTTCGAGCTGAACACCACCCGGCCGATCGACTGGGGCACGCTCTGGTACATCGGGCGCTACCTGGACGGCAAGGTCGGCAACGACCCCGGACAGCTCGGCCCGTTCGAGTGGCTGAACGCCAACATTCCGGCCCTCAACACCCTCTCGTACGCGCTGTTCGGGCTGGCCTGCCTCGGTGTGGCCGTGCTGGCGCTGCGGGCACCGCGCCGACCGCGGCTGGGTCAGCTCGCCTTCCTGGTGGTGGCGGCGTTCCTCATCTTCAGCAAGGTCTGGTCGCAGCAGTTCGTTCTCTGGCTGCTCCCGCTCGTGGTGCTGGCCCGGCCGAAGTGGGGTGCGTTCCTGGCCTGGCAGATCGCCGAGGTCTGCTACTTCGTCGCCTTCTACGGGGAGCTGCTCGGCGCGGCAACCAGCCGTCCGGTCTTCCCGGAGGGGGTGTTCGTGCTGGCCTCGACGCTGCGGCTGGCCACCGTGGTGGTGCTCTGCGTGCTCGTCGTCAAGGAGATCCTGCACCCCGAGCGGGACGCGGTGCGGGCCACCTACCCGGACGACCCGGACGGCGGCGTGCTCGACGGCGCACCAGATGCCCCCTGGCTAGACCGCTGGCGCCGCCCCGCGAGAAGCGAGCCCTCCGTGGAACCCATCGCCACCTGACCCCTGAGGTGGAACGCGACTCGGAACAGGTCAGGGTTTTCGGGGGAGCCCGCCCGGCGCAGGGATCAAGCCCGACCGCCCGGAGCCGGGTGGGCTCCCCCGAAAACCCGCCCTAAAGGCGATAGACCACGGCGTCCCCAACGTCCTGCCGGCTGATGCCAAGCGACTCCACAGGCGCGTCGATGTTGATCTCCCACGGCGTGCCCGCGACCTGCCCGCGCAGCAGCACCACCGTGCGGACGCCGAGCGTGCGCAGGTAGTCGACGCTGGTCTGGTCCGGGAACGCCTGGCTCACCCGACGGACGTCGTCGAGCTGGCGCGGAGTGAAGCCGCTGCCGCCGTTTACCACGTCCGGGAACCCGTTGGTCGACCAGAGCATCACGTGCTGGTCCAGGCTCTGGTTGCTGGGCAGCACCAGCAGCGGCCCCTGCGCCGAACGCATCGCGGCCGGTTGGGTCGGCACCACCGGGTGCGGGGTGGTGTTCAGGCCCTCGACGGTGACCAGCAGCAGCGGCAGCAGGGTGGCCATCCGCAGCCACGGCCCCGGCCAGGATGGAATCCGCTGCGCGGTCAACTCGCGAACCCGGTCGGTGAGCGCGGTGACCGCACCCGCCGCGAGCAGGCCCAGCAACAACGTGGTCCAGAGCATCAACCGCCCGGGGGTACGCAACGCGCTCCAGCCCGGCACATGCTCGAAGAGCGGCACGTAGGTGAAGGTGCCGTCGAAGAACCGGGTGCCCATCGCGAACGCCATCGTCACCAGCACCCCGGCGAGCAGCAGCAGCCGGTGCCGCAACCGCCAGACCGAGAAGAACAGCCCACCCGCGGCGAGCGCGTAGAGCACGAAGCCCGGCAGCAGGGTCATCTCCGGGTGCCACGGCAGCGCCGCGCGGGCCCCCTCGTGCAGCCCACCCCAGATCCGCGACTCGGCGGGCGCCGTCACGAAGCCCGACGCCGGCGGCGAGAAGAGGCTGATGTCGGCGATGGTGCGCTCGGCGTACGGGTGCAGCTCGGTCACCTTGAAGAACGGGAACGCCATCAGCAGACCCACACCGGCGAACAACACCCCACCGAGCACGTCGGCGGCGAACAACCGGCGACCGAACGGTACGGCCTGGCCGGTGCGCAGCCGTCGGGCGTAGAAGAGGACGGCAGCGACGAGCACCACGCCGGCCAGGAGGTACGCGAATGGCAGCCCGATGCCGAAACCGAGGCTGAGTTGCCAGGCCGCCACCAGCCAGCCGGCGTATACCCACCCGTCGTGCCGGCGCTCCGGTCGGTAGCCGTGTCGCAGGGACCAGCCGTGCCCGCGCGCCAACATCGCCAGCGCCAGCGGAATTCCACCGTTGGAGAGCACGTGCAGGTGCCCGGCCTGGGCCAGCAGCCACGGCGCGTAGGCGTAGCTCACGCCAGCGACAGCGGCACCGATCCGGCCCGCTCCGAGCTGTCGGGCCAGCGCGTACGCCCCGAGCGTGGCGAGCGCGTGCGCCAGCACGAACATGATGTTGTAGCGCAGCACGGCGTCCTCGGGGCCGCTGCCGAGCATTCCGGCCGGGGCGTACCCGAGCAGCGTGTCGGAGAAGGCGAAGCTCCACAGCTCGGGGAAGAACGTGTTGGACTGCCACAGGTGCGCCGGGTTGGCCAGCAGGATGTGCCCGGACCAGGCCATCTGCCAGGCCTGAAGGCTCGGATCCCAGTAGTCCTGCGGAAGGGTGTAGCGCGGATAGCGCAGCGTCGGCCAGGTCATCGCCACGGCCAGTGCCAACGCCCCGAGGGCGGCCAGGGTCCACTCGTGGATCAGGAACCGACCGACGGCTCGGCCCGCTCGGCTGAAGATCGAGGGCCGCGGCTCCGGCGCGGAGGCGAACGCCTCCCAACGCTCCGGGCCGACCGGCTTCGCCTCGCCGTCGGACTTCGCCTCGCCGTCGGCCTTCGCGTCGCCGTCGGCGTCGCCCGCCTTCGCGTCCTTGGTCGGGCCATCCTCCGTGCTGTCCTTGGCGCTGCTGTCGCTGATTGCGGTGCCGGCCTCGGCGGTGCCCCCGGTGGCCGTCCCCTTGTTCGCCGTGACGCCCTTCTTGGCCGCCCTACCCTTCTTGCCGCCGGGCTGGGCCGCGTCCTTCTTGGCGACACCGCTCGTCGCGGGGTCGCCGTTCGGGGCCGCTTCGGCCGTTGCCGCGTCGCTCGACGGCGAGTGGACCGCCGTGGTTTCAGCGGGGGCGTCGTCGGGGGTGCGAGCCGGCTGGGCGGGGGTGCCCGCTGCGGCCGTGGTGGCGGGTCGGCTCTCGGCGTCCGCGCCGGTGGGGGTAGAACCGGCGTTGCCGGTCCCGGGCTGTCCGTTCGTCATGCCGCCGAGTTCTCCGCTCCGAGTTGCTGACGGAGAAAATCGATGTCGGCGGTCTGGCCGGCCACACCGCCCGGTGTCTCGACGACCACCGGTGCGCCGGCCGCCCGGATCACCGCTACCACCAGCTCCGGGTCGATCGTCCCGCCGCCCAGGTTGTCGTGTCGGTCCTGGCCGGAGTTGAACCCGCCCTTGGAGTTGTTGGCGTGCACCAGGTCGATCCTTCCGGTGATCGCCTTGACGCGGTCGACCAGGCCGAGCAGCTCCTCACCGCCCGCGTAGGCGTGGCAGGTGTCCAGGCAGAAGCCGACCTCGTGGTCGCCGATGGCGTCCCACAGTCGGGCGAGCGCGTCCAGCCGTCGGGCGCACGCGTTGTCACCGCCGGCGGTGTTCTCGATCAGGACCGGCACGCCGAAGCCGCCGGAGTCAGCGGCGTACGCGAAGGTCTTGCGCCAGTTGTCGAAGCCGACGGCCAGGTCGTCGCCGGCGTTGACGTGCCCGCCGTGAACGATCAGGCCCTTGGCGCCGATGGCGGCGGCCGCGTTGGCATGCCCGAGCAGCAGCTTTCGGCTCGGGATCCGGATGCGGTTGTTGAGGGTGGCCACGTTGATGACGTACGGCGCGTGCACGTAGAGGTCGACCTCGGCGGCGCGCAGCCGCTCGGCATCTTCCCGAGGCTTTGGCGCCTTCCACCCCTGTGGGTCGGAGAGGAAGAACTGCACGGTGTCGGCAGACCGGGAGGCCGCCTCCGCCAGCGGGTCGGTCGAATCGACGTGGGCTCCGATACGCATGCGAGCGAGCCTACGTCGCGACCCGCAGCGGCGGGTCGACGGCCGGGGCGGTGTCGCGTCACCGGATGGACCGACGATCGTTGATGTGTGTGAACCGGCGACCAGCACCCGGTGCCGCCAGCGGCGCGAGCGTCGCAGACGGCGACCCGGTGGTCGACGGCCGACAGCGAGGTCACCCCGCCGCGCGGCCCGGCGCAGCGGGGGCGACCCTTCGCACCGCGAGTGCCGACCGATGAAGAATCTCGGAAATTTGTGCTTTTCCCCCCGACAAGGTACGAGTGCTGTTGTATCGTCAGATAACAACACGATAAAGCTCCGCGGGGCGTCTTCGGTCCAACCTCATCGGTGTGGTCGTTCCTCCCCAGGTCCCACCCAAGGAATGCGGACCAGACGCCCCGCGGCCTTGTAGACGGGGGTCCACCACCCGGCCGATTGACGGCCGGACGGTGGGCTCCCGTCAGCACGTCCGGGTGTGCACCCGGCCCCCCGGGCATGATCGTTCGGACCGGGTATCCTGGTCAGGTTGTCCGCGTCCGGCCGGGTTCCCCCGGCGCGTGCGGGCAGCGACACAAGACCTCCTGCCACGGAAGGACCGTGGCCGCTTAGCCCATAGGAGGTGAGCACGTCTTGCGTCACTACGAACTAATGGTCATCCTCGACTCCAGCCTCGAGGAGCGCACCGTTGCACCGTCGCTCGACACGTACCTGAACGTGATTCGGACTGCGGGTGGCTCGGTTGAGAAGACCGACGTGTGGGGCCGTCGGCGCCTCGCGTACGAGATCAACAAAAAGGCCGAAGGCATCTACGCCGTCATCGACCTGCAGGCCACGCCTGCTGCGGTGGCCGAGCTGGACCGTCAGCTGCGCCTCAACGAGTCCGTGCTGCGCACCAAGGTCATCCGACCGGAAATGCGCTAGAGCATCCAACCCCGGTTCGTCCGGATCAGCCTCCGCGACTCTGTCGTACGGCTCTGCGAGCCTGTAGGACGAGACGCTGAGTGCGCGAGGAGATGGTCATGGCAGGAGACACCACCATCACGGTCATCGGCAATCTGACCGATGACCCCGAGTTGCGGTTCACCCCCTCCGGGGCTGCGGTCGCCAAGTTCCGAGTCGCTTCGACGCCCCGTTTCATGGACAAGGCGTCGAACGAATGGAAGGACGGCGAGCCGCTGTTCCTCGCATGCACCGTGTGGCGGCAGGCCGCCGAGCACGTCGCCGAGTCGCTGCAGCGTGGCGCTCGGGTGATCGTGTCGGGCCGGCTGCGTCAGCGGTCGTACGAGACCCGCGAGGGTGAGAAGCGCACCGTCATCGAGCTTGAGGTCGACGAGATCGGCCCGTCGCTGCGCTACGCCACGGCGAAGGTGCAGAAGATGTCCCGCTCCGGCGGCGGTGGCGGCGGCTTCGGTGGCGGCGGTGGCGGCGGCCAGGGTGGCGGCGGAGGCAACTTCGACGACCCCTGGGCTTCGGCTGCTCCCTCTCCCTCTCCCGCGCGTGCCGGTTCGGGCGCCAATTTTGACGAGGAGCCACCGTTCTAATGGCGCCTAGCGCTCGCGATCGCAAACCAGGAGCACGTGCAACGGCCAAGGCTGCGGCACTGCGCAAGCCCAAGAAGAAGGTGAACCCGCTCGACAAGGACGGGATCGCCTACATCGATTACAAGGACACCGCGCTGCTGCGCAAGTTCATCTCCGATCGCGGCAAGATCCGCGCTCGTCGGGTGACCGGCGTTACCTCGCAGCAGCAGCGGCAGATCGCCCGTGCGGTCAAGAACGCCCGTGAGATGGCGCTCCTGCCGTACACGGCCACCACCCGCTGAGAGGAGGCACCGATATGAAGATCATCCTGACTCAGGAAGTGTCCGGCCTCGGTGCCCCAGGCGACATCGTCGAGGTCAAGAACGGCTACGGCCGTAACTACCTGCTGCCGCAGGGCTTCGCGATCGTCTGGACCAAGGGCGCGGAAAAGCAGGTCACGGTCATCAAGCGGGCCCGTGGGGCCCGCGAGATCCGCGACCTCGACCACGCCAACGAGGTCAAGGCTCAGCTCGAGGGTCTGAAGGTCAACCTGAAGGTCCGCGCCGGCGACGGCGGACGGCTCTTCGGCTCGGTCACTCCGGCCGAGATCGTCGACGCCGTCAAGGCCGCCAGTGGCCCGGTCCTCGACCGGCGTCGGCTGGAGGTGCCCGGTCACATCAAGTCGATCGGCGCCTACCCGGTGAAGATCAAGCTGCACCCCGAGGTGACCGCGTCGTTCAACCTGAACGTCGTTCAGGGCTGACGTCCGCAACACCATCACGAGGGCCCGCACCGATCGCTCGGTGCGGGCCCTCGTGCGTACGTCATCCGAAGCGGCAGTGCCCAGCCGATGATGTGGCCCGCCGCCCGCCGCCCGCCGCCCGGCGCCCGGCGCTGCCCCGACCCGCTGGCGGCTCACCCGATGGGCTGGCCCGTCACCGCGCTGATCAGCACGGTGGAGAGGCCGCCGCCCACCACCGCGGCGGCAACAGCGATGGTCGCCGAGCGCCACGTCGTACCCACCCGACGCAGCAGCGCCGCCACCACCAGACTGCTCACCAGCGCCAACCCGAAGCGCGGCGAACCGGCGAGCAGTGACTCCAACGCGCGCGACCGGGCCGAGTCGCAGCCGCCCCCGCTGATGTCCGTCACGCAACCAGCCGGTGCCTGGCTGTCCAACGTCAACAGCCAGACGAAGATCAGCATCGCCGGCACCAGGTAACACGCGGCCGTGTACAGCAGAGGCCGGACAGACCCACCCGGGTCCGGGTCCAGTAGGTCGTCCTCCAGACGCCGCGCCCAGGCACCGGTGGCCGCCGACTCGACCCGCTGACGCACCGACGCCGTCCCGGCCGCCGGCCGGTCCGCCCGACGCCGTGGCGCACCCCCACGCGGCGCACCCACCGGCGGCACAGGCGCGCTGCGCGGCCGCGGAGCGGTATATCCCACCACCGGCGACCGGGGCGCCGACGTCGACGGGTCCATCCAACGCGGGTCGTCATCGGCCAGCCGGGTGCCGGACCAGAATCCATCCTCCCGGCTCGGCCACCCCTCGGCCGCCACCGGCTGATCCGAGCGCGGCGGCAGCGTACGGTCCCACTGGTCATCCTCGATCGCGGACCGCTCCCACTGGCCGGTGCGGTCCGACCGCTCCCAGCCACCGACGCTCTCCACCGCCGACCACTGCTCGCTCAGGTCCCCACCGTCACCGCCGGCCACGCCGGTCACCGGCGGCCACGCCTGCACGCCCGAGGCGTCCCACGGGTCCACCGCTGGCGGGTACGACGGTTCGGGCTCAGCCACCCGGTCCGATCCCCTGGTCCACGGGTCGGCCGCCGGGCGGGACCAGGACTCCTCCGCCGCACGACGGCTACGCCGGCTGCGACGGCTCGGCTCCTGGTCCGGCACCTGCTCGGTCGGGGCGGCCTCCAGATCCCCGCCCGACCAGATCACCTGCGGACGGCCAACGGGTGCACGGCGGGGACGCCGGTCCGAGACAGCCCCAGAGACCGGCTCGTCCTCCCCGGCATCGGCCCGTCGGCGGCCGGCGTACCCCTGCTCCTGTGGTCGATCGAGCGTCCACTCTCTGGTGTGGTCCGAGTCGGGCGCCGGGCCGATCGCGGCCTGCTCCCGCCGACCAACCTCCCGGCCCCGCCGCTGACGGGTCGACGACTCGGCGGACCGCCGGCCAGCGCCGGACGTCGGCCGCTCGGGCTCAGGCTCATCCTCGTCTGGTGCCGCGTGGCGACCGCCACCGTCCGCGTGCCGGACCCCCGACTCCAGCGCCCACCGGGGCAGGTAGGCGTCGACAGGCTCGTCCTGGCCGCGGTCCAGTGCACGCCTTCGGCTGGAGGTGCGGTAGCGCCCGTCCTCGTCGTACGGATCAACCGGAACGGACGCCGCGCGCTCACCCCACGATGCGGTTGGCGGGCGCTCGCGCGGGCTGCCGTCGCCGCGTCCCCAGTCCCGGTAATTCACGGCCGGAGTGTGACCCTTCTGAACCGAAAGCGGAATCCGCTGTCCAGGTGTAGCCGTTCGCTGGAGATAGTACGGGACGATCGTGTCACAGGCCCGACCGAAATATTATCCTCCACAGGCTGGGGAGCATGTTTCCCCAGGTCAGCGACTTGAAGCCGAGAATTCCCCAATGGTTATCCACAGGCTGTGCACACGCTGCGCACATGCTGACCACCGGCATCCACAGGTTGTCCCGAGGCTCATCCACCGGCGTTGTTGAGTCTCTGACCTCGGGGTCCGTATGGTTGGCCCTCGACCGCCGGCGATGGCCCCCGATCGACCGGCCCGGTCGGTGTAGAAGTGTCAGACCCCAGCGGTAGAGCTGGGACTGGATCCGGCGCAGTGGAGGGGGTACCCGTGTCGGTCACCGACGACATGCGGGCAGAGCCACGCTCCGGCGGAGGCCAGCCACCCGCGCAGCGGGACGGCCAGTTCGACAAGACTCCACCGCAGGATGTTGCCGCCGAGCAGTGCGTCCTCGGCGGCATGCTGCTCTCCAAGGACGCCATCGCCGACGTCGTCGAGATCCTCAAGACCAACGACTTCTACCGGCCGGTGCACGCCACCATCTTCGACATCATCCTCGACATCTACGGTCGGGGTGAGCCGGCCGACCCGATCACCGTCGCCGCCGCGCTGACCGACTCCGGGGACCTGGCCCGCATCGGTGGCGCGCCGTACCTGCACACCCTCATCGCCAGCGTGCCCACCGCCGCCAACGCGGCGTACTACGCCCGCATCGTCAGCGAGCGGGCGGTGCTGCGCCGGCTGGTCGAGGCCGGCACCAAGATCGTGCAACTGGGCTACGGCACCGCCAGCGGCGGCAGCCGCGACGTGGACGACGTCGTCGACCTCGCCCAACAGGCCGTCTACGACGTCACCGAACGGCGGGTGAGCGAGGACTTCGCGATCCTGGCCGACATGTTGCAGCCGACGCTGGACGAGATCGAGGCGGTGGGGGCGACCGGCGGCATGATGACCGGCGTGCCGACCGGCTTCAGCGACCTGGACCGACTGCTCAACGGCCTGCACGCCGGTCAGTTGATCATCGTGGCCGGAAGGCCCGGTTTGGGAAAATCTACGGCAAGTATGGACTTTGCCCGAAATGCGGCTATTCGCGCCAACCAGGCGGCCGCCATCTTCTCGCTGGAAATGAGCAAGGTCGAGATCGTCATGCGGCTGCTCTCCGCCGAGGCGCGGGTGCCGCTGCACGTGCTGCGCAGTGGTCAGCTCTCCGACGACGACTGGACCAAGCTGGCCCGGTGCATGGGTGAGATCAGCGAGGCGCCGCTCTTCGTCGACGACACCCCGAGCATGAACCTGATGGAGATCCGGGCCAAGGCTCGGCGGCTCAAGCAGCGGCACGACCTCAAGATGATCGTGGTGGACTATCTCCAGCTGATGACCTCGCCGAAGCGCACCGAGAGTCGCCAGCAGGAGGTCGCCGACCTGTCCCGTGGCCTCAAGCTCTTGGCCAAGGAGGTCGAGTGCCCGGTCATCGCGGTCAGTCAGCTGAACCGTGGCCCCGAGCAGCGCACCGACAAGCGACCCCAGCTGTCTGATCTGCGTGAGTCGGGCTCGATTGAGCAAGACGCCGACGTTGTCATCCTGCTGCACCGCGACGACTACTACGACAAGGAGTCGCCGCGGGCCGGGGAGGCGGATTTTATTGTTGCTAAGCACAGAAATGGGCCAACCGACACGGTGACCGTCGCAGCCCAGCTGCACCTGTCCCGCTTCGTCGACATGGCCATCGGCTGACCGGCACGGCACCGTTCGCCGCTCAGCCGAGCAGAGGGAACCAGCCCGCCGACTCGCCCAGCTCCAGCCGGTCCCGGTCGGTCAGTGACACGCGCCCGGTGGCCTTCAGCAAGAAATCTCTGTCGCTCCACCCGGCGGGTCGAACGGTGTCGTCACTGAGCAGGCCAAACATGGTCGCCACCGCGACGCGTACCCCCAGGGGGCCGGGCGGCGGCGCGCCGGGCAGTTCCAGCGTCAGGTCCAGGTGGTGGACGACGGCCTCGGTGGTCAGGGTGGCGAGGAAATCCGGTACGCGCAGCACGTGCCCCTGCGTGGTCACGTACCCCTTGGGGTCGGCTGACGCGGCGGCGCGGATCGCCGCCGGGGTGGTTTCTCGCCAGAGCTTGACGATCCCGGTCGGACGGTCGAAGGCGGCGGCCGATCGACGGACCCACCAGGCGTGCCGGGCCGCCTCGTCGTCGTTGCCGGGGAAGTCACGCCAGTAGCTCACGTCGTCGACGTCGGCGGGGCCGTCGACGGGGCTGGCCAGGGCGACAAGTGCCCGCTGGGCGTCACCGAGCACGTGCAGGAGCAGGTCGGCGATGAGCCAGCCCTGGCAGCGGGTGGCTCGTTGCAGGCCGGCGTCGTCCAGGTCGCCGACCACCGCAGTGATCCCGTCGTACGCCTGGGCCAGCGCCTCGTCCGGTCGGATCGCGGTCATACGACTCAGCCTCGCACGACGCATCGCACCCGCCAACGATCAATGGCCTGGGTGAGGTGCCCGGGCCGACGCGTGGATCGACCCGGGCAGGGAGGTCGGCTTGGGCTCAGCCGAACATCTCGTCGAGGAAGCCCTTGCGCTTCTTCTGCCGGTAGTGGCCGTGGTAGCCGTGGTGCTGCTGCTGGTGGCCGTAGGCCGGCTGCGGCGGGTAGCCGTGGGCGGGCGGGGGCGGCGGCGGGACGGCGCCGTAACCGGGCTGGTGCGGCGGGGGCGGCGGGGGCGGGTAGCCGGCCGGCTGCTGCGCGGACTGCGCTGGCGCGCCGCCGGTCTGCTGGCGGCTCCAGTTGGCCTCCGCCTCGAACAGCTTCTCCAACTCGCCCCGGTCCAGGAAGATGCCTCGGCACTCCCCGCACTGGTCGATGACGACGCCGCTGCGCTCGTACTGGCGCATTTCTCCGTGACACTTGGGACAGGTGAGACTACTCATCGCCCGACGGTACCCGCTGGACCTAAGCAGTTGCTGTGAGCGCCTCGGTGACTTCTTCGTCGGACACCTCGTGGAAGTCGTCGTAGTAGACGCTCACCGCACCGAAGTCAGGTGGCCGTTGAGCACAGATGACCTGGTCCGCTTCGGCGGCGAGCAGTTCGTACGCCTCCTGCGCGCCGACCGGGACCGCGACCACCACCCGGTGTGCCCCGAGTTGGCGGACCACCTCGACGGCGGCGCGGGCGGTCGCGCCGGTGGCGAGGCCGTCATCGACGATCAACGCGGTCCGTCCGGTGAGGTCCAACTGTGCGCGACCGCCCCGGTAGAGCCGTTCCCGGCGTTCCAACTCGGCCTGCTCCCGATGGCTGACCTCGGCTATGTCGTCGCTGCTGAGTCGGCTGGCCACCGCGTCGTTGAGCACTCGGACGCCGCCCGGCCCGAGCGCGCCGAAGGCGACCTCCCGGGCCCACGGCATGCCGAGCTTGCGGACGACAAGCACGTCCAGTGGTGCGCCGAGCCGTTCGGCGACGACCCGGGCGACGGGTATGCCGCCACGGACGAGGCCGAGGACGACGACGTCCGGATCGCCGATGAGTGCGGTGAGTCGTTCGGAGAGCACCCGGCCCGCGTCGGCCCGGTCGCGGTACGTCGTCATGCCTTCAGGTCTACGCCCTGATGCGCAGTTGCGCCCGGCAGTTACGCCGAAGTGGTCCGACCGGACCGCTCATCGGGAACCGGGGAGTTCGGCGTGTCGACCGGGCGGTGCAGCGCGGGTGCCCAGGTGAGCAGGGCCAGCGGGTACAGCAGGTAGCCGAAGCGGGTCGTGGGCATCAGGGCGATGGCAGCGAGCAGCCCGTACCCGCAGATGAGCGCGGTGGCGACGGCGGTGCGGGGCGGGCGGCGGGCGAGCCGGACGGCGATGGCCACGCCGGCCGCGACCAGCAGCGCGGCGGCGATCAGCCGGCCGGCGGGTAGCGCGCTGGCGATCAGGTAGCCGGGGAACGGGGACTGTGCGGGGCTGGTGACCAGCCCGTGGCCGAGGGGGAAGCGCAGCACGTTCTCGGTGAGGGCGTCGCGGTCGACAAGCAGTGCCGGCAGTAGTGCGGCGACGGGCAGGCCGATGGCGCCGACGGCGACTCGGGTGCCGGCGCGTCGGGTCAGACCCCAGACGATCAAAACCAGGGCGACCGGCCAGGCGAACAGCTTCAGCGCGCCGGCGAGCCCGACCGCGAGGCCGGCCCGGCCGGGTCGGTTGGCGGCGGCGAATGCGAGGGCCAGCAGACAGAGCGCGAGTACGGGTAGGTCGTCGCCGCCGGTGGCGAGGGTGAGGGCGCAGATCGGCAGTACGGTGGCGGCCTGCACGCCGCGCAGCAGGGCGGTGTCGGTTCGGTGGGTCGTGGCGGGGGTGGCCTGGCCGGCGGCGGCCGGCAGTCCGCGCAGGGTGGCCACCGCCAGGGCGAGCGCCAGCGCGGTACCCACCGCGAACCAGACCCGGGAGTCGGTCCACCAGGCGTCGACAAGTGCTCTGGGCAGGCCGAACATCGCCATGCCGGGCTGGTACGGGGTGTAGCCCATAAGTTGCTCGCCGGGTGGCAGGGCGGCGATGGCGTCGGGTCCGAGGTACGGCGTGCCGTGCTCCAGGAGGCGGCTGCCGGCGTGCTCCACGACCAGCACCTCCTCCTGGGCCCGGTCGGTGCGCCCGCCGGCCCGGTCGATGCTCTGCCAGACCAGGGGCAGCAGTGTGGTGCCCGCCCAGGCGAGACCGGTGACCGCCCAGCGGGCTGGCAGGCCGGTCAGTCGGGAGGTCGGAGAGCGTCGACGCAGCAGGAGTTGGGCGATTACCGCCAGTGTGGCGAGCAGGTAGCCGACTGCGGCGACCGCTCCCCAGGCTCGATGCGGCAGCAGGGTCGAGGTGACTGCGGTGATCGCGGCGAAGATGGCCGAGACGGCGTAGAGGCCCAGGTCGAGGGCGAGTCCACCGGCTGCGGCGTCGAGCGTCCGCCAGTGCCAGCGACGGCGGTGGGCGGGCTGGTCGTCGACGATCACGCGCGACAGTCTGGCAGATCGGGCTGTCTGCGAGGTGGGCCGATGCTCGCTCAGGTGCAGAGGTGCCTGCTCAGGCGGGCAGGTGCGGGAGGCGGTCGGGGTGGGAGCGACCGGCTTGGCGGCGGTTCTGGTTGAGCCGGATCACCGCTCCGGTGTCGTGCAGCGGTGCGGCCAGGGTGCCCGGTCGGCCGCCCGAGCCGCGCTGCATCGCCGCGAGGAGGGTGCCGGACGGCATCGGTCGCGCGAACAGGTGGCCCTGGCCGGCGACGCAGCCCAACTCCCAGAGGGCCCGCCGCTGCGGCTCGCTCTCGACCCCCTCGGCCACCACGTCCAGGTTGAGGCTGCGGCCCAGGTCGAGGGTGGATCGGATGACGGCGGCGGCCTCGGCCGAGCTCTCCATCGTGGTGACGAAGCTCCGGTCGATCTTCAACTCGTGTACCGGGATGCGGGAGAGCAGGGAGAGTGAGGAGTAGCCGGTGCCGAAGTCGTCCAACGCCAACCGGACACCCTCGTCGCGCAGCCGGCTGAGGACCCGGTCGACCACGTCGAGTTGGCTGAGCGTCAGCGTCTCGGTCAGCTCCAGGACCAGCCGGTTCGGTGGGAGGTCGTGGGCACGGAGGCGGGCCAGCACCGAGCCCGGGAACCGCGCGTCGAGCAGGCTGCGCGGGGACACGTTGACCGCGACCGGTATGTCGAAGCCGGCGTCGCGCCAGCTGGCCGCCGCGATCAGCGCCTGGTCGAGGATCGCTTCGGCGAAGGCCGGCAGTAGGCCGGACCGCTCCACCGTCTCCAGGAAGCGCAGGGGGTCGATCATGCCGTGGGTGGGGTGGTGCCAGCGGGCCAGGGCCTCTGCGCTTGTCACCTTGCCGGTGCCCAGGTCGACGATCGGTTGGAAGTTGACGACGAACTCGTGGTCGGCGACCGCGCGTGGCAGGTCGCCGCCGAGGGTGAGACGGCCCAGGTCTGCGGTGTCCCGGGCCGGGGCGTACGTGGAGATCCGTTGCCCGGCCCGCTTCGCCTGGTACATGGCCACGTCGGCGCGGCGCAGCAGCTCGGCCATCCCACCGCTGGACGGGGCGATGGAGATCCCGCCGCTGGCCTCGACGCTGATCCGCATGCCGTCCAGCTCGAACGGCTCGTGCAGGGTGGCGAGCAGCGTCTCGGCCCGGTGTGTGGCGACCGCAGGGGCCGGCAGACCGCGCAAGAGCACGGCGAACTCGTCGCCCCCGAGGCGGGCCACCAGGTCACTCGCCTGGGCTGCGCCCTGCAACCGGTCGGCCACCTGCACCAGCACCTGGTCGCCGGCGGCATGCCCGAGTGTGTCGTTGACTTCCTTGAAGTGGTTGAGGTCGATCAGCACCAGCGCGGTCACCCCGTCGGCGTGGCGGGCGCTCAACTGCTCGGTGCCCTCGTCGAGGAGGTGCCGGCGGTTGGCCAGCCCGGTCAGCGCGTCGTGCGCGGCCGCGTACGCGTGCTCGTCGGCGACCCGGGCCAGCTCGGCGTACGCCTGCGCGTTGCGGACGGCCGTGCAGAGCGCGGAGGCGAAGGTACGCAGGGTGTACTGCTCCCGCTCGGAGAGCTGTACCGGGCCGCGGAAACGCAGTCGGAGCATGCCGACATCGACGGTCCGGTCGTGACCTTCGAGGGTCGCGGGGATGATCGTGCCGTCCACGTCGGTGGGCGTGCCGGTCGGGCCGTCGAAGGTGATGCCACCGGTGCCACCGCGTACGGTTCGGCCGCCGTCGCGTAGCTCGATCTCGACCTCGTCGGCGGAGAACAGCTCGGCGGCCTGGGTGACGGCGGTGGTGAGGACGTTGCCCAGGTCGACCACGTTGAGCGCGTCGGTGGTGCGGGCGAGGCGCTGCCACGCCTGCTGTTCCGTCCTGGAACGGATTCTCGTGGAGTAGGCGAGGTGCAGGCTGAGCACCAGCGGCGGAACGGCCACCAGGAGTCGTAGGTCGGCCTGAAGGAGGAGAAGGGTGCAGATGGTGACGAGGAATCGCAGCGCTACACCCACGCCCCGCAAGTCCCAGTTCGTGCGGAATTGCTGACGGATGCTGCTACCGGAGGCTATCGCGATGACCGGGATCGCGATGATCTCGTCGAGCAGTGTGGCGGCGAGGTAGGCGAGGGCTATCGGGCCGACGAGGTCGGTGAAGTCGGTGAATGTGTCGGGGGGCCAGGCCCAGTCGAGCGAAACGAGGGTCAGCCCGGCGCCGGCGGCAACGAGGGCGTTTTTTCCGACGCTGAACGCCATCTTGATCGCCGGCAGACGCAGGACCGCGAAAGCAACCGCCACCCCAATTGCCGTGCACAACACGACCCAGGGTGCTGGAGCGACCGCCACTCCGACCAGGATCGCGGTCTCGTTCCAGGTGATCGAGTGTGTGGTTGATCGGATTCGCACCCGGGCCTTGACCATCGTGGCAACGGCGATCATGGCGATGAGTGCTACGACGGTGGCAACTTCGGTCACGGATGCCGGGGGACGGGCGAGCACCGCCATCAGCGACAGGGCGCAGACCATCGATGCCGCAACGACGATGACACCGATAATCAGGGTCAGTCTTCGATGATCTTCTTGATCGTTCTGCGCTTGGGAAGGCATGCCGCTCCCGAGGGTGCCGGGTCCGCTCCTGGCACCGTAGCGCACGATA
This sequence comes from Micromonospora chokoriensis, assembly GCF_000718555.1. Lineage (GTDB taxonomy): Bacteria > Actinomycetota > Actinomycetes > Mycobacteriales > Micromonosporaceae > Micromonospora > Micromonospora chokoriensis_B. The sequence continues at coordinate 184,969 of NZ_JOAN01000004.1, forward strand.
AGGGGCCAGCGGCAGACCCCCGCGTCGTCACATCCACTCGTTGCCGCGCATGACTACCTCCCGGAGGTTCAGGCATTAGTGGCAACTCATGGACTAGCCATTAATGCTCCGACTTGCTGACGGGGATAGCGTAATAGAGATATAGCCCGTTACAGACCGCCATATGTCTCTATGCGCAACATTAGCCAACTGGGAGATGGTTTGTAACGTTCTGTCCGCGCTCCTGAGCGCACCGTTGAGGTTTGCCCCCTCTGACGCGGACTCGTTGCTAGCTGCTGCAGGTTGAATCCGGTGGGTTATGTCTGCGTATCCTCTCAAGTCTGCTGGCTTCCGACCTGCTACATCATCTGGAGTTCGGCCAGAGGAGACAACCGGTTGGGCAAGCTGTCCGTCTGGAACGCCGGGAGGCGCAATCAATGGTCGATGGCCCTCAAGTGAACGGATGCCCGGCAACTTGCTCCCGGATAAGCAGGGGGCAACCTGCACGCGGCACCCTGCACCGGGACTGGCCAGCCTCGTCGCAGAGCGCGTTGTCCGCCGTTAGCGACCGTCCCGCCCCAATGGCAGGGGGATGAGTGGAGATTCAGCTTCTGGGTGGCCTCTCAGTGCAATTGTCCACTCGTAAACTGCACCTTGGTACGCCTAAACAGCAGGCCGTTTTTGCGATGCTCGCAGTCCAGCCGGGACAACTGGTGACGCTAAACGACCTGGTTGACGAGTTGTGGCCCGACGGTCCGCCGCGCTCAGCGGTTGCGAATGTGCGTTCCTACGCCGCGAATCTGCGTCGGGCCTTCGAGACTTTCGACAACGGTGAGGGCGCCATCCTTAGGCAACAGAACGGTTACCGACTCGTTCTGCCGGCGGAGCTTATCGACGTGTTCCGCTTTGAGATGGAGCGCGTGGCGGGCCGGGAAGCCCTAATTGCCGGCCGGCTGGACCGCGCCCTGGAACTGCTGGGGTCTGCCGTGGCTCGATGGCACGGGCCGATGCTCGCCGGTGTCCCGCTCGGCCCGGTACTCACCGCGAGCAGCGCTGCCGCAGAGGAGGAGCGCCTGCTGGCCGTGGAACTCCTCATCGACGCCCAGTTGAGGTCGGGGCGGGACGACCTGGCGATCCCGCTGCTGCGCGACGTCATCGTGCGTCACCCCCTCCGGGAACCGGCGTACGTCCTTCTCATGCGGGCGCTGTACGAGCGCGGCGACCACGCCGGCGCGCTTACCGCGTACGGGGAGGCGCGCGCGAGGCTGGCAGCGGATCTGGGCATCCCTCCGGGTGCCGGGCTGCAGGCTCTTCACCGCACGATCCTCACGGCGGCTACGCCACTGTCGAGGAGCAGCCCCGCAGCCCGTCCGGCTGGCCCGACCGCGCCTGCCCAGGCGACCGCGGTGGCCTCCGCGAAACCACGTCGGCCCGACCTGGTGGATCACCTCCCCCGAGCGGTCACCGACTTCGTCGGTAGGGAGCACGTGGTGTCGCGGCTGCTGGCGGAGACCCGGCGGATCGAGGAGCGGGTGCCGGCCGTGCACATCATCGACGGCATGGCGGGTAGCGGCAAGACAACCCTTGCCGTGCACCTGGCGCGTCGGCTGTCCGAGCGGTACCCGGACGCCGCGTTGTTCATCGACCTCTGCGGGCATGGCGAGAAGAACCGGGTGGAGCCGGCGAGCGCCCTCGTCACCCTGCTCCGACAGCTTGGCGTTCCGGCCGACCGCGTACCGGTGGAGTTCGACGGCAGAGTCGAAATGTGGCGACAGGAGTTGGCCCGCCGGAGGTCGGTGGTGGTGCTCGACAACGCTGCGAGCAGCGAGCAGATCATGCCTCTCCTGCCGGCCGAGCCGACCACCGTCGTGTTGGTGACGTCGCGGCGACGACTGTCCCACCCGGATGTCGGGCCGTCGCAGACGCTGCCGGTGATGAGCCCGCAGGAGGGTGTGGATCTGCTCGGCCTGAGCGTCGGTCGAGACCGGGTCGAGGCCGAGCCGGACGCGGCCGCCGAGGTGGTCCGGCGATGTGGGCACCTTCCCCTGGCGATTCGGCTGGCCGGTGCCCGACTGGCCCACCGCCGCGGCTGGCGGTTGGCGGACCTTGCCGAACAGATGGCTGGCGATGCCCCGGCGCTGCACCACCTGGCCCAGGAAGACAGCACGATCACCGGTGCCTTCGCCGCCTCCTACGAGCCTCTGCCGAATTCGACCAAGCGTGTCTTCCGGTTCCTGGGTCTGTATCCGGGTAACCGCTTCAGCCTCCCGGCCGTCGCCGCGCTGACCGGCCTGACCATCGCGGAAGCTCGCGAGGCGCTCGACGACCTCGTCGACAGGAACCTGGTGGAGGACCTGGACTCGACGCGGTATCGGCTGCACGACCTCATGCGTCAGTACGCCGTGGAGTTGTGCTCGCGTACCGACTCCGCGAGCGATCGAAGCGTTGGGTTGGCCCAGCTGTTCGACTTCACGCTGGAGGTGGCGCTGAGGGTCGCCGAGACGCTGGAGCCTGGCATCGCAAATTCCCAGGTCAAACGAGTCTCGTTCGCGCGGCCCGAGCTGGTCGACGCCATCGGCGACCCCACCGCCGACTGGTTGGAGGCGGAGCGGACGGACCTGGTGGCGATGGTGTCGGCAGCGCTTGATGACGGTTTTCCCGAGCACTCCTGGCGACTGGCCCGTGCCCTCTGGCGATTCTGCTACATCCGCGGATACTTCGAGGACATCATCGTGACTCACCGTCGAGCACTGATCGCGGCGGAGGCATCCGGGGACATCGGCGCACTGGCATTGATCAACAACTACCTCGCCTCCGGCTACGTCCGCACCGGTGACAGCCGGCGAGGACTCGACCACCTGACCCGCGCGGTCGCCCTCGCCCGTGACTCGGGGGACGTGCTGAGCACCGCGCGGTACCGCGCGAATCTCGCGGCCGTCTACTACTGGAGTGGCAACCTTGCCGAAGCGGTGGCGGTCGGCTCGGAATGCCTGCGCGACTACAAGGGGTACGGCACTGTCAGGGTGCCGATGGTGCTGCCGAACCTCGGCATGGCGCTGACGTCGTTGGGTCGCTACGAGGAGGCGTTGCGCCTGCATCGTCTGCACCTGGCGTGGGCCCAGACGAACTCCGACGAGTTCCACACGCTAAACGCGTTCAGCCACATCGGCGCCGTACGCGTCCGAATGGGTGACCTCCCGCAGGCGATCCGCATTCTCCTTGCCTCGTTGGCCCTGCGCGAGCGGACCGGCCACCGGTATGCCGAAGCCGAGGTGCGCAACGATCTCGGGATCGCCTATCGCGGTCTTGGCCGGCTGGTCGAGGCCCAGCAGGAACACGAGATGGCCCGGGACCTGGCGATCGGTTCGGGGGAACGACACGTCGAGGCGGCGGCGCTGAACGAGCTCGGGCGCACCCTGCTGGCGCAGGGCCGAGGTGGCGAGGCGTTCGAGATGCACCAGGATGCGCTGCGGTTGGCTACGCGGATCGCGCACCCACACGAGCAGGGGCGGGCCCTGGCCGGGCTTGCCGAACACTTCGCCCACGTCGACCCGGTCGAGGCCCGGCGGCACTGGGAGCGCGCTTTGGCGATCTTCCGGCGGATGGGCGTGCCGGAGCGCTTCGAGGCCGAACGCTGTCTCGCCGACTTGGCTGCCCGAGCCGTGGACGCGGACCGGGGACCAGCCTGAACGCCACTTATCGATTTCTTATCGCCGAGCCCGGTAGCTTCCTGCCGTATCGGCGAACGGGGGAGGTTCTGCCCGTGGGCAGAACCGGGTCGTCGACGCGCGCCCGCTGCCAGGTCCCCCCAGCGACCTCGGTAGCGGGTTGGTGAGGGAGGAGCGGCGTCGGACGTTGCGCCGTCAGCACCCCGGTGCGGTCGTCAGCGTGACGCCGCTCCTTCTGACCGCCGTCGTAGGGCACCGATAGGCTTCCGACCGTGACCGAACCCGCGCAGCTCAGCCACGTCGACCGCGCTGGCGCGGCCCGCATGGTCGACGTCTCCGGCAAGGCGGTGACGGGCCGGGTGGCCGTCGCGGCTGGCCGTTTGCGAACTACCCCCGAGGTCATCGACCTGCTGCATCGCGATGGGCTGCCCAAGGGCGACGCGTTGGCGGTGGGTCGACTGGCCGGGATCATGGGGGCCAAGCGCACTCCGGACCTGATCCCGCTCTGCCACCCGATCGCCCTGCATGGCGTCACCGTCGACCTGCGGCTGACCGTCGACACCGTGGAGATCACGGTCACTGCCCGCACGGCCGACCGGACGGGGGTGGAGATGGAGGCGCTCACGGCGGTTGCCGTTGCCGGTCTCGCCCTGGTCGACATGGTCAAGGCGGTCGACCCGGCGGCCTCAGTGGAGGCGGTCCGAGTGCTGCGCAAGGAGGGCGGCAAGACCGGCGAGTGGGTCCGCCCGGAGGACCGGCCGTGATCCGGGCTCGGGTGATCGTCGCTTCCAACCGGGCCGCGGCCGGTGTCTACGCCGACACCAGCGGTCCGCTGCTCGTCGCCGGCCTGCGCGAGCTGGGCTGCCAGGTCGACGAGCCGGTGGTGGTGCCCGACGGTGAGCCGGTCGGTGACGCCTTACGGGCCGCCCGCGCCGACGGTGTCGACGTGGTGCTCACCAGCGGTGGCACCGGAGTGACCCCGTCGGATCGGACCCCGGACGTGACCCGGGGTCTGCTGGATTACGAGATCCCGGGCATCGCCGAGGCGATCCGCGCGCACAGTCGTGACCGGGTGCCGACCTCGGTGCTGTCTCGGGGCCTGGCCGGGGTCGCCGGTCGGATGCTGGTGGTCAACCTGCCCGGCTCGACCGGCGGTGCCCGGGACGGCCTGGCCGTCCTCGGGCCGATCCTCGGGCACACCGTCGACCAGCTTCGCGGCGGAGACCACTGACCGCTTCGCGGTGGCGCGCACTGGTCGGTGCACGGCAGGCCCCGGCGGGTGTCGGTCCGTGCCGATAGGCTCGGTCGGTGAGCACGGAAACCGCACCCACCGCGGATCGGGTCACTGCGCCCCCACCAGCCGGCTGGGAGGAAGCGCGATCGCGGGTCTACGCGGTCGGTCTGGCCGCCGCGCTGCCCGCCGTCGCCCGACCACTTGTCGACACCGACGGGTCGACCCTGGCCGAGCCGTTGACCACCCGCACCGACCTGCCCGCATTCCCGACCTCAAGCGTGGATGGCTGGGCGGTGCGGGGCCGTGGCCCGTGGCGTGTCGTCGGCCGGGTTCTGGCGGGCAGCACCCCGGCACCGCTCACCGAGGACGCCACGACCGTCGAGATCGCGACCGGTGCGATGGTGCCCGAGGGTGCCACCGCCGTGCTGCGGGTGGAAGAATCGACGAGCGCCAACGGCCTGGTCAGCGGCGTTCCCCGGGAGGCGCCCGAGTGGCGGAAGCCCGGCGAGGAGGCGTACGCCGATGAGGAGTTGTTGCCGGTTGGCACGCCGGTCGACCCGGCGGTGATCGGCCTGGCGGCCGCCTGTGGGCACGACACGCTGCGGGTTCGGCGGGCGCCGCGCGCCGCGCTGCTGGTCTTCGGCGACGAGTTACTGACGGCGGGTCCGCCCGCGGCCGGCCGCGTCCGCGACGCGTTGGGCCCCGCGGTGCCGGCGTGGCTGCGGCGCTACGGCTGCCAGGTTCGCCCATCCGACGTGGTCGGCCCGGTGGCCGACACGCTGCCCGCGCACGTGGCGGCCCTGCGCTCGGCCCTGGCCAACGCCGACCTGATCTGCACCACCGGCGGCACGATGAACGGCCCGGTCGATCACCTGCACCCGACCCTGGAGGCGCTCGGCGCCGACTACGTGGTCAACACGGTGGCGGTCCGGCCGGGGTTCCCGATGCTGCTGGCCCGGCTGACCGGCCACGACGGGCGAGCCCGGTTCGTGGCGGGGCTGCCGGGCAACCCGCAGTCCGCCATCGTCGCGTTGGTGTCGCTGGTCGCCCCGCTGCTCGCCGGCCTGCAGGGCCGCTCGATGCCGGTGCTGCCGCAGGCCACATTGGCTGAGGCGGTGCCCGGCCGAGGTGACCACACCCACCTGGCGCTGGTCCGACTGGACCGGGCCGCCGGCACCGCGTTCCCGGTCCGACACGTTGGCTCGGCGATGCTGCGCGGCCTGGCCGGCGCGGACGGGTTCGCTGTCATCCGACCCGGCACCAGCGGCGAGCCGGGCGACCGGGTGCCGATCGTGCCGCTGCCGCTGTTTCCCGGGGAGCGTGCGTCGTGACCGCACCAGCGATCACCTTCGGCGAGGTCACCGACCAGCCGCTCGACCTGGCCACGCACGAGGCTGCGGTCGCCGATCGCCGGGCCGGCGCCGTGGTGTCCTTCCAGGGCGTGGTTCGCGACCACGACCACGGCCGCCAGGTCACGAGCCTGGAGTACGAAGGACACCCGAGCGCCGCACAGGTGCTGCGCGAGGTGGCCGCCGAGATCGCCGCGGAGCCCGACGTGTACGCGGTGGCGGTCTCGCACCGGGTCGGCTCCCTGGCGATCGGTGACGTGGCGCTGGTCGCCGCGGTGAGCACCGCGCACCGGGCCGCCGCCTTCGCGGCCTGCGCCCGGCTGGTTGACGAGGTCAAGGCGCGACTGCCGATCTGGAAGCGGCAGGTCTTCACCGATGGCACCGAGGAATGGGTCAACTGCCCCTGACCGCTCAGCGGCGGCCGTTGACCACCACGGCCCTGGCCAGCCGCTCGCCGTAGAACGCCGGCTCCGCTCCTGGACGCCAGGGCAGTGCGGCGACAAGCACGATCAGCGCGAGCGCCAGCGAGTTCTCCATCAGCGCTCCGAAGAGACCGTCCTGGTAGTGCGACATCTCCGGTAGTTGGTGTTCGTACGGCCAGATCGGAGAGATCAGGAACAGCAGGTAGAGCCCGATCGCGGCGACGCCGTGGCGGAGCCCGGTCAGCGTCGGGTACCAGATCGGCGGGCGGAGCCCGTTGACCCCGGGCAGGCCGCCGAACACCGGCCCCTGGCCGCTGCGCTGTGGCGTTCCCCGGCTCGCCTCGCGGCGGCGCACGGCGGCGTCGGCCAGCACGATGATCGCCGGGATCACCCAGACCAGGTGGTGCGTCCAGGAGATCGGGCTGATCACGTTCGCGGTGAGACCGACAAGCGTGAACGCGGTCAGCTCGTCACCGTCGGCGCGGGAGCTGGCCGCTCGGGACAGGCCCAGCGCCAGGATCAGCACCGAGAAGGCGAGCCAGAGCAGCCCCGGGGTCTCGATCGAGTCGTAGAGCCGGGCGAGCAGGCCGGCGAGGGACTGGTTGGGCGTCATGTCCGCCGCGCCGACCCGTTCGGTCTGCCAGAGCACGCTGCCGAAGTACGTCCGAGACTCGTCGCCGACGATCGCGAAGGTGCCGACCGTCACGCCGATCGTGGTGCCGATGGCGGTGGCCGCCACCCGCCACTGACGGGTGATCAGCAGATAGGCGATGAACAGCGCCGGGGTGAGCTTGACGGCGGTGGCCAGGCCGATGCCGGCGCCGGCCCACGCGCCGCCGTAGACGAAGCGCAGTAGGGGGCCGTCGGTCGCGGCGTAGTGGGTGCCCCGACGGGAGCGCCAGCGCAGGCCGATCAGGTCGGCCATGATCAAGGCGAACAGCAGGATGTTGACCTGGCCGTAGCCGAGGGTCTCCCGACCTGGCTCGATGGCGACCGCGAGCGGCACCGCCACGGCCACCGTGAACCACAGTGGCCACCTCAGCCGGTCCACGATGGGTCGGAGCAACCCGGCCAGCACCAGCGCCAACGCGGCGATGCTGGCGGCGGCGTTGACCATGCCGGCCGCGCCGATCGGGAGCTGCGCCATCGGCAGCATGACCAGCCCGGCGAAGGGCGGGTAGGTGAACCCGAGAGTAGTTCCGGGCGCGATGAACTCGTAGAGCTCGTGACCGCTCGCCCACCACACCACGGCACCGTGATAGATCTTCATGTCGAAGAAGTTGTACGGCCGTCCGAAGGTGCCGATGGCGAGCCATGCGGCGTAGGCGACGGCGGCCACGATGGCCCCCCGTACAACGTTCCTGCGATCGATCCCGCGCATCGCGCGTTGGATTGGGGCGAGGCGGTCCGCCCGTTTACCGACAGCCGTCGGCATGGCGTGGCCACCCCCGTACCAAGGTCGTCCTACCCGTCCAGGTCCTGCACGGAGCCTAGAACGGCGCCTCACGTCAGTGCCTCCCGCGTTATGCGACCGTGTCCGATCCCACACATGTTTTTGACATTTCCACCGCGTTAACGCCTACCGGGTGGTTCAGGTAATTCGTGGCCTTAGCGGGGGGTAGGGGGTGAGACGAGGCGCATCGATGCAGGTCAGCCGGGGAGTCGACGTGCGGTGGACGCGGACCGGACGGCGATCCGGGCCTCGCGACGGGCGGTGCGGACGGCGCGTTGCACAGAACGTCGAGAGTGGCCGATGCGATGGCCGGTCCGCCACCGCAGACCCGGCTTGCCGTCGGTGTCCGCTGCGGCGAGCAGCAGACCGCCGAGGAGCCCGAGGTTCTTCAGCACGTGGATCTGGTTGTTGTTCTTGGCGATCGGGTCGTCGTTGCTCCAGAAGGGATGCCCGGCGATGGTCACCGGCACCAGCGTGCCGGCGAGGACCAGCGCCGCGGGTCGGCGGAACCGACCGGTGGCCAGCATCAGACCTGCGCTGAGCTGCACCGCCGCGTTGAGCCGGATCAACGTCTCGGTCTCGGTGGGGAAGCTCGGGTGTGCCTTCTTCAGTATCGGTGCGACCTTGTCGGTCACCGGTTTGGCGGTCACCGCGAGCCGGTCGGGGTTGCGGAAGTTGCGATACCCGCTGACCACGAAGATGCCGCTCAACATGGCGCGGGCGAGGGAGCGTACGGGCGTCATGGATCAGTCATACCCCTTCGCGGCGTTTGCTACCCCGGCAACCGCAGGATCGGATCGGTGTTCGTGCACGTGCGCCACGCCGAAATCTAGCGACCGTCACGGATGGACGGGCGGTGGCGGGTAACGTCGCGCGGGTGACCACGCTGCGGCTACGCCCCGAGGACCCGGCCGACGCCGGCCCGGTTCGCCGGGTGCTGGCCGCCGCCTTCGCTCGTCCGGACGTGGCGACGCCGCCGGAGGTCACCCTCGTCGACGAGTTGCGCGGCACCGCCGCCTGGGTGCCGGAGCTGGCCATGGTCGCCGAGTACGGCGGCGAGGTGGTCGGTTACGCGCTGCTGACCCGGGTGCGGCTGCGGCCGGAGCGGGGCTCGGACGTGTCAGTTCTGGCACTCGGCCCGGTGGCGGTCGCCCCGCATCGACAGCGTGTCGGGCACGGCACAGCTGTCGTGCAGGCCGCCCTGGACGCCTCTACCGAGCTGGGCGAGCGGCTCGTCGTCGTCCTCGGTGCCCCGGCCTTCTACCGCCGGTTCGGGTTCGGCCCGGCTAGTGAGCTGGGCCTGAGTAGCCCGTGGGCCGGCCTCGGTGAGCCCTGGCAGGCGCTGGTGCTGCCGCCGTCCACCAGCGAGGAGGGCTCGCCACCGCGCGGCGAGGTGCTCTTTCCGGCGCCCTGGTCGAAGGTCTGACCGGGTCGACGCCGGGTGGTGGTCAGGCCGGCTGGGTCCGCAGGTACCTGCCGAAGTGCGGGACCGTGAAGGCGACCGTGCCGCGCTCACCGGAGTAGATCAAGCCCTTCTTGATCAGCGCGTCCCGGGCTGGGGACAGGCTGGCCGGCTTGCGGCCGAGAGCACGGGCGATCTCCGCGGTGGGCACCGCGGCGTCCATGTCGTCGCGGACCACCGTTGGAGACTCGCCCTCGACCGCGGACATCGTGGCCATCGCCCGCATGTACTCGCGTTCGGCGGGAGTGGCCCGTTCGAACCGGGACCCGAAGAACCCGACCGCCAGCTCGGCTTCCGCCTCGGGCGCAGCCACCCGCACGTCGGCGGCGGTGATCGGCGAGCGCGGCGCATGATCCCAGGTGGCCTTGCCGTACGCCTGGACGAAGTAGGGGTAGCCGCCGGACTTCTCGTAGAGCAGGTCGAGTGCCTTCTGCTCGTACTCGACCTCCTCGCGCTCGGCGGGCGCGCAGAGCGCCCGGTCGGCGGCGATCCGGTCGAGCCGGTCGATGCGCTGGTAGCGGAACAACCGTTCGGAGTACGACTTGGCGGCGCTGAGCACGGCCGGCAGGTGCGGGAGGCCGGCACCGACGACGATCAGTGGCGCACCGAGTTGGGACAGCTCGTGGCAGGCGGCGCAGAGCGCCGACACGTCCTCCGGGCCGAGATCCTGCATCTCGTCGATGAAGATGGCGATGCCGGTGCCGACGTCACTGGCCACGGCGGCGGCGTCACTTAACAGCTCGACCAGGTCGATCTCGATGTCACCGGAGTCGGCCCGGCCACTTGCCGCCGGCACGTCGATGCCGGGCTGCCACCGGTCGCGCAGCTTCGTGGCGGCACCGGCTCGGCCGGTCGGGGTGGACCGTTGGGCGAACGCCTTGAGGACGCCGAGGAAGGCGTCGATCCGGTCCGGTGCGCGGTGGCGGGGGGCGAGTTCCCGGACCGCCATGTGCAGCGCGGCGGCGACCGGGCGACGCAACGACTGGTCCGGTCGAGCCTCGATCTTGCCGCTGCCCCAGAGGCGGTTGATCGCCTGTGACCGGAGAGTGTTGAGCAGAACCGTCTTGCCGACGCCGCGCAGCCCGGTGAGCATCAGGCTGCGTTCGGGCCGGCCCCGTGCGATGCGCTCAAGCACGATGTCGAAGACGTCCAGCTCCCGCCCCCGCCCGGCGAGTTCGGGCGGACGCTGGCCGGCGCCCGGCGCGTACGGGTTGCGGACCGGATCCACGCATCGCAGAGTATCGGGCCATCTAGCTGCGAGGCTAGACATGGATAGATGGGGCTACCGGCGTGTCGAGACCGTCGACAAGAAACTAGGGCTGTCTAGCGTCCACGCTAGACAGCCCTAGTTTTGGCAATCGGGCTATCGTTTCCGCAGACAGAGCACGTAGTCGAACAGGTCGATCGAGTTGTCGTGCACGTAGTTCGCGGTCGCCTGCGGGGCGAGCGCCTCGCACCGGTCCCCGTCGGTGGTCGCCGGGATCCGCAGCAACACCTCATAGGTGTCCGGGCCGCACGGCACCTTGCGCAGCTCCGCGTCGTCCTCACTGCCCTCGTTCACCAGGCAGTCGCCCCGCGCGAACTCCTCCTCGTCGGGGGTCGGCGCGGCCGGCGTCGGCGCGTCACTGGGCAGAGCGGGTGGAACGGCCGGCGCAGTGGTCGACGGGGTACGCGCGGCGTCGGCGACCTTCCAGACCGCCCAACCGGCAAGGCCGAGGCACGGACAGAGTACGAGCAGCACTACCAGCGTGATGATGAGGGCGACGTTGCGACCGGTCTTCTTCACCGGCGCGGCGGGCGGCATCCCGTAGCCACCGGGAGGCTGCTGGCCCCACGGCGCGGGCGGCTGACCCGGCGTCGGGCCGACTGGCGGAAACGGTCCGGCCGGCGGGAACGGCCCGGGCGGCTGACCCGGTGTCGGCCCGGCCGGCGGGAACGGCCCGGGCGGTGGGTAACCCGGCCCCGACGTGGGCGGTGGTGCCCACATCGGGGCGGTCGGTGGCTCTGCGCCCGGCTGCGGCGGACCCCACTGCTGCCGAGTCGGATCCTCCGCAGAGGGCGGGGCGCTCCACTGAGGCAGGGTCGGGTCGACCGTCGGCGAACTGTCGGGCCCGGTGGGCGGGCGCTGGTACGGGTCGTCCGGCTGATCGGAACCCGCAGGTCCGTAGGTCGTCATGTCATCCCCGGGGTGGGTGGTCTCAGCGTTGCTTGAGGCAAAGGACGAAGTCGAGAGTGTCCAGCTCGCTGTCGAAGAAGTACCAGTTGGTGTAGCCCTCGACCTTGCCGCACTTCGTCTCGGCGTCCCGCTCGCCGCTGGTCGGGCCGTCGATCCGGCTCAGCACCTCGTACGACTTCGCGGCGCAGCCACTGATCAACAGCTTGGGCTTGCCGCCGGCCGCGCCGTCATTGCGGACGCACTGGCCGACCTTGGCGAACCGGGGATCGGCCGACGACTCCGGCGCGGCCCCGCTCGGCACGGGCCCGACCGCGTCGGGGCCGGGCGCACCGGCGACGGCTGAGCTGCTCGGCCCCGCTGCCGGCGCTGAGTCGCCCTGCCCACGGAGGAACAGGAACGCGCCGCCGCCAGCCACCACCAGCAGTACGACGGCCAGTACCGCGATCAGCGGACCCCGACCGCGCCGCCTCGGTGCCGGATCCTCGCCGTACGGCTCGTCGGGCCGGTACTGCTGCTCGCCGTACGGTTCGTCGGGCCGGTACTGCTGCCCGCCGTACGTCGTGTTCGCCGCAGTTGGCTGGTACGAGCCGCCGTAGGGCGCGTCGGGCTCGTGGCCGTAGGGCTGCCTCGGGCCGCGGCCATAGGGCGCCTCGGGCTGGTGGCCGTAGGGCTGCCTCGGGCCGCCGCCGTACGGCGCGTCGGGCGCTGCACCGTGGGGCGTCCCCGAACGGCCTCCGTGGGGGGCGGCGGGTGGGCCTCCGTACGTCCCGGGTCGTCCCTGCGGTGCGGGCGGGTACGAGGGGACCGCCGGCGGGTAGGGCTCGGGTGCGGGCGGATAGGGCTGCTGTACCGGGCGCCTGGGCGTCTCGTCGGGTCGTTGCCCACGCCACGGCCCCGGGTTGCCGCCCCCCGGTCGTCCGTAGTTCGTCATGCCGCCCTCCTGCGCGAGTGGTGAGAGGCCGGCCACCAAAGCGCGACGCCGACTCCGAGGTCACCGTAGCGTGGTCCACTGATGAGCTCACCTTCGCCGAGCGTCACAGCCCTCGCCGGCCGTCGCGCCAGCACCACGCCGACCCTGATCTGGACCGCGTTGATCGTGGTCTACCTGCTCTGGGGGTCGACCTACCTGGCCATTCGGATCGCCGTGGAGACGCTGCCTCCGCTGCTGTCGGCCGCCCTCCGGTTCGCCGTGGCCGGCCTGATCCTGGCGGCTGTGCTGCGGCTGCGTCGAGGCCCGGGCGCACTGCGGGTGGACCGTCGGCAACTCGGCTCGGCCGCGTTGGTCGGGACGCTCCTGCTCGCCGGCGGCAACGGCCTGGTGGTGCTCGCCGAATCCGGGCCGCCCGGCGTGGCGGTGCCGTCCGGGATCGCCGCGCTACTGGTGGCCACCGTGCCGCTACTGGTGGTGCTGTTGCGCTCCGCGACAGGTGACCGGCCGCCGCTCTGGACGTTCGTCGGGGTCACCCTGGGCTTCGTCGGTCTCATCCTGCTGGTGCTGCCCGGCGGCAGTTCGGCCGCCGTGCCACTGCTCGGGGCGTTGACCGTGGTGGCGGCGGCCACCTCCTGGTCGGTCGGGTCGTTCCTGTCCGGACGGATCCGGATGCCCGCCGACCCCTTCGTGGCCACGGTGTACGAGATGGTGGCCGGCGCGCTGGTGTTGGCCGTCGTCGCCGCTGGTCGGGGCGAGTTGGCCGACTTCCACCCGGCGTCGGTCAGCACCCGGTCCTGGCTGGCGCTGGGCTACCTCATGGTGGCCGGCTCGCTGGTGGCCTTCACCGCGTACGTCTGGTTGCTGCACAACGCGCCCATCTCGCTGGTGTCGACGTACGCCTACGTCAACCCGGCGGTCGCGGTGGCGCTCGGTGCGCTGCTGGTGGCGGAGCCGATCACCCCGCAGGTGCTGCTCGGCGGTGCCGTCATCGTCGCCGGGGTCGCCCTGGTGGTGACCACCGAACGACCACGTGGCGCGGGATCACGATCGGGGACAGCGCGGGTGCGCGACCGCCAGTAGCGTCCGGCGCATGTCGGCCGCCACGCTGGTGTCGATCGCGCTGCTCGGTGCGCTGGTCGGTCTCGTCGTACCCCGGTTGGCCTGGCGCTTCGTGACGCCGCGCAGAGCCGTCGCGACGCCGCGCCGGCTGCGGTGTGCCACCTGGCTGAGCCCGTCGGTGGCGGCAGTGGTGTTTGTTGGGCTCGCCGTCGCGCGGGGTGCCGACCCGGCGCTGCCGGTCTTCCTCGCCGTGGCGGCGGTGGGGTTGGTGCTGGCCGTGGTCGACCTGGCCTGCCTGCGGCTGCCCGACCCGCTGGTCGTCGTCGCCGGGTTGCTGGCCCTCGGGGGTCTGATCGTTGCGGCGCTGCTGTCCGGTGCTCCCGGCCGGCTGATCGGGGCGCTGGGTGGTGCGGCGGTCGCGGGCGCAGCGCATGTGCTGTTGGCCCTGCTGCCCGGGTCCCGGCTGGGTTTCGGGGACGTGAAACTTGCCGCCGTCCTCGGCCTGCCGCTCGGCTGGCTAGGCCGGGACGTCCTGCTGGCGGGGCTGCTCCTCCCGCATCTGCTGCACGGTGGACTGGTGCTCGCCCTGCTCGTCACCCGCCGGGTGCGTCGCGACACCCTGCTGCCACTCGGCCCAGCCCTACTCGCGGGCACCTGGCTAGGTGTCCTCCTCGCCTAACCCACCCTCCCCGCCCCAACGCCACGTCGATCTTGCAGTTTCTGTCCCGGCATAAGGTGGATTTCACGCAAAACAGCGACCGAAAGTGCAAGATTGGCGCGGTGAGGGCCGGGGGTGTGACGCGGGGCCCGAGTGGCTTAGATCAGGCGGAGTTGGCGGTCCTTGGGGCGGCGGGGCTCGGTTTCGCCGAAGCGCTCGAACAGGCCGGGGTCGATGGCGTTGAGGAACGGTGACGGGGCGCAGTCGCGTTCCGCGCCGTGGCGGGTGCGGCGGGCGGCGTGACTGACGTACAGCCGGTCCTGGGCCCGGGTCAGGCCGACGAAGAAGAGCCGGCGCTCCTCGGCGACCGCGTCCTCGTCGGGCGTCGAGCCCGGCCAGCGCAGCGGCAGCAGCCCGTCCTCGACGCCGACCAGGAAGACCACCGGAAACTCCAGACCCTTCGCGGCGTGCAAGGTGAGCAGCGTGACCGCCTCGGCGCGCGGGTCGAGCGCGTCCACCTCGGCCCCGGTGGCCAACTGCGACAGGAAGGTCTCCAGGTCGTCACCGCAGCGTCGGGCCAGCGGGGTCAGCAGGTCAACGGCCGAACGGACGTCCTCGGGCCGAACGGCGCTGCCAGCGCCGTCCAGGGTGGGCACCGCGAACCGCTCCGCGACCACCTGACCGGCCAGCCGCACCCGGGCGGCCAACGAGCCGGCCAGGCCGTCGGCGTGCCGTAGCTCGCGGGCGATGGCAGCCACCCCGGGCCGATCCCGCAGCCGGTCGTGGGAACGCTTCTGCACGGGGATGTTGGCCCGGGCCAGCGCGTCCACGATCGGGGCGGCCTGCGCGTCGGTGCGGTACAGCACGGCGATGTCGGAGAACGACAGCGAGGTGGACCGGCCGTCGATTCGGCCCGAGTCCAGCGAGCGGTGCGACAGCCCGCCGACCAGGTCGTCGACGGTCCGCACCACGAAGTCGGCCTCCTCGGCGACGGACGCCGCCGGGTAGCGCCCGACCAGCGGGGACTCCGGGTCGAGCCGGGCCGGGTCCAGTCGTCGGCCCCGGACCAGCGAGGACGGGGCGATGGCCTGGACGGCGGCGGCCAGGATCGGGGCCGACGAGCGGTAGTTGCGGTTGAGCCGGACCAGTCGGGCGTCGGTGAAGTCCTCGGAGAAGCGCAGGAAGTAGCCGACGTCGGCACCCCGGAACGAGTAGATCGCCTGGTCCGGGTCGCCGATCGCGCAGAGGTTGCCGTCGGCGGGGCTGAGCAGCCGCAGCAGCTCGTACTGCACCTCGTCGACGTCCTGGTACTCGTCGACGAAGATCCACCGCCAGCGGTCCCGGTACCGCTCGACCAGCTTCCGGTCGGCCCGCAACAGCTCCACCGGCAGGCTCACCAGCTCATCCAGGTCGACCAGGTCCTGCTTGCGCAGCAGCGTCCGATAGCTGGCGCTGTCGTCGCCGGCCTCCGTTCGGGCTGCCGCCCGCTCGGCGTCGTCGGCGATCCGGAAGTCGGCCGGGAGGCCCGCCGCGTCGGCGTTCTCCCGCAGGATGGTCAACCCGAGCGCGTGGAACGTACCCACTGTGACGTCCTCGGCGACCGGGCCGAGCAGGCCGTCGAGGCGGTGCCGCAGCTCCTCGGCGGCCCGGCGGGTGAACGTGATCGCGAGGCAGTGCTCGGGGAAGACGTTCAGCTCTGCGCAGAGGTACGCGATCCGGTGGGTGAGCGTCCTGGTCTTGCCGGTGCCGGGACCGGCGACGATGAGCAGCGGACCGCCGGGTGCGGAGGCGGCCACCCGCTGCATAGCGTCCAGTCGGTCCAGCAGGCCGGTGCCGACCTCCTCCATGCCGGAGAGCATCGGCTCGAACGGTTCGTGCGGAGACGGCGGCGGCGCGATCGGCGGTGCGGGCGTCGGGGCCGGCTTACGCTTCGGCTCCGACTTCGCCGCCGCCGGGCGCTTGACCGCGGCCCGGGGAGCCGGCTCCGCGGGGCGTCGCTGCGCCGGCACCGGTACGTCGAACAGCGTCTCCTGCGCACCCAGCTCGGCCGGGTCGAAGAGCGTGATCACCCCGTACTCGCCGTCGTAACCGGGCACCCGGCGGACGTCGCCGCGCCGCAGCCGCCCGATGCCCTCCGCGAGCAGCTCACCACCGGCCTGCGCGATGTCGGTGAGCGGCGTCGTGGTCAGGATCTCCAGCTCGGGGCCGAGTGCGGCCAGCAGCTCGTTGAACCGCCCCTCGACCTTCTTCGACCGGGCGCCCACCTTGTTGATCTCGCCGAGGATCTCGGCCAGCGGCACCAGGTGGGTGACGTCCCGGGCGTGCGCCGGCCGGTGCCCCTCCGGGCGGTCGGCCAACTCCTCGATCCGGGTGAGGACGCCCACGGTGAGTGGCTTGCCGCACTCGGGGCAGCGCCCGCCGGCAGCCCGGGTGCGCTCCGGCGACCAGTTGACCCCACACAGCCGGTGCCCGTCCGCGTGGTACTTGCCCTCCTCCGGGAAGAACTCGATCGTGCCGGCCAGGCCGTCGCCGGTCCGCAATGCCTCCCGAACGGCGAAGTAGTCCCGTTCGCTGGTCAGTACGGTCGCCTCCCGCCCGAGAGCCGGCGGCGAGTGCGCGTCCGAGTTCGACACCAGTTGGTAGCCGTCCAGGCTGCCGACCCGCCAGTTCATCGCCGGGTCGGAGGAGAGTCCGGTCTCTACGGCGAAGATGTGCTCGGCCAGGTCGGCATAGCAGTCCGCGATCGCGTCGAAGCCGGACTTCGAGCCCAGCGCGGAGAACCAGGGCGTCCAGATGTGTGCCGGCACCAGGTAGCCGTCCGGGCTGGCCTCCAGGGTGATCTCCAGCAGGTCGCGGGAGTCCAGTCCGAGGATCGGCCGGCCGTCGGAGCCGAGGTTGCCGATCCGGCCGAGCGCGGTGTTGAACCGGGCCACCGCGTCCAGATCCGGCAGGTAGATCAGGTGGTGCACCTTGCGGGTCCGGTCGTCCCGCTTGTAGATGGTGGAGATCTCCACGCTCAGCATGAAACGCGCCGGGTCCGCCTCCGCCGCCCCGGCGAGCCGGGGTGGCAGCCGGCGGGCGATGTCCCGTTCCGCCTCGGGGCTGAGCCGGTAGAGCCCTGGCTCGGCCGGGCGCAGTGTCTCCCGCAGGTGGTCGTACCAGGCGGGGTGGGTGAAGTCGCCGGTGCCGAGCAGACCGATGCCCTTACGCCGGGCCCACCACGCGAGGTTCGGCAGGGTGAGGTCGCGGCTGCACGCGCGCGAGTACTTCGAGTGGATGTGCAGGTCCGCGACGAATGGCGGGAGGCCACCGGGGGGTACGGCGCTGAACGGAGGCACGCCGCATCCTGTCACGCCCGCCGCGCCGGCCGCCTGCCGCCACGCGCGGACGTGACCTCCGCTATGCCGAGCGCAGCTCGACCAGACTGATCTGCGGCTCCGCGCCGACCCGGACCGGCGGCCCCCAGAAACCGGCGCCGTTTGTCACGTAGACCTTGGTGCCATCGACCTCGCCGAGCCCACTGACCACCGGCTGCTCCAGTTTGACGGCCAGGTTGAACGGCACCATCTGACCGCCGTGGGTGTGCCCGGACAGTTGCAGGTCGACGCCGTACCGGGCTGCCTCCTTCGCGGCGAGCGGTTGGTGCGCGAGCAGGACCACGGGACGGCTCGGGTCGCGGTCACCGAGGGCTGCGGCGAAGTCCGGTGGCGCGGCCAGGCCGGTGCCCGCGGCGGTCAGGTCGTTCACGCCGGCCAGGTCGAGCACACCGCCCCGAGCCTGGATCTCCTGTCGCCGGTTCTGTAGCACCCGCAGGCCGAGCCGGTCGACCTCCTGGACCCACTCCTCCACCCCGGAGTAGTACTCGTGGTTGCCGGTGACGAAGAAGCTGCCGTAGCGGGAGCGCAGGTCACGCAGCGGCTCGGCCGCCGAGCCCAGCTCGGCCACCGAGCCGTCGACCAGGTCACCGACGACCGCGACGATGTCCGCGTCGAGCCGGTTGATCGCGGCGACGATCCGCTCGGTGTGCGCCCGGCCACGCAGCGGGCCGAGGTGGATGTCGGAGACGGTGGCGATGCGCAGGCCGTCCATGCTGCGGGGGAGTTTGGCGAGCGGGATCCGTACCCGGTCGAGGTGGGGTGGGCCGAGCGCGGTGCGGACGCCGTACCCCACGATGCCGGTGGCGGTGAGGCCGGCGAAGATGGCCGCCCCACGGGCCAGCAGCAACCGGCGGCTCGGGTCGTGGTCCGGTGCCGCGACCGCGCCGACGGCCGGCGGCTCGGTCGGCCCGGCTGCACCGACAAGCACCGGCTCGGGCGCGGCGGTGGTCGGCTCCGCGGCGACCACCCGGCGGCGCAGCACCAACCGGGTGACGAGCATCGGGACTTCCAGCACGATTAGTACGACAAGCAGGTAGAACATCAGCGCGAGCCACAGGTAGCCCGGCCAGGCGAGCCAGTAGAGCCCGGCCTGCGTCCCGGCGAGGGTGACCGGCACGAGTAGGGCCAGCACCAGGGCGGCGATCCCGCCGACGCGTCGCCAGCGGCCCGGCGCGGTGGTGTCGCGAACGAGTCGCTTCCACAGGTAGAGGTGGATGAGACCGGTGACCAGCGCCAGGACAGCCACGAACCCCAGAACCGCCATCATGTGTGCGCCTCCTCAGCCGCCCGCGAACGGGGGCAGGACGTCGATCGTGGCCCCGGCCGGTAGGGGTGCCTGACGATCATGACAGGTGACGCCATTTACCAGGAAACTCGCCACCCGCAGCACCCCGGCGAGCCGATCGCCGTGCCGCTGGGTCAGCTCGACCGTGAGGTCGTCGAGTGACCGCCCGGCCGGCATGGCCTCCTCGGTGCGGCCGGCGGCGGCGCGGGCACCTGCGAAGTAGCGAACGGTCAGCGGTGTCAGCTCCATGCTCATCCCCCGATCGCGGACATCGGGCGGGTCGGCTGGAGGAAGGTGGGGTCGTCGATGCCGTGCCCGGCGCGCTTGCCCCACATCGCGGTGCGCCAGCGCCGGGCCAACTCGTCGTCGTCCGCGCCGGTGCGGAGCGCGGCGCGCAGATCCGACTCCTCGGTGGCGAAGAGGCAGGCGCGGACCTGACCGTCGGCGGTCAGCCGGGTGCGGTCGCAGTCCCCGCAGAAGGGGCGGGTAACGCTGGCGATCACACCGACCCGGGCGGGGCCTCCGTCGACCAGCCAGGTCTCCGCCGGTGCCGCGCCGCGTTCGGCCGGGTCGGGGCTGAGATCGAACACGGTACGCAGCGACGCCAGGATCTCCTCGGCGGTGACCATGGTGTCGCGGGCCCAACCGTGCTGGGCGTCCAACGGCATCTGCTCGATGATCCGCAGCTGGTAGTCGTGGTCGAGGGCGAAGCGGAGCAGCGCCGGCGCCTCGTCCTCGTTGACACCGCGCATGAGCACTGAATTGATCTTCACGGGGTTGAGCCCGGCGGCTGCCGCCCCGGCGAGCCCGGCCAGCACCGCGTCGAGGCGGGGACGGCGGGTGAGCCTGGTGAACCGGTCCGGATCCAGGGTGTCCAGGGAGACGTTCACCCGATCTAGACCGGCCGCACGCAACGCCGGGGCCAGCCGGTCCAGGCCGATGCCGTTGGTGGTCAACGACACCCGGGGGCGGGGTTCGAGGGCGGCGACCGCCGTCACGATGTCGACCAGCCCAGCTCGGATCAGCGGCTCGCCGCCGGTGAATCGCACCTCGGTCACACCGAGTCTTTCGACAGCCACCTGGACGAGCCGGACGATCTCCTCGTCGGTCAGCAACTCGGGGCCGGCGAGCCAGGGCAGCCCTTCCGCCGGCATGCAGTAGGTGCAGCGCAGGTTGCACTTGTCGGTGAGGGACACGCGCAGGTCCCGGGCGACACGGCCGTACCGGTCGACGAGGACGCCGGCGGTCCCCGGGGCGACGTTCACCTGTCGACCGTAGCGCGCTCGGCCCGGCTCAGGACGGCACCGGCGGTCTGTACGACCACATCTCGGTAGCTGGCCCCGAAGAGGGCGGTGTGCACGAGCAGCAGATGCAGTTGGTGCAGAGGCACACGATCGCGCCAGCCCTCCGGCAGCGGCCAACTCTCCTGGTAGGCGGCGAGCACCCGATCCAGGTAGGGGATGCCGCCGAAGAGGGCGAGCTGGGCGAGATCGGTCTCCCGGTGCCCACCGTGGGCTGCCGGGTCGATGAGCCAGACCCGGTCGTCGGCCCCCCACAGCACGTTGCCCGGCCACAGGTCACCGTGGATGCGCGCGGGCGGCTCGTCGCCGCCGAGCCCGTCGACGCGGCTGATCACCTGCTCCACCAGAGCGGCATCGGCGGCGGTCAGCGCGCCACCGTCGACCGAGCGTCGCAGGTAGGGGGCGAGACGTCGCTCGGCGAACCACGTCGACCAGGGCCCGTCGGTGGCGGTGTTGTCCGCAGGGAGCGACCCGATGAAGCCGGGCCAGGTCGCACCGAAGCTGGTTGCGCCCGCCCGGTGCAGCTCGGCCAACTCCCGACCGAATCGCTCCGCGGCCTCCGGCGTCGGCTCGCCGGGCTCGACCCAGTCGAGCGCCAGCAGCTCCGGCAACACCACGATCACCTCGGGTACGCCCACCGCGTCGGCCTCCCGCAGCCAGCGCAGGCCGGCGGCCTCGGCGGTGAAGAAGCCCTCCGGCACCGGGCAGGCGGCCCCCTCCGGCCAGGATTTGGCGAAGACGGAGTGGCCGTCGTCGAGGGTGAGCCGGGCGGCGCCGCAGATGTTGCCACCGGCGACCGGCGTCTCCCGGAGCCGCTGATGGGTCCGGAAGGTCGGCAGGTGTGCCGGGTGCGCGCGCAGGTACGCCAGGTCCATCAGCGCACGGTAACCGCTCCTTACGACAGCCAGGTGTCGCCCGACGACATCGGCGCACTTTCCGCATTCGTAGGTGTGGCGTGAGCAGGGAAAACACGTTCAGTAACTGTGGATAAGTCGCGTGTCATCCACAGGGGTGGCAGGGCCTGGTGGGCCCGCCGCAGGCTTCCGACATGACCTCGACCGAACGCCCTCAGCTCGCCGTCCGCTCACCCGCCGACCTGATCGCCGCCGTGCCGTACCTGCTCGGGTTTCATCCCACCGACAGCGTGGTCGCCGTGGCGCTGGTCGGCCGGCAGATCATCTTCGCCGCCCGTGCGGACCTGCCCGACTCGACCGATCCGGGCGGGCTGGCCGGGCACCTGGCTGGGGTGATCCGCCGGCAGGGTGCGGAGGCCGCCACGGTGGTGGGTTACGGGCAACCTGAGCGGGTCACTCCAGCCGTGGACGCGGTACGCGACGCGCTGAGCGAGTTCGGCCTGCACGTGCTCGACGCGCTGCGGGTGACCGACGGCCGCTGGTGGTCCTATCTCTGCACCGAGCCCGACTGCTGTCCGCCTGAGGGGCGTCGCTACGACCCGACCGTCAACCGGGTGACCGCCTCGGCGGTCTTCGCCGGTCAGGTCGCCCTCCCCGACCGGGCCGCCCTGGTGGCGCAGGTGGCACCGGTGGACGGCCCGGCCCGGGACGCGGCCCGCGCGGCCACCGCCCGTGCCGAGTCGAGACTGGCCGAGTTGATCGAGCAGGCGCCCGAGAGTGATCTGCTCGGCGGTCGGGCGCTGCGCTCCGCCGGGGTGGCCGCGGTCCGCGAGGCCCAGCGCCGGCAGCGGCGTGGTGAGCGGCTCGACGACGACGAGGTGGCCTGGCTGAGCCTGCTGATGACCCACCTGCCGGTCCGCGATCACGCCTGGGAACGCACCGACGGTCGGGACCGGGACATCGCCCTCTGGACCGACGTGCTGCGCCGTGCCGAGCCGGAGGTGGCCGCCGCTCCGGGCGCGCTGCTGGCGTTCGCCGCCTGGCGCGCTGGACAGGGGGCGTTGGCGGCGGTGGCGCTCGAACGCACGCTCGACCTGCACCCCGACTACTCGCTCGCCATGCTGCTGGACGACCTGCTCCGGCGCGGCGTGCCCCCATCCGAGCTGGACGGCTGGCCGTCGGTCGGTATGCCCGGGGTCATCCGCCCCCGCAAACGGAGCCGTCGTGGCCGGCGTTGACCGTCCTGGTAATACCGCCGGTGCTACCAAGGTTGATACGCTGGCAGCCATGACCGTGAAGCGCTCCGTGAGCCTCCCCGACGACGTCGCGGATTGGCTTGACCGGCAGCCCAACGTCTCGGCCGCGATAACTGCGGCAGTACGGGTCCAGATGGCCCGCGTGCACCTCGACGAAGTGCTGCGGCGAGCCGGCATCGAGGTGACCGAGGCGGGCAGGGCGCGGTGGCGGGAGCGGCTGGCGACACCCATTCCGGCGGATGCGTTGGCCGAGGGGCGTCGGATGTTGGGACGCGTCGAATGAGCGATCAGATCGTGGCCGTGTTCGACGCGTCGGCGTTGACGGCCTACATCGAGGGCAACGTCTCGGTGGGGGAGTTGATGCTGGAGGTCGCCGACGAGGGTCGGCAGGTGGCCGTCCCGGCGACCTGCCTGGCGGTTGCCTTCGCGGGCGTGAACGACGAGATCGACGCCGCGCTACTGGCCCTGATGACGACTGCCCCGATGATCCGCCTGCTGCCGCTCGACGGTGAAGACGTGCGAGACACCGGCGTGCTGGCCCGCGCCGCGGACGGAGACATCTCGTTCGGTCATGCCGCCCGCGCGGCGATCATCCACGAGGCGCACTACGCGACCCTGCAACCCAAGGCGGCGGCGAAGGTGCTGCCCACCAACTGGAGCATCCTCGACCTGTCCTGAACTGCGCCTCGCGACGCCCTCCGTCGAAGGATGTACGCGTTGCTCCTGTCCACGGCCGACGCGGCCGGGCCACCACCGCCGGAGAATGATCTCGTGTCCGCTCTCCGCACTGGTACGACATGACCCCCGAACTGCTGCTGTCGCTGGCCGGGCTGGCGTTGATCGACAGCACAAGCATCGGCACCCTCTTCATCCCGGTCTGGCTGCTGCTCGCCCCCGGGTCGGTCAACGTCCGGCGGATTCTGGGCTACCTCGCCACGATCGCGGTGTTCTACCTCGCGGTCGGGCTGCTGCTGGTCTGGGGTGGCAGCCGGTTGGGCGACGCGTTGGGCGGTGCGCTGGACAACCGGGGTGTCCTCTGGGCGCAACTCGTCCTCGGCGTGGGAATGTTGGCGCTCAGCTTCCGCTACGACGGTAAGCGGCGTCCCCGTACCGGTGGCGTGTTGCGCTGGCGGGACCGGGCCACCGCCGGGGATTCGTCGGCCCGCTGGTTGGTCGGGCTCGCGCTGCTCGCGGCGCTCGCCGAGGTGGCGACCATGCTCCCGTACCTCGGTGCGGTTGGCCTGTTGGCCACCTCGCGGGTGGGTGCGGCGGGCGTGGTGGCGCTGCTGGCCGGGTATTGCCTGGTCATGGTGCTGCCGGCGGTGTTGTTGCTGGCTGCCAGGGTGGCCCGGCCGCGACTGGTCGAGCCGGTGCTGGCCCGCCTGAACACCTGGATCGTCACGAAGGCGGGCAGCGCGTTGGGCTGGATCCTCGGCATCGCAGGCTTCCTGATCGCCCGCGACGCCGCCGCGCGGCTGGCCCTGTTCGACCTGATCGACCGGATCGGTCGCTGACGCGGCGCTCGCCTCAGACCGGCTGCTCCACCGTGATCCGGTGCGGCCCGGTGTAGACGTTCATGGTCCGCCCGCGCAGGAAGCCGACAAGTGTCATCCCCGCCTCGTCCGCCAGTTCGGCGGCGAGGGTGCTCGGGGCGGACACGGCCGCCAGCAGCGGCAACCCCGCCATCCACGCCTTCTGGGTCAGCTCGAAGCTGGCCCGTCCGGAGACCAGCAGCAGGTGCCCGGCGAGCGGCAGCCGGCGTTCCCGCACGGCCCAGCCGATCACCTTGTCCACCGCGTTGTGCCGGCCCACGTCTTCCCGGAGCACCACCAGCTCACCATCGGGGGTGAACAACCCCGCCGCGTGCAGCCCGCCGGTCCGATCGAAGCCGCGCTGGGCGGCGCGCAACCGGTCGGGCAGGTCGGCCAGCAGCGTGGCCGGCACGCTGAGCGGATCGGCCGAGACCGAGAACAATGACCGGGTACGGATCGCGTCGATGCTGGCCTTGCCGCAGACCCCGCAGGAACTCGTCGTGTAGAAGTTCCGGGACGGGTCGGTGGTCGGTTCCGGAACGCCGGGGGCGAGCACCACGTCCACCACGTTGTACGTGTTCGGCGTCTCCGCGCCGGCACAGAGCTGCGCGGTCAGCACGTCGTCGGTCGACCGGATCAGCCCCTCCGTCAGCAGGAACCCGATGGCGAGGTCCAGGTCGTCGCCGGGGGTGCGCATGGTGACGGCGAGCGGCTTGCGCCGGCCGGGGCCGGCCGCGCCGACCCGGATCTCCAGCGGCTCCTCCACCGCGAGCGTGTCCGGTCGGCGAACCGACCCGCGTCCAGCGGAAGCCGCGTCCAGGTCGATCCGGAGTACGCCCCGCCGATCAGTTGCCCGTCCCATCCCGCCATCCTCCACCCCACCCCAGCCCCACCCACCCCCAACCCCGCGCGTTGATCATGAAGTTGTCCGCGCGTGTCGTCGGCGTGTCGAGCGATAAACTCATGATCACCAGGGCGAGGGGCGGGTCGGCCCGTTCGGGCGCTGGCACGGTTACGGTGGCCGGGTGGGGACGTACGCCGCTGTGGTGCTCGCGGGTGGGGCCGCCCGACGGATGGGCGGGGTCGACAAGCCCGCGCTTCCGGTCGGCGGTCGGCCGATGCGTGACCGGGTGCTGGCCGCCGTCGCCGATGCGACGCCGCGGGTGCTGGTCGGTGTGGCTGACGCTGTGCCGGCGGGTGTGCGGGTCACCCGGGAGGACCCGCCAGGCGGGGGCCCGGTCGCCGCGGCGGCTGCCGGGCTGGCACTGCTCGATCCCGACACGGCATTTGTCGCGCTGCTCGCCGCCGACCTGCCGCTGCTCACCCGGGCCGCGATCGGCGATCTGCTGCAGCACCTCGACCGGGAGACCCCCGACACCGAACCGGCGGGCGGGTGCTCTGCTCCCGCATCGCCGGCCCGCAACGGCCTCGGCGCCGAGCGAGGGCCCGACGGGGCGTGCTTCGTGGACGGGGACGGGCGGCGGCAGTCGCTCTGCGGTGTCTGGCGGGTCGCCGCGCTGCGGGCGGCGTTGAACCGGCTGACGGTCGAGCGGGGCGGCAGCCTGGCCGGAGCACCGGTCCGGGCGCTGCTGGCCGGTCTCGTCGTGCGGGAGGTGCCCTGGTCCGGCGATGGCCCGCCGCCGTGGTTCGACTGCGACACTGACGAGGACGTACGCCGGGCGGAGGAGTGGGCGCGATGACGGTGATGGACGACTGGGTCACGGCGGTCTGCGCCGAGTTGGATCTGGACCCGGCCGGGGTGCCGGTGCCGGCGGTGTTGGATCTGGCCCGGGACGTCGCCCACCAGGTGCTGCGTCCGGGTGCGCCGGTCACCGCGTACCTGCTCGGGTTGGCGGTTGGCCGGGGTGCCGAGCCGGCGGACGCCGCGGCCCGGATCAGCGCGCTGGCCGGCACCTGGCCGGTCGAGCTGGGCGCCGATCCGACGGCCCCCTGACCGCCGCTGTCCGATCCCGGTCCGGCCTGATTCGGCCCACGGGTGGCGTGGGTAGGGTGATCGTGACGGACGGAGGCGATCATGACGGCTGACCACCCCTCGGCCCCGCACGGTGAGCTGCCCGGCGCTTCGACTGAGCCGGCGGAATCGATCCTGCTCGACGAACCCAGCACCACCGACCTGCGGGCGAAGGTGACCGAGGCGTGGCGGGAGTTCGCCCGCGCGCTCGCCGTACGGCTGCGGGAACTTCCCGTCGGCGCGCACCTCGACGTGACCCTGGACCCGACCGCCTCCGGCACCGGGGATGCCGTCTATTCGATAAGCGTCGACGTGGATGCGGACGGCGTGTTGTCCGCCCGCGCGGTCGGGAACGCCGCGCTTCCGGCGGGCTACCGACTGGACCGGGGGGCGGTGGCCGACATGGTCGCGCTCGGCTGGTCCCCGCCCGGGGTGGTGGCCGGCTCCGGCGGTTCCTTCGGGCTGAACGCCACGACGGCCGAGGCGACCCAGGTCGCCACGCTGCTGTCCCGCACGCTTCGCGACGTCTACGGTGCCCCGCACCCGGCCTTCCTCGTCTACTCGGTGCAGGACACCGAGGGCGACCCGCTGGCCGTGGACCCGCTGGGCACCGCACGCAGCGAGTTCGGCCCGGACGCCGACGTGGAGGCCGACCTGGAGGAGGCGCTGGCCGAGGCCGCCGCCGCGCAGGTCGAGCGGGACGATGTGCTCGACCTGGCCGATCGGGTCCGAACCGTGGTCTCCACCATGCTCAAGTCGGACACCGACCGGTTGCAGATCGACTCGGACGGCGACATCAACATCCGCGCCGGCTCGGCGATGGTCTTCGTGCGGGTGCGGGACAACCCGCCCCTGGTGGACGTCTTCTCCCCGGTGCTCACCGAGGTGGAGCCGACCGAGCGGCTCTACGTGAAGCTCTCCGAGCTGACCAACCGGATGCCGATCGGCCGCCTCTACTGCGCCGACGACACGGTCTGGGCGTCCATTCCGGTCTTCGGTCGCAACTTCCAGGCGACCCATCTGATGCTGGCGGTGCAGGTGATGACCGGTCTCGCCGACGAGCTGGACGACCGTCTGCACGGCGAGTTCGGCGGCAAGCGGTTCTTCGGTGAGGGCGACAAGCCGGTCCGACGCGACGAGTCGGAGCACCGCACCGGCATGTACCTCTGAACCCGGTCAGGCCACGTCCAGCAGGGTCTTGCCGACCGTTGCGCGCGCCTCGATGGCGGCGTGCGCGTCGGCGGCTTGTTCCAGCGGGAATCGCTGGCCGATGAGTGGTCGCAGGTGGCCGGCCGCCGCGTTCGCCAGGGCCTCTTCGGTGTACGCCCGCAGCCGCGCGGGTGGCACGTCCGGCCGGATCAGGGTGACCTGCCGTGCGGTGGCGTCCTCCGCCGACACCGGGGACCACTCCCCGCTCGCCAAGCCGAAGCTGACCATCCGGCCACCCGGGGCCAGCAGGTCGAACGCTGCCCGGGCCACCGACCCACCGACCCCGTCGAGCACCACGTCGACCCCGCCCACCGCAGCTCGGACCTGGTCGGCCCAGCCCGGCTCGCGGTAGTCGATCGCGAGGTGGGCACCGAGGCCAGGCAGCAGGTCCACCTTGCGCTGCCCTCCGGCGACTCCGATCACCCGTGCGCCGGCTCGGGCCGCGAGCTGCACCAACAGGCTGCCCACTCCACCTGCGGCGGCCTCCACAAGCACTCGGTCACCCGGGCGGACGCCGACCGCCTCGATCAGCATGGTGGCGGTACGCCCGTCGGCCAGCAGCGCCACCGCCTCGTCCAGCGGCAACCCGGCCGGCACCGTGATCGGCGCGGTCGCGTCGACGGCCGCGCGTTCGGCGTACCCGCCGGAACCTCCGGTGGCGCTGACCACCAGCTGCCCGGTCAGCGCCGCGTCGACGTCCGAGCCGACCGCCGTGATCACCCCGCCGACACCGTTGCCGGGGATCAACGGTGGGGTGAGGCGGAACGGGCCGGGGTGACCAGCGCGCAGTTGTGTCTCGATGAAGGTGATGTTGGCGTGCGCGACGTCGATCAGCACCTGGCCGGGGCCGGGCGTCGGGTCGGGCGCGGGACCGGGCACCAGCACCTCGGGCCCCCCGAACTCACGTAACCAGATCGCCCGCATGGAAGTCCCCCTCGGTTGCGGTGGGCGGCGTGCCCACTCCCGGCGAGTCCACCTCCTCAACCCGGGTTGAGGTCAAGGAGCGGTGCCGGGGGACGGACCGACGCCGGGGGATTCGACAAGTCGGGAGAGCACGATGGTGCTCCGGGTGGAGGTCACGAAGGACTCGGCCCGCAACCGTTCCAGCGCGGCCTCCAGGTGGGCGATGTCGGCGGCGCGCAGGTGCACGAGCGCGTCGGCCTCCCCGGAGACGGTGTACGCGCCGACCACCTCTGGGTGGCGGCGGGCGGCCACGCCGATCTGCGCCGGGGTGGTCCGGCCGGCGCAGAACAGCTCGACGAAGGCCTCCGTGGTCCAGCCGACGGCGGCCGGATCAACCACGGCCGTGAATCCCCTGATCACCCCGGTGGCGCGCAGTCGGTCGACGCGACGCTTCACCGCTGGGGCGGAGAGTGACACCCGAGCGCCGATGTCGGCGTAGGACGCCCGGGCGTCCGCGACGAGTAACGCAATGATCCGCTGGTCTACCGCGTCTATCTGCAACGTTCCGCCTCTGGGAAGCAACGGTTGTGGCTGTTTTCAACGTTCCACGGTACCTACTCTTGGTGACCGTGAACCAGCAGCGATTCCCGCGAAAGCGGACATATCTCATGTGCTCGCCGGACTACTTCGCGGTCGAGTACGCGATCAACCCGTGGATGGACGTGACCACTCCGGTCGACCGGAACCTGGCCGTCAAGCAGTGGGACCGGCTGCGCGAGACGCTTGTCGGCCTCGGCCACGAGGTGCACCTGCTCACGCCCGAGCAGGGCCTGCCCGACATGGTCTACGCCGCCAACGGCGGGTTCGTGGTGGACGGCAGCGTCTACGGCGCCCGGTTCAAGCACGAGCAGCGGGCCGCCGAGGCCGCCGCCCACCAGGCCTTCTACGAGGCGCAGGGCTGGCGGTTCATCGCACCCAGCGAGACCAACGAGGGCGAGGGAGACTTCGCGTACGTGCCGGAGGCACACGGCGGGCTCATCCTGGCCGGGCACGGCTTCCGCACCGAGATCCCGGCGCACGCGCAGGCTCAGGAGGCGTTGGGCCGTCCGGTGGTGTCGCTGCGCCTGATCGACCCCCGCTTCTACCACCTGGACGTGGCGCTCGCGGCCATCGACGACGCGAACATCGTCTACTTCCCGGGCGCGTTCTCCGCGGCCAGCCAGCGGGTGCTCACCCAACTCTTTCCGGACGCGGTGATCGCCGACGACGAGGACGCGATGGCGTTCGGGTTGAACCTGGTCAGCGACGGCGCGAACGTGGTGCTCAACAGTGAGGCCACCCGGCTGGCCGGCAAGCTCAAGGCGGCCGGGTACACCCCGGTCCCCGTCGAGCTGGCCGAGCTGAAGAAGGGCGGCGGCAGTGTGAAGTGCTGCATCGCCGAGCTGCGGCACTGACCCACGAATGCTTCGGGGCCGGCCTCCCAGTGGGAGGCCGGCCCCGAAACGTGGCGCGGAAGGACGCTCAGCCCAGCGTGGCCAGCTCGTTGATCAGCACGTTCGACATGACCTGACCGTCGCGCTGCACCTCGCGCAGGTACCACTTCTGCTGCGGCGTACGCGGCTGGTTGAACTGCCAGATGCCGCGCG
The DNA here is from genome assembly GCF_000718555.1 of Micromonospora chokoriensis. GTDB lineage: Bacteria > Actinomycetota > Actinomycetes > Mycobacteriales > Micromonosporaceae > Micromonospora > Micromonospora chokoriensis_B. The sequence goes on from NZ_JOAN01000004.1 coordinate 214,695, forward strand.
GGCTGTCGATCTGGCCGATCTTGCCCAGCGCCAGGTTCACCTGCTGCGGCGTGGGCTTCCCACCGGTCAGCTGGATGGCCTGGTCGAGCACCTGCGCCGCGTCGTACGACGCCATCGCGTACGTGGTGGGCGTGACCTGGTGCTTCTTGCGGTACGCCGAGGCGAAGACCCGGTTCGAGGTGTTGTTCAGGTCGGCCGAGTAGTTAAGCGCGGTCTGGATGCCCAGCGCGTTGTCCTTCAGGTTGTCCAGCACCGTGCCCTCGGTGAGGAACCCGGGCGCGTAGATCGGCCCGGAGAACTTCTCGCGTAGCTGCTTGATGAACTCCACGGCGGCCGACCCGGTGTAGAAGCAGAAGACCGCAGTGGGCTCCTTGGCCAGCGCCTTGGTGATGTCCGAGGAGTACGTCGTCTTGCCCGGGGTGGGGGTGGGGCTGGTGTAGGTCACCGGGTCGCTGATCCGCGGGTCGGCCACGCCGAACTCCTGCCGGAAGCCGCGGACGACGTCCGGGCTGGCGACGTTCTCCGGCATGACGATCGCGACGCGGCCGTTCGGCGGCAGTTGGTCGCGCAGGTAGCGGCCCAGCGCCCGGCCAGCCTCGTCGAGCACGTACGAGGTCCGCCAGATGTAGAAGACGCTCTGCAGGCTGCTCGGTGAGGCATTGGAGCCGATCAGCGGAACCCGGGCCTGCTCCACGGTGTCCCGGATGCCGACCATCACCGCCGAGTTGACCACGCCGGTGAGCGCCAGCACGCCCTGCTTGAGCAGGCCCTCGACGGCGGCCTTACCGGTCTTCGCGGTGTCACCCTCGTCGGCGGTCAGCAGGTCCACCGGGTGGCCGCCGAGGCGCTGGTCGTGCAGGTCGAGGAAGAGCTGGAAGCCGTTGGTGATGTCGTCGCCGATGCTCTTGAGACCGCCGGCCTGCGGCGTGATCAAGCCGATCTTGACCGGGCCCCGGTTGACGGTGGGCTCGGCGTCGTTGTCGGAGCCACATCCGGCGACGAACCCGGTGGTACCGAGCGCGGCCAACAGTTGGAGCGCTCGCCTGCGATTCATCTGCGACACCGAGTTCCTTCCAAGGAGCGTTGCAGGGCTGAACACCGCCCCTCCGGCGTTCTACCTGGTCCGCGACGCTGCGTCAATGGCTAGTGATCGTTGTGCAGGGACCGCAACACAGCAAGGACCTGAGGCCAGGCAGCCGACTCCGGGTCGATCAGCCCGAAATGCTCGCATCCAGGCAGTTCAACAAGGGAGATATCGGAACCTGCGGCCCGAGTTTCCACGACGAAATCCCGGCTCATCTCCGCCGGGACCTGCTGATCGTCCGAGCCGTGTACGACTACCGTACGTGTTCGTATCGGTACCAACATTCGTGGATCCGCGACCGCAAAGCGGTCCGGGACCTCCGCCGGACCGCCGCCGAGCAGCGCGGCGACCGCGCCCGAGTCCAGATCGCGTCGGTACGCCTCGCCCAGATCGGCCACCGGGGCCAGGGCGAGCACCCCGCTCACCGTCGACGGGGCGGTGGCCGCCACGAACAGCGCCAGGTGGCCGCCGGCGGAGTGCCCGACCAGGATCGGCGCGGCCAGGGTCACCCGGCCGGGCAGCGCCTCGGCGGCCAGCGCCGGCAGCTCGGCCACCCCGGTCAGCACGTCGGTAAGGGTGCCCGGCCAGCCGCCCCCCGGCTGCCCGGTCCGGCGGTATTCCAGCTGCGCCACCGGGTAGCCGCCAGCGGCGAGGGCTGCGGCCAGCGGGCCGGTGTGCCGCCGGTCGTACTCGGCCCGCCAGAAACCGCCGTGCAGCACGACGACCAGCGGCCGGGCCGGGCCGGTGCCCGCCGGGAGGCGCAGATCGGCCACCTGATTCGGGTCGTCGCCGTACGCCACCGACCGGTCGGCCTCGGGAGCGGGCCGGGTCAACACGGCGCGTGGGTCGACAGGCATGGCGCGACGGTAGCGCGCCCCACCCGGGTGGTTCGGCCCCGGGAGTCGGTCCCGGCCAGCATGGCTTGCGTCCGCTGGGTAAAGATGGACCCCATGACCGAAGCGCGCTCCGCTGGACAGAACGACGAGCCTGGCCCCGACGACTCCGGCCACCCCGGCACCGTTGTGGTGGTCGGCCCGGACGGCCGGCCGATCGGCACGATGCAGACCGACGAGGGCCAGGGCGAGGACCCGACTCGCCTGGTCGAACAGCCGGCCAAGGTGATGCGGATCGGCAGCATGATCAAGCAGTTGCTGGAGGAGGTGAAGGCCGCACCTCTCGACGACGCTAGCCGCAACCGGATGCGGGAGATCCACGAGCGGTCGATCGTCGAGCTCAAGGAGGGCCTCGCCCCCGAGCTGCGTGACGAGTTGGAGCGCCTCTCGCTGCCCTTCGCCGAGGACAAGGCCCCCAGCGAGGGCGAGTTGCGCATCGCGCACGCGCAGCTCGTCGGCTGGCTGGAGGGCCTGTTCCACGGCATCCAGGCGGCTCTGGTGGCCCAGCAGATGGCTGCCCGGGTGCAGTTGGAGCAGATGCGCGGCGGCCGGCAGGCGCTGCCCAGCGGCCCCGGCGGCGTCGTCCCCGGGATGCCGGGCATCGGCCAGCCGGGCGGCGGCGAGGGGCACAACACCGGTCAGTACCTCTGACCTCAGTCCACCCCGAAGATCTTCTCCAGGTACGCCGCCACGCCGTCCTCGGTGTTCGCCGTCGTCACGTCATCGGCGACCGCCAGGACGGCGCGGTGCGCGTTGGCCACCGCCACGCCACGCCCGGCCCAGGTCAGCATCGGCACGTCGTTGGGCATGTCGCCGAAGGCCAGCACGTCCGCCGCGGCCACCCCGAGCTGGTCGCAGTACCAGGCCAGCCCAGCGGCCTTGGTCACCCCCGCCGCCGAGATCTCCACCAGCCCGGAGGACGACGAGTGCGTGGCCTCGGCCACCCCGGCGACCGCCGTGGCGATCAGCGCGGCGAAGGCGTCCGGGTCCTGCTCGCCGGCTCGGGCGAGGAGCTTCACCGCCGGCAGTGAGAGCAACTCCTCCGGCGTCTCGATCGGCCTGATGCCGTTGGCGTCGGCGTCCCAGCGCAGCGGGTAGTGCGCCTCGTGCCGCATCTCCCGACTGTCCAGGATCTCCACGGCGAAGCTGATCCCGGGCACCTCGGCCCGCAGCCTCCGGGCCACCTCGGCCAGGTGGTGCGGTGCGAGCGGGTCGGCTCGTACCACCTCGTCGGAGAACGGGTCGTAGACCACGGCGCCGTTGGCGCAGACCGCCGGCAGTGGCTGCGCGAGCTGGTCGTACACCATCTTGAGCCAGCGGACCGGACGGCCGGTGACCAAGACGACCGGCGTGCCTCGCGCGCTGATCCGCGCGAGCAGGTCGGCCGTGCGTGGGCTGACGGTGTGGTCGTCGCGGATCAGCGTGCCGTCGATGTCGGTGGCGATGAGGTGGGGCGTGTCTCCCATCACCGGGACAGTAGCCGGTCCAGATATACCGCGACCCCGTCGTCGTCGTTTCGCAAGGTCACCTCGTCGGCGACGGCGCGCAGAGCGGGGTGCGCGTTGGCCACGGCCACCCGCGACCAGCCGGCCCACTCGAACATCGGCAGGTCGTTGGGCATGTCGCCGAAGACCAGCACGTCGGCCGGGTCGACCCCGAGGGTCTGCGCGACCACGGTCAGCCCGGTCGCCTTGTCCACGCCGGGCGGGCAGATCTCGATGAAGCCGAGCCCGGCCTGGGTGAGCGTGGCGACCTGCGGCCCGACGATCCGCCGGGCCACCGCCAGCAGCTCGTCCACGTGGTGGTCGGCGGTCCTGGCAAAGGCCTTGATCACGTCGCAGGCGAGGCACTCGTCGCGGGTGCGCGCCTCGAAGCGGTCCTGGTAGGGCCAGCTCTCGTGGTAGTCGCCCCAGAGCGGGGCGTCGTGCTCGTCGGACGCCTCGACCATCACGGTCAGCGGGCCGACCTCCGCCTCCAGATCGGCGAGCAGCCGGGCCAGCACCTCGGCGGGCAGCCGCTCGTCGCGGAGCAATACCGGGCCGATCGGGTCGCTCTGGTCGACCACCCAGCCGCCACCGGCCATTACCAGGAAGTCGGCGGCTCGGATGTCGTTGCGGGTCAACTCGGTCAACCGAGGGCCGCGTCCGGTCGCGCCGACCACCGGAATGCCGGCGGCGCGCACCCGGTCGAGCACCCCATGGGTGTACGCGGAGACGGTGTCATCGCTGCGGACCAGCGTCCCGTCGAGGTCGGTCGCGATCAACTTGGGCAGTCCCGGGCGGGTCATCGTTCCTCCTTCGCCCGCCGCCGTCGCACCGCCAGGGTCAGGAAACCGAGTCCCGGAGTGACGGCGGGCAGCAACCGTACCTCGCGGAACGGGTCGCATCCATGGCTTCCAGGCGAATCGGGCACCAACCCTGGCCACCGGGTAGGTGTCCCCTTCCCCCCGCGCGATCTTGCACTTTCGATTGCCGTGATGCGTGCTATGCCCTTTATGGCGGGACAGAAACTGCAAGATCGGCGCGGTTTTCGGAGTGGGGTGGGGGTTAGTGCTTGGGGTTGGGGTTGGCGAAGGGGGTGGCTGGGGTGACTGTCAGGTCGGCTGGGGCGGGTAGGCCGTCGTCGATCGGGTCGGGGTTTCGGCGGCGGCGCCACGGGTGCGTCGCTGGCGCATCAGCCGGGCGGTCGTCTTCTGGTGGGCCACCAAGCGCGCCGGGCGGCGACAACCGCAGGGCGGCCGCGAACAGCACACAGGCGGCGAACGCCATCACCAGACCACGGCCGTACTCGGCCTGGAAGCCGTCCTGGGGCGAGTAGAAGAAGTTTCGCTGCCCAGGGTCGTTGAGGGTGGCCGTGGCGGCGACCAGCAGCGCCAGCAGGGCACCGGCCAGGGTGAGACCGGCCAGCCGGGCGTTCGGTCGCACCGCCGCCGTGCCGCGCAGCGCCAGCGCCACGGTGCAGACGAGGGCGAGAAGCCCGACCAGGTAGCCGACCCCGAAACCACCGACCTCGGACACCCCGGCGGGCACCTCGATCGTGGAGTTTCCGTCGGGCCCGTCGTTCGGCAAGCTCATCACGAGCCACTCACCGACCAGCGAGGCGACCGCGGCCACCGCGCCCAGACCGGCGAGTATCAGGGGCAGCCGAGGGTCTTGCGCGAAGCCGGCCAGGGACCAACCGAACCGGCGCCGAGGGGCCGTGTCGACGGCTCCCCACTCGATCACGGCCGGGGCCTCGGACCGGTCGCCCTGCCGTGGGATTGGAAGCTCCTCGGACATCGGCCATCCTTCCGCCGGTCACGGATCTGGGTCGCATCATGGCACAGCCGGCTGGTGGTGACGGGGATCGCAGGGTGAGCGTGCCGGTCTGTCGCTCGGCGGTCGCCTTTCCGCTAGCGTTTGCCTCATGCCTATCCGTACCGCTTCAGCACAATGGCAGGGCAATCTCACCGAGGGCGCGGGCACCATCCGCACCGGTAAGGGCGGCCTGTCCGGCAACTACTCCTTCAAGTCGCGCTTCGAGGAGGGTGAGGGCACCAACCCCGAGGAGCTGATCGCCGCTGCGCACGCCGGCTGCTTCTCGATGGCGTTCTCGAAGGCGCTTGCCGACGCTGGCTCGACGGCCACCTCGGTCGAGACCACCGCCAAGGTCCACCTGGACAAGACCGACGCCGGCATGACCGTGACCCGGATCGATCTGGAGACCGTCGGCCAGGTCCCGGGGATCGACGACGCCGAGTTCCAGAAGCTCGCCGAGGCCGCCAAGGCCAACTGCCCGATCTCCCGGCTGCTCTCGCCGGGTGCCGAGATCACCCTCAGCGCCCGCCTGGCCGCCTGACGAGTCGACCCACACCGCACGTCCACGGAGGGAGCCACCGCCCGGTCTCGGGTGGTCGCTTCTTCCGTGCATGTGCGGATCCCGGCCACGGTCGTCCAGCGGGACCGGGCCGCGGGCCTCCGCGTCGGGCACAATGGGCGAGGTGCCGGTGGAGATGAGCCGTGAGCGCTTCGAGGAGTTGGTCGGCGAAGCCCTCGACGAGGTGCCCGAAGAACTGCTCGGCCTGATGAACAACGTGGTGATCCTGGTCGAGGACGACCCGCCGCCGGGCGAGGTCGACCTGCTCGGCCTCTACGAGGGGCACGCGCTCACCGAGCGCGGCTGGGACTACTCCGGCGTGCTGCCCGACCGGATCTTCATCTACCGCCATCCGATCCTGCGGATCTGCGACAACGACGAGGACGTCATCGACGAGGTGGCGGTGACCGTGGTGCACGAGATCGCCCACCACTTCGGCATCGACGACGCGCGGCTGCACGCGCTCGGCTGGGGCTGAAGCCCCGTCGCTGGCCCGCGCCGCGTGGCCGACCGTGCGCGGTTGCCGAGGTCGCCTACCGTCGGTGCAGCGAACGCGACCCTATTCAGGAGGCCCTTTCATGCGCAGCGAGCTGTTCTCCGCGGAGAATCTGGAGAAGGAGTCCGCGCAGCCCGGCATGCGGTTGCAGAACTCCAAGATGTTGAAGATCGAGCTCAACGGCGAGGCGATGGCCCGGGTCGGGTCGATGGTCGCCTACCAGGGCAATGTGCAGTTCCAGGCGCTGGGCTCGGGCGGGCTCGGCAAGTTCCTCAAGCAGAAGCTCACCGGCGAGGGCGTCCCGCTGATGAAGGTCTCCGGCCAGGGTGACGTCTTCCTCGCCGAGCTGGCCAAGGACGTGCACATCATCGACCTGGAGCCGGGCGACGCCCTCTCCATCAACGGCTCCAGCGTGCTCGCCTTCGACTCCACCCTCCAGTACGACATCAGGATGGTCGGCGGCGCCGGGATGGCCTCCTCGTCTGGCCTGTTCAACTGTGTGTTCAGCGGCTACGGGCGGATCGCCATCACCACCAAGGGCACCCCGGTCGTGCTGAACGTGGACGCCCCGACGTACGTCGACCCGCAGGCCGCGGTCTGCTGGTCGGCCAACCTCCAGACCGGCTACCACCGTGCCGAGCAGCTCGGCCTCGGCACGCTGCTCGGCCGCCGCACCGGTGAGTCGTTCACCATGAGCTTCGCCGGGCAGGGCTTCGTGGTGGTGCAGCCGTCCGAGGAGCCGCCGGTCATGGGCAGCGGCCAGCAGCAGCAGGAGGGCGGTCTGCTCGGCGGTCTGTTGAGCTGACCAGAGTGGCGCGGGCGCTCCGGGTCTGCTGGGGCGCCCCGCACGGTCAGGTCAACTCACCGGTGCGCAGCCGGGTCAGCCAGGCCGCCGCGTCGGCGTAGTCGACGTCGGAGAGGCCCGTCGGCGCGGGCACCGGGCGTTCGCCCGCCGCCTCCGCCCACCGGTGTCGGGGATAGGAGCCCAGGAAGCGGACGTCGGCGCAGACCCGGCGGAGCCCCTGCAACGCCTCGCCCAGGCGTACGTCGGCCACGTGGCCGGTGCAGTCCAGGAAGAAGACGTAGCGGCCGAGCGCCTCGCCGGTCGGACGGGACTCGATCCGGGTCAGGTTGACCCCACGGACGGCCAGCTCCATCAGCACGGACAGCAGCGCGCCGACCCGGTCGTGGGCGATGTAGACCGCGAGCGAGGTGAGGTCGTCACCGGTCGGCGGTGGTGGTGGCCCGGGGCGGGACACCAGCACGAACCGGGTCACCGCGTCCGGGTGGTCGGCGATCTTGTCGGCGAGGGTGGTGAGGCGGTGCCGGGCGGCTCCGATCGGCGCGCAGATCGCCGCGTCGTACTCGCCCGTGCCGGCACCGGCGGCGGCCGCGCCGTTGGAGAGCACGTCCACCACCACGGCATCGGGCAGGTGGTTACGCAGCCAGTCCCGGCACTGAGTGGACGCCTGCGGATGGGCCGCCACGGTGCCGATCGAGGTCGGTGAGGTGCCGGACCGCGCGGCGAGCACGAACTCCACCGGCAGGATCACCTCCCGGGTGATCACCAACGGCTCGCCCTCGGCCATCTCGTCCAGCGTGACGCCCACCGCGCCGCCGATCGAGTTTTCCAGTGGCACCAGCGCGGCGTCGGCGTCGCCGGCCCGGACGCTGTCCAGCGCCTCCCCGACGCTGCGAGCGGGCGTACGCGTGCCGCGCTCGGCGGCGGGGATGGAGCGCAGGGCCTGCTCGGCGAAGGTGCCCTCCGGCCCGAGGTAGACGAAACGTGTCGGCGGTGTTCCCGGCATGCCGACCAGCCTACGCACCCGGCCCGTTGGCCGGACCGGCGTCGCAGGCAAGGGTGCGGATCCCCGCCGGGGCGGTGGCGCGTATCTCGATGGTGCAGACGTCGGTGCCGGCGGTGACCAGCACCGGGGCGCTGGACTTGCCCCGGGTGACGACCTGGAGCTCCTCGTGCCCGGTCACCTCCAGCACAGTGAACTGCCAGTCAGCGGCACAGAGCGGCCCGGTGCGGACCTTGACCCGGACGTTCGCCGGCAGAACTCCGGCCTGGCCGCGCAGCAGTTGCACCACCCGCTGCCCGGTAGGCCCGTTTCGGCAGGCCGCCGCGACCAGCCCGGCATCCGGGGTGGGCGTGACCGTACCGAGAGGCGGTGCGGTGACCGGCGAGGTGGCGGGTGTGGTGCTCGGGCCGGATGCCGTCGGGGCCGCGGTGTGGGTGGGCACGCTGGTCGGCTCTCCCAGCCCGGGTGGGGCTCCACAGCCGGCGAGCGCCGCGACGGCGAGCGCGGCGAGCGCCATCGCCAGGACCCGGGCGGTAGCCCGCCCAGGAGCGCGATCGGCTGCTCGGCCAGGAGTCGCCGGTGAGGTGTGAATCGTCGCCCGCGGTGAGGGGGACGTGGGGCGGGGCGGGGTGAACGGCACGGGCCGATCCTCGGGACATCGGAGAATTTTTCGCGGCCGGGGGTGGCCGAGCCCATCGTAGGGCGAGCGGCCGATCGGGTGAAGGTCAGCCGGTGACGCGGTGCCCGGCGCGCTGGAGCGCGGCCGTGCCCTCGGTCAGCCGGACGGTCGGCACCAGCAGGTAGTCGGTGTCGAACGTGGAGAACGTGACGGCGCTGACCCGCGCCTCGGCGAGCGGGTCGACCAGCGCGGCGAGGCCCCCGGCGCCGGCCAGCGCCACCGGGACGGTGACCCGCAGACAGCGCCACGTCGTCTCCAGAACGGCCTGCGCCGGCGCCCGGTCGGTCGGGCAGATTACGGAGATCCCGTCGGAGGTCCAGCTCACCGTCACCACGTCCGCGCCACGAAGCCCGCTCGACAACGCGTACGGCAGGGTGGCGCCGACGGCCAACCGGCACACAGCGTATTCCCCCGGCAGCAGAGCGATATCGAGCATGAGGGCACCCTACGGCCTTCGTGTGGGCCCATCCGCACAACGACGCGTGCGGCGGAGGACAACCTCCGCCGCAGGTCAGACCTCGGAGAAAAAGGTGAGGGAGCCGGCGACAGTGCCCTCGGTGAGCACCGGGGTGGAGATCGCGTCGACGGTCGCGTCGGAGCTGTTCGCCGAGGCGGCCTGCACCCGCAGTAGCCCACGGGCGAGGCGGCCGGAGGAGAGCGCCAACAGCGGCGGGATCTTGTCGATCTCGGCTTCGGCCAGCTCGCACCGGTTGGCCGTGAAGTCGAGCAGGCGTAGCCCGCCGTCGAGCAGCGGTCGCCCGATCAGCCCGGCTGGCTCGCCCAGACAGAGCAGCTCGCAGCCGGCCGTGGAGATCGCCACCACCCGGGTGTGTGCGTCGATCAGCAGACACGGCTCATCGGCCCGGGAGACGGTCGAGGACCATTGGCCGACGTTGTCGCACTCCGGCTCTGTCGATGCCCGCGCCGCCGGCACGAACGCCTCCGAGAGCGAAAGTTCGACGTGGGCCACCGCGCCTCCTATGTGCACCGATCGACTGTCCACGCTAGCGGGTCGCCGACGGAATCACCGAGCGCACCGGGTCACCGAGCCGCGCAGCGTGAACCGAGGCGACCGGTGACGGCGCGGAGACCGGCGAGGTAACGGGGGGACCGGAGCCGCGTGGCGTCGCCGATGACGTTACCGGTGGTGGGCCTGCTTGTCAGCGGCCGTTCGGCCCTCGTCGTACCACCGGTAGTCGGCGGTTGGACGGTACGTGCCGTTCAGCCAGGTGCCGGGGTGTTGTGCGACCCGGGAAAGCTTCTCGGCGGTGGCGGGGCTGATCCGGCTGCCACCGGCCACGAGCAGCCGGTCCAGTTCCCGGTGGGTGGCCATCAGGCAGTCCTTCGGGAGGCCGTAGACGCTGATCACGCCTGAGCCGACGAAGGTCAACACCGGCGTGACCGGAACAGTCAGCCCCACCGCGTCGGAGAGGGCCTTGCTGGCCCGCCTGGCGTCCCGACGGGACTCAGCCACGTACGGGGGTCGCTTGCCGTTGATCTGCACCACGTCCCCGGCGACGAGCACTCTGGCTCGGCCGTGGTCGGCGATGGTCACGGCAAAGAGGCCACTCGGCCCGATGGCGAGGAACCCGGCTCGATCGTCCTGACCGCGGTCGAGGACGTCTGTCACGTCGGTGCGCGGCCACTCGATCACATGCCAGGCAGGCCCGAGGTGGTCGAGTTGGCCCAGCGCTCGTGCCCCAGCCGCCTCCAGGCGGCGTGCACCTCGCTCGGCCCGACGTCGGCGGGCCCATTCGAGCGGTGTTGGACGGACTGGCTCGAGCACCCCCGGCGACTCGACGCGGGGGTGTGGCACCGCGACGGGCGGCAGTGCCCGAGCGGACGGTACGGCTCGTCGTGCGGGAAAGACAGTCATCGCGACCTCCGGCAAAAGGTCCCTCGAAGTTATGTCCTCACTACCCTACGTTGCTACTACCCGTGTTCGGCAAGCCGGAGCGCCGGAATGACTCAGGATGAATGCCATATTCATCCACAGTTCTTTTCTCGGATGCCGCGAAACCCTGCCCTACGCTGCGGGAGTGACCCACTACGTCGACAGCGAAGTCGGCCGGCTCGGCACCGTACTGCTGCACCGGCCCGGCCCCGAACTGGCCCGGCTCACCCCGCGCAACAACGACTCGCTCCTGTTCGACGCGATCCCCTGGGTGGGGCGTGCCCAGGAGGAGCACGACGCGTTCGCCGCCGCCCTGCGCGAGCGCGGCGTCGAGGTGCTCTACCTGGCCACCCTGCTGGCCGAGACGCTTGCCGTCGCGGACGCCCGTGCCGAACTCACCGAGCAGGTGCTGCGTTCCCGACGGCTCGGCGACACGCTGCGCGCCCGCGTCGCCGACCACCTCTCCTACCTGGACCCGGCCGCCCTGGCCGACGTGCTCACCGCCGGGCTGGCCCACGAGGAGCTGCGGATCAGCTCGGAGCGACCGGGTGGGCTGGTCTACACGCTGATGGACCGACACGACTTCGTCATCGATCCGTTGCCCAACCTGCTGTTCACCCGCGACTCGTCGCTGTGGATCGGCGATCGGGTCGGTGTCACCAGCCTGGCCATGCCGGCCCGCCGCCGCGAGACCACCCTGACCGACGCCATCTACCGCCACCACCCCCGGTTCGCCGGCACCGAGTTCGTCTACCGCCCCAGCCTTGAGCACCTGGAGGGCGGGGACGTGCTGCTGCTCGCACCCGGGGTGCTGGCCGTCGGGGTGGGTGAGCGGACGACACCGGCTGGCGCCGAACGCCTCGGCCGGCAGGTCTTCGCCGCCGGCCTGGCCCACACCATCCTGGTGGTGCCGATCGCCCAGAAACGCGCCACCATGCACCTCGACACCGTGTGCACGATGGTCGACGTGGACGCCGTACTCATGTATCCCAACATCGCGAGCACGCTGTCCGCGTACACGGTGATCGCCGGCGCGGACGGTGCGGACCCGCGGGTGGACGGCCCGGCGCCGTTCCTGCGGGCCGCCGCCGACGCGATGGACCTCGACCTGCTCCGGGTCATCGACACCGGGCTGGATCCGGTCACCGCGGAACGTGAGCAGTGGGATGACGGCAACAACACCCTCGCGCTGGCCCCCCGGCTCTGTGTCGGCTACGAGCGCAACACCGAGACCAACGCCCAACTTGAGCGGGCCGGCATCGAGGTGATCCCGATCGCCGGCTCTGAGCTGGGCTCCGGCCGGGGCGGGCCGCGCTGCATGTCCTGCCCGATCACCCGCGAGCCGCTATCCGTCACCGGCTGAGCGGCGACGGATAGCGGGCTCTACGGTTCAGCGGGACGGCTCCGGCTCAGCGCAGGGTGAGCTGGCGACCGAGCAGCCCCTGGCGGGACCGGCGGCCGGCGGCGTCGAGCGGGTCGGTGACGGTGAGCGCCTCGGCGTACCGCTTGGCGAAATGCGCCACCGGCTCCTCCCACTCGGCAGCCGGGGTCTGCTCCGGCAGATCCCAGACCGGCACCAGTCGACCGTGCGCGCGGAACATGCCGGCGAACTTGGTCTGCTCGCCGAGCGTCAGCGTGCCGGCCGCGCCAAGCCGGGCCAGCGCGTCCAGGGCGGCGTCCTCGTCGTCCGGCAGCACCCACCGCACGTGGGCCTTCTCGGGGACCTGACACCAGTACGCGGCCTTGGCCGCGGTCAGCCGCACCGTTGGGTAGATGGCCGCGTTCGCCCGCTCCAGGGACGCCTGGACGGTCGGATCGTCGGCAGCCCCGGGGTCGAGCCAGAAGTCGAAACCGTCGTGCATGCTGATGTCCAGTGGACCGTCCACGAGGACGTCCTGCAGCCGGGGGCCGGGGCCGGGCAGTGGCGGCACGGCCACCTGGCCACCCGGCTCGGTGCGCAGCGCGCAGAGCAGCGCGTCGGCCAGATCCCGGGAGACGTCGCCGGACTGCTGGTGGCGCTGGAGACCGATGAGCACGCGGCCGTCCGGCTTGGAGATCGCCGGGGCGGCCATCGGCAGCACCGTGGCGAGCGTCGCCGCCCGGTCACCGAACTCCTCGACCAGGGCGGGCGCCAGCCGCAGCGGCGCGGAGGCGGCGGGCACCAGCTCGCGCAGCGCGATCCACTCGGACTCGTCGACCAACCCATCGAACGGACGCGGCACGAAGACGTCCCGCACCTTGTCGCGGCGGGGGGTGGTGTCGGCGGTGGTGCGCTGGCTCTTTCGACGCTTACTCACGGCGTCACAGCCTAGAGCTTCGACCGGCCCGCCGTGGCCGGGACCCGCCCGATGCGCACTCAGCCGGCCGCCACCAGGTCGGGTCGAGGTGCCGGCACCGGGTCGAACTCTGCCCAGACCCGCTGGCCCATGCCGTCCTGCTCGACGCCCCAGCGGGTGGCCAGGCCGACCACGATGTGCAGCCCGCGTCCGTCCGCCGCGTCCGGGCTGGCCGCCCGGAGACGTGGCCCGGTGCTCGCGCCGCCGTCGGTGACGCACAGCTGGATCAGCGAGCCCTCGACCGCGGGCCGCAGCCGCCAGGCAACCCGGATCACACCGCCGGGCAGAGGTCTGGCGTGCCGCACCGCGTTGCCCACCAGCTCCGCCAGCACGGCGATCAGATCCGCGAGGAGCGTCGGGGGTACGACGTCCGCCAGTTCGGCGGCGAGGCGGTGCCGGGCCAGCCGTGCCCCGCCCGGGTGGTGGGGAACCACCACGCACCAGGCTCGATCTCTCGCTGCCGCTGCCACCGTCGCCTCCACGTCGCGCCACCTCGGTCAACCGCGTGGTAGCCGCACCTCTGCGACCGTACCGCCGCCGGTCCTCGGACGTAGGGATACCCATCCATTCTGCTGTTCAACGATCCGGCGGACGAGATAGAGGCCGAGCCCGGCTCCCGGGTAGCCGCGACGGTCGCCGGACTCGCCCTGCCAGAACCGGTCGAAGGCCCGTTCCACGTGCTCGGGTCGGATGCCGATCCCCCGGTCACTGACCCGGAACGCCACCAGTTGACCGTCGCCTGAGGCAGTGATCTCGATCGGCGAATCCGGTGCCGAGTACTTACCGGCGTTGGTCGTCAACTCGGTGAGCACGGTGGACAGGCTGGGCCGGTGGCCGAGCGCCTTGGGCAGATCGCTGGGGAGGCGGAGCGCCAGCCGGCGGCGCAACTCCGACGGCAGGTCCACGACGGCGGAGCGCAGCGCCTCCCCGAGGTCGAACGGGGTGGGCGGGTCGTCGCCCGGCCCCACCTCGGCCGCGGAGCTGAGGAGACGGTCGACCAACCGGGCCAACTCGTTGGCGCGTTGCCCGATCACCCGGGCCGCCTGTCGTCGGTCCACGTCGGTCAGCGACTCCCAGTGGTCGGTGAGGGTGTCCGCGTACCCCTTGATGACGGTGACCGGGGTGCGCAGCTCGTGGCTGGTCACCGCGACGAACAGCTCTCGGTCGTGGTCGCGACGCTGCTGGTCGGTGATGTCGCGGAAGGTGACCACCCGCAACGTGCCCGGACCGGGCAGCTCGCCGGAGGTGATCCGCAGCCAGCGGCCGTCCGGCATCCGGTGGTCCCGGACCTGCCCGGAGGGCGGCAGTGGGAACGGCAACGGGCGACTCAGCGCCTGCTCGACCGTCCGGCCGGTGACCTGGGCTGCGGCTGGGTTCCAGAGCCGGACGTGCCCGTCGCGGTCGACGACGGCCAGCCCGTCGGCGAGGGCCGCCACCACCGGGCCGTCGCCGTGCACCGGTAGGCCACCCTGGTCGCCGTACATGTGCCCGACGCAGGACGCCAGGTAGGCGATCACCCCCTGCTGTTCGGCATCCGGCTCGTCATCCCCCGGATAGAGCGCGTGCAGGCTGCCGACGGTGTGGCCGCCGATCTCGGCCCGGGAGACCGCCATCCGGCGCAGGCCGCTGCCGGCCAGCTCGCCGGCGAGCTTGCCGCTGAGGTCGCCCACCCGCACCGGGCGCACCCGGGGCCCGGAGAGCAGGCAGACGGTGTCCGGGTCATCGATCGCCAGTGGTCGACCGAGGGCCCACTCCGCCGCACCGGTCGCGGCGATCACGCGACCACCGGTCGGACCGAACTCGACGAACGCCATTCCGGTCGCGCCGAGTGCCGGTTGAGCCACCCGGAGCAGCTGGGTGAGGACCGGCAGACCCGCGTCGCCAGAGTTGATCATCTCGATCACGACGGTGTGGCCGGCGATGAGAGCGGGGAAATCGATACGCTCCGGCATGTGCCGAGTCTGCCCCGCCGACCCCGTTTTGGGCACCCCTGGCCGGTCGATGCGGTCAGCGCTCCAGCCGGGCGAGGGCGTACGCCGGCCGATCGGTGATGATCCCGTCCACCCCGGCGGCCAGCACCAGCTCCAGGTCGATCGGCTCGTTGACCGTCCAGACGTACACCTGGTTGCCGGCCGCGCGCAGTGCGGGCAGCAGCTGCGGGCGGGCCCGGACCAGGCCGATGCCCGGCCCGGCGATCCGGGTGCCGAACGGCAGCCGACCCAACCGCAGCCAGCGCGGCAACACCTCCAGCAACAGCACGGTGGGCAGCGTCGGGGCCAGCTCGCGCACCCGCCGGACGGCCAGCGGCGAGAACGACATGACGGTGACCTGCACCGGGTCGTCCGGGGCGGGATCGGCCAGCCCGTATCGGCGCAGCAGGCCGACCAGTCGCCGTTCCACGTTCGAGCCGTAGCGGGAGGGGTGCTTCGTCTCGATCAGCAGCCGGACCGGCCGGCCGGCGGCGAGCACCGCGTCCAACAGCCGGGCCAGGGTCAGCAACCGGGTGTGCGACTCATCCGGCGGCAGGTCGCCGTTCGACGCGCTGCCCGGGTGCCACGAGCCGAAGTCCAGGGCATCCAACTCGGCGAGCGTACGCGCGCTGACCAGACCGCGGCCGTTGCTGGTCCGGTCGAGTCGTCGGTCGTGCACGCAGACCAGGTGCCCGTCCCGGGTCAGCCGGACGTCGCACTCCAGGCCGTCGGCGCCCTCGTCGAGAGCGCGCAGGTACGCGGCGAGGGTGTGCTCGGGTAGGTCGAACGAGGCGCCGCGGTGCGCGAAGACCAGAGGCCCGCCCATTTCGCCGGCCTCAGATGACCTGGCCGGGCTGCCCGTTCGCGTCGACCACCGGTCGGCCGACCGCAGCCCACTGACGCATCCCGCCGTCGGCGTTGCGCACCTGCTCCCAACCGTTGTTGATCAGGTAGGCGACGACCTGGGCGGAGCGACCGCCGGAACGGCAGACGACCGCCACCTCCCGGTCGGTGGGCACCTCGGCCAGGCGGGCCGGCAGCTCCATCATCGGCAGGTGATGGGCGGTGGGCGCGTGGCCGGCCGCCCACTCGTCGTCCTCCCGCACGTCCAGCAGGTAGGTCTCGTCGGCGATCTCGGTCACGGGCACGGTGGGAACCTGGGGTCCGAACACAGGAAGCAACACTAGATCCTCGTGGCCCGGTTCGGCACCGACCGGGCCGTCGGCACTGTCACAACCGGGTCACCCAGCGGGGGTTGGCCTGCGCCCAGGCGGGCACCCGTGTGCCGCGAAGCGCCTCGAAGAGCCCGTTGCCCCCGTTGTCCAGCACCACGTACGAGACCTCGTCGATGGTCTGCGGCGAGGAGGGCACCTGGACGCCGCGCATCCCGTCGGGCGGCAGCGCGCGCAGCGCGAGGAGCAGGTCCTCCAGGGGTACGCCGTTGGTGTCGACGGTCAACGAGCCGCCGACCGCCCGGAGCACCTGGTCCAGTTTGACGGGGTTGGTTCGCAGGTCCGCCTTGCCGGCGCTGTCCAGCATCGCCCGGAGCAACTGCTGCTGGTGGTGCTGCCGGTCGTAGTCGCCGCCGGGCAGGTCGTAGCGCTGGCGTACGTAGTCCAGCGCCTGCGCTCCGTCCATCTGCTGGCAGCCGGTGGGAAAGACGCGTTTGGTGTGGATCGAGCGGACCTCGGTGTCCACGCACATCTCCACCCCGCCGAGCAGGTCGATGACCTTGCGGAAGCCGGAGAAGTCGATCAGCGCGGCACCGTCGAACCGGATTCCGGTGAGTCGGTTCAGGGTGGCGGAGAGCAGTTGGGCGCCCGCCTGCCCGCCGCCGCCGTGCTCGTACGCGGCATTGATCTTGTCTTGACCGCCGCCGAAGCCGTTTGCGGGTGGGATGGCGACCAGCAGGTCACGCGGGATGGAGACCAGGTACGCCTCCCGCTGCCCGGCGGGGACGTGCACGATGAGGATGGTGTCCGAGCGTTGGTCCGGCCCGCTGTCGCCGGGGCGCCGGTCGGAGCCGACCAAGAGATAGTTGAGCGGCCCGTCCAGGTCGGTGCGGGCGGTTCGGGCGTCGGGGTCGAGCAGTTGCTCCTTGGTCACCGTACGGTCGTACCGGTGGCTGAGTATCTTGAGCCCGGCCATGGCGAGCCCGGCCAGCAGGACGAGGGTCAGGCCGATGCCGAGCAGGATCCGCGGCCCACGGGCGCGACGTGGCCGGGCGGGCGGGGCCGCTGCGGCCCGGCCCTGCGCGTTCCGTCCCCACCTGGACGTGACCGCCTCCCCGCAGCCGATACGTGAAACCTGCTCACGTCAGGCTACGGGCGGTGGCGGTGTCGTCGCTGGCTTTCCGCGACTCCCGGCCTCACTTGCGGGTGGAGATCACCTCAGGGTGGGTGAAGACGAACTCGGCGAGCTTGTCCTGCTTGACGGCCTGGAACATCGCCATCGTCTCTTCGCTCAAGCCCTCGGTGTTGTTGCCGTTGGCGTGGAAGGTGCCGCCGTTGGTCCTCAGCATGGTCAGCTCGTTTGCGGTCACCCCGCGCATGGTGAAGATGAAGTTCTCGATCTTCACGCCGCCGGTGTCCAGCACGAACGCCTTACCCGCCGCCTTGATCAGCTGGTTCATCTTGGTCGGGCTGGTCAACATCCCGCCGTCGGTGGCCTTCTTGGCCATCGCCTTGATCAGCTGCTGCTGGTTGGCCTGCCGGTCGTAGTCGCCGTTCTTCAGGGTCTTGCGCTGCCGGGAGTAGTCGAGCGCGGCCCAACCCTCCATCTGCTGGCAGCCCTTCTTGTGCACCACCGGGGTCCGGGACTTGCCGGTCTTCTTGGCGTCCGCGTTCCACATCGGCTTGCCGTCGACGTACGACATGTGCAGCGACTGGACCTCCTGGCTCACGCAGATCCGCACCGTGCCCAGGGTGTCGATGACGTTCTTGAAGCCACCGAAGTTGATGATCGCCGCGCCGTCGAAGCTGATCCCGGTGAGCTGCTTGATCGTCTTGGCCATCAGCTGGGCGCCACCCTCCCAGCCGCCACCGTTGGCGGCACCGGCCTGGAACGCGGCATTGATCTTGTCGGTGCCACCGGCGTAGCCGTTCTTCGGGAAGGCCGGGATCCGCGCCTCGGTGTCCCGGGGGATCGAGATCAGGTACGCCTGGTCATGCGTGGCCGGAATGTGCAGGATGATGATGCTGTCCGAGCGGACGTCGTCGGCGGCCCAGCGCTCCCGGGCGTCCACGCCGAGCAGCAGCATGTCGATCGGGCCCTCCAGGCTCGCGCCGCCCTCGGCGTCGGACTTGCCGGCCTCACCCAGCAGGTTGCCCTTGGCGATGCCGCCGGTCGCCTGCCCGATCAGCAGCTTGCTGCCGACGATGGCCACCCCGCTGCTCAGCATCAGCACGGCACCGAAGACCACGGTCAGCCGAGCCCAGAGCGGGTCCTTACGCTTGGCCCGCTTCTTCGACCCGCCACCACCCGCGCCGCCGCCGCCACCGCCGCCGGGCGGGCGGGAGCCTGGCCCGCCACCCGAGGGGCGTGCCTGTGCCGGTATGGCCCCGGCGACTCGACCGCTGGACGCGGTTGACCCGGGGGAAGAAGGGCGACGACTGGCCTGAACCGGCATGCGTGCTCCAGCTCGTGATCAGGAGGGGGCGGCACCACTGTACGTACATCGATTCGACTTGGCGAGTTCATCACCGGTCCATCCGGACGGCATTTTCCGCGATTCGGCCTATCGTCGCTATTCGATTGCTCAATCGGTGGGCACGCGGTTACCCCCCGTCGTTGCTCTTCGGCGGGTTGGCCTTGACCCAGTCGGCCATGGTGTCCGCGGACATGGCCCGGTACATCGCGAGCGCCTTCTCCCGGTCCGATACCACCACCGACTCGCCATTGATCGTGTCGCTGCCCGAGTTCGGGCTGGTCACAAAGGTGAGGTTCTGGCCGCGCAGATTACGGAACTGCAGCGCCATGTCTGTAACCGAGAAAGCCTGGTCGACGGTTACGGCCGCGGTCACCGACTGGAGGAAGTCGTTGAGCTTCTTCGGGTTCGCCAGCGTGCCGGTGCTGGCCGCCTTATCCATCAGTGCCCGAAGGAACTCCTGCTGGTGCCGCATCCGGGCGAAGTCCCCGTCCGGGAACTGCTTGCGCTGCCGGATCCAGTCCAGCGCCTCGGCGCCGTCCATGTGGTTGGTGCCCTTGGTGAACGTCCGGTACGGCTTGTGGATCGACGTGACGGTGCGCTCCACCTTCAGGTCCACCCCGCCGAGGGCGTCGGTGACCTCCTTGAAACCACCGAAGTCGATCGCCATCACGTGGTCGATCCGAACGTCGGTGAAGCACTCCACGGTGCGTACCGCCAGCGGCAGCCCGCCGAACGCGAACGCCGCGTTGATCTTCGCGCGTTGGCCGGAGCCGCAGTCTGCGCCGGCGCTCTCCGGGATCGGCACGTAGAGGTCGCGCGGGATGGAGACCAGGTAGGCCTCCTGATGGTCGGCCGGGATGTGCATGACGATGATCGTGTCGGCACGCCACTGGCTCTTCGTGTCGACCGGCGCGTCCGGGTCTCGCGAGTCGCTGCCGACCAGCAGGATGTTCAGCGCGCCATCGACGGTCTTGGCCGGCCGGCCACCGGTGATCTCCGCGAACGGGTCGGTGCGAGCCAGGTCACCGTTGAGGTTGCGGGCGTACAGCCAGGCACCGACGCTGCCGAGCAGCGCCAACACCAGCACCGCGACCCCGGCCACGAGGGCGATCCGACCCCAGCGCGGTCGCGGGCCACGCCGCCCCGACCCACCGACGCCACCCGGGCCGCCAGACCCCGGAGGGCCCGCCGGACCGCCGGGCCGCGGCTGCTCCTCGTCGTGCGACGGGTAGAAGCGTGCCTCGGTCGGACGGGCACGCCCGGAGGCGCCCCGGTCTGGGCCAGGCACCGACGCGCGCCCGGCGCTGCGATGCAGGTACGGATGCGGGACGCCGGCAGACGAAGTCGCGGACATGTAACTCAGGGTACGTAGCGAGAGCCACCGTCGCCTTCAGGCGACACTCAGCGGCGGCGGTACGCGAAAGATCCGGCTACCCTAGCCGCGCCCGGAAGTGCTCGATCGTGCGTCGCAGGCCATCTTCGGGCGCGACCGTCGGCTCGTATCCGAGCAGTTCACGAGCGAGAGTGAGATCCGGCCGGCGCATCTCCGGGTCATCCGAGCTGCGGGTGACATAGGTCACCTTCGAGGTGCTGTCGGAGAGCGACACGATCAACTCGGCGAGTTGCCGCATGGTCAGCTCGTGCTCGGTGCCGCAGTTGACCGGGCCCGTCTCGGTCGAGTCGAGCAGCAGCAGGATGCCCCGCACCAGGTCCTCGACGAAGCAGATGGACCGGGTCTGGTTGCCGGTGCCGTGCACGGTGATCGGCTCGCCGCGCAGCGCCTGGGAGATGAAGGTGGGGATGGCGCGGCCGTCGTCCGGGCGCATCCGCGGGCCGTACGTGTTGAAGATCCGGACGATCGCCGCGTCGAGCCCGCGGTAGCGGTGGTACGCCATCGTCGCGGCCTCGGAGAAGCGCTTCGCCTCGTCGTAGACGCTGCGGACCCCGATCGGGTTGACGTTGCCCCAGTAGGTCTCCCGCTGCGGGTGCTCCTTCGGGTCCCCGTACGCCTCGGAGGTGGAGGCCATCAGGAACCGGGCGCCGTCGGCGGCCGCCCGCTCCAGCAGGTGCAGGGTGCCCACCGAGCCGACCCGGAGGATCTCCACCGGCAGTTGGGCGAAGTCGGTGGGGCTGGCCGGGGAGGCCATGTGCAGGATCGCGTCGAACCGCTCGGCCAGCGCCGGGTGGTGGGTCGGCAGGCCCTCGGAGATGTCCGCCTCGACGAGGGTGAAGGTTGGCCGATCCAGAAGGTGGGCGACGTTCTCCTTGGAGCCGGTCACGAAGTTGTCCAGCGCCACCACCGTGCATCCGCGGGTGATCAGGGAATCGACCAGGTGCGACGGGACGAAGCCAGCACCGCCGGTGACGAGGACGCGGTGACCGGACCCAAAGCGCTCAGCAACCTTCATGCTGCTCAGCCTACCGAGCCACGAAATCGCGGAAGGGCCCCCTGTTGACGTCGCGCGTCGACAGGGGGCCCGCCACCGGAACCGCGATCAGTGGGCGCCGGAGCCGGTGAGAGCGCGCACCTCCAGCTCCGCGTACTTGGCCTCGTCGTGCTCCTTGGAGATGACGGTGCCGATCCACCCGCAGAGGAAACCGAACGGGATGGAGAGGATGCCCGGGTTGGACAGCGGGAACCACTGCCAGTCGTGGTCCGGGAACATCGAGGTCGCCGCACCGGAGACCACCGGCGAGAAGAACACCAGCAGTACGGCCGAGAGCAGACCGCCGTAGATCGCCCACACCGCGCCGGAGGTGTTGAACCGCCGCCAGAAGAGGCTGTAGAGGATCGCCGGCAGGTTGCCCGAGGCGGCGACCGCGAAGGCCAGCGCCACCAGGAACGCCACGTTGAGGTTCTGCGCGTAGATCGACAGAGCGATCGACACCGCGCCGATCCCCAGGGCGGAGATCCGGGCGACCCGTACCTCCTGCCGTTCCGACGCCTCACCCTTCTTCAGCACGTTCGCGTAGAAGTCGTGCGCCAGGCTGGACGACGAGGCCAGCGTCAACCCGGCGACCACCGCGAGGATGGTGGCGAAGGCGACCGCCGCGATGATCGCCAGCAGGGCTGCACCACCCAGTTCGCCGCCGAAGAAGTCGATGCCGAGCGCTTCGGCCAGCTGCGGCGCGGCAGTGTTGCCGGCCTTGTCCTGTGCCGTGATCGCCTGGCTGCCCACAAGCGCCGCCGCACCGAAGCCGAGGGCCAGGGTGAGCAGGTAGAAGGTGCCGATGATGCCGATCGCCCAGAGCACGCTCTTACGGGCCGCCTTGGCGGTCGGCACCGTGTAGAAGCGGATCAGGATGTGCGGCAGGCCGGCGGTGCCGAGCACCAGGGCGATGCCCAGGGACAGCAGGTCGACCTTGTTGTAGAACGTCTGCGTCGAGTTGCCGGCGACCTCGACGCCGTACCGGAGCCCGGGTTCGAGGAATGCGCTGCCCTTGCCGGACGCGGCGGCCGCCTGGCCGAGCAGCTCCGACAGATTGAAGTTGAACTTCGCCAGCACCAGGATGGTCATCAACAGCGCGCCGCCCATGAGCAGGAACGCCTTGACGATCTGCACGTAGGTGGTGCCCTTCATGCCACCCACGGTCACGTAGATGATCATCAGCGTGCCGACCATGATGATGGTGGCCACCTTGGCGGTGGCCGCGTCCATGCCGAGGAAGGTCGTCCCCGGCCGGATGCCGAGCAGCAGCGCGACAAGCGCGCCGGCGCCCACCATCTGCGCCAGCAGGTAGAAGATCGACACCGTGATGGTGGAGACCGCCGCCGCCGTACGCACCGGACGCTGACGCATCCGGAAGGCCAGCACGTCCGCCATCGTGTACCGGCCCGAGTTCCGCAGCAGCTCCGCGACCAGCAGCAGGGCCACCAGCCAGGCGACCAGGAAGCCGATCGAGTAGAGGAAGCCGTCGTAGCCGTACAGCGCGATGATGCCGGCGATACCGAGGAACGAGGCGGCCGACATGTAGTCGCCGCCGATCGCCATGCCGTTCTGGAAGCCGGAGAAGGACCGGCCGCCCGCGTAGAAGTCGGTCGCCGTCTTGGTCTGCCGGCTGGCCCAGATGGTGATGCCCAGGGTCACCGCCACGAAGACCAGGAAGAGCGTGATGGTCAGGTTGCGGGCGGTGTGGTTACCCGCCTCGGCCGCGAGGAACGTCTCAACCGCGAGGACCGTGCTCATGGGTCACCTCCCCGATCTCGGCGCGGATCCGGTCCGCGATGGGGTCGATCTTCCGGTCCGCGTACCGGGAGTAGAGCCAGGCGATCAGGAACGTGGAGACGAACTGGAGCAGGCCGAAGACCAGTGCGACGTTGATGTTGCTGCCGAACAGCTTCGTGCCCATGAAGTCCCGGGCGTACGCGGAGAGAATGACGTAGAGCGCATACCACAGGAAGAACGCGACGGTCATCGGGAAGACGAAGCCGCGCAGCGCACGCCGCAGCCCGGCGAACTCGTCCGACCGTTGTACGGCCAGGTACTTGTCCGACTGGGAAGCAGCCGGAGTGGGTGTGTCCGTGGACATCTGTGGATCACCACCTTCACAGGCGTCAGAGGAGTTTCGCGCACCGTAAAGAGCGCACTCCCCGGCAGGGAAGGCTGAGATCGACGCCGGTCGGCGAGTGCGCCGAGCGGTTGGCTGGCTGCGCCAAGTGACTCAGGTCACTGCGGTGATCGGTCGCTTCGGGCGAGGAGCCCGTTCAGGCCGGCAACTCGTGATAGCGACCGCGGTAGTGCAGCAGCGGAGCTGCCTCCGCGGTCAGGTCGACCGCCTCGATCGTGGCCTCGACCAGCAGGCCCCAGCCGTACTCCCGGGCGGTGTCCAGCCGGCAGCCAGCCCAGCCGCCGGCGTCCGCCGGGACCGGCCCGTACGGCGTCTCGACCCACGTGCCGGTGGCGAAGAGCCCGCCCGGGGCGGGGAAGAGGCCGGCGAACCGGTCGGCGAGTTGCCGGTGCGGCGGGCCGAGCGGCGTGACCGCGAACCGGCCCGACTCCTCGACGGCCGCCCAGAGGTCGGACTCCGGGTCGATCAGCCCGAGCAGCCGGTCCGGTTCTCCCTCGGCCACCAGGGTGGACGAGACGGTCAGCCCAGCCGGACCGGGCGCCGTCCAGAGGGTCACCGGCGCGGCGAGGCGACCACGCAGCCGGCGTACCGGCGACCGCTGCCCGGTCGGCACCGCGAACGGATCGGTGTGGTGGATCTCGGCACCCGGCTCATGATTCACGTGAAACATTGTGCCGCCCCGGACCCTCGCCCAGCCAAGGAAGCGCTCGTGCAGATCGGCGGGTCGACCGTTGAGCCGAGCGAGCTGATCACCCGCCTCCGCCATCAGGGCGCCCAGGTAGACCAGCAGCCCCACCCGGTCGTCCCGGTACTCGGCGAGCAGCGCCAGCCGCGCCGGCTGACACGGCCAGAGCGCGCCGCAGCCCCGACACCGCCACAGCGGCCGCATCGGCAGGTGCGGGCGGCTCACCAGTCGGGCCTGGTCGGCGCAGCTCACCACCGACCGCCGTTCGCTCGCCAGGTCTGCGCGGGGGTCAGCCAACCGGGCCGACCCGGTCGCGGCAGGGCCACCGTCGGCCCGTTCGCCCACACAGGCGGCCGAGCTGAGTCGCCCGGCGGTCGCTGCCCGCCCGGCACGGCCGCCGGTGCCGCAACCTTTCCTCTCCGGTACGACCACCGCGCACCGCCCCTGCCACGGATGAACCCGAACATGGCTGATCTCCTCCCAGTCGACGAGGGCCGCCCCGATCGGGGGAGGACCGGGGCGGCCCGAACGCAGGACCCAGTCGCCGGGACGTCGCCTCCACCGGCCGGGCCGCGTGCCTTCCACCCTGGACGGAAAGGCGCGGAGAGGGGAGGATGCCAGGGCTTACTACACAGCGCGGTCACGTACTTACCGGAGAGGTAAGGATGAACGTCGAAATGTGGGTACGGGCGTTGAAGGCCGCCCGAGCCGGTGCCGAGGTGTCCCAGGAGGCATTGGCGACGCTGACCAAGTGGAGTCCATCCACGGTGGCCGCCATCGAGACCGGCCGGCGTCGGCCGACCATGGAGTTCGCGGTCGCCGCCGACGAAGCCCTAGCCACCGGCGGCCTCCTCGCCGAACTCCTCAAGGCTGCCGACCAGGAATACGGCCCATCATGGTTCGTTCCCTGGCGCGGATACGAACAGCGGGCGACGCGCCTACGTGCCTTCGAGGCATGTCTTGTGCCCGGTCTCCTTCAGACCGAGGAGTACGCCCGTGCCGTCATCTCGGCGGGCGGGCTGCATCGGCCGGCGGTGGTTGACGAGCTCGTCGCGGTTCGTCTGGAACGCCAACTGGTGCTGTCCCGGGATTCGCCGCCAACGTGCGTCTTCCTGGTGGACGAGATGGGCCTCCACCGCCCGGTGGGTGGTCACGCCGTGCTCAACGCCCAACTCGGCCGACTGCTTGAGGTGGCGGATCTTCCGTCCGCCCGACTGCACGTCATTCCACTGAGCGTCGGGGAGCATGTCGGCTTTGGGGGCGGCTTCGTGTTCGCCGATCTGCCAGACGGGGACAGGGTGCTCTACCTGGAGAATGCCGCTCGAGGACACGTCATGGACGACCCGGAGACACTCCGGTTGATTGATCGCAAATGGGATAGCCTGCTCGGCGAAGCACTCTCTACAAGCGCCTCGATGGATCTGATCCGGAAGCTGAAGGTGACCCCATGACGATGATTGAGCCTCGCTGGCGCACGTCCACCCGGTCCACCGACTCCGGCGGTAACTGCGTCGAGGTGGCGGACAACCTGCCCGGCGTCGTCCTGGTTCGGGACAGCAAGGACCGCTCCGGCCCGACCCTCACCTTCGCTCCGGCCGCTTGGCGTGGCTTCATCGCCGACGCCGCCCAGGACCCCAGCCGACGCTCCAGTTAGCGGCGCGGTGTGACAGTGGCCAGCAGCTCCGGCAGGCGTCGGTCCAACACGTCGCCGGCCAGGTACGCGCCCAGCAGCGCCGCGCCAAGCCCGTATGCCGCGCCGACCGGCAGGGCCAGCCAGAGCCAGGCGTCACCGAGCAGCGCGGCGGCCACCACCATCGGCACCGCGGCGACCGCCGAGGCGAGCATGGCCAGCAGGGTGAGCAGCCCTTTCGCCAGGCCCGCGCCGCTGTTCATAGCGAACGGGTTGCTCGTCTCCGGAAGTGAGTACGCCCCGAGCACCGAGACCAGGCTGTTCACCGCCAACCCGGCACCGTAGGTGGCGACCAGGGCGCCGATGGTGAGCCCGATCCAACCCGGTCGGCTGAGCAGCAACGACAGCACCACCGCGACCACGCCCAGCATCGGCAGCACGTAGAGCGAGAATGCCGTCATCCGGGCCCGCAGCTCGACTCGACCGGGCACCCCGGCCACCACGTTCGCGGCGTACGCGCTGCCGTCGAAGCCGAACTGGTTGGCCAGGGTGACGGCGGCGAGCACGCCCACGAAGAGCATCGAGATGGTGACCACCACCGGTGAGCTGTCGCTGGTAGCGGCCGTCAACCCCTCGTCGTTCATGGCCGCGAAGTCCCCACCCGTAACGTTGATCAACACGGGCACGAAGATGCCGACCACCGCGATCGTGATCAGGTTGGCCCGGCGGCGAGCATCCCGCCACCAGTAACGGGCCTCCCGGGCGACCAGGGCACCGAATCGGTCCCGGCGGGCCCAGCCGGCGACCCGGGGAAACAGTTGGGCGACCGCGCCACCGGTGACGCCGCGCCGCACCGGGGCCTTACCGGCGCTCGCCGCACCCACCATCGCCGACTCAAGCGACCGGGACCACCAGGCCAGCAGGGCGCCGAGCGCCACCACCGTGATCAGCAACTTGACCGGTGCCGCCCACACCCGGCCCTGGGCCACGTCGATGCCGACGGTCCACGGAGCGCCGAGCGGCGTCCAACCGATCACGGTCGCCACGCCGGTCATTCGGGTCCAATCCGCCTCGCGCAGCGCGGCGAGGCCGAAGACCTGCAACGGGCCGATCAGCGCGGCGGTCACCGCCAGCAGCACGGCCGCCAGGTCGCGGACCCGTCGGGACCGCAACATGGTGGCGAAGGCGCTGGTCACCGCCCGGCTGGCGGCCACACAGAGCAGTATCCCGGCGAGCACACCCACGACGGCGAACAACCCCGCCGACCACCCGCCCAACGACCAGGCGGTCAGCACCAGCCCGGACGACGCGATGAGCACCGCAAGCACCGGCACACTGATCAGGGCCGCGACGAACAGGCCGGTCACCAACGTGCGCCGGGGCAGCGGCAGCAGCGCGAACCGGGCCGGGTCGAGTGTCTCGTCCACACCGAAGAAGACAAGTGGCAGTAGCAGCCAACCGACCACCAGCAGCCCGCCACCCGCCGCCGCGATCAGCACCGCGTACCGGCCGTTGCCGGCCAGGCCCGGCGCGGCGAAGAGGAAGAACCCGGCGGCGGCGAACCAGAGCCCGAGCAACGCGCCGCCGATGAACATGGCGATCCGCCAGCCCTGGCCCCGAAAGTTGTTGCCCATCACCCGCAGCTTGAGCCGCACGAAGTGTCGAGCGGAGACTGACCGTACCGGCGTGGCGGGGCTGACGTCCGCGCTCACTGGGAGAGCCACGACAGCTCCTCGCCGGTCGCGGTGCGCCCGCCGACCACCTCGACGAAGACCTGCTCCAACGAGCGACCGCCACGGACCTCGTCGATCGTGCCGACCCGCTTGATGGTGCCGCCAGCCAGGATCGCCACGTGCGAGCAGAGCCGCTCGACGACCTCCATCACGTGACTGGAGAACACCACCGTGCCGCCGCCAGCCGCGTAGCGGGTGAGGATGTCCCGGATCAGCGCGGCGGAGACCGGGTCGACCGCTTCGAACGGCTCGTCCAACACCAGCACCCGAGGGCCGTGCAGCAGCGCGCAGGCCAGACCGATCTTCTTCTTCATACCCGCCGAGTAGTCCACCACGAGCGTCCGGCCGGCGTCGCCGAGCGCCAGCACGTCCAGCAGCTCGGCCGCCCGCTGGTCGACCACCGCCGGGTCCATCCCCCGCAACAACCCGTTGTACGCCAGCAGCTCCGCGCCGGTCAGTCGGTCGAACAGGCGCACCCCGTCGGGCATCACGCCGAGCAGCCGCTTGGCGGTGACCGGGTCCTGCCAGACGTCGTGCCCGAGCACCCAGGCCGAGCCGGCGTCCGGCCGCAGGAGCCCGACCGCCATCGACAGGGTGGTGGTCTTGCCGGCGCCGTTCGGGCCGAGCAGGCCATAGAAGGAGCCGGCGGGGACGTCCAAGTCGACGCCGGCCACCGCGACCGTGCCGTCGAACCGCTTGGCCAGGCCACGCAGTGCGAGCGCGGGGTGCTCAACAGTCATGCGCCGACGTTATCCGTCGATCGCCAGTTCCGCCGTCCGGCGACGGGCGGACCAACGATCATCCTGGGGTCGTAGCGTCAGTACGTACTCCTGAAGTAGTGTTGAAGTTATGTCCATGCCCTTGGAATCCGTGCCGTTCTCGGAGCTGCTGCGTCAGCCGACCGAGACGGCGGATCGGCTCTCCCGCGCTCGCGCGGTCCGGCTGCGCCGACGGGACGCGGCAGACCTGGTGCTGATGTCCGCTGATCGGGCGGCGGCGGAGGGCGAGGTGGTGGATCTGACCACCCGGCTGCTCGCCAGCGTCGCCCGCCGGGATCCCACCCTGGTGCGTGAGTCCCTGCCCACCGTGCTGCCGTGGGTGCGCTTCCTCCCAGCAGAGGACCTTGAGCAGATGGCCAGCGAGTTCGTCGCGACGGCGGAGGCGGCCGCAGCGATGGGTAACACCGCAGCGGTCTCGCAGCTGCTCACCGAGTGGCGGCACACTGCCGAAATTCATGCTGACCCCGACCTGCACCGGGTCCTGGCCGCGCCGAGCTCCGACGATTTCGGGCCGGTGGCACGCCCGGCTGGCGAATGAACGCCAAGCGAGGCGACCGAGCGGCACCACCGCCCCACCCGGGCGGCTACAGCCTGCGATTCGCGACAAACGACGCGGCCAAGGGCTGGGAAGAGCTGTGCCGACAGGCTGCCGCCAATACTCGCGCCGCATTCGACGCCATTGAATCCAACCCCTGCCCGTCCCCGCCGACCAACCGACAACATCCACTCAAGGGTTCTCTCGCCACCGCCGGGCACAACGGGAAGACGCTGCCGCAGTGGCAGTACGAAGTCACCGCCGGCGGTCGCATCTGGTATCTACCCGACCACGACACTCGCACCTGTTGGATCAAGCATGCAGGCACGGGCCACCCCAAGATCTCCGACTGACAAACGTTGATCCTCTCCTCGTGCTCACTGCATGCGGAGGGCTTCCGGGGTGTGCAGGCGGAGCATGGTGGCGGCGACGTCGGCCGGGGCCCGGCGGCGGGTCGCCATCGACACCGCGACCATCACGGTGAACGCCAGTGGCACCGTCCAGGCGGCTGGCTGTGTGGTGAGCGTGGCCGGCCAGCCGGAGAGCGGTGGGCCGAGCACCGTGACCAGCACCGCGCCGATCGCCGCCCCGCCACCGACCAGCACTCCGGCGGCGGCGCCCAGGTCGGTCAGCCCTCGCCACCAGATGCCGAGCACCAGCAGCGGGCAGAAGCTCGACGCGGCGACCGCGAAGGCCAGCCCGACCACCTGCGACACGTCCAGTCCGGAGACGTGCAGCGCCAGCACCGTCGGCACGGCTCCGGCGATGACAGTGGCCAGCCGGAAGCCGCGTACCGAGCCACGGCCGAGCACGTCGGTCGAGATCACGCCGGCGACGCTGGTGAGCAGCCCGGACGAGGTGGAGAGGAAGGCCGCGAACGCGCCCGCCGAGACCAGCGCGGCGAGCAGCCGCCCGACCGTCCCGTCACCGAGGGCTGCGCCGGGCAGCAACACCACCACCGCGTCGGTCTGGCCGCTGACCAGCAGCTGCGGGGTGTAGATCCGGCCGAGCACCCCGTACAGGGTGGGCAGCAGATAGAAGGCGCCGACCAGGGCCAGCACGACCAGGGTGGTCCGGCGTGCCGCCGCGCCGTCCGGGTTGGTGTAGAAGCGGACCAGCACGTGCGGCAGACCCATGGTGCCCAGGAAGGTGGCGAGGATCAGCGAGTACGTGGCGAACAGCCCTCGGTCGTCGTCGCCTGCCGCGCTGGGCAGCAGCCAGTCGCCGGCTTCGGTGGCCACTCCGGAGACGTCCGGCACCGGGTCGCCGGCGGCGAAGGTCAGCTCGTCGCCGGGGCGTACCTCTCGGATGTTGCCGTCGGGCAGGGTGAGGGTCGCGCGGTGCTCGACCACGACGGTGGTCGCGGCCCGGAACGTCGGCCCGTCGGGCGGGGTCACCGCCGGGCGGCCGTCGGCCTGCCACTGCAGCGCCAGGAAGATCACCGGTACGGCGAGAGCGGTCAGCTTGAGCCAGTACTGGAACGCCTGCACGAAGGTGATCGCCCGCATTCCGCCCAGCGCCACGTTCGCGGTGACCACGGCGGCCACCAGCAGGGCACCGAGTGGGTACGGGGAGCCGGCCACCGTGGCCAGGGTCAGCCCGGCACCCTGGAGTTGCGGCACCAGGTACAGCCAACCGATGAAGATCACGAAGGCGGTGGCCAGGATGCGGAGTCGACGCGACCCCAGCCGAAGCTCGCAGAAGTCGGGCAGGGTGAACGCCCCGGAGCGGCGCAGCGGCGCGGCGACGAAGAGCAGTAGGGCCAGGTAGCCGGCGGCGAACCCGACCGGGTACCAGAGCACGTCCACGCCGTACTTGAGGACCAGCCCCGCGATGCCGAGGAAGCTGGCCGCCGACAGGTACTCCCCGCCGATCGCGGCGGCGTTCCACGTCGGACTGATCGCCCGGGACGCCACCAGGAAGTCGGACGTGGTCCGGGCCAACCGCAGCCCGTAGAAGCCGATCCCGACGGTGACCAGGGTGACCGCGACGATGGCCGGGACCACGAAGTCGTTGCCCACTCAGCGCTCCGGCCGTTGCACCAGGTCGGTGAAGTCCTGCTCGTTGCGCTCGGCCAACCGCACGTACGCCCAGCCCACCCCGATCAGGAATGGAAAGGAGGCCACCCCGAGCAGCAGCCACGGCAGGTTGACGCCGGCGACTGTGGTCCGGCCGAGCGACGGCGCGATCGCGAACAGCCAGGGCAGCCCGCCCAGGCCGATGGCCACCACCAGGGAGAGCCGAAGCGCCAACGCGAGTTGGGCTCGGACCAGACCGCGGACCAGCGCCTCGCCGACCTGGGTCTGCTGGGCCAACTCGGCGCGGGTCCGTTCGGCGCGGGTGTCCTGCCGGGTGATCTCGGCCAGCACGATCCGGGACCGCCGGGCCGGCGGCACCGCAACGCCTGACCCCACCTCCGGGAGTTGCTTGGCCACCCCGGCAGTCTCGCCCGCCGGGCGGGATTGTCAAGCGTTCGCGCTCACCAGCCTCGCAGACTGGCGGCATTGCGCACAGCGCCGGGCAGCGTTGTGCATAACCTGTGGAGAACGGTTCACGCCTGTGGATAACCCGGCGTCAACGCAGGCTGGCCTGTGTGAAATCCCGAGGCTCGTTGTGGACGAACGGCAGAGACATCTTCTGACCCGCCACCCGGAACCTTTCCTCCCGCCCAGGAGTGGGACAGGTGAAGAAGGGGGGTGACGGTGTCTGACGGTGATGCGATCTCCGAGCTGTACGCCGGCTGTTTCCGCCGCCTGGTGGTCCAGCTCTACGCGGTGACCGGAGACCTGAACGAGGCGCAGGAGGCCGTCCAGGAGGCGTTCACCCGGGCCTTGGTGGCACCTGGTCGGTTCACCGGCCTCGACAATCCGGAGGCATGGCTGCGCCGGGTCGCGGTGAACGTCGCCCGCAGTCGCTACCGCCGACGGCGGGTGCTGGACGGCCTGCTGCGTCGGATTGGCCCGCCGCCGACGGTCGCCGACCGTTCACCGGAGCATCTGGCGCTGCTAGCCGCCCTGCGTGACCTTCCCGAGGGTCAGCGGCACGCACTGGCCCTGCACTACCTGGTCGACCTGCCGATCGATGAGGTGGCGGCGACGCTCGGCGTTTCGCCGGGCACGGTGAAGTCCCGGTTGTCCCGGGGCCGGCAGGCGCTGGCGACGCTGCTCACCGATTCCGAGATCAGCGAGAGCATGAACATCGGGAGGATCGATGTCCGAACGTGAGTTCACCGGCTTCGACGTCGACACCATCGCCGACGCGATCCGCCAGCCACCTCTGGACGACATGCGAACGGCAGCGCGGGCCCGCCGTCGGCGGCGTACCAGCGGGGTGGCGCTTGTTCTGGCTATCGCCCTGGCCAGCGTGGCGATGCTGCCACTGTCCGGCAACACCGGCCGGGGTGGGTGGACCGGTCCGGACCAGCCGCCGGTCAAGCCGGACCGCGGCGGCGAGCTCTTCCTGACCGGGCCGGAGTCGGCCGTCATTGCGGGGGTGTGGGACGCCGACGAGGGTTGCTTCACCGTGCGCTTCCGGCACACCGAAGACGGCGGGCGGAGCTGGACCGATGACGAGCTGACCCGTTACCGCACCAGCCAATGCGGACAGGATGAACAGGGACGCCCGGTGAGCAACCCGGAGTTCTCGGTGCTGGGCCAGCGCTCCTACCTGGTCCGGGATGGCGACCAACTCCGGCTCTCCACCGACTACGGCCGCACCTGGCGGGACGCCGAGCAGGCCATGGTGACGGTGCCGTCCTTTCCGGCGAGGGCACAGCCGGTCTTCTGTCAGTGGGGCCGGGGCTGCGGGGCGCTACGTGAACCGTTGGCGGTCTCGTCGACGGGGACGGTGTACCGGCTCGGAGGCAAGCCGCCGTCGCCCTATCCGCCCGCGAGCATCTATCCGAGTGCGGACGGAACTATCTGGGCGACTTACTGGCCGGGTGACATCGGCGTCATGGTGGTCGCTCGGACCGTGGACCGGGGAGCCACCTGGACCACCTGGCAGCCGGCCGAGGGGGCGAACGTGATCGCGATAGCCGGGGTCAGCGCAGAGGAGGCGTACCTGTTGATCGCGCCGCCACCACCGGCCGGTGCCCAGCCGATGGAGGTCGAGGGCACGTCGCAGTTGCTGCGTACCACGGACGGCGGGCGAACCTGGGCGGACGTGGGCACCGACCTGCCCAACTCACTGGAGACGCGGTTCCTCGTGGTCGGCGCGGACGGATCCCTGCTACTCGTCGAAGCGGGAAACATGCAGCCGTCCAGCAACAGGTCCAAAGCCATGATCAGCGTGGATGCGGGGCGACACTTCACGACGGTCCGCGAGTACGACCGACGCGACGGGGGCGTCGGTGCTGCGCCCGGATCCGCCTGGCTCTACGGCCGGGACGACATGACGGTTGGCGGTGCGGACCACGTGCAGCTGACTGGCGACGGCACAGCCTGGACGCGCCTACCGCTCCCGGACTGAGCACCGCCGGACGTGCGGCGGGGCCGGTGGCACAGTGCCACCGGCCCCGCTACGTCGAACCGTCAGCTGGTCGGTACGACCAGGTCCACGGACATGCTGCCGCTGGCCGGTACGGAGAACCGCCCCAGCTTGCGGGTGCCGTCCGGCTGGGTCACCAGGTAGCGACCGTCGACCTGCTCCGCACCTAGGGAGGCGTTGTAGGTGAGGAAGATCCGCTGCGGTCCGTTGAGACGGATGCTGAACTTCCCGTCGGCGATCCAGCCGTTACCGGTGATGTCCCCGGTGTCGACGCTGTGGGCAAGGACCCAACCATCGGTGAAGGAGGTGCCGTCCGGCGTGCGGAAGGTCCCGGTCAACTCGACGCCCTTGCCGAGTTGGACGTCCTGGGTGGTGGCCGCACCGGCGGTGACGGTCACCGGGGTGGCGGTGAATCGGCTCGGCTTGTCGCCCGACCACTCGCGGGCGTACTGCTCGTCGCCGTAGATCAGCGGCCAGGCGTACGGCCCGAGCCGCCGGACCGTGTAGACGCCGTTCTCGTCGGTCGTCGCGTCGTGGGCGCCGACCCCCGGGTGGCTGGTCAGCGCGGATACGGCGATGTCCTCGATCGGCTTGCCGGTCGCCGCGTCGGTGACCGTGCCGGTGACGGTGCCCGCCCGGTCGATCCTGACCTGCGGACCCGTCGTCACCTGCCCGACGGTGGCGACGACGGTGACCGCCTGCCGCTCATCGCCGGTCCCACCGTCGCTGCCGACCCACTGGCGACCGTAGGCGTCGTCCTGTGGCACCGCGAAGAGCTTGTAGCTGCCGGCGGTGAGCGGTCCCACCTTGATCCGGCCGTTGCGGTCGCTGCACTCGCCGTAGCCGTCCCGAGCTGTTGCCTGCTTGGGCAGGAACGCGTCCAGGCAGACGCTCGACAGCGGCGTGCCCGTCTGCCGGTCGACGATTGTGGAGTTGATGACCGCGCCCGGCCGCAACTTCACGGTCAGCCGGGTCGTGGCCTGCGCATCGACACGTACCCGGGACAGGTCCCGCGGGAAGAAGAGCTTGTCGGGCGCGTACAGGCGAAGGTCGTGGCGACCCTGCGGCAGGCCGCTGATGATCAGCGTGCCGCTGCCGTTGCTGCACTGGTCGTCGTTACAGAAGTTGGTGACCGGGGCGCCGGTGACCGAGTTGACGGCGGAGATGGCGACCGAGCCGGTGGCCAGCAGACTGTCGGCGATGCTCGTCTGCCGCCCGCCCCGGATCTGAACGAGGTTGGCGTCTTCGGCGGTCAGCTTGCCGCGGTAGTACTGCTCCCGGCTGCTGGTGGAGAACTTCACCTGGTAGGAGCCCTGCAACAGGTGCGCGGTGAACTCACCGTTCGGGTCGGTCTCCCTCCAGGCGATGCCGCCGTTGTTGGCGGTACCGATGTTGACACTTGCCCTGTTGAGAGGCGCGCCAGCGGTGGTGGTGAAGCGGCCGGTGAGCACACCGACCGGCAGCACCGTTTCGTTCACCTCGGTCGTCTCGTCGCCCCTGACGTCGAAGACGCGCGCGCCTTCCTCGTCGAGCTTCCCCGGGACG
Organism: Micromonospora chokoriensis; assembly: GCF_000718555.1. Classification (GTDB taxonomy): domain Bacteria; phylum Actinomycetota; class Actinomycetes; order Mycobacteriales; family Micromonosporaceae; genus Micromonospora; species Micromonospora chokoriensis_B. Next base: position 249,320 of record NZ_JOAN01000004.1, read on the forward strand.
TACTGGACCTGGTTCGAGCCCTCGATCGGGTTGAAGGTCACCCGGTAGCGGCCGGGCAGCGCGGGGATGGTGAACCTGCCATCCCCGTCGGTACGACCAATGGCGCGGCGGTACGTGTCGGTCTCGATGGCGTCGACGCTCAGGCCCGCCTTCGGGTTGCCGGCATCGTCGATGATCCGGCCAGCGATCGTGCCGGTGGCGAAGAGTTGCTCGTCGACAGTGGTGGTGGCACCAGCCGAGACGGTCACCGGGTCGGCGTCCGTTAGCTCCAACTTCTGGTGGTGGTACTGGTCGGGCTGTGGCCAGGGGACGAAGCCCACGACGTAGGAACCGGCGGTCAGCCCGTCGAAGGTGTAGTTGCCGTCGGCGTCGGTGTTGGTGGAGCCGATGCTTGAGTAATTTCCGGGCTTGTAGAGCTGCACGAAAACGTCTGCGGCGGCGGTGCCGGCGCTGGTGGTCAGTCGTCCGCTGACCGCCCCCGTGTCGGCGGCCTGGGCCGGGGTGGCACCGGGCAGCACGAGTGCCGCCACGATGGCGCCGGCCAGCAGGGCGCGGCGGGCTGGGTGTAGCTGCATCAATGTCCCAACGTGAGGGTGGTGGGGCAGCCTGAGCAGGCTCCGCCCGCACCGATCCGCTGCCCCGTAAGAAAATCGGCACCAGGAGAATAGGTCAGATCGTCCACATAAGACGGTGCGGGAGCGGTTACGCGCAGTGCGTTCGCGCTCTCGTCACTCCAGGCCGATCCGCTCCGGGCGGGCGGAGGCGGAGCCGAGCCAGGTGTGCGGGTTGCCATACCAGCACCAGCCGAGCTTGGGTGCGCCCTGGCTGATCCAGAGCGCCGGCACCCGCTTGTCGCCGCAGCGGGAGCCGACGAGCGAGAAGCACCGGTTGCTGGCCAGCGCAGCGGGGTGCAGCGTGATGAACGCGAGGCCCTCGTCGATGCTGAGTGGCAGTCGGCCCTGGGCAGTGATCCCCTCCATGGCTGTCGCCGGGGCCAGGTTGCGGAACTCCTCGCCCCGGTCGACGTCGAAGAGGAGGTACGCGGGCCCGGCCGGCACCTCCAACTCCTTGATCGGGTCGAAGCGGGGCAGGTCGTCCTCGGCGTAGTTCCGGTCGACGACGCCGGGCTTGCGCTTGCCGGCCAGCGTGGTGAGCTGCACCCGTTCCGGCACCCCGATCAGGTCCCGGGTGGTGACAAGCAGGAACGGCACGCGGGCGTCGGTGGGGGCGGACAGCCCGGCGGTGCCCTCGACCGCGCTGGCCCGCAGTGGCGCGACCAGGTCGCGGAAGGCGTTCTCGGTCAGCCCGGCGAGAGCGGGGTAGCCGAGTTGGATCAGTCGGTCGAGTTGACGGTCGAATTCGGTGTCGGCGTCGAACAAGGCTTCGGTCACGGCGGCCTCCCAGAAGTCGTACGGACTATCGTACGACGTACGGAAAGGGTCCTGGTATTCCCGACTCAACGACTCCAATCTTGCTTCGCGGCCCTGACCAGCTTGTCCTTCAGCTCCCGGGTGTGCCGCCGGCTCACCGGCAGCTCGGTGGAGTCGATCACCACGACGTAGCCGGAGTTGACCAGCCGCAGCTCCGCGATCAACTTCAACTGCACCAGGTACGACCGGTGCACTCGGACGAAACCGGCATCGGCCCAACGCTCCGCGAGCGTGGCCAGCGAGACCCGCACCAGATGCGACCCCTCGGCGGTGTGTAACCGGGCGTAGTCCCCCTGCGCCTCCACCCACCGCACCGCCGAGCGGGGCAGCATCCGCGTGGTGCCGGCCAACTCGATGGGGATTGTCGGGTCCTCCTCGGCGCGGGCCAGCGCCGCCGGGTGCGACGGCACCACCCGCGACCCGATCACCCGACGTAGCGACTCGGCCAGCCGATCGGCGCGAACCGGTTTCCGGACGTAGTCGGTGGCGCCCAGATCGAACGCGTCCACCGCGCCGTCGTCGTACGCGGTGACGAACACGATCGCCGGTGGTCGAGCGAAGCGCCGCAGCACCCGGGCCAGCTCCATGCCGTCCAGGCCGGGCATCCGGATGTCGAGGAAGACCACGTCCACGTCGCCGTCGCGCAGCAACCGCAGCGCCTCGGTGGCATCCCCGGCCGTGTGCAGCCGGGCCACCCGGGGGTCGGCCCGCAGGTGGTACGCCAACTCGTCGAGCGCGGGCGGCTCGTCGTCCACCGCCAGGACCCGCAGGAAACCGGTGGTCACGACCCGGCCCGTACGCCGGGGTGGAACTTCGGCACCCGCATGCTCACCTTCGTGCCCGAGCCCAGCCCGGTCTCCACGACCAGGCCGAACCGGTCGCCGAAGACCGACCGTAACCGCTCGTCGACGTTGGAGAGGCCGACGTGCTGGCCGTTGTCGTCAGCTGGGTCGCCGGTGCCGCGGGCCAGCTCGGCGATGCCGGCGGTCAGCGTGGTCGGATCCATTCCCACTCCGTCGTCCTCCACCGTGATGTGGCATTCGGCCCCCGCGTCCCGGGCCTCGATGCTCACCATGCCCGTGCCCGGCTTGCGGGACAACCCGTGGCGAACCGCGTTCTCCACCAACGGCTGGAGGCAGAGGAACGGCAGCGTCACCGGCAGCACCTCCGGGGCGATCTGCAACCGCACCTGCAACCGGTCGCCGAACCGGGCCCGCTCGATGGTCAGGTAGCGGTCGATCGACCGCAGCTCCTCGGCCAGCGTGGTGAACTCCCCGTGCGCCCGGAACGAGTACCTGGTGAACTCGGCGAACTCCAGGATCAGCTCCCGGGCCCGCTCCGGATCGGTGCGCACGAACGAGCCGATCGCGGTCAGCGCGTTGTAGATGAAGTGCGGGCTGATCTGCGCCCGCAGCGCGCGGATCTCGGCGCGGGCCAGCCGCTCCCGCGACGAGTCCAACTCGGCCAGGGCGAGCTGGTTGCCGGCCCAGTGCGCCGTCTCCAGGGTGGCCTGCACCAGCCCCGGGGGTGGTGGGCTGTCGGCGACTGCCACCAGCGCGCCGACCACCCGGCCGTCCGCCCCCAGCAACGGCGCGACCACCGCCCCTCGGATCGGGCAGTCGACCCGGTCGCAGTGCAGATCCTGCTCACCCAGCACCGTCGAGCGGCCGGTGTCCACCGTCCGCTGGGCCGCCGCGAGCAGTTGCTCCCCGTGGTGCGTGCCGCGCCCGTCGAGGGCCAACAGCCGGTCGGCGTCGGTGAGCGCCAGCCCGGCCGCGCCCACCAGAGCCCGCAGATGGCGTACGGCCTTCGCCGCGCCCGCCGCGCTCAGCCCCGCTCGCAGCGGCTCCGCGGCCAGGCCGGCGGCGTGCAGCACCTCGTAGGTGGCCCGCTGGGTGGCGGTGGCGATGCCACGGCGGGCCCGCAGCCGCAGCACCGCCAACAGGGCTGCGGTCAGCGCGGTGACGAGTGAGACGACGCCGACCACGGCGGAGAGGTTGGCAGCCACGCAGCGATCCTCGCCGCTGCGAGCCGGCGCGCCAACCCCCTAGTACGCGCCCTTGCGGGCGAGCACCACCCCGACGGTGCGCCACAGGATGCTCAGGTCGTACGCCAGTGACCAGTTGTCGACGTAGTAGAGGTCCAGTCGGACCGATTCGTCCCAGGACAGGTCGGAGCGGCCGGATACCTGCCACAGGCCGGTCATGCCGGGGCGGACCAGCAGACGGCGGCGGACGTCACCGAGGAAGTCACCGTCGTCGGCGGGCAGCGGGCGGGGCCCGACCAGCGACATCTCACCCCAGAGCACGTTGATCAGCTGCGGCAGCTCGTCCAGCGAGGTGGCCCGCAGGAACCGACCGACCGTGAAGACCCGAGGGTCCTCCTTCATCTTGAACAGCATGCCGTCGGTCTCGTTCCGGTCGACCAGGCTGGCCAGCCGATCCTCGGCGTCGACGTACATGGTCCGGAACTTCCACACCCGGAACGTGCGTCCCTCGTGCCCCACCCGGGGCTGGCGGAAGAAGACCGGCCCACGGTCGGAGATCCCGATCGCCACGGCGATGGCCAGGAAGAGCGGGATCAGCAGCAGCAGGCCGAGGCCCGCGGCGACCCGGTCCATCAGGTTCTTGGCCAGCAGCGCCGGCCCGGAGAGCGTCGGCTCCTCGACGTACAGCAGCGGCAGACCCTCGATCGGCCGGATGTGCACCCGGGGACCGGCGATGTCGGTGAGCTGCGGGGCGACCACCAGGTCGACGCCGGAGCCCTCCAGTTGCCAGGCCAGCCGGCGCAGCTCGCCCGGCTCGGCGCTGGCCGACCCGCAGACGGCGATGGTGTCCCCGCCGACCTCGCGGACCAGGGCCAGCACGTCGCGTCCGGCGTACACCGGAACCGGGGTCGGCATCCCGCGGGCCGCCGCGTACCCGTCGGTGATGTGGATGGCGACGGGCATCAGCCCGGCGTTCGGGTTGCGGGTGACCGCCGCGTAGACCTCCAGGCACTCCGGCAGGGTGCCGACCAGCACCATCCGATGCGCGGCCTGACCAGCCCGCCGACGGATGTAGTGCAACGCCCAACGGGCCACGAAACGGCCCCAGAGGATCAGCAGCGTCGCGCCGACCAGCGCGGTGCCCACGGTGAACCGGGACAGCTGAGTCACGGTGGAGAAGGCGAGGAAGGAGACGCTCGCGGCCACCGTCACCGAGGCTCGGATCACCCGCTTGAACTCGTCCGGGCCGAGCCCCAGGTAGCGCCGGTCGTACGCCCGGTTGCTCCAGAGAATGACCACCCAGCCGAGCGGCAGCAGCAGGTAGGAGATCGTGTGGAACCAGGTCGGGTCCTGCTTGGTGCCGGAGAACCCGGAGGCAGCCTGGTCGAAGAGTTGGATCGCGATCCAGCTGGCGAACGCCGCCGAGGCGAAGTCGAGCAACAGCAGGGTCGCGATGTAGGGCCGGTGCCAGCGGGACACACGACGTCGCGCCCTGGTCCACGCCGACCGGGGGACGCCGTTGTGTGACGGCGGCGTCGGCGGCTGGATCTCGAAGCTGTCGACGTGCCGCACGAGTCTGCTCCGGCCTTCGTTGGATACCGGGCGCTGGAGGCTTGCCGTCACCTCACCCATGTCCTCCCGCATGACACGAGCCGCTCACTCGGCGTGAGGACCCGGTCGCCCACCGTCCCAGTCTCCCACGTGGGCTCCGACCGGTCGCCGTCCCGAAGGAGATTCGCGACCGATGGTGCCGGCGGGATCTGGCCGGCTCCGCACCATTTCAGAAGCCGGGGACCGGGCCACTATACCGATGGATGCGCCCGTGGCGAGAACGGCGGACCGGAGCTTCCACTCAGTGAGGGCGATTCCGCTCTGTAGTCGTGGAGTGGAATTACTCACCGTACGAGACGGGACAACCGACGGTCAGCGAGTGGCTTTCCGCCGGTTTGGCAGGTCGCACAGTACTGAAGGCTGGAGTCGGCGAACGACACCTCACGTACGGTGTCGCCGCACACCGGGCAGGGCAGCCCGGTGCGGGCGTGCACCTTCAGCCCGGAGCGCTTCTCGCCCTTCAGCTCCGCGGCCCGCTGACCGAGGGACCGCTCGACCGCGTCGCCGAGAACCTGTCGGGTGGCGGCGTGCAGGGTGGCGATCTGGGCGTCGGTGAGCCGATCGGTGATCGCGAACGGGGACAGCTTCGCGGCGTGCAGGATCTCGTCCGAGTACGCGTTGCCCACCCCGGACAGCACCGACTGGTCGGTAAGCACCCCCTTGACCTGCCCCCGCCGGCTGCGCAGCCGCTCGGCGAAGGTGGGCAGGTCGGCGGCGAGCGCGTCCGGGCCCAGCTTGGCCACCCCGGGGACCGCCGCGAGGTCGGTGACCAGGTACGCGGCCAGCTTCTTCTGGGTGCCCGCCTCGGTGAGGTCGAAGCCGGAACCGTCATCCAGGCGTACGCGTACCGCGATCGGGCCCTTGCCTGGACGCAGCGGGGTGGTGGCGGGGAACGCCTCCCGGTAGTGCAGCCAGCCCGCCCGCGCCAAATGCACCACCAGGTGCAGGTCACCCTCGAAGAGCACGTCGAGGAACTTGCCGTGTCGACTGGCGTCGACCACCGCCCGACCGGCGACCTCGGTCGGAGCCGGCTCGTACGTCTTCAGGGCGCTGATCGCGGCGATCTCCAGCCGGTCGACACGCCGCCCCACCGCGCGCTGACGCAGGTAACCCGCGAGCGCCTCAACCTCCGGTAGTTCGGGCACCAGCCAACGGTAGCCTTCTTTCCCGTGAGAATCGTGGTGGCGCACAACCGGTACCGGGAAGCCCAGCCCTCCGGTGAGAACACGATCGTCGACTCGGAGATCGCTCAGCTCACCGCCGCTGGCGTCGAGGTGCTGCCGTTCATCCGCAGCTCGGACGAGATCCCGTCGATGTCGAAGGCGGCGAAGGCGCTGCTGCCGATCTCGCCGATCTGGGCTCCGCGCGCGCAGCACGACCTGAGCCGGCTGCTCACCGAGCACCGACCGGACGTTCTGCACCTGCACAACCCGTACCCCCTGATCTCGCCCTGGGTGGTGCGGACCGCGCACCGGCACGGCGTGCCGGTGGTGCAGACGGTGCACAACTACCGGCAGGTCTGCTCGTCGGGGATCTACTTCCGCGACGGCGTGATCTGTCAGGACTGCAAGGGCCGAGTGCTGGGCGTGCCGGCGATCAAGCACCGCTGCTACCGCGACTCGGCGGCGCAGAGCGCGCTGATGGCGACCACCCTGGCCGTGCACCGGGGCACCTGGCGCTCGGTGGATCGGTACATCGCGCTCACCTCGGCGATCGCCGACCACCTCCGCGACTACGGCATTCCGGACGAACGCATCGTGGTGAAGCCGAACTCCGTACCCGACCCGGGTCGGCCGGCGCCGCTCGGTGACGGGTTCCTCTACATGGCCCGGCTCTCCCCGGAGAAGGGCGTCGACCTGCTGCTGGACGCCTGGCGTCGGCACCCGGTGGGCTCACTGGGCACGCTGCGGGTGGCCGGCGACGGTGAGCTGCGCCCACTCGTGGAGGCGGCCGCCGCCGAGCGACCCGACGTGGTCTACCTCGGTCAGCTCGACCGGGCCGGCGTGCAGGCCGCGGTCGAGGCGAGCGCGGTCGTGATCGCCGCCGCCATGTGGCACGACGTGCTTCCCACCGTGATCATCGAGGCGTTGGCGAACGGCCGGCCGGTGCTCGGTACGGCGTTGGGCGGCATCCCGTACCTGGTCGGGGCCGACGCCCCGCACGAGCCAGCCGGCACCGGGCCCGCCGAGAACGCCTCCGCGGTCGCCGGGGGTGGCGGGGCACCCATGCCGGCGGGGATCGGCCTGGGCGAGGCCGGTTGGGTGGTCGCCCCGGAGCCGGCCGCGCTCGCGGCCGCCCTGCCGGTGGCCCGCGCCGGCGCGGTCGGGCTGACCCTGGCCGCCCGCGCCCGCTACGAGCGCACCTTCCACCCCGACGTGGTCACCAAGCGGCTCATCGACATCTACGCGGGCCTGGCCCGCACCCCCAACCACGTCTGACCTACCCCGCCCTGCCCCCAGGCGCCCTTGTCCTGGTCCGCCCGCGACCCCGCGAGAGCAAGATCGTTAGACGGAGTGATTATTCGTCAACCCCGTGCTGCTGCGTCGATCATGGAGTTGTGGTGGGTGACAAAGTGCCCGCATCATGCCAAGCCGGGCACCACAACTCCTTGATCGACGAGGGCGGGCCGGCCCTGCCCCGCGATCTTGCACTGGTGTTGAGGGGTGGCCCGGCGTGGGTGTGGGTCAGCGCAGCGAGGCGCGGGCCGAGAAGGCGATGCTCGCCAGCAGGAAGCCGCCGTTGACGATCGTGAAGGCGATCATCACCCAGAGGACCAGCGCGGGGGCCACGGCGAGCACCAGGGCGGCCACGAAGATCACCGCGCCGTAGTCGCGGACCAGCTTCACCAGGCGTACCGGCAGTGAGGTCGAGGTGACCATGCTGGCCGCGTTCGGGCCGGCCTGCATCACCGACGTCACCAGGTTGACCATCCAGGTGCCCGCGAAGGTCGCCACGAACCAGGTCGGCGTGGACGGCTCCTGCGCCACGGCGGTGGCGGCCAACGCTGCCACCAGGGCGATCTGCGCAGCTACGTCGCAGAGCACGTCGACGCGGGCGCCGGACGCGCTGCCCTGGCCGGTCACCCGGGCGAGCTGCCCGTCGGCGCAGTCCAGGGAGTACGCCACCTGCCAGCCGATCAGGGCGAGCAGGCCGACCACCCAGGCCGGTACGTCCCCGGCGGCGACCGGGCCGGCGAGCGCCACCACGGCGACCGAGGTGGCCAGCCCGAGCACCAGGTTGGCGATGGACAACGCGGTGGGGCGCAGCCCGAGCCGCTGGGCGACGAGCGCGAAGACGGCCCCCAGCCACTGGCTGATCGACTCGCTGAACAGGCCGCCGCCCCGGTTCACCCGGTGGAAGTCGGCGATGGTGGGACGGGGGTCAGCCAAGCTGGTCTCGGATTGCACCGGCGTAGTCTGCCAGCCGCTCCCGGGTCTCGGTAGGCGACAGCGCCAGGTGTTCGAGGATGGTGTAGCGGTCCGGCCGGGTACGCGGCGCGAACTGCACCGCCTCGATGAACTGGTCGTCGGTGAGGGCTACCTCGGCCGGGAGTCGGGGCAGACCGTGCCGGGCGAGGCAGGCCGACATCTCGCCGAAGCGGCGGAGGTCTCCGCGCAGCCAGGTGCAGAACAGCGCTCCGAGCCCAGCCAGCTCGCCGTGCGAGGCGGTGCCGGGGAAGAGCGCGTCGACCGCGTGCATGATCTCGTGGCAGCCGCCACTGCACGGACGGCTGGTGCCCTCGACCGCCATCGCCAGGCCGCTGGAGATCAACGCCTCGGCGAGGACGATGACGAAGGCGTCGTCGCTCATGTCGCCCGGGTGGTTGAGCACCGCCTCGGCGCCCGCTCGGGAGAGTGAGGCGGCCAGCCCGTCGACCCGCTCACCGCGTACCTGCCGGGACAGCTCCCAGTCGGCCAGGGCGCTGATGTTGCTGATCACGTCGCCGATGCCGGCCCGGTTGTGCCGATCCGGGCCGCTCTCCACGAAGTCCAGGTCGACGATCACCCCGATCGGGATGTGCACGCCGTAGGAGCCCTTGATCCCGTCGGTGATCAGGCTGGCCACCGGGGAGGCGATCCCGTCGTTGGCGAGGCTGGTCGCCACCGACACCATCGGCAGCCCTCGGCGCGTGGCCGCGTACTTGGCGACGTCTATCGTCTTGCCGCCGCCGATCCCGACGACCGCGTCGTAGGAGCGGGTGCGGAGCTTGCCGCCCAGGTCGTCGGCGGCGTCAAGCGTCCCACCGGAGACGGTGAACACGTCCGCCGAGCGCAGCGACGGTCGGATCAGCTCAGCGATCTGGGCACCCTGACCCGGGCCGACCACCACCGCGACGTCACCGCCGGAGGAGATCCGCCCGTCGGCCAGGATCGCGCCAAGGTCGGCGACGGCCCCGCGTCGTACGTCGATGTGCAGCGGGGTGAGGACGCTGCGAGCTAGTAGCGGCACGCGATCTCCCGCGCGCGGGCCAGGTCGGCGTGGTTGTCGACCTCGACCCACGGGACGTCACCGATCGGTGCCGCCCGCACCTCCCCGCCCCGCTCGGCGAACTCCTGGTAGCCGTCCTCGTAGTAGAGGTTCGGGTCCCGTCGCCAGGTCGCCTCGAGCGCGTCGGCGAGGGCGTCGGCGACCTGCGGCTCGATGAGCGTCGCGCCGATGTACTCCCCGTACGCCTCGCCCGGGTCCATCAGCTTGGTGATCCGGGTGAGCTGGCCGGCGGCGTCGAAGGTGGTCTTCATCTCCTCCTCGGCGAGCGGCTTGAGCGTGTCCACGGCGAGCAGGATGCCCGGCCCACGCTCGGCGAGCAGGGTCTTCTCCACGCTGACCGGGTGCACGGTGTCACCGTTGACCAGCAGCACCCCGCGGGCGAAGTACTCCCGGGCGAGCCAGAGGGAGTAGGCGTTGTTCCACTCCTCGGCCTTGTCGTTGTGCACCAGGGTGAGCGTGACCCCGTACCGCTTCTCCAGGTCGGCCTGCCGCTCGCGGACCGCGTCCGCGGCGTAGCCGACGACGATCACGATGTCGGTGAGCCCGACCTCGGCGAGGTTGCCCAGCGCGATGTCCAGGATCGTGGTCTCGCCGTCCACCGGCACCAACGCCTTGGGCAGGGTGTCGGTGTACGGGCGCAGCCGTCGTCCCGCTCCGGCCGCGAGCACCATTCCGATCATCGCGACATCCTCCCTCGTCCTGCTCCCCGTCACCGCTGGAGGATAGCGCCGGCCGGGTGTGCCGCTCCGGCCAACCGGGTCAGCCGGGCAACGCCGCCCGCAAGATGGCGTTCAGAGCCCGATCGACCGCAGGACGGCGAAGCCCTCCTCCGCGATCCGCCGGATCAGCCCGTCGTTGACGTCGCGGTGCTCGTCCAGCAGGGTCACCTCGTGCTCGGCGAGCCAGCGGTACTCGGTGTGCTTACCGGCCTCCAGCGTCGGGCGGTCGAGGTCACCGTCGACGCGGACCAGAAAGTCGTGTTCGGTCCGGGCCAGGCCGTCGTCGCCGACGTAGCTGTACTCGCCGACCTGGCCCAGGACGTGCGAGAGGACCCAGCCGGTCTCCTCGGTGATCTCCCGGCTCAGTGCCTCGTCGATGTCCTCGCCCGGCTCCAGGTGGCCGCCGACGATGTCCCAACAGTTGGGAAAGAGCCGTCGGTGCGGTGAGCGGCGTTGAAAGAAGATGCGGCCGTCGTGGTCGACGATCAGCGCGCCGGCGCAGCGCAGGGGCTCGGTGGACACCGTCCGACAGTAGCCAGCGTCCGCAGCATGTGCGATGCCGCTCTTGTCCCGGAAACATCCACCGACCACCATGTCCGTACCGAATGCCACCGTCCCAAAGGGGTGATGCGTGATGCAGGTACGGGATGCGATGTCCAGCCAGGTCCTCGTCGTCGGTCCGGAGCACACGCTCCGCCAGGCGGCCCGGATGATGTCGGCCCGCGGTGTCGGGTCGGCGGTCGTGATCGACCCGGATTCCGAGGGCGTCGGGATCATGACCGAACGCGACGTGTTGAAGGCCATCGGCGCCGGCCTGGACTGCGACGTGGAACGCACTGGTGCCCACCTCACCTGGGACGTGGTCTACGCGGGGCCGGAATGGACGGTGGCCGAGGCTGCCGCCGCGATGGCCCGGGGCGGGTTCCGGCACCTGGTGGTGCTGGACGGCCGGGAGGTGGCCGGCGTGATCTCCGTCCGGGACATCATGCGGGTCTGGTCGGAGAGTCAGGCGGTCGCCACTACCTGACCGGGCACAGGTGTGTCGATCAGGACGGGCGGGTAGACATCCCTCGCGGGCGCGGAGATGCCGTGGCCCGTGGGGGAGGTCCCGATGCGCGACGCGGAGCGGCTGGTCGAGCAGCAGTACGCCATGCTCCTGCGCCGGGACGTGGCCCGGCTGCCGGACCTCTACGCCCCGGAGGCGTTCTACTCCATGCCGGGTGTGACGGTCCGTCCGATCGAGCTGCCCGCGCTCCTGCGCACCTGGACCGGTGCCTTCGGAGATCTGCGCGTCGACCCGATGGGCGTGGTCCGCACCGGTGGTGGCGCTGCTGTCGAGGTGCGTCTGACCGGCACCCACACCGGCACTCTGCATTCGCCGTACGGCACCGTCGCGCCGACCGGCCGCCTGGTGAGCTGGGAGGTGGCCGACGTGGTCCGGGCCCGCAAGGGTCGGATCACCGCCTGGCGCTCCTACTTCGACTGGAGCCAGCTCCTGGACGCGCTCGGCGTGCAGCTGGAGGGACTTTCCCGGGCGGCGCACCACGACGCGCTCGCCCTTCCGGTCTGATCTGTCGCCGACTGGGGCAGTGGGGTCACCCGACCCGGTGGCTCAGGATGCGGACATCGCCGTGCCGTCCGCGCGTTGCCCGCCGCCGCCCGTACGCTCAACATCCATGACCGCCGAGCAGTTGATCTCCTTTGCCCGTGGGGCTCCCTCGCTGGACATCGTCGATGTCGAGGGGCTCAAGGCCGCCGCCGTCCGCGCCTTCGACGCCGACCCTGCGGGGGTAACGGCGTACGGCACCTCCGTCGGTTACCTTCCGCTGCGGAAATGGATCGCCGAGAAGCACGGGGTCGAGGCAGACCAGGTGCTTGTCACCAACGGGTCGCTCCAGGCCGACGCGTTCCTCTTCGACCACCTGGTGCGCCCCGGCGACGCGGTGGTGGTGGAACGCCCGACGTACGACCGGACGCTGCTCAACCTCCAGCGGATGGGCAGCGAGCTGCATGGCATCTCGGTGCAGCCGGATGGCCTGGACACTGCCGAGCTGCGCAAGCTGCTGGAGTCCGGGGTCCGGCCCCGGCTCGCCCACGTCATCCCGAACTACCAGAACCCGGCCGGCATGACGCTGTCGCTGGAGAAGCGCCGGGAGCTGCTCGACCTGGCCGCCGAGTACGAGTTCACGATCTTCGAGGACGACCCGTACGCGGACATCCGCTTCCGTGGCGAGGCGCTGCCGTCGATGCTCTCGCTGGACACCCGCAACGTGGTGGTCCACGCGTCGAGCTTCACCAAGACGGTCTGCCCGGGTGTGCGGGTCGGTTACCTGGTCGGCCCGGCCGACCTGATCGCCTCCATCGCGAAGAACGCGACGAGCCTCTACATCTCCCCGGGGATGGTGTCCCAGGCGATCGTGCACCAGTTCTGCGTCTCGGGTGACATCGACCGCTCGATCGAGACGGTCCGGGCGGCACTGGGCGAGCGGGCCCGCGTGCTCGCCGAGTCGTTGCGCCGGCACCTGCCGCAGGCGCGGTTCGTGGAGCCCGACGGTGGCTACTTCCTCTGGGTGGAGTTCCCGGAGGACGTGCTCGTCGATCGGCTCGCCCCGGCGGCCGCCGAGCGCGGGGTCGCCGTGGTCAAGGGCAGCGACTTCGTGTTGGACGGCGGGCGGCACGCTCTCCGGCTGGCCTTCTCGGCGGTGACCGCCGACCGGATCGACGAGGGTGTCCGGCGGCTCGCGGAGGCCGTCGAGGCAGTTCGTAGCTGATTCATCTGTCGGGTTCCTGACAGAACGACGATGCCGGCCGCCCCAGGGCTCCCCACCGGGCGGTCGGCTGGCCCACAATGCTGCGAGCGTCACCGGTCAGCTGAGAAGACCACGGCCGGCCCTGACCGGGGTGACGCGGCAGCACAACCTCCCGCCCCCCACAGGTGCCGGGTGGGCCGTGTCGTCCCCGCACACCCCCCTGATGCGGCCCGGCCCGCCCGGCGCCGCCCCCGCACGCGACCGCCGTCACACCTGCCCTCGACCTCAGTCGGCGTAGCCTGCAATCCGCAGCTGAGCTGAGCGCGGGAGGTGACGCGATGACGGATCGGACAGAGCGGGACCGGACGGCGCCGTCGAGCACCGGTCGGGTACTGCGACCTCGGGCGTGGCCCTCCCCGGTCCGGGCGATGACCCGGATCCTCAACGCCGACGGTTCGCCGCCCGCTCCGGCACCCACCGACACCGGGCGCAGCGCGGTGGTCGACTGCGCGCTCTACGTCGACGGCAAGCGCAAGCCCGGTGACTGGACGTACGCGGAGGCGCTGGCCGAGGCCCGCCGCGAGGAGCACGGCTTCGTCTGGATAGGTCTGCACCAGCCGGAGCTGGCCGAGATGACCGCCATCGCGGAGACCTACGGTCTGCACGAGTTGGCCGTCGAGGACGCGGTCAAGGCCGAGCAGCGCCCCAAGCTGGAGCGCTTCGGCGACGTCGTCTTCCTGGTGCTGCGTACCGCCCGCTACTGCGAGCACACCGAGCTGACCGAGAACTCCGAGGTGGTGGAGACGGGGCAGGTGATGCTCTTCATCGGCCCGCACTTCGTGATCAGCGTCCGGCACGGGGACGCCTGCCGGCTCGCCCCGATCCGCGCCGACCTGGAGAGCAAGCAGGAGTTGCTGCTGCACGGCCCGTGGGCGGTGGCGTACGGGGTGACCGACCGGGTGGTCGACCTCTATCTGGAGGTGGCCGAGCAGATCGAGGACGACCTGGACGTGTTGGAGGCGGAGGTCTTCGACCGGCACGGCCACGGGCGGATCCAGCGGATCTACCAGATGAAGCGGGAGCTGGTGGAGTTCAAGCGGGCCGTGATGCCGTTGCAACGGCCGCTGATGACGCTTACCTCCCAGGTCAACCGGGAGGTGCCCAAGGAGGTTCGCCGCTACTTCCGGGACGTGCAGGACCACCTGAGCCGCACCGTGGAGCAGGTGAACTCCTACGACGACCTGCTGAACTCGATCCTCCAGGCGCGGCTGGCCCAGGTGACCGTCGACCAGAACAACGACATGCGCAAGATCGCCGCGTGGGCGGCCATCGCCGCGGTCTGGACCTCCATCGCCGGCGTCGAGGGCATGAACTTCGACAACATGCCCGAGCTGAAGATGACGTACGGCTATCCGGTGGCGCTGGCCCTCATGCTCGGCGTCTCGCTGGCCCTCTACCGCTGGTTCCGCCGCAACGGCTGGCTCTAGACCGCGAGGCGGCCGGCACCCACACGCGGGTACGCGCAAGCGCCGGCGAGCGGGGTTGATTCCGCGTCGCCGGCGCCCGCTGCGCTGTCGTCGACCTCAGCGACGGCCGTTGGTGCGGGCGGTGTCCTTGCCCAGCGCCTTGGTGAGGTCGTCGGTCGGCCGGCCGGTGATGTCCGTGGCGCCCTCGGCGACCGACGGGACCTTGTCGGTCGGGCGGACGGTGGCCTGCTTGGTCGTGCCAGTGGTGCTGGCGCTCGGGCCGCCGGCCACCGCCGAGCTGCCCGCGCCGGTCATCCCCGCCGCGCCGGTCATGGCGGACCCGTCGGACCCCCGGGCGGCGGACGGCGTGCGCACCTCGATCGAGTCGACCTCGTCGCGCATCGGCTCCAGGGTGCTGGTCGGGTCGTACTCGGCCCACTCCTGCTGCTCCCGGCGCCGACGCAGGGCGACCGCGCCGGCCAGGCCGGCGATCGCACCGGCCGCCAACAGGCCGGTCATCATCGAGCCGCGACGGCGCGGCTGCTTCTTCTTACCGGTGATCCGCATGGTCTTCGACTTGGCCTTCCTGGTCAGCGGCCCGGCCTGCGCGGCGCCGTCACGGGCTGCCGCCGCCAGCGGTGCCAGCGTGGTGAGAGTCGTCCCCCAGCCGGTCGACGCGCGGTCGCGTACCTTCGCCGCGGTCGGCCCGACGTAGGCCCGGGCCACCTGGACCCGCGGGCCGACGGTCGCTCCAGCGCCCATCGCGGCGTGATTGGCTGCCTGCATCAGGTGGCTGATGCTCTGGTTCAGCTCGGCCCTGGCCAGCTGCCCCTGGGACTTACGCCGCCCGAATCCAAACACGGTCCTACCTCCTGGGAGTTGTTCCTTCGTCATCCTCCACCTTCGGATGCCTCCGCGATGCCAGATCGGGCACATGGGAGGATCCGCATGGAACTGACCCACAAGTGAGGAGTACCCGTGGCCGAGGCTGTCTACGCCACCCTGCACACCAACGCCGGCCCGATCCGGCTGGAGCTCTTCCCCAACCACGCGCCGAAGACCGTCCGTAACTTCGTCGACCTGGCCGAGGGCAACCAGGAATACACCGACCCGCGCACCGGTCAGCCGGGCAGTGGTCCGTACTACGACGGCACCATCTCGCACCGGGTGATCAGCGGTTTCATGGTCCAGATGGGCGACCCGACCGGCACCGGTCGGGGCGGACCGGGCTACAAGTTCGGCGACGAGTTCCACCCGGAGCTGCGGTTCGACCGTCCCTACCTGCTGGCGATGGCGAACGCCGGGCCGGGCACCAACGGTTCGCAGTTCTTCATCACCGTGTCCCCGACGCCGCACCTCAACAACCGGCACACCATCTTCGGCCAGGTCGCCGACGAGGAGTCGGTGAAGGTCGTGGACTCGATCGCGAACACCCCGACCGGTCCGAGCGACCGTCCGCTGCAGGACGTCGTCATCGAGCGGGTCGAGATCGAGCGGTCCGCTTCCTGAGCGAACGGCGAGGTACCTTTGCTCGCATGATTGAGCGCTCCGGAGCACGGCCGGTGCCGGTGGACCGTGTGGTGGCGGACGGAGGGTCGGCCCGGTGAGCGAGTCTCCGCCGACCACCCCGGTCTGCTACCGGCACCCCGGCCGGGAGACCTACGTCCGCTGCACCCGCTGCGACCGGCCGATCTGCCCGGACTGCATGCGGGAGGCGTCGGTCGGGCACCAGTGCCCGGAGTGCGTCGACGAAGGACGTCGCAGTGTCCGGCCGGCGCGTACCGCCTTCGGTGGCGGTACGGCCGGCCGGCACGGCTATGTCACCAAGGCCCTGATCGCCGTGAACGCGCTGTTCCTGCTGCTCTCCATCGCCTCCGCCCGGGGTGGGGACGCGGCGGTGGGCGGGTCCGGCTTTGGCGGCCTGATGGGTGGCAGCACGCCGCTGACCGAGTGGGGTGCGGTGCTCGGCCGGGCCTACCTCTCCGACTACACGCTTGGCGGGATCGCCGAGGGTCAGTGGTACCGGCTGGTCACCGCTATGTTCCTGCACTACGGCGTGCTCCACCTGCTGCTCAACATGTGGGCGCTGTGGGTGCTCGGCCGGTCGCTGGAGGCCAACCTCGGGCGGGTGCGGTTCGCCGCGCTCTACCTGATCGCGGGCCTCGGTGGCAACGTGGCGGCCTACCTGTTCAGCAGCCCGAGGGCGGCCACTGTCGGCGCGTCGACCGCCGTGTTCGGTCTCTTCGCCGCGCTGATCATCATCGAGCGCAAGCTCGGTCGGGACATCTCCCGGATCATCCCGATCCTGGTGATCAACCTGGTCTTCACGCTGGCCGTGCCGGGCATCTCGATCCCCGGGCACCTGGGCGGGCTGGTGGTCGGCGCGCTGATGGCGTTGGTGCTCGCGTACGCGCCACGCAGCCGACGCACGTTGGTGCAGGTCGCCGGCGGCGCGATCATCCTGCTGATCCTGCTAGCCCTGGTCCTCTTCCGCACCGCCCAGCTACTCGGCTGACAGCTCGACCGAGATCTTGGAAGGAAACCGCCCCCGGCAAGGCACCTTCCTTCCAAGATCTCGGGGGTCAGGAGCGGCGGGCGGCGCGCAGCTCGGCGGCTACCTCTTCCGGGGTGGTGCCCAGCTCAAATCGGCCGAAGAGGTGCAGCGACTCGCCGGTGTCGATCTCCAGGACCTCGGACGTCAGCCCCAACCGTGGTCGACGGTCCACGGTGATCGCCTCGACAGTCGCCCAGGGCAGCAGCCGGTGGCCGGCGAACCCGTGGATGACGGTGAGTCCGGTCGGATCAACCGCCAATCTGACCGGTGCAATCAGGTCGCGTACCGCCCAGCCGACCAGCGCGGCGGCGGCCAGAAGGGCCAGCACCAGCCGGACCGCGTCGCCGTCGGCGAAGAGCAACCCGAGTGCGATCAGCAGAACCGCGCCGGCGAGTTTCGCCGCCGGTAGGCTCGCCGGAACTCGCCACTGCCGGGCCGGGGAGATCTCATCCACCCGCCCAGCATGCCAGCGGTTCGCCGGATCGTAGCCTCGCGCGGATCGATCATGCAGTTGTGCTGCCCCACATATGGTGCGAAGTGGAAACTTCTGCCCACCACCACTCCATGATCGACGCGGGAGGGTCTGGGGGCAGTGCCCTGGGCGTAGGATCGGGGCAGCCCAAGTTACCGGGGAGTAAACATGAGTGACGCGGTCATCGTCGGCGCGGTACGGACCCCGGTCGGGCGGCGCAAGGGCAGCCTCGCCAGCGTCCACCCGGTCGACCTCTCGGCACACGTGCTGCGCGCCCTCGCCGAGCGCACCGGGATCGACCCGGCCCAGGTCGACGACGTCTTCTGGGGCTGCGTGTCCCAGGTCGGCGAGCAGTCATGGAACATCGCCCGCAACGGCGTGCTGGCCGCCGGCTGGCCCGAGACGGTGCCCGGCACGACCCTGGACCGGCAGTGCGGCTCCAGCCAGCAGGCCCTGCACTTCGCCGCCGCGACGGTGCTCTCCGGCCAGGCCGACCTGGTGGTCGCCGGCGGCGTCGAGTCGATGACCCGGGTGCCGATGGGCTCCAGTGTGGCCGGCGGCATGCCCTTCAGTGATCAGTTGCGCGCTCGCTACCGGGGCGTCGAGGGCTTCGCCGACGACGCGCCGCTGCCGTTCAACCAGGGGGTCGGGGCCGAGCTGATCGCCCAGCGGTGGCGCCTCTCGCGTACGCAGTTGGACGAGTTCGCGCTGGCCAGCCACGAGAAGGCGGCTGCCGCACAGGACGCCGGAGCGTTCGACCCGGAGCTGACCCCGGTGCCGCTCGCCGACGGTGGCAAGTTCGCCGCCGACGAGGGCATCCGCCGGGAGACCTCGCTGGAGAAGCTCGGTGAGCTGGCCACCCCGTTCCGCGCCGACGGCGTGGTGACCGCCGGGTCCGCGTCCCAGATCTCCGACGGCGCCGCAGCGCTCGCGGTGACCACCTCCGACTGGGCCAGCCGGCACGGCCTGCGCCCGCTGGCCCGGATCCACACCGCCGTGGTCGCCGCCGACGACCCGGTCACCATGCTCACGGCACCCATCCCGGCCACCGCGAAGGCGCTGCGCCGCGCGGGGCTGGGCATCGAGGAGATCGGGGTGTACGAGGTGAACGAGGCGTTCGCCCCGGTGCCGCTGGCCTGGCTGGCGGAGACCGAGGCGGACCCGGAGCGGCTCAACCCGCGCGGCGGGGCGATCGCCCTCGGTCACCCGCTCGGCGGCTCCGGTGCCCGGATCATGACCACGATGCTTCAGCACATGCGGGACAACGGGATCCGCTACGGCCTGCAGACCATGTGCGAGGGCGGCGGCATGGCCAACGCCACGATCGTCGAGCTGGTTTGACCCGCGCTCTGCGAAAACACCTCGCCGAGACCCGGAAGAGCCGCCTAAGGTGCCCAGCGTGACGACGATCGACGGTGAGCGCACCCCCGAGTGGTCCAGCGAGCAGTGGCAGGTGCGGGCCCGGTCCTGGGTCGACGCGCAGCTGAGCCGGACGGGCCGGCGGGTGACCGGGCTGGTGGAGCCCCGGGTGCGGCCCTGGTCGCTGGTCTGGCGGGTGCCCACCGACGACGGTCCGGTCTGGTTCAAGGCCAACAACCCGGGCACGGTGCACGAGGCCGTCCTGATCGCGGCGCTCGCCCAGTTGACGCCCGCCCGGGTGCTGACGCCGATCGCGGTGGACCCGGCGCAGGGCTGGTCGCTGCTGCCCGACGGTGGCGAGTCGTTGCGCGACGTGCTGGGGCGTGACCCCGACCTGGCGCACTGGGAGCGGGCGCTGCCCGGGTACGCGGCGCTCCAACTGGCGAGCGCGGCACATGCCGACGAGTTGGTCGCCCGGGGCGTGCCGGATCAGCGTCCCGAGGTGCTGGCCGGCCTCTTCGTCGAGCTGCTCGACGATCACGACGCGCTGCTGATCGGCGCCGAGGGCGGGCTCAGTCCGGCCCTGCACGAGCGGCTTCGGGCCGAGGTCCCGTCGTACACGCAGCGGTGCCGTCGCCTCGCCGACATCGGCATTGCGGCGACCGTGCAGCACGACGACCTGCACGACGGCAACGTCTTCGCAGGCAGTGCTGGTTACCGCTACTTCGACTGGGGCGACGCCTCGGTGGCGCACCCGTTCGGCACGCTGCTGGTGACCCTGCGCTCCATCGGGCACGCGCAGAAGCTGGCAGCCGACGACGCCCAACTGGTTCGGTTGCGCGACGCCTACCTGGAGGCGTGGACCGACCGGTACGACCGCCGGACTCTCGTCGAGGCCGCCGACCTGGCGATCGACCTGGGCCCGGTGAGCCGGTCGCTCTCCTGGCGTCGCGCACTGGATACCGCCGAGGAGTCCCGTGCCGAGTACGCCGACGCGGTCCCGGGTTGGCTGGAGGAGCTGTTCGCCGCCAGTCCACTTCAGCCCAACTCCTGACCGAGATCCGTCCGAGTCAGAAGTCGGACAGGCAGTGCGACAGGCCGCGTGGAACTTCCAAAAAACCCGCGTGACCCACGTCACCCCGCTGGTGAGGTCGTTGGGCACGTCATGGACGTCTTCTCCCGAACGTTCCTCCCGGCCGCCGCTGAGGCTGGCCTGGCCGTGCAGACGGTGAGCCGGCACATGCCGGTCTTCCGGCGCTGTGTCGGCTCCGGTGACGCCACAATCCTGGTCACCCGTTGCAGCCGCCCCGACCGCCCGGTCACCGGCGACTACCTGTTACTACTCACCCACCGCAGCCTGGTGGTGACCCAGCAGACCCGCCTGCTGCACCGCCTGCGCCTGCACCTCAACACCGAGCTACGCGAGCTGAGCAACGTGACCTGGAGCCCCGACCCGCGGCTGCAGTCGGTCGAGTTGGCGGCGACCGCGATCGACGGGATCCGTGAGCGGTTCCTGATCCGCACCAGCCACCCGAAGCGGGTGTGGCAGCTCGACGCGTTGCTCAACCACGCCTTCCGGACCCGCCTGCGGGCCTCCCGTGAGCGGATCGTCAAGACCATCGGTGACGCGCCGGCCGCCGTACGGCCCAGCGTCTTCCGCCCCGCCGCGGTGAGCTGACGCCACCTGCCTTTACCGAACTCGAACACGCACCGATCGCACTGGAGCCGCCGGGTCGGCAATCATGGGTCGGTGACCGTCGAACCACCGCATCGCGGGCTCGTCCTCGTCGTGGAGGACGAGCCGGCCATCGCCGACCTGGTCCGGCTCTACCTCACCCGGGACGGGTTCGGCGTCCACCTGGAACGCGACGGTGAGGCCGGTCTGAGTGCGGCCCGCCGGTTGCGCCCGGTGGCCTGCGTCCTGGACATCGCGCTGCCCGGCCTGGCCGGCACCGAGATCTGCCGCCAACTGCGCGAGGCCGGTGACTGGACCCCGGTCATCTTCCTCACCGCCCGGGACGACGAGGTGGATCGGATCGTCGGCCTGGAGTTGGGTGCCGACGACTACGTCACCAAGCCGTTCAGCCCGCGCGAGTTGGTAGCCCGGGTGCGCGCGGTGCTGCGCCGTGCCGCCGGTGGCCCGGAGGGTGCGGACCGGCCACGAGTGGTCGGCCCGGTGACGCTCGACCCGTCCCGCCGTACGGTCACCGCCGCAGGCGCTCCGGTGCAGCTCACCTCGACCGAGTTCGACCTGCTGGCCCACCTGATGGGCCGGCCCGGTCGGGTCTTCACCCGGGAGGAGCTGCTGGCCGGGGTCTGGGGCTACGCGGCGCACGCTGGCACCCGGACGGTGGACGTGCACGTCGCCCAGGTGCGGGCGAAACTCGGCCCGGCGAGCGTGATCCGGACCCATCGAGGTGTGGGGTACGCGGTCGATGCCTGACCATCCCCGCCGCGCCGAGTCGCCGACCATGGCCCTGCCGGTGGTCGGCACCGGCCCACCCGTCGCGCCTCGACGAGGTCGATTCGGCCGTACGCTTACCGCCCGAGCGGTGCTCGTCACCTGCGCGGTGGCGCTGGTGTCGGTGCTGGTCACCGCCATCGTCGCGGTGCCGTTGGCGATCCGTGGCGCGGAGCGACGCGATCAGGAGGCGCTGGCCGCGCAGGCCCGGCTCGCGGCCGAGGTGCTGCGGACCCGCCTCGACCGGGGTCGCAGCGCCGACGAGGAGCGGCTCATCCAGCAACTGCGCGCCCAGGGCATCGACGCGTACCTGATCCGGCGCGGGGCGGTCGACCGGCCGGGTCTGCCACCCCGGGTGGTGCAGCGGATCGAGCAGGGCCGCAACGTGTCGGCCCGCCGCGTGGTCGACGGC
The DNA here is from genome assembly GCF_000718555.1 of Micromonospora chokoriensis. Taxonomy (GTDB): domain Bacteria; phylum Actinomycetota; class Actinomycetes; order Mycobacteriales; family Micromonosporaceae; genus Micromonospora; species Micromonospora chokoriensis_B. Next base: position 271,029 of record NZ_JOAN01000004.1, read on the forward strand.
AAGCAGGCCCTGGTCGAGGGTCGGGCCCTGCCCAGCGGAAACGGGGTGGTGCTCTCCCGTCCTTCGGCGAACGGGCTGTGGGCCCGGGTGCTGCGCAGTCTCTGGTTGCCGTTGCTGGCCGGGCTGACCGCCGGTGTGGTGGCCGGGTTGCTGCTGGCCCGCCGGCTGGCCCGGCCGATCCGTGTCGCGGCCACCGCCGCCGCCCGGCTGCGCGCGGGTGACCGTGCCGTCCGGATACCTGTCGAGCCGCCGGACGAGGTCGCCGACCTGGCCGAGGCGTTGAACGGTCTGGCCGCCGCACTGGCCACCAGCGAGGGCCGACAGCGGGAGTTCCTGCTCTCCGTCTCGCACGAGCTGCGCACCCCGTTGACCGCGATCCGGGGGTACGCCGAGGCGCTCGCCGACGGGGTGCTCGGTGCCGACGACACGGTGGACACCGGTCGGACGGTGCTGGCCGAGGCCCAACACCTGGACCGGCTGATCGGTGACCTGCTGGCACTGGCCCGGCTGGAGGCAGCCGACTTCCCGCTCGAACCGGTGCCGGTGGACCTGACCCAACTGGCCTTGGACGCCGAGCCGACCTGGTTCGGTCGATGCGCGGCGGTGGGAGTGCCGTTCCGGGTGGAGACGCCCGGTCAGCCGGTGCCCGTGTACACCGATCCGGGGCGGATCCGGCAGGTGCTGGACGGGTTGCTGGAGAACGCGCTGCGGGTCGTACCCCCGGGGTCGCCGGTGGTGCTCGCGGTCCGGCCGGCCGGCGCGGATCCGGCGCGCGGCGGTGTGTTGGAGGTCCGCGACGGCGGGCCCGGCTTCACCGACGACGACCTGGCGGTGGCATTCGAACGCGGTGCGCTGCACGAGCGTTACCGAGGGGTGCGCAAGGTGGGTAGCGGGCTGGGGTTGGCGCTGGCCGCCGGGCTGGTCCGCCGGCTGGGCGGGGAGATTGCCGCCGGGCACGCGCCGGAGGGCGGCGCCGCCTTCACGGTCCGGCTGCCCGGTGATCCTTACCTGACCCGAACGTCGGCCTGACGATCCGCTCGTCGTCGCGGGGAAGGCTGAAGACTCCACGGACGAGAGGGAGAACCATGCCACGTTGGGGTTTCGCCACCGGCACCACGGCACTGCTCGCGGCGGTCGCGCTCGGCGTCAGCGGCTGCGGTGCGGCCGAGGTGGCCAGCCAGCCCGCCCGGGATGCCGCAGTCGAGGTCGCCGCCGCCATGGGGGTCGAGGGTCAGGCGCTGGCCGCGATGGGTTTCGACGCCGACGACCTGGACGTGCAGACCGTCGCCGCACCAGCCACCCCGACGCCGGGCGCCTCGCCCACGGCCGGGGAGAAGGCCCGCGAGAAGCGTGGGGAGGAGTGGCGCAAGCGCCGCCAGGCCCGCGTGTTGTTGCGCAAGAACACCCTGCACGGTGAGGCGGTGGTGAAGGCCAAGGACGGCGGTACGCGGACCGTCGCCGTGCAGCGCGGCGAGGTGACCGCGATCGACGGCGACTCGATGACCGTCAAGTCCACCGACGGCTTCACGATGACCTGGACGTTCGGCGACGATCTGCGGGTCGTCGAGCGGCGGGCCACGGTGCAGCCGAGCGAGGTCAAGGTCGGTGCGACGGTCGGCGTCGCTGGCGCGAAGGACGGCGACAAGGGCGTGGCCCGGCTCGTCCTCATTCCCCGCGCGAAGTGAGCGAAGGGGCCCTGGCCGACGCCAGGGCCCCAATCTCTCGTCAGTAGACGCGGGAGCCGATGAAGTCGTCGTGACCGTAGCCGACCGGGTTGGCGGCGGTACGGGTCTCGAACGACCACTGTTGCCGGGTGCTGCTTCCGCAACTCGCCAACCGCAGGCGGGAACTGCCCAGCAACGGGTTGTCGAACGCCACGCAGAGGTTGTTGGCGCTCGCCGGCCTGATCTGGTTACCCACGAAGACGAACTGCTGCGCGCCGGTGCCGTTGCAGTCGTAGATGTTGACCGCGGTGCCGGCGGTCATCGAGCTGTTGGAGACGTCCAGGCAGCGGTCGTGGGACAGCTCCGAGTGCAGCGACCGCCGGGCCGAGTCGTACCAGAAGCCCTGGTTGCGCCCACCGTGGCAGGAGTACGGCTGCTGCGCGGTGCCGTTGCGGGAGTCGTACCCCTTGCCGTCGACACAGGTGCCGGTGGCCAGGTTGCGCAGTTGCTTGAACTCCAGCAGCCCCGGGTAGAGCACGCCGCTGCCGGTGCTGGCCGGGTCGACGCAGCTGGCTCGCGTCTGCCCGGAGTTCCAGAACTGGGTGATGCACTGGGCGAACATGCCGTGCCCACGGGCGTTGGGGTGGAACGACTGACGGGCGGCGTTCTCGTTCCAGATGCCGACCTCGATGTAGAGGCCGCGGACCGAGGTGTTGTCGGTGCACACCTCGTGCCCGTGAAAGAGCCGGCTGGCGTCCAGGTAGCGGGTGCCGGTGTTCGTCGCGGCAGCACGTAGCGCCGACTCGAACAGCGGCACCGCCTTGTTCCGGGCGAACGCCGCGTCGGCCAGGTAGAGCAGACAGCCGCCGGAGTACCAGCCGGGGAAGTTCGGGTTGTCCTCCACGTCGGGGCTGCCGGGGCTCGGGTACGACATCAGCACCAGCTCGTAGTCCGACCGTAGGTAGCCGGCGTTGGTCATGGTCTGCCGGATGTCGGTGAGCGCCGCCTCCACGGCCTGCCTGCTGCCGTCGGTGCGGATCGTCCACTGGTCGGTGTAGGTGGGGTAGCAGGCGCCCTGGAAGAAGACCCGGCGGATGGCGCAGTCGGTGGCGACCGGCCCGAACTGGATGGTGCCGTCACCGTTCGCGCCGACCACCACCCAGATCAGCTTCACGTGCGTGTTGCGTGCCTTGATCCCCAGGTAGTCGCCCTGGTTCAGCTCGTTGTGCTGGGTCGGGCCGCCGGCGATCAGGTTCCAGGGGGTGGCACCGGAGCAGGCGATGTTGTATTGCGCGTCCGAGGTGATGCCGGTGCGGAACACCGCCTGGTCGTACGAGCGGTCGCACCAGTTGCCGTCCTGGTGGGTGCCGGGGACGTAGTTGCCCACCCCCTCACCGGAGATCTCGCTGTCACCCATGGTGATCAACGCGGTCCGGCGTTGTTCGATCGGGCGGATCGCCGGGCTGCCGTAGAGGGCGGTCGCCTCGGCGGCCCGGATGGCTTCGAGGTTGGCGGGGAGTGGTTGGACGGTCGGCCGGTCGGCGGCGGTGGCCGGGGTGGCCGGTCCGGCGAGCATCGGTAGGACGAGAGCGGCAACGGCGACGGCGACGGTGATGGCCCGTCGTCGGGTCGCGCGTTCGGGCCTGGCGGGGGTTTCAGGCATCGACGCACTCCTTTCGGCTCAATCGCGGGACGTCGATTGAGTTACCAGACGGTAACGTGCAGATCAATAGATGTGAATGCGCCTCGGATCCTTGCGCGCGGGATGCAGAACCGCCCGGATCGGACTATCCGGCCTTCTGGCTCAGCGGCCGGGCGGCAGCGCGTAGCCGACGTAGCCGCGGAACTCCAGCCGCCAGCCCGCCGGAACGAGCTTGGCGCAGGCCGCCTCGCTGCCGGTGCAGACGATCGCGTCGACCGAGGAGGGGTCGGCCGGCGGTCGTTCCGGCAGTACCGACTGCAACGCCACCAGGTCCGGGGAGCCGCCGTCGGGCTGCCGCAGCAGCAGCCACCACGGGTACTCCCAGTTGTCGTTCTGCTGCACCAGCCCGATCCGTCGCGCACCGCTGTCCCGGACTGCCGTCGCCGCCCAGCGGAACTCGTCGGCCCACTGCGGGCGGCGCAGGAACCGGGTGTCCCAGTCCGAGGTGGTGAAGACCGAGCCGGCGCCGACCAGCCGGCGCGGGAAGCCGTACGACAGCGCGAGGACCCCGGCCAGCGCCGAGGTGGCCAGCACGGTGACCGCCGCCACGGTGGCCACCGAACGACGCCCACTCGGGCGGCGGCGCAAGAGCGCGTCCAGCCAGACGCCGGCCAGGGGCACGGCGAGCACCACGGCGTAGAGCAGTAGACGGTTGCCCCACGGCTGCCACTTGAGCATCGCGGTGTGCAGCAGCACGGCGGTCAGCACCACCACGGCGTACGCCCGCAGCGACCCGGCCCGCTCGGGGGCGATCTGCCGTCCTCGGGTGAGCGCGAGCACCGCGCCGATCATGACGAGCGCGCCGGTCAGCGGAAACGACACCCGATCCTCGTCCGGATACCAGGCGGGCTCCGGAAAGAGTTCCCGACCGAAGGTGATCGCGCGGTCCTGCGGGTCGACCCCGATCGCCTCGGCGCCGCTGATGATCACGTCGGCACCGGCTCGGCGCAGCGGTGCCAGCGGTGTGTCGAACGCGGTGTGCCCGATCCGCAACGTGTTGACCAGGATCGACGCCGGGTCGTGCCGTTCCATCGGGATGGACTCGCGAAGTCGGGGCGGCCCCAGCGGGTGCCCGAACTCGGCGGTCACCCGGGCCAGGAAAGGGCCGACCACCACGGCCGCCACCAGCAGGATCAGCACCGAACCGCCGACCGTGCGGGCCAGGCGGCGAACCGACCAGGACCGCCGACCCCCGCCGGCCGGTGCCGCGTTCTCGGTCCGGGCCAGCCTCAGCTGGGCCAACCCCCAGAGCACCAGCAGCGGGCCGACAGCGATCAGGCCGCTGGTCTTGGTCACCGCGGTCAGCCCGGTGGCCGCCCCCAGCCCGAGCAGCGTGCCCCAGCCGGTCCGCCGACGCAGCCCGTCCAGCACCAGGGTCGCCGCGCAGGCCACCCACGCCGCGCAGATCAGGTCGGTCTGCGTGCTGGTCGCCTGGAGCACCACCATCGGCGTGGTCGCCAACACGAACGCGGTGAGCAGTTGGGCTCGCCGGCCCCCGCCGAGCTGCGCGGTGATCCGAGCGGCCACCAGCAGGCAGACCACACCGGCCGCCCACTGCACCAGGTTGTGCAGGTGGTCCCCGCCGGTGAGCAGGCGCAGGTGCAGCAGCAGGTACTCGGCTCCGGGCGGAATGGTCACCTGCCGGTGGATGGCGGTCGGCCAGAAGTCCAGGTCGCCCTGGGCCACCCAGTGCTCCACCTTCGGCAGGTGGTACGTCTGCGAGTCGAAGTTGTTCGGCTCAGCCAACAGCGCGACCAGCAGTTCCAGCAGGACCAGCCCGCCGACCACGCCGGCGAGGAGCCGCTCGCCGGGTCGAGCCGTACGCCAGGTGTCGACCGCTGCCGCGAGCAGGCCGGCGGCCCCCCGACCGGCCCGGGTGGGTGCGGCGCCGGGCTCGCCCGCACCGCCTTCGACGACCGGGGCGGACGGGTCGGAGCTGCCACCGGACACCACCGCGCCGACCGGCACTGGCCGCGGCGCGGCGGCGGGCGGCTGCCCGAGGCGGGTCGTCCGTCGCCACCGCAGACCGGCCGCCGTCGCTGCGGCGGTCAGGAAGAGCAGCCAGGCGATGGCGAACGTGGTTCGGGTCAGCGCGTGCAACGCGCCGAGCACTTCGACGACGAGCACCGCGTACGCTCCGCTGAGCAGGACGGCGCGTACCACGGCAAGCCGCAGCGGTGCCACCGCGCCGGCCTCGCGCGGCCGGGCCGCGACGGTGAGCAGGAGCATTGCGGCGGCAGGAACCGCAGCGAGCAGGAGGCCGGCAGCCGACATGGCGGAAGTAAACACCATCGACCTGAGCCCGCCGCGCCGACTGCCCGGCGGTGGCGGCAGGCGGTTAGGTAAGCAACCAGGCTAGGCTATGGCGGACGTGTCTACCGCCACCGTGGAGATTCCCGTGAAGCTCTCGATCCTCATGCCGGTCTACAACGAGGAAGAACGCATCGCGGATGCCCTCAAGCAGGCACTGGCGGTTGACTATCCCTGCGAGATCGAGCTGGTCGTCGTCGACGACGGCAGCCGGGACGGCACGGGCGAAGTCCTCGGTCGCGCCGACGACGCGCGCCTGCGGGTGATCACCCACCAGCGTAATGCCGGCAAGGGCGCTGCCATCAAGACGGCGGTCGACAGCGCCGAGGGCGACTACATGGTCATCCTCGACGCCGACCTGGAGTACGACCCGCAGGACATCCCCAAGCTGCTCGACCCGGTGCTCGACGGGCGGGCCACGGTGGTCTACGGCAATCGCACCTTCGGCAGCCACAGCGCCTACAGCTTCTGGTACGTGATGGGCAACAAGGGCGTCACGATGGCGGCCAACGTGCTGTTCAACTCGTACATCGGTGACCTGGAGACCTGCTTCAAGCTGATGCCGGTGGCGCTCTACCGGTCGCTTGAGGTGCGCTCGCGCGGCTTCGGCATGGAGGCCGAGGTGACCGGCAAGCTGCTGCGCCGCCGGATCCGGCCGTACGAGGTGCCGATCAGCTACCGGGCACGTGGCCGCGAAGAGGGCAAGAAGATCACCTGGAAGGACGGCGTCGAGGCGATCTGGATCCTCGGCCGCGAGCGCGCTCGCCGCCGCCCCGCCGTCTCAGCCGCCAACTGACCCCAGGCTCACCTGTCGTCGCCGGTCAGCCCGGCACCGCTGTCAGTGGTCAGTGCCGTGGTCATGCCATTACCCTGTGAGTTGAAGTGCACTTCAACTTAAGGATTTGGTGATGCCGGATCTACTGACGATCGGTGAGCTGTCCGCGCGTTCCGGGGTGGCACCGTCGGCGCTGCGCTACTACGAGCGGCTCGGGCTGATCCGCGCCGACCGGACCGGCGGCAACCAGCGTCGGTACGCCCGCGCCGAGCTGCGACGGGTCGCCTTCATCCGGATCTCCCAGCAGGTCGGCGTCTCGCTCGACGAGATCCGGGCGGCGCTCGACTCGCTGCCCGAGGCCCGCACGCCCAGCCCACAGGACTGGGCGCGACTCTCGGCGAGCTGGCGCAGCCGGCTGGACGAGCGGATCCGACTGCTCGCCAAGCTCCGCGACGACCTGGACGGCTGCATCGGCTGCGGCTGCCTGTCCTTGCAGCGCTGCGCGCTCAACAACCCGGAGGACACGCTGGCCGGGGAGGGTCCGGGCGCCCGTCTGGTGCTGCCCCAACCGGCGGACGCCCCGACTCCTGCCGGCCCGTTCAACTGCCGGCCGACCCCGGCGGGAGTGTGAGCAGCACCTTCCCGAAGTGATCGTTCGACTCGACGAGCCGGTGCGCTTCGGCCGCCTCGGTCATCGGCAGCCGCCGGTCCACGATCGGCCGGATCCGACCCGCCTCGATCAACGGCCACACCTCGTCCCGTACGCCCTGGACGATCTCCGCCTTCTCCGCGAGCGGCCGGGAGCGTAGCGACGTCGCGGTGACGCTCGCCCGCTTGGTCAGCAGCGCGCCGAGATCCAACTCGGCCTTGCGCCCACCCTGCAGCCCGATCACCACGAGCCGACCGCCGGTGGCCAGCGCGGAGACGTTCCGCCCCAGGTAGGACCCGCCCATGATGTCGAGGACGACGTCCACGCCGCGACCGTCGGTGACTCGCTGGACCTCCTCGACGAAGTCCTGCTCCCGGTAGTCGATCACGTGCGACGCGCCAAGCTCGCGCAGCCGGGCGTGCTTGGCCTCTCGCGCGGTGGTCAGGACTGTCACGCCGAGGGCCGCCCCGAGCTGCACGGCGAAGGTGCCGATCCCACTGCCACCGCCGTGCACCAGCAGCGTGTCGCCCGCGCCGAGCCGCGCCACCTGAACCAGGTTCGACCAGACCGTGCAGGCCACCTCGGGCAGCGCCGCCGCGTCGACCGGGTCGCAGGCCGGCACCGGCAGCAACTGCCCGGCGGGGACCGCGACCCGCTCCGCGTACCCGCCGCCCGACAGCAGCGCGCAGACCTGCTGCCCGACCGCCCACCCGGCGACCTCCGCGCCAACCACTGTGATCACCCCGGAACATTCCAACCCGGGGTACGCGGACGCGCCTGGCGGCGGCGGATAGTGCCCCTGCCGTTGCAGCAGGTCAGCACGGTTCACCCCGGCGGCCCGCACATCCACGATCACCTCGTCGGGGCCCGGCTCCGGGTCGGGCACCTCAGCCCAGACCAGCGCGTCGGGTCCACCGGGCTGCGGAATCGTGATGGCTCGCATGGGCCCAGTCTTCCCGATCTCCCCCGGTGCCGCAGGCGCACCGTCGGCCCCACAGTGGACCCAGCAGACCGGCTGGCCGGCACACCGGGGAGGGACGCCGGGCCGCCCGCAGCGAGCCGTGGCAGACTATGCGTGGCCGTACGCCTGCGGGTGGCGGCCCAGGAGGGTTCGCCTAGTGGCCGATGGCGCTGGTCTTGAAAACCGGTAAGGCAGCGATGTCTTCGTGGGTTCGAATCCCACACCCTCCGCCATCTTGATCCACTCGACTTTTCGGATATCGGGGTGTCCCAAGCTCAGGGATACCCCGATATCACTGAACCCGAGTTGATCGTCTGGTCCACGCCTCGTAGCTGAGGAGGACGACGAGGAACGCGGTGAGCAGGCCGAGAGCCGCCAGGCCGGGCAGGTGTCGGCCGATGGGCAGTAACAGCAGCGCCGCAGCAGGCGCGAGGAACTGCTCGGGTTGCACGCGTCGGATGCTGAGAACCAGGAACGTCGCCCGGCCCGCGAGGTACAGGGCGGTCCCGCCGAACAGCGCGATGGCCGGTACCCAGTGCAAGGTGCCGTGCGGTTCCTCTTCTGCCAGGCCGGTGAGCACCTCCTCGACTCCCAGCGCCACGTAGATCGTCCCGGCCAGCAGCGGAAGGTGGGCAACGCTGTAGGCGTTGCCGGCCACGAATCCTCGTCGTAGCCCGGACTCCGTGGTCAGGGCCTTCCCGGCGCTCGCCGCGCTCGCCGCGTACAACCAGTACAGGCACACCGTGACGGTGAGGGTGAGCAGCGCCGCCACCATGGTCGGGCCTTGGATCGTGCGAGTTCCGATCCCGGCGCCGACCGAGATCAGGGACTCGCCGAGCGCGATGATCACCACGAGGCCGTGCCGCTCCACGAAGTGGCCGGGGCTGCGTACCGGCCACCCGCTCACCAGCAGTGCGAACACCCCACCGCCCATGTCGATGACGAGTGCCGCCGCCCAGAGCAGGATCTGCGCGGTGCCGCCGAACACGGCCCCGAGGACGAGCGGAATCCAGGACAGCGTGGTGGTGAGGGCGTAGAGCCGTACGGTCCTGATCAGCCGGCGATCATCCGCGGCCACCCAGTAGAAGAGGGCGAACTGGATCAACCGCACCACGACGTACGCCAACACCAGGATCAGTCGCGGTTTCGTCGTGTCCGGGCCGGTCTTCCAGGCGTCGGGGATGACCAGCGCGATGAGGAAGACGGCTGCCATCGCCACGGTGACGCCGGCCCGGATCGGCCCGGCGTCGATCCGGACGTAGTTGCCCAGCCAGGCGTAGACCAGCCACGAGTTCCACAGCAGCACGAGTACGAGGAATCCCTGCGCCAGGGTCACCGGCAAGGGCCGCCCGCTCATGAACGTGGTGACCTGGATGAGCCCAAAGACGAGCACCAGGTCGAAGAAGATCTCGAACAGCGTCGGTCGGTGCGTCTCCGCCGTGACTACTGGCCGCGACTGGAGGAACCGGCCCATCAGGTCATCTTGACTGTTCGTCGCGGGGTGGTCCGGTGCCCCGCGTCCCGGTCACTCCGGCGGGTCGGTGGCCTGCCGCTCCCGGCGGATCGTCTCCTCGGCCAGTCGCTCGACCGCGCGTCGGCGTTCGTCGGCGATGGCTCGCTCGTCCCGGCGGCGGAACGCGGTGATAACGGCTACCACGAAGTCCCGCCAGATGCCGGCCACGATGTCCCCCTGAGGAACGTTGCCCGGACTTAACCGTAGCTCTGGCAAACCACAGTCAGTCCGCGCGCACTTGGGTCGTTGGGAAGGCCGTGGCGGGGTAAGAAGGGGCTGGTATCTCCGCACACCGGAAGGACACGTCCCGATGACCCTGGAACGACCGATCGCCCCGGACCCGTACGAGCTGCTGCCGACGCTGCCGTCGTTCACGCTGACGAGCGACGACGTGCAGAACGGTGAGCCGATGGACGCCCGGCACGCGCATGGCAGCACCGGGGGCGACAACCTCTCGCCACAGCTGACCTGGTCGGATTTCCCCGCCGAGACGAAGAGCTTCACGGTGACCTGCTACGACCCGGACGCGCCGACGGGCAGCGGGTTCTGGCACTGGGTGCTCGTGAACGTGCCAGCCACCGTCACCCAGTTGCCCGCCGGTGCTGGCGGCGCGGCGGGCACCGACCTCGGTGGGGCGTTCTCGGTCCGCAACGACTACGGCGAGCAGGGTTACGGCGGCGCGGCGCCGCCGGCCGGTGACCGCCCGCACCGGTACGTCTTCGCGGTACATGCCCTGGACGTCGAGCGCCTGGACCTGACCCCGGACGCCACGCCCGCCTACGTCGGCTTCAACCTGACGTTCCACACCCTGGCACGAGCGGTGATCCGCCCGACGTACCAAATCAAGGACTAACCCCTACCCCCAGACTCCCGCGATCTTGCACTTTCTGCGCCGACATACCTGACCTAAACCGGCATAACGGCAACAGAAAGTGCAAGATCGCGCGGGGAAAGGGCGGGCCGGGGGGTCAGGCTGGGACGCGGGCTACGGCGAAGACGGACTGGCCGAACGGTGGGAGGATGAGCTGCTCGGCGGCCTTGGTGGCGGGCAGGACGACGGTGTCGTACACCTTGACCATCGGGCCCTCCTTCGGCATCAGCCGGAAGACCTTGGTGGCCATGAAGTAGCCGATCAACCCGAGCGCGTTGGCGTAGTGGATCTTTTCGACGGTCAGGCCGGCCTCGGTCATCGCCGCCGCGAGTGTCTTCTTGGTGTAGCGGCGGACGTGCCCGGTGGCGATGTCGGCCGGGCCCATCGCGAACTGGAACGCCGGCACGATGATGATCACGGCGCCGCCGGGTCGGACCAGGTCGCGCATGCTGCTCAACGCGCCCACGTGGTCCTCGATGTGCTCCAGGACGTTGTACGAGACGGCGGCGCTGTGATCACCCCGGTCGTGGTGCGGCAGCAGCATCTGCCGGACCTCGATGTTCGGACGGTCGGCGAGGCGCTCCTTGAGCTGCACCAGCCGGTCCGGGTCAGCCTCGGTGGCGGTGAACCGGGGCAGCCGCTCGGACCATTCCAGTGCGTAGTCACCGAGACCGCTGCCGATCTCGATTGGGTCGTCGCCGAGGTACGGCACGGCCAGTTCGATAAACCAGCGACGGTGGTTGACAGCGGTTGCCAGGCCTTCCAGCACCTCGGACTGCACGCGCTGATCCCCAGTGATTTCTGCCATGCGTCGATTCCTCACGATATGAACTCGACCCGTGCCTGGACCGACAGAGTGAATCATCCGCTGGGACGGCAGAAGAATCGGGGCAGCGGGGTGGCCGAATTGTGGTCGGGGGGTGGGTTCGTGATCGGCGGTCGGCGAACCCGGCACATAGTACGGCAGTACCCCGAAACATGTCACGGCGGCGTCATACGCTGACTACCCTATGAATTGTCATGACTACTCCTGAACCGGACGTGCCCAGCGGCAGCGGCGACCCGGCCACCGCGTCGTCGGTGGAGGGGGCCTCCGGTGTCGCTCGGCCGCCTCGCAGAGGGAAGTGGGCCGATCTGGCTGCTGTGCTGAGCTTCGGGCTGCTCGGCTTCTGGGTTACCGGTCGACTCTGGCTGAACCCGGGCAGCGGTGTGCGGGACAACCAGTCCGACCAGTCGCAGTTCGAATGGATGATGGCCCACGGTGCGCGGGTCGTCACGCACTTTGCGTATCCGTTCCATTCCAATCAGATGAACGTCCCCGACGGCGTGAATCTGATGGCCAATACGTCCGTATTATCCATTTCATTGCCAATGACGCCGGTCACCCTGCTGCTCGGGCCGCGGGCGTCATTCCTGGTCTTTCTCACCGTCGGCATGATTGCCACTGCCACGGCCTGGTACTTCCTGCTCTCCCGGGTCCTGATCGGCAGCCGTGGGCCGGCATGGCTCGGTGCCGGCTTCTGCGCGTTCGCGCCGGCCATGGTGTCGCACGCCAATGGGCACCCGAACATCGTGTCGCAATTCGTCGTCCCGTTGATCATCTGGCGCACGCTGCGACTCGGCGAGCCAGGGCGCTGGCTGCGCAACGGGCTCCTCCTCGCGCTCGTCATCGTCTGGCAGGCATTCCTCAACCTGGAGATCCTCCTGATGACCGCGATCGGGCTCGGCGTGATCGTCGGCGTGCTCGCCGTCGGCCGCGCGGATCTGCGGTCACGGGCCCGCCCCTTCCTCGCCGGTCTGGCCGTCGCCGCAGTGATCGCCGGGCTGCTGCTGGCGTACCCGCTGTATGTCCAGTTCTTCGGGCCGGGCGCGTACTCCGGGCTGTCCAGCCTGATCCGCGGCTACTCCAGCGACCTGGCCTCGTTCGTCGCGTACTCCCGCGAATCGCTCGCCGGTAGCGCGCGCACCGCCGCGGGGCTGGCCAAGAACCCGACCGAGGAGAACAGCTTCTTCGGCTGGGCGCTGCTGGTGTTGGTGTTCGCCCTGGTCTGGTGGCTGCGCCGCTCGATCGTGGTGCTCGCGCTGGCCGGGCTGGGGTTGCTCTTCGCGGTGCTCTCGCTGGGCCGGGAGGTCCGTTTCGACAACCGGGGTACGGGTGTGCCGGGGCCCTGGGCCGCGCTGGAGAACCTGCCCATCCTGCACTCGGTGGTGCCGACGCGCTGGGCGCTGGCGATCACCCCGATCATCGGGCTGCTGCTCGCCTACGGCGCGGAACGTGCCCGCGAACTGGCCGGCTCGCACCCGGCCGCCCGGGGGCAGGTCCGCTTCGTCACCGCGACAGTGCTCACGATGGCCCTGTTGCCGATCGTCCCCACCCCGCTGCCCGTGGCCCGCCTCAGCCCGGTGCCCACCTTCGTGACCAGTGGGGCCTGGCGTCCATACGTGGCTGGTGGTCGCAGTGTGGTGACCCTGCCGCTGCCGGACAGCAACTACGCGGAGCCGCTGCGGTGGGCGGCGGCGACCCGACTGGACATGCCGCTGGCCCGTGGTTACTTCCTCGGTCCGGACACCCGCCCGAACGCCGACCCGCCGAAGGTCGCGCTGTTCGGTGCGACGCCCCGCCCCACCAGCAGCTTCTTCGCCACCATTCGGCGCACCGGGGCGGTGCCGCCGATCACCCCGCAGAGCCGGGTCAAAGCGGTCGACGACCTGCGTTTCTGGCGGGCCGGGGTGGTCATCCTCGGGCCGCACGAGCACGAGGCGGCGCTGCGCCGGGGGATGACCGAGCTGACCGGGATCCAACCGGTCTTCACCGGCGGAGTGTGGGTTTGGGACGTCCGGCCGTTGACCGACTGAGTGGGGCGGGCCCTAACGGACGCAGCAGCCCTGGCAGACCTTTGGTCGGGGGAGGGTGAAGGCGAGGCAGCAGGTGCGCCGCTGCACGGTCGGCTCACCGGTCGGCCCCGGCACCAGCTCGATCAGGTCGGCCAGGCCGAGCGCGCCGAGCAGGGTGTCGATGCTCTGCACCGTGGAGCCGGGCAGACCGTCCGCAGCCCGCAGGATGCCGTGCGCGATGCCGGAGGCGACCGAGCCGAGCAGCGTTCGGGCACCCACCCGAACCTCCGACTGGATCGCCGTGATGAGCGGCGTCAGGTGGGCATCGAGCAGTGACGTGCGCAGTGCGGCCAGCAGCTCCGCCTCGTCGGCGACGACCCGGACCTCCGGCAGACCGGCGAGCGCCAGGGGATCGTTCGGTAGCACCGCCACGGTGGTGCCCCGGCGCAGGCCCATGGTGAGCAGCTGCCGGTGGTCCTCGAAGTGGATCAGCACGTCGGCCGGATCGAGCAGCGGCACCCGCCGGGCGGAGGCCCAGCCGAGCACAACCGGCAGCGCGGTCCAGTAGCTGTACGACTTCCAGGCCAGCGCGGCGCAGGCGTGCGGGGTGCCGCCCCAGCGGACCGCGGCGCCGTTCAGCAGCTCCGGCAGCCGGCTGCCGTCGATCAGAGTGGTGGCGGGCGCCCAGCCGAACTCGTCGTCGACCAGCAGGCCCCGGGCGAGCCCGGGGAGGTCGTCGGTGCCGAACATGGCCCGGAGCGCTGCGGTGACGGGGGCGAGCGGCGTGGCGACAGCCTCGCGCCTCGGCATCACCGCTGTCACCTGGGCATCCCCCGTCTGTGTGGCCGAGGAGTCTGCCCCGGCGGACGACGAACGTCGTCCTGAGCTAAGGCTAGCCTAACCACACGCCTGGGTCTAAGGGAAGCCTCACCTTGGTCGGATAGAGGCCCAGGTCACCCGGCTTCTCGGCGGGAGCAGCGCTCCGTGCTCCGCGTACTACCCGGCGTTAGTGCGGGGAAACGCCGTCGCAGGATCGATGGCTGCCGGTGGACTGTCAAGCGGTGTGTCGAAAAGATGCCAGATGCGTGTGCGCTCGGGCGCAGAACGTGAAACTTATATCCCCCGGCCCCGAGGAAGCTCATGACGCCCTCACCCCTCGAACGGGCTGCCGACTTCTTCGCGGCCGAGATAGCCCGACATCGGACCGGGCGCGGGCTGTCCAAGAAACAACTGGCCGTCCTGATGGGGTTCGACCCGTCCTACGTGAGCCACGTCGAGGGGCGCCGACACCGCCCAACCGAGGACTTCGCCCGCCGCGCGGAGGCCGTCCTGGAGGCCAGCGGCGCGATCTGGCAGCGCTTCCGGGAGTACGACGACCTGCGGCACGCCCGGGTGGGTCAGCCGAACCTGTCCAGACAGTGGCTGCCACCCAGCACCGGCCTGGTCGTGGAACGGGAACTGGCCACCCTCACCCACGCCGACGACGGCTACCGGTGCGTCATCCGCCGTGAGTTGTACAACGCCGGCACCGAACCGGTCATCCGCTACCTGGTCCGGGTCGCCGTCGACCGCTACCCGAACGACCCCGGCCGCTCCAATCGGCACCACCGCGAGCACCCCCTCACCTTCGCCGAGCTGCAGATACAGGCCCGTCGAGACGACGCAGGTGGCGACCCGGAGCCGATGCACTGGCGAGCGAAACACGATCGGGACGCGTTCAAGGAGATCTGGCTGCTCTTCGAGAACGGCGAGCGGCGCTTCCCGCTCTACCCGGGTGACCGGGCCACCATCGAGTACACGTACAGCGTCGGGCACGAAAAGTGGGGCCCCTGGTTCCAGCGGGCCGTCCGGCTGCCCACCCGGCAACTCGCCGTACGACTGGACCTGCCCGCGGCTCTCGACCCGCAGGTCTGGGGCGTAGAGACCTCGCTCAGCGCGGAGGAGGGCCCGCTGCGGACGGCGCCGCAGCGCCACGACGAGGGTGACCGGGCGATCTACGACTGGCAGACCGACGACCCGCCACTGAACGCCCGCTACCGGATGCAGTGGCGTTTCCGCACCCGCCCGGACACCGAACCAGACAACGGCTCCGGCGGTACCCGGGTCCGACCCAGCGACCGGATGCGCGGCCTCGGCGTCGTGCAACGCGGGGCCGACCTGCTCCGCCAGCGCGTCCGCCCGTTCGACCTGCCCGGTGAGGAACAGGTCGCCCGGGACGTGGTCGACCGGCTCACCATGGCCCTGGCCCGGCTCGACGAGTTGCACCCGTTCAGCAAGGGGGTGGGTGTCGCCGCCCCACAGTTCGGCATCGACCGCGCGGCGGCCGTGGTGCGGCCCCCCGACCGGTCAGCGGAGCCGCTCGTGCTGCTCAACCCCCGGGTGGTCGACGCCGCCCCGGACACCGACGAGCAGTACGAAGGCTGCCTCTCCTTCTTTGACCACCGAGGTCTGGTGCCCCGGCCGCTGCGACTGGACGTGGAGCACGCCCAGTGGGACGGCAGCCGGCTCATCACCTCGTTCGAGTTCGGCATGGCCCGGCTGGTCGCACACGAGATCGACCACCTGGAGGGCCGGCTCTACGTCGACCGGATGGCACCCGGCGTGCCACTGGTGCCGGTCGAGGAATACCGCGAGACCGGGCACCCCTGGCGCTACTGACCAACGAGGGGCCGGTGCGCGTGCCCCAGGGGGCAGGGGCACGCGCACCGGTGTGGGGGGAGGAACGTCTAGAGGTCACCGAAGGTGTCGTAGCGGATGTGCGGCGGCGGCACCTCGTCCGCGGCGAGTACCCGCAGGGTCGACCGGACCATCCGGGCCGAGCCGGAGACGAAGCAGTCATGGGTGGTCCAGGGGCCGTACCGGGCCACCACGTCCGCGATGTCGCCCTGCTCGCCGTCGAAGTCCGGGTCCTCGCTGCACGCCGGGGTGACCGACAACCACGGGTGTACGGCCACCAGCTCCTGCAACCCCTCCAGGGCGTACAGGTCCGCCGCCTGCCGGGCCCCGTAGAAGACGTGCACCCACCGGGTCCGGTTGTAGCTGGCCAACTCCTCCACCAGCGCCTTGACCGGTGCCAGGCCGACGCCGCCGGCCACGCAGAGGATGTCCCGTTCCGAGGCGCGGTCCAGGGTCATCGACCCCATCGGCGCCGCCAGGCGGAGCAGGTCACCCGGCCGCACCCGACGCACCAGCGCGCCGGACACCCAGCCAGCGCCCGGAGACCGCACGTGGAACTCCAGCACGTTGTCGTCGTTCGGGGCGTTCGCCACCGAGTAGTTGCGCCACACCCGGGGGTGGTAGCGCGGCACCTCCAGGCTCACGTACTGCCCCGCCTGCCAGCGCAGCGGATGCTGCAACGCCCGGCAGGTCAGCACGGCCGTGTCCGGGCCGTGCCGCTCATGGGTCAGCACCTCGGCGTGCCAGAACGGCGGGTCGTCGTCGGAGGCGGCACCGGCCACCATCAGGGCGGCGATCGCCGCGTACGCCTCCCGCCACGCCTGGTCGTACTCCAGGTTCCAGCCGTCGCCGGCGGTGCTGCGCAGCGCGTCGAGCAGTGCGACGCCCATCGTGGCGTAGTGCTTCTCGTCGACGTGGTACTTCCGGTGGTCCCGGCCCAGCGCCCGGAGGAACTCGTCGAAGCTCTCCGGGTCGTCGACCGTGTGGATCGCCGTGATGATCGCTTCGAGTAGCCGGTCACCCTGGCCGGTCATCTGCACCGGGAAGAGCTGCCGCAGGGCGGGGTCGAGCAGGAACAGCCGAGCGTAGAAGTGACCGCTCAGCCGGACCCGCTCATCCTCGACCAGGGTCCAGCTCTCCTTCAGCAACCGCGCGAGGTTGTCCACGGGGGCTCCTTCTCCAGACGGCAGCGGATTGGGCGTCCATAGAATCTCCACGGAGCGTGTCGACTGGTCGCACAGAATGTGCGATCGGCTCATGCTGGCCGGTCGGCCGTGTCCCGGGTGCCACCCGTCGGGCAGAGTGGTGCGGTGACCGTTGAGCTGACCCGCCCGGTGTCCCGCCGACTACTGGGCACCGAGACGCTGCTGGTCCTGGGCCTCTCGCTCGGCCAGTCCGCTGTCTACGCGGTGGTCTCGATCATCGCGAAGCTGACCGCCGACGGTCCGCTCTCCAAGCAGACCGCCTCGCTGAACACCTCGGCCTCGGCCCGACCCTGGCTGGACCTCACGTACCAACTGCTCGGCATCGTGTTCGCGCTGCTGCCGGTGCTGCTCGCCGTACACCTGCTCAGCCGTGACCCCGGCGACCCGGCGCGGACTCTCGGCCTGGACGCCCGGCGGCCCGGCCAGGACCTGGCGCGCGGGGCCGGCCTGGCCGCGCTGATCGGCCTTCCCGGGCTGGCGCTGTTCTGGGCGGCGGCCCACCTGGGCCTCAACGCCACGCTGGTGCCGGCCGCGCTGCCGTCGGTCTGGTGGGCGGTCCCGGTGCTGATCCTCGCCGCCGTGCAGAACGCCGTCCTGGAGGAGGTGATCGTGGTCGGCTACCTGGTCACCCGGCTGCGCCAACTCCAGTGGCGGGTCGCCGCGATCATCGCGGCCAGCGCGCTGCTGCGCGGCTCGTACCACCTCTACCAGGGCTTCGGCGCATTCGTCGGCAACGCGATCATGGGCGTCATCTTCAGCTTCTTCTACCTGCGCACCCGACGGGTGATGCCACTGGTCATCGCGCACACCCTGCTCGACGTGTTCGCCTTCGTCGGCTACGCGCTGCTGCCCCGAGAGTGGTTCGACTGGCTCTGACCGGTCAGCGCGCGCCGGGTCGGTAGACGGCCACCGCTCGGGCCGCGAGCCGATCGGCCGCCGCCGCGTCACCCAACGCCGCCGCGAGCACCGCCGCCCCCGGCAGCAACCGGGCCACCAGCCGCAACGCCACCCAACCGCCGGCCTGCGCGGTGAGCGGCGCGGCCAGACGCCACGCGGCCTCCGCCGCCCGCGGCCACGCCCCCTCGACCGGCTCCCCTGCCGCCTCCGCGGCTGCCAGGGCCACCGCCGCGCTCGCCCGATCCGGGTGCACCTGGGTCAGCACCAGCAGGTCGACGGCTCGATCGGGATGCGTCGGATCCTTGCCGTACGCGGCGGCCAGGTGCAGCACCAACTCCGAATGCGTCCACAGCACCGCGGCCAACTCGGCCAGCGGCGCGAAGAAACCAGCCAGCGCAGCGGTCGCCCCGCCCGCCCCCGCCGCGCGGACGAACCGCCGGGTCGCCAACCGGGCCAGGCCGTCCGCCGACGCGTCCGGATACCGGGCACGCAACCGCGTGGCCCAGGTGGCCGCGCCGGGCCCGAGCGTCCGCACCGCAGCCAGAGCCAACAGCTCCGGCGCGAAGCCCGGGTGGTCGAGCACGCGCGCGGCGACCGCGCGCAGCTCCAATTCCTGGGTACGCCCCAGAGTGGCCGCAGCCTGCGGTACGACGGGTGCCGTCTGTTGCTCGGTGGCTTCTGTCTGCGGCTCGGCGGTTGTCGTCTGTTGCTCGGCGGTTGTCGTCTGCGGCTCGGCCACGGGCTCGGGGGCGGGCCTTGTCGGCGTGGTGCTCTTGCGCGGGGTGGCCGCGCGCTTGGTGGGGCTCGCGGCTCTGGTGGGGCCTGCGGCCTCGGTTGGGGTCGCAGCCTTGGGTCCGGTGGCCTTGGTCGGGTCTGCGGCGCTGGTGGGGCTCGTGGCGCGCTTGCTGGACCTCGGTGTGGTCGGGATCACCTCGGCGGACGTCCCGGCTGCCTTCCGGGGGGCAGCCTTGCGAACGGGGGTGCTCCGGGCCTTCGGCGGCTCTGGGTGCGGGCTCGCGTCGCTGATCATGTCGGCCGGTGCGCTCAAGGGCTGCCTTGGCAGCGGGCGGTCTGGCTCCGGCGGCTGGAAGAGCACCGTTGGGGCGGCCTTGGCCCGTCGAGGGCGTTGGCTCGCCGGCGGTGCTGCCGGAGCAGCGGGCTCCACCGTCTCGGTGGGCTCCTCGGCCACGGTCGGCGGCCTGAAGGTGGCCCGTGGGGAGCGTTGACGCGCTCTTTCCGCAGGCTCTCGACGGGTCGACTCGCTGGGCGGCTGCTCCTGCATATCGATGGAGCGTAGTCCCGATCACGCCGCCGCACAGCGTGGAAACACGGGGGCGAACCGACCTGGTTGGCGTACCCCCGGAAGTCGTTTTGCTCCCGGTGGGTGATGGCCTGTATCCTCGGGCGCGGTGGTCCGAGGATCACCAAGGGAGACTTCGCCTAGTCTGGTCTATGGCGCCGCACTGCTAATGCGGTTGGGGTCTTAAAGCCCCTCCCGGGTTCGAATCCCGGAGTCTCCGCGCGAAAGCCGGGTGTGTACACTGGCTGAGCACAAGCGCCCGTAGCTCAATGGATAGAGCATCTGACTACGGATCAGAAGGTTAGGGGTTCGAGTCCCTTCGGGCGCACCAGATCGAGAGGGCCTGACCTGCGGAAACGCAGGTCAGGCCCTCTCGCTGTGTGACCGGAGGGTGGACGCTCGTTGTCACGCCGGCGTCACGTCCGCTCCACTACCCTCCGCAGTTGCCTGGTGATCGTCATGGTGCCGAGCCGGGGTCTCGCCGGAGTTCAGCCAACAAGCTTCTGGCACAGGCGCCCGAAAGGTCATCAGAGGTTGCGTTCGTCCCACAACCTCAGCGCTGTCCGTCCTCGACCTGGACAGGGCACCTCAAGGCGCAACGGCGCCGGGGCCGTGCCTCACCGCCGACTCCGATGCAGGCCCTAACCGTTGCTGCAGTGCACCTGAGAACCGTTGTTCTGCAGGTAATCGTCCCAGACCCAGCCGTACCTGTCCGTCGCCGTTCGCAGGTAGGTCCAGGTTCCAGTTTGTCCAATTACGAAGCAGTGGTAGTCAACCAGGTTGGCGGTCGTGGCAGTTCCGATAACGTCGCAAGACCAGTCCGGCCCATTGCGAAGAGAAACGCTTCGCAGGAAATTCTTTCCGTAGGAGCTGTCGTCGACGTCCGGGCCACTGACACCACATGGCAATGCCATCGCCGGTGTCGAGTAGCCGACCACGGACAAGCCGACTGCCGTGACCGTTAGCGCCATGGCCTGAGCGATTCTACGCCGCATCACTTTCACCCTTCCAATTCGCAGACGAAGGTCAAGCGCCTACCGTGCAATACAGATCCATGCATGGGTGACGATAGCCCTAATCGAAATCGACGCCGGCAAAACGCTGGGTCGGCACAAGCTTGATGGCGTCGAGGCGGGCAGGTCAACCGCCGAACGTGTCCCGGACAGTTCGCTCTTGTTCGAGCAGGTGGAAGCCTTGACCAGGGCTCTGTTCGACGACTGTTCGGAGTTCCGGACAGAGCTGGCGATACTTCCTGGGTGGACGAGCGGTTGTGAGATTGGAATTGGAACTCTGCATGGGCGAAGAAATCGCCGACTACGACCAGGTAGTCGAGGGGTATATGCAGGTTCAGTCAGGCCGAGTCGTGATCATGAGCTGCACCGACTACGAGCCGGATGCTGCGAGGTTCCGCCGGGACCGGTTCGTGTCCGCGCAGCGAGTAGCAACATATTCTCGGCGCGAGATGAGTACGCGTGCGGATGGCAGGCACGGCCGGGGCGACCAGAATCTGGTCCCATGCGAACGCGAATAATGATCGCCCTGGCTGCGGTCGGCCTGGGTGGGCTGATGGCTACCACCGGTTGCTCGTACCGGGAGAGCATCTGCGCTAGCGGTGAGTATCCGGCGATTGCGGTGGGTGCGCAGGGCGGCAGCGCCTGCTTCCCGGACGGGCAGGAGCCGACCCCGCCGTACGTCCGCTACCCGGAGGGCAAGGTCCCGCAGCACGTCGACGACGAGTGGGACGTCTACTGGCGCAGCCACGGTATCGACGAGAACAACAACATCGTCGAGACCTGACGGCATCCGGTCCCGCCGCAGGTTCGATCTTCGCGACCGAACCTGTGCGGGACCGGATGCCCCTACTTCTACGAGCCGAGCCGACTGCCGAGCCGATCAGATGATCAGCCGAAGCAGTTGGGCACAGCGGGTGAGCTGGGTACGCAGTTGGTGGGCCGGTTGCCGGTGATTGCCGACTTCTGGTCCACGGTGACCTGGCCGCCATCGTTGAAGATTCCACCGGGCGCCAGGATGGAGATGTTGTCGGTGACCTTGGTTTCGGTGAGGGTGAGCGTGGCGTTGTTGTAGATGCCGCCGCCCTGCGAGCTTGAGCCGATGGCCCGGTTCCGGTCGACGTGGCTGCGCCGCAGTACGACGGTGCCGCTGCCGTTGTAGACGCCACCGCCGTGTTCGATGGTGCTGTTCGTGCTGGCGATGTTCTCGCTGATCCGGGTCTCCTCGGCCACGAACTGGCCGATCTGGTTGTAGACGCCGCCGCCGCGTTGGCCGGCTTCGTTGTGGTGGACCTTGCCGTGCTTGAGGTGGAAGACGCCGTCGGAGAAGATTCCGCCGCCCTCGCTGCCGGCCCGGTTGTCGTTGACTTCGATGTTCCTGGCCTCGGTGGTGGAGTTGATGCCGCCGCGGATGCCACCGCCGCGGAAGCCCGCGGTGTTGTTGTCCAGGTGGACCTTGTCGAGGACGGCCACGCTGCTG
This sequence comes from Micromonospora chokoriensis, assembly GCF_000718555.1. Lineage (GTDB taxonomy): Bacteria > Actinomycetota > Actinomycetes > Mycobacteriales > Micromonosporaceae > Micromonospora > Micromonospora chokoriensis_B. The sequence goes on from NZ_JOAN01000004.1 coordinate 292,877, forward strand.
TTGGACAGCCCGCCACCCGCACCGCCGATGGGCGTGATGTTGAAGACCCCGATGGTGTTGTTGTAACTCAGTCGGGTGTTCTCCACGGTGAGGTTGCCGTTGTTGTGGATGCCTCCACCGTCGAACAGGGCGCTGTTGTTGCTGATGTTGCTGCCGCCGTCCCCGTGCCAGTCCTTGTCCTTGTCCTTGCCCTTGTCGCTCTTGCCGAGAATCCTCGTGACGCCGAAGTTGGCGATACCGCCCCCCGGGCCGTTGGTGTGGTTGTAGACCACGTTGGTGTTCTCGATGGTGGCCCTGCCGCCGATGTCGATCCGGATGCCACCCCCGCCGGCGCCGATCCCGCCATCGGCCTGGCCGCCCTTGATGGTGGCGTCGCGAAGCGTCAGGTCGCCGCCAGCCCCGACCTCCAGGATCCGGAACGGTGTGGCGTTGGCCGCGCGGACGATTGTGGATCCGTTTGCGTCGATCACGACGTGCTGGGTGATGATCGGCAGGCCGACCGCGCCGAAGGGCACCGGCGGCTGGGGTGCGGACCTGTTGAGCGTGTAGGTGCACTTCTCGGCGAGCCGGAGCTTCGCCCCGGAGTCGGCGTTCGCGCGGACGATCGCCGCGATCAGTTCGTCCGCGTTGCAGGGTACGGACCGGAAGTCGTCGCCCCGGTGGTCGTCGTCCTTCTTGTGGTCCTTGCCGTCGCGGCCGCCCGGGTCCTGGCCTCGGTGGTCGTCGCCGCTGTCCCGGCTGCCGTCGGCGAGGGCCTGCGTTCCGGCGTTCGACAGGCCGCTGCCGCTCACCCCCGTCGGCGTGAAGGCGGCCAGAGCTGCCACTCCGGTCAGGCCGGCCACCCCGGCGACCAGCCAGCGCGCCCGCCGCCTCTTCGGCCGGTGGGACTGATCTGCCGCAGCTTCGCCGATGTTCGGGTGTAGATAGTTGGACATCGAGCTACCTAGCCCTTCTCCGTACACCATGTCTCCGCACGTCACACTCGGTGCAGAAGGCAACAAATCGGATATTGTCACCAAGGGTGAACGTAGTCGAGCGATCCTCACATCAAACGGCCTTATGCGAAAAAAGCCTACATTCGGCGTACGGGTCACTGGCGTCCCGGCGGCACCCTCAGCCCCATCCGCAGCGCCAGCTTCGTGTGGGCTGGCGCTTGACGTGGGCCAGATTGGCGACAAGAATTTACAGGAATCGCTGTTAACGTTAACAAACCCGTCCCAGTGCTGCGACGGCATCGTCATGCCGATCTGGCGGTACCGACGGCCTGACTCCTCGGTCAGCACTACCACTGCAGGGGAGAAATCTATGCGTACGAGGGCAAGATGGCTCGCGGCGACCGCCGCTCTCGGTGTGGTCCTCGCCGGGGTGTTGACCTCGACCGGCCCGGCCAACGCGGAATCCAACGGCGGGGTGCGGGTGATGCCTCTCGGTGACTCCATCACCGAGGGCACCCAGGTGCCGGGCGGCTACCGCATTGGGCTCTGGCAGCGCCTCGTCAACGGTCGGTACACGGTGGACTTCGTCGGGTCGCAGTTCAACGGGCCAGCCAGCCTGGGTGACCACGACCACCAGGGGCATCCTGGCTGGCGCATCGACCAGATCGACGCGAACATCGTCGGCTGGCTGAACACCCAACGGCCGCAGACCGTCCTGCTGCACATCGGCACCAACGACATCCTGCAGAACTACAACGTGAGCACCGCGCCGAACCGGCTCTCCACCCTGATCGACCGGATCACCGCCACCGCTCCCACCGCGGAGGTGTTCGTCGCGCAGCTCATTCCGCTCTCCAACAGCAACCAGGAGACGGCCGTACGCACCTTCAACGCGGCGATCCCCGGCATCGTGCAGAGCAAGGTGAACGCCGGTAAGCGGGTCCGCCTGGTCGACATGCACAGCGCCCTCACCACCGCCGACCTGATCGACGGCATCCACCCCACGTCCGGCGGCTACGACAAGATGGCTGCCCGTTGGTACAGCGCGTTGCAGTCCGTGCCCGGCAGCATCGGCGACCCGGGCAGCGGCACCGGACAGACCAGCGCGATCGTGGGCGCCTTGTCCGGCCGCTGCGTCGACGTCCCCGGCTCGTCCACGACGAACGGCACCCAGGTGCACCTGTGGGACTGCCACGGCCGCACCAACCAGCAGTGGACCTACACGAGCAGCAAGACCCTGACCGTGTACGGCAACAAGTGCCTCGACGCCGCCGGCTACGGCACGACCCCGGGCACCCAGGTCACCATCTACGACTGCCACGGCGGAACGAACCAGCAGTGGAACGTCAACGCCAACGGCACCATCACCGGGGTGCAGTCCGGCCTCTGCCTGGACCCCTACAACGTGGGCACCGGTAACGGCACGAAGCTGGTTCTCTGGACCTGCACAGGCCAGACCAACCAGCAGTGGAGCCGCCGATAGCTCGTGCGCTCGCACCAGGTGGCCGGATCACGGATGATCCGGCCACCGTCGTCTGCTCAGTTGGTCTTCGTGACCGACGACGCGGTCACCGAGCCGTTCGCGTCGGTGTCGCCGGCCACGCTGACCTTGTCGCCAGCCTTGAAGCTCTTCAATTGGCCGGGGACCTGCACGGACGTGTCGCCGTTGGTGCGGATCGTGATCACCTCACCCGACTCTGTCTGCAGATAGACCGTGCTGCCGTCGACCAGCTTCACGGTGCCGGTGGTGTTGGCGCGCTGTGCTCTGCCCTGGGTGCCGCCGGCGACTGCGCCACCGCCCGGAAAGGCCGTGGGTGGGGTGAAGCCGCCCTGGCCCCGGAACCCGCCCGGTCCGGTAGCGGCACTCTGTGTGCCGAACTCCTTCTGCACCTCGATCCCGGCTACCACGCCGCCGACGAGGAGGAGCGCCGCAGCGAGGGCCATCGTCGTCTTGTTCCACCAGCGGCGGTTAGCCGCGGCAGCCAGCTCGACGTCGAGTGTGGATGCGGTCACAACGATCTCCCGGGATTACTCGTAGCGAAGGGCGTCAATGGGACGCAGGCCGGCTGCGCGGTGGGCGGGCACGCTGCCGAAGAAGAGCCCGATCGCGACCGACACGCACAGGGCGAGGGCGATCGAGCTGGGCACAATGACCGGCCGTACGCCGACGATTGTGAAGTTGCTGCCGATGAACGCGGCAGCGACGCCCAGCCCGCCGCCCAGCAGGCTCAACATCGTGGCCTCGGCCAGGAACTGGGTGAGGATTACCCGGCGTGGTGCGCCGAGGGCCTTGCGGATACCGATCTCGCGGGTGCGTTCGGTGACCGTGACGAGCATGATGTTGGTGATGCCGATGCCGCCCACCAGCAGGCTGATACCGGCGACGGCGCCGAGGAGAGTGGTGAACGTGTCGGCCGTCTCGGTCTGCGTCTGCAGCAGCTGAGAGGCGTTCTGGATGCGGTACGGCTGGGAGTTCGAGGCGGTGGATGCCGGGATTCGCTGGGACAGGATCAGGGAGACCTGTGACTGTGCGTCGGTCACCTTCTCCGGGCTCCGGGCCTCGACCACGATCGAGTTGAGCGGCCCGTAGCCGGTGAGTGCCTGCTGGACCGCGGTGAGTGGTGCGATCGCGACGTCGTTGGCGTCCATGAAGCCGGAGGCGCTGCTCTTCTCGTCCAGCACACCGATGACGGTGAACAGGGCCCCGTTGACGGTGACCTCCTTTCCGACCGCCTCGACGCCCGGGAACAACTCGTCGGCGACGGTCCGCCCGATCACCACGACCGGGCGGCCCTGCGCGACGTCGTCGGCGGTGAACGCCGCGCCGGTGCCGACCGGCGAGTTCGAGGCGGCGAAGTAGCTCGGGGAACTACCGACAAGTTGTTGCACGGAATGGTCGGTGCCCTGGTAGGTCAAGGTCGCCTGGGTGCTGGTGACGGGTGACACCGACGCGACGTCGGGTGCGAGGACCGGGTCGTCGAGCGCCTCGGCCAACGCCGGGGTGAGGACGCCACTGCCGCCGACGCCCTGCACGGTCAGGGTCTTGGTGCCCAGCGCCTCGATCCGGTCGGCGACCTGGCGGGCAGAGCCGTTGCCCACGGCGATCAGCAGGATCACGGCCGCGACGCCAATCAGGATGCCGAGCATGGTGAGACTGGAGCGGAGTTTGTTGGCGCCGATCCCGCGTACGGCGAAACGCAACACCTCGAAGGCGCTCATGCCGGCACCCGCTGCTGCCGTACGTCGGTGACGATCTGACCGTCGACGAGCCGGATCAGTCGGCTGGCGCGGGCGGCGACGTCCTCCTCGTGGGTGATCAGCAGGATGGTCCGGCCGGCGGCGTGCAGGTCGTCGAAGATGCCGAGGATGTCTTCGGTAGACCGGCTGTCGAGGTTGCCGGTCGGCTCGTCGGCCAGCACCAGGGCCGGCTCGGTGACCAGCGCCCGGGCCACCGCGACGCGCTGCTGCTGGCCACCGGAGAGCTGGTTGGGCTCGTGGTCGCCGCGCTTGGCGAGGCCGACCATGTCCAGCGCGTTGCGTGCCCGCCGGCGGCGCTCGCCTGCCTTGATTCCGGCGTACGCCAGGGGAAGCTCGACGTTGGCCACCGCGGACGTGCGGGGGATCAGGTTGAACGACTGGAAGACGAAGCCGATCCGGCGGTTGCGCACAAGTGCGAGTTGGCGATCGTTGAGCCGGCTCACGTCGACGCCGTCGAGCAGGTACTGACCTGCCGTCGGGATGTCGAGGCAGCCCAGGATGTTCATCAGGGTGGACTTGCCGGAGCCGGACGAACCCATGATCGCCAGGTACTCGCCCCGTGCGACGCTCAGTGACACTCCGCGCAGCGCGTGGACGGTGGCGGCGCCCTGGCCGTACACCTTGGTGACGGTGCGTACGTCGAGGACGGTCACCGGCCACCTCCGGGACGGCCGCCGCCGGGGACTCCGCCACCGCCGGGGAACCCTCCGCCGCCGGGGCCTGCCCCGCCGCCGGGGAAACCGCCGCCCGGCCGCGTCCCCTGGTTGGAGTCGCTCGGCATGGTGATCAGCACCTGCTCTCCGACGGCGAGCCCCGACTTGATCTCGGTCGTACTGTCGCCCTTGAGGCCGACTTCCACCGAGCGGACGACCCGTTGGCCGTTGTCCAACACGGTGACGGTGTGGCGGTTGCCCGCGCTGGTGACGGCCGCCGAGTTGACGTAGACGACCATGTCGGCCTGACCGACAGTGACCGATACGTTGACGCTTTGACCAGCGCGTACTCCCTCGGGCAGGTCGTCGAGGGTGAACGTGACCCCGTAGGTCACGACGCTGTTCTCCGTCGTCGCGTTGGGGTCGATGGCGGCGAGCTTGGCCGTCGACCGTGCGCTGGGTAGCGCGTTCCAGGTGACGGTGCCGGTCTGGCCGGACTTGAGCTTCGTGGCGTCCGCCTCGGCGACCGAGGCAGCGACTTCCAGCCGGCTCAGGTTGGCGATTTCGATGAAACTCGCGGACGACGACCCGGTCCCCGTGTCGCCGCTGCGGGCAGCGCCGCCCGGCGCGTTGCCACCGCTGCTCGAAGCGTTGCCGCCGCTGCTGGCGGTTCCGGAGGCCGACCCGCCGACCGTGCCGTTGACGGCGGTCACCGTGCCGGCCATCGGCGCCTTGAGCGTGGTGCCGGCGACGGCGTCCTCGGCCTCGTCGACGTTCAGTTTGGCCTCGTCGACCTGAGCCTCCGCCTCGGAGGTGTCGCTGTCGGCGTCCTGGGCTCGGTCGAGTGCGGCCTCGGCGGCGTCGAGGTTGCTCCGCGCGGCGGTGAGCTGTCGCTGCGAAGCCTTGTCGTCGACTGTCGCCAGGACCTGCCCCTTGGTCACCTTGTCGCCGACCTGCACCTTGATCGCGGTGACTGTGCCGGAGGTGCCGAACGTGGCACTCGCCGTCGAGGCGCTGCGTACGGTGCCCGAGGAGGAGACCGTCGCGGTGACCGTGCCCTGGGCTGCGGCGATTGTGCGGCTGCCGCCGGAGCCTGGCTCGGCGGCCTTCGCGGTGCTGAATGACGTGTACGCCCAGGTGGCCCCGCCGGCCACCGCCAAGGCGAGTACGAGGTTGACGAGCAGGGCTGGCGACGTCCGCAGTCGCGAGAACGACGGCCTACCCAGTCTCGGGAGGGTGTGGCGCATGCGCGACAGCTTGGCGGAGGCGGCTCGGAGTAAGCCCTGCGCTAGCTCAAAGCTGACTGGGAACCGGTCGGCAGCAGTACCCGGAACGAGGCTCCCTGGTCCGGGCTCGTCTCCAGCTCGACTCGGCCGCCGTGGCCGCTCACAATCGCCGCGACGATCGACAGGCCGAGCCCGGAGCCGCCATTGCTTCGCGCTCGGCTCGGATCGGCCCGGTAGAGCCGTTCGAAGACGCGTCCGGCGTGTTGCGGGGGTAGGCCCGGGCCGTCGTCGGCGACCTCGAGAACCGCGATCGGCGTACGACGTGGTGGCTCCTCGCCGACCATGGCGGCAATGTGTCGACGGGGCCGGTACGTCGCCAGCCGACCGACCCGAACGGTGATCTGCGCGTTCGGCGGCGTGTGTTGCAGCGCGTTGGCGACCAGATTCGTCGCGACCTGGCGGAGACCATGCTCGTCGCCGAGCACCGTCACCGGATCGAAGGCGGACTGGTCGCCGCCGAAGTTGGCCAACTGGACCCGACGGTCGGGGCGGCGGGCGTGGGCGTCGCGGATCGTGTCGGCGGCGATCGCCAGCAGGTCGACCGGCCGCCGCTGCGGCTCTCGCTGGCGGTCCAGCCGGGCCAGTAGCAGCATGTCTTCAACCAACAGCCCCATCCGGGCGGCCTCCGACTCGATGCGGGACATCGTCTCGTCCAGCAGCCGCCCGGGCGGAGCGCCGCCGCGCCGGTACAGCTCGGCGAAGCCGCGGATCGAGGTGAGCGGGGTGCGCAGCTCGTGCGACGCGTCCGCGACGAACTGCCGGAGCCGCTGCTCGGATGCGGTCCTGGCGGCGACTTCCGACTCGATCCGGTCGAGCATCGAGTTCAGTGCGATGCCCAGCCGGCCCGACTCGGTGTGCGGGTCGGCGTCGTCCACCCGGTGGGTCAGGTCGCCTGCGGTGATGGCGGTGGAGGTGCTCTCCATCCGGATCAGCGGGCGCAGGCCGATCCGGACTACCGCTGCGGCGACCAACGCGAGCAGGAACAACACCACGATCATTACGACCAGGTCGATGGCGAGCAGCAAGTCTGCCGTGGCCTCGACCTGGCGAAGCGAGATGGCGGGGACGGCTAGACCACCGTCGGGTTGGGTGACCACCGTGATCCGCCAACGGTCCCCACCATCGATGGATTCGACGGTGTACGGCCCGTCGTCGGCCTTGTCGCGTAATGCGGCGATCCCCTCCACCTCAGGTGGTGAGATCTCGTCGGGCGACGGGGACGGCAACTGGCGGCCAGTGGAGTCGAAGAACAGAACTGTGCGGTACAGGTCGAAGCGGCCACGGGGAAACGGATTGTCGCCGGTCTGATCGGGCGGCAACGGGCGGGCCGCGATGTGGCGCATCCCGGCGAGCTGGTTGTCGATCTGGTCGGTGAGGTATTGACGCAGCAGCACGATGCCAGCCGCGTTGGAGACGACCAGGGCGACCGCGCTCAGCGCGGCCACGGCGACGACGAGGCGGGACCGTAGCGTCCAGTGCCGCCACCTGGCCATTCTCATTCCCCCGGGGGCCGGCGCAGCGCGTAACCCACACCCCGGACCGTGTGGATCAACGGCGGTTCCCAGCGGTCGATCTTCTTCCGGAGGTAGTAGACGTACGACTCGACGATTCGACCGTCGCCACCGAAGTCGTAGTTCCAGACCCGGTCCAGGATCTGCGCCTTGCTCACCACCCGGCCCGCGTTGACCAGCAGATAGCGGAGCAGGTTGAACTCGGTGGGCGACAGATCGACCAGCCGGCCGCCGCGGCGTACCTCGTGCGCCTCCTCGTCGAGCTCGACATCGGCGTAGCGCAGGATGGCGGTGTCGCCGTCTGGCTCGATGCGGCTGCGGCGCAGGATCGCCCGGATGCGGAGGACGACCTCCTCCAGACTGAACGGCTTGGTGACGTAGTCGTCGGCACCGACGGTCAGGCCGGAGATGCGGTCCTCGACGGCGTCGCGTGCGGTCAGGAACAGCACCGGCACGTGCGGCCCCGGCCCGGAGCGCAGGCGCTGCGCGACCTGGAAGCCGTCGAGGTCGGGCATCATCACGTCGAGCACCACCAGGTCGGGCTCGAAGTCGACTGCGGCTGCCAACGCCTCGTGTCCGCCGCCGGCGACACGCACCTCGAACTCGATGAGCCGCAGCGTCGCCGACAGCAGGGCACAGATATTGGGTTCGTCGTCGACGACGAGCACTCGGGTCAACCGTTCAGCCACGTCATTCTTCTATCGGAGCTACCTCGGAGTCAGCTAGGACCAGCCTTTGCACCTGCTGTGACGATCTCGTCGCCTTCGATGAGCCCGCTGGTGATCTCCGTGTACTGGTCGCCGCGCAGCCCGACGCCGACGGCGCGGACCTGGTTACCGGTGGCCGTCCTGACCACGACCGTGCCATCGGCGCGTACCGCTGCCGACGGTGCCCGCAACACGCCGGCGATCTCGCCGGTCCGCACCCGGACGTTCGCGCTCTGACCCACGAGAAGCTCCGCCGGGACCTCCTCGAAAGCGAGTACGACGCCATAGCGCACCAGGTTCCCATCGGCGATGCCCACCGGGTCGATCCGCACGACCCGGGCGGCGAACTCCTCGTTCGGCCGATTGGCGAGCGTGACCGTCGCGTTCTGACCCAACTCCAGACGGCCCGCGTACGCCTCCGGAACATCAGCCGCCACCTGCATGCCCGCCACGTCGGAGAGGGTGACGAAGGTGCCTCCGGTGCCGACGTCGGCACCCACCGCGCCGGCCACCGTGAGCACCTTTCCGCCGATCGGCGCCTTGATCTTGGTGCCAGCAAGCTGGTCCTCCGCCTCGGCCAACGCGACCTCGGCACTTGTCACCCGCTGCTGCGCGGCTAACACAGGATCTCCGGCCCGCTGACCGGAACACCCGGCATCCCCGCCGCCGCCGGGCAGCTGACCGCCCGGTGCCTGACCGCCGCCTGGGTTCTGACCGCCGGGCGCCTGGCCACCGCCCGGGTTCTGGCCGCCGCCGGAGCGCGGCGGCTGGCTCGCGGGCGGTTGAACCGATCGCGTCGGCGTCGGCGATGGTTGGCCGCTCGGTGTCACCGACGGCGTCACCGAGGGCGACGGGGACGTGGAAGGCGACGGCGTCGCGCTGCCATTGACGATCAGAACAACCGGGACCGCCTGCCCGATTCGGGCGACGGGGCAGGTACCGGCCCTGGAGCCGGTCGTCTTCTCCGCCTCGTCGAGCGACCCCTCCGCGTCCTCAAGTGCCTGCCGCGTGTCCGCCACCCGTTCCTTGGCGTCGGTGGCGTCGATCTCGGCGAGCACCTGACCGGTCTTCACCTGATCACCGGGGCGTACGTTGACCGCCGTCACTTTGCCGTTGGCGGCGAAGCCGAGCGTGCGGGTCTGCGCGGGCTCAAGCGATCCGGTCGTCGCGACAGCCGTGACGACCTCGCCCCGGTCGATCCGCGCGGTGCTGGTGTTGCCTGACCGGGCCGGCTCTCCCTGGTGCGACGTCCACACGACCGCCGCGACGCCGAGCACGACCAGCGCGGCGAGACCGCACCCGGCGAGCCTGCCGTAGCCACGCCATCTTCTTCGGAGGAAGCCCATAAGCGGCGAGTATCGGTGGCTTACCTCGCAGATGGCTCAGCCGCAGCTCGGAGTTCCCTCAGAGTCGATTCGAAGGCTTCTTTGAGCTTGGTCTGACCTTGCCCGGAGGTAGTGGCGGTTGCATGGGCCGGTGTGCCGCGGCACGTTCCCCGACCCCGGCGGCACGATGAGGATGGAGGACCTGTGTCTCTGCGTACGCGACAGTCGACCCGCACGCGATGGACCCTGGCGTTGGCCGCCGGGTCGGCGGCGCTGCTCATGGTGGCCGGTTGCGGCTCGGATGGCGAGGGTGGGTCCAGCGACCCCGGCCAGGCCCCCACCGGTGCGCCGGAGGGGGCTTCGGCATATCTCGGCTGTCTGCGCGACCAGGGCATCGACATCTCGAACACGCTCCCTTCGGGGCGTCCCACCGGCTTCCCGTCCGGGCGTCCCAGTGGGTTCCCCTCCGGCGGCCCTGGCGGGTTCCCGTCCGGGCGTCCCAGTGGGTTCCCTTCCGGCGGGCCCGGCGGCGGACGGATGGATGGCTTCCGCCCCCAAGGGGTGGACGACGCGACCTGGCAGATGGCACAGGAGGCCTGCGCGTCACAGCGGCCCACCGGCGGTCCGGGAGGCAATGGCCCCGGCGGCCCGGGAGGCGGCAACCGTGAGGCCGATACCGCCTACCGCAACTGTCTCGCCGACCGAGGTGTCGATCTTCGGGCCAACCCGGCAACAACCGATCCCAAGGTCGCAGAGGCCGTGCAGGCGTGCGACGTGCTCCGCCCCAGCGCCACTGCCACGCCGTAGGGCGAAAGTCGACGGAAGCAGCGGGCGGCGGTGTGCCTCCATCGCACACCGCCGCCCACAGAGTTCTGCGTCTCGTCGCCCGACTACCGCGTCACCCGCTGGTGATGACGCTGTCGGTGGCGAGGTGCTCGGTGCGTTGCCGGACGAGGGTCTTCAGTTGTTCGACGTCCGCAGCAGTCTTCTGCTGGTCGTACCCCGTGACCGTGGACAGGACCTTGGTGATGGTCTCGACGGCGTTCGACGCGGTGCCGTCCGCGTAGAACTTGCGATAGAGCTCGCGGTACGCGTTCTCGTACACCGGCTTGAAGGCGGCGCTGGCGAGGAAGCGTTCCTTGAGCTTGTTGCCGCCGAGGCCGTTCGGCCGACCCTGCGCACCGGCGGCGTCGCCACCCGGACGCGGCATGCCCTCCGGTGGCTGCATGCCCTCGGGCAGCTGCATGCCCTCCGGTAGCTGCATCCCCTCCGGTAGCTGCATCCCCTCGGGTAGGGCGCCTCCCCCCGGCGGGAAACGGCCGCCCATTCGACTTGGGTCGTGCGGGCCCTGGGTAGCGTCGCCGGTGAGGGTGAGGTTGTAGTCCCAGCCGACGACTGTGAACTTCTTGGTGCCCAGGTCGTACCACAGGTAGTAGTTGCGGCCGGGCCCGGCCATGTCGTCGAAGTTGAGCAGCAGGTTCTGCACGGCCAAGTAGCGGGCGAGGGCCTGCACGTCGACGTGGTCGTCCAGGTGGGCGTCGAAGTCCGCGTTGCTGCTGGTGTTGACCCACCTGATCAGGTTGATGACGGGCTGGAGGTCCTGGCTGCCCTTCATCGTGATCTGCTTGAAGTCGTCGGCGTAGCTGGTCGGGTCGTCGCCCTGGTCGGTGAACTGCCCGGTGGCCAAGCTCTTGTACAGCACACCATCGCCGCCCAGCGTGTCGGCGAAGCCGTCGTCCGGGTGCTCGACGATGAGACGGGCGGTGGTGGGCCGGTCGTTGACGGTGAAACTGGAGTACGCGTACCGCTGGGCGGGCTCGGCGGCGGCGGCCAACACGTGTAGCGACACCGCCTCGTTGAGGACCGTGGAGCCGCCACCCATGCCGGCGACCCGCACGGCGACCTCGCGGTGGCCCTGATAGCGGCGGCCCTCGACGAACTCGTCGAAGCGGATCAGCCACGGCAGGCTCTCCGGCTCCTCGGCCTTCAGCGACGCCCGGGCGAACCCGCCCGGCCCCGCGCCGCCCCGCGCCATGCCTTCCGGCGCACCCGCTGGCACACCACCTGCGGGACCACCAGGACCGAATCCCCGCTGCCGGGCTTCGCCGTTACGGGTCAGCCCGGCGAGGGTGGAGTTGCCCTTCAACCGGATACCGACGCTGGGAATGCGCGTGCCGTCGACCGTCAGGTCGGCCTCAAGGAAGCTCTTCTCGTTGTCCTCCCAGAATTCGTCGAGCAGCCGCTGGTAGCCCTCGTCGTGGAAGGTCACCGTGATCCGGTGCGCCACGGTGGCGTCGAACAGGTCCGTCGTCCCGGCGATGTTCTGGGTGACCTGATCCGCGGAGGTGGCGCTGCTGGTCACCAGGGGCGTGACCCGCACGGTGCTGAACACCACCGCGCAGACGACGATGAACACCGCGCAGGCGGCAAGCAGCTTCCAGTAGTGGCGCACCCGCACCGGAATCCGGTGCGCCAGCCGCCGCCGTACGGCAGCGGGCGGGGGTGCCGCCGACGGTGGTGATGGTGGTGCCATCACAGGTCCGTCTGGTCGTAGCCGGTCAGCACGGTCACCCGCTGCCCGCCGGTCCGCTCGCCGAGGGCCGCGATGAGGTCGCCAGGTCCGTGGCCCTTCTTGAGCCGGACGGTGTACATCATCTCGGTCAGGGCGCCACCGCGGATCGACTCCATGCTGACCAGCTCGAACTCACTCGTGTGTGCGATGAGGATGTCCTGGATGTTCGCGGTGTAGTCGCCGTCCGGCGGAACCTGAACCTTCACCACCTGCCGCTGGATGCTGGAGGCGAACCAGTTGAATCGGTACATCACCAGGATGATGAGACTGATCGCCACGGCGGCGACGATCGCCAGGGTGTAGAACCTGGTGCCGGCGGCCATGCCGACACCCATCACCAGGAAGATGAAGCCGACGTCGCGGGTCTCCTTGATGGCGTTGCGGAACCGCACCACGGACAGCGCCCCGACGAGGGCGAACGCGCGGGCGATGTTCGACCCGACCACCAGCATGATCAGCGCGATGAGCATGCCGAGGATGACGAGGGTCTGCACGTAGGACTGGCTGTAGGAGACGTTGCGGTGGGTGAATCGGTAGACCCAGCCGATCATGGCGCTGAGCACGAACGACAGCGACAGCGCGATCGCGATGTCGCCGACGCTGAACGTGCCGGACAGGTCCTGGACGTCGAATGGCATGGGGGTCAGGCCTCACTTCGGGCAGCAGCCGGCACGGGGGCACCGGCGGGGTCGTCATCGGAAACATGGAAAATCGATCGGGGTACGCGGCCGAACGCCTCGACGCTCTGGCAGTACTTCGAAATCCGCACCACCGACATGTCCAGCTCGGCCGCGAGGTCGGTGAGCCAGTACGGGACCCGCTCGTTCGCCTTCAGCTCCACGACCGCGAGTCGAGGCGGAACGATGAGCCGGTTTTCGGCGTCGGCGCCGAGGTGGAAGTCGCGGTCGCGGCCACGAACCCGCTGGTCGACGGTGACCCGGAGACCGGCCTCTGCGCCGCGACCGACGAACGCCTCCCGCTGATAGCCAGTCATCGCTACCGGGCGCAGGTCCAGCCGACAGAGCAGATCCAGGACCTCCTCGAGGAACGCCCGCTGGCCCGGCTCGTGGGCGACCATCTCCCGGCGGTCGCACAGGTCGCGAGCGAGGTGGTACGGCAACGCGACTCGGCGCTTCTGAGTAACCCGGTTCACCCGCTGCTTGATCTCGACGAACACCGTGCTGTCGTCGTTGACGGTCGACCGGTCGCCGTAGTGCCGCACCCGCAACTTGCGTCGAAATCGCAAGCCCTCGATCTTCTCCCAGTAGAACCGAAGGTCGCGGGTGTCGTAGTAGACGCTCCAGACGCCGTAGCCGCCGCCGACACCGTGACTGTCGGTGTCGAGCCGGTTGGCGAGTGCCCTACGCAGCACGGGTACGGCCGTGCTCGGCATCAGATACTTGATCTCGTAGCGATTGAAGGCGTGCAGCCTGCTCGGTGCCCGCAGCGCATGACCGACGTGATCGTCGCTCCGGCCGGGGGCCTGGTTGCCGGAGGGTTTCGAACGGTTGGAGTCTGGCGGTTCATCGCCACCGGGGCGGTCCGGCGGCACGGCACGTCGTCGGAACGGCAGTCGCATCCTCGTAGCCCATCTGATCACGGTTGGGACGAAGGGGACGTAACCAGGTGAACCTCAAAGCGGCCTTTGAACCACGTAAGAACTGGAAGTGAACGCCGGGTGTACGACGGGTTGACGAGCGAACTTCCCGGCCCGGACGCTCAGGTCGAAGCCCATTCGTGGACGGCATAGACGGCCTTCGGTGGTCGGGCGATAGGCTGCGGCCGGCGTCCGAGTGACCTAAGGGGAACGGGTGATAGGCGGAACGGTTCGCGCGGTGGTCGCAGTCTGCGGACCTCTGGCGTGAGCGGGGGCTTGCGTCCGGGTGACCCGGCACGCCTCGGTGGGTACGAGGTGCTCGACCGACTCGGCGACGGGGGCATGGGCAGTGTCTTCCTGGCCCGCTCGCCGCAAGGCCGGCGGGTGGCGGTCAAGGTCGTCCGTGCGGAGCTCTCGCATGACGAGGAGTTCCGAGGTCGGTTCCGTAGTGAGGTGAACCGCGCTCGCGAGGTTCCACCGTTCTGCACAGCCGAGGTCCTGGACGCCGACCCGGACCATGACCCGCCGTACCTGGTGGTCGAGTACGTCGAGGGCCCCAGTTTGGCCCAGGTAGTCCGGGAACAGGGGCCGCTGGGGGCGGCGCGACTGCACAGCATCGCGGTCGGGGTGGCCACCGCGCTCACCGCCATCCACGGCGCTGGGGTGATCCACCGCGACCTGAAGCCGGCGAACGTCCTGGTCGCGCCGGGCGGGATCAAGGTCATCGACTTCGGCATCGCCCGAGCGTTCGAGGCGACGAGCCAACACACCCGGACCAACCAGATGGTCGGGACTGTCTCGTACATGGCTCCGGAGCGGTTCGACACGGAGTCCGGCCGTCCGGTGGGCCCAGCCGCGGACATCTTCGCCTGGGGTGCCCTGGTCGCGCACGCCGCGACCGGCCGCAATCCGTTCGGGGGCGACTCCGCTACCGCCATCGCGATGCGCATCCTCACCCAACCGCCGGACCTGACCGGGCTCGGCGGGCCGTTGCGGGAGTTGGTCTCCCGGGCGTTGGAGAAGGATCCCGCTGCCCGGCCCACCGCCCGGGAGTTGCTCGACGGGTTGTTGGCCGCAGCGCATTCCGGGGGTTCTGGCGGGCAGGCCCAACTCCTGGACGGGTCGCCGAGTCTGGCCACGGCTGGTCGCGCAGGCTCGCGCCGGCGCCGCTGGCTCACCGCGTTGGCGGCGACCGCCGCGATGATCGCGGTGTTGGTGCCGGCCTTCCTGTTCGGCCCGAAACTGCTGGATCGCCAGTCCAAACCTGACCCGGCCGGCTCGACGGCGACCGGCAGCCCGGCACCGAGCGGGCCGGCGGTCACCGCGTCCGCGTCCACATCGGGTAAGCCGACCGCGTCACCATCGGCCAGCGTGGACCCGACCCGGGCCATCCTCGCCGGTCAGCGGCGAATCCTGGTGCACTTGGTGGAGATCGACCGCGACCTGTCGCTGCCGTCTTACGGCGAGGTCGAGGTCGGCAACGGAACCGGCAAGGATGCGCTTTTCGTGCTTGAACCCATCGGTGTCGATTACATGATCAAATCCGTGAACCCGGACATCGCCCACCGACCGTGCCTCGGCGTCAAGGTCGATTCGGAGGGGTACGGGTCGCTTGTGGGAACCGACTGTCGGCCGACCAAGGCAACTCTGTTCGGGTTGTCCCGCGAGGGCAAGGACGACAAGGGGCGCACCTCCTACGCCATCGTCAACGACGAACACGGCGTGGTGCAGTGGAGCCCCACCAAGAGGGAAATCTACGTCGAGTTTCTCGGTGACGCTCCGATCGACACCACGTTCAGCCTGGTCGACCGAGGCGCGGTCTGACTCTGGCGTCGCAGCCACGGGCGATGGGCAACCATCGATGTTAACGCGCTCGCGGCACCTCCTCAAGGGCCCGGCTGCGGTCTACGCCGGGATCTGGGGCGGTGCCTGCGGGAAGTCGGTGGAAAGCGTTTTACGTCAAGATCTGCGGCCGCTGCCAGCCGGATGTTCCCAGCACGTTACGTCTTGACGAACGCCATGTTATCGCTCACAGTCGATGCCTAAGGGACGACGACACCTTGGCTTTCCGGGCAAGCCCTGCCTCGTCGATCTCGAATCAGGCGTGCGCTAGGGCATGCCAGGCGTCTTGTTAACGCTAACGGTCCGACGCCTGTGCTCGGCCACGCGTCGCGGTGCGCCCATCTTCGGGCAGGCCGTTCGGCTCTTGGTCACTGGAGGAGGATCATGTCTGCCCTCGATAGGTCTTCATCGATTGCATCGCCGTCGCGGCGGCGTTGGTGGTTGCCCCGCGTTCTCGCCGCCAGCGCGGCGGCGGTGATGGTTGGTGGTGCCGCCATAGCGGTGGTGTCGACACCCGCCGCTGCGGCGACGGTCGACACGAGCGCGTGGTACGTGTTGGTCAACCGCAACAGCGGCAAGGCCTTGGACGTGTACAACCTGGCTACGAATGACGGTGCCCGGATCACGCAGTGGGCCCGCAACAACGGCAACCAGCAGCAGTGGCAGTTCGTCGATTCCGGTGGTGGCTATTACCGGGTGAAGTCGCGGCTGTCCAGCAAGGTGCTGGACGTCTCCGGCTTCTCGACCGCCAACGGCACCAGCATCGTGCAGTGGAGCGACAACAACGGCACGAACCAGCAGTTCCGGTTGGCCGACTCGGACAGCGGCTACGTCCGGTTGATCAACCGGAACAGCAACAAGGCGGTGGAGGTGCAGGGGGCCTCGACCGCCGACGGTGGAAACATCGTGCAGTACGACGACTGGGGCGGCGCCAACCAGCAGTGGCAGTTCGTCCGCGTCGATGGCGGGGGCAACCCCACCACCCCGCCGCCGACGACGCCGCCGCCGGGCGGAACGTGTGACCTTCCGTCGACGTACCGGTGGTCGTCGACGGGCGTGTTGGCGAACCCAAGGTCTGGGTGGGTGTCGCTGAAGGACTTCACTGTCGCCCCGTACAACGGCCAGCAGCTGGTGTACGCGACTACCCACGACTTCGGCTCGTCGTGGGGGTCGATGAACTTCGGGCTCTTCTCGAACTACTCACAGATGGGCTCGGCCAGTCAGAACGCGATGAACTCGGGGACCGTCGCGCCGTCGTTGTTCTACTTCGCGCCGCGCAACATCTGGGTGCTCGCCTACCAGTGGGGTGGGCCGGCGTTCTCCTACCGGACCTCGACCGA
>NZ_JOAN01000005.1 GCF_000718555.1 Micromonospora chokoriensis
CCCTGCAGCTTGTAGACCTGCACGGCCTCGAACAGGTTGTTCGTCGTGTCGCTCATGATCGTCGTGTAGTTCGACCCGAAGCTGCCCGGGAAGTTCCCGATCGGCATGCTGGCCCGGTAGATCTTGCCGTTGTCCCCGGCGAAGAAGAGGTACATGTTCGTACCGTCACCGATGACCGCCTGGTCGATCGGCCCCGTCCCCGAACCGGTGATGCTCCCGCTGAACAGCGTCTGCGGCGCCGACCAGCCGTTCGGGTTGGTCGGGTCGGTCGAGGTCCGGTAGGAGAACGCCGGCCCACCCCACTGGTAGGCGAGCACCCAGATGTTGCGCGGCGCGAAGTAGAACAACGACGGCGCGACGGTCTTCGTGAAGAGGCCGAAGTTCATCGAGCCCCACCTGGTCCCAGTGTCGTGGGTGGTGGCGTAGACCAGTTGCTGGCCGTTGTACGGCGCGACGGTGAAGTCCTTGAGCGACACCCAGCCCGACCTCGGGGTTGCCAACACGCCCGTCGACGACCACCGGTACGTCGAGGGAAGGTTGCACGTCTCGGTCGGCGGTGGAGTCGTCGGCGGTGGAGTCGTCGGCGGTGGGTCGGTCGGCGGTGGGGTCGTGGGCGGAGGGGTCGTCGGTGTCGTGCCACCGGTGCAGGTGACGCCGTTCAGGGCGAAGCTCGTCGGTGCTGGATTGCTGCCCGTCCACGACCCGTTGAACCCGAACGAGACCGTGCCGTTGGTCGGGACCGAACCGTTGTAGCTCACGTTCTTCGCCGTCACCGCCGAACCGCTCTGCGTCAACGACGTGTTCCACGCCTGCGTGACCGTCTGACCGGCGCCGTACGACCAGGTCAAGGTCCAACTGCTCAACGGATCACCCAGGTTCGTGATCGACACGTTGGCGCCGAAACCGCCCTGCCACTGCGACGACACGGCGTAGTTCACCGAACAACCCTCGGCCGCGGCGCCGGCCGGCAGCGCCGCGACAACCGTCGACGACAGCAGTAAACCGACGCCGGCCGCAACCAGACCGACATTTGTGGCTCTGGATCTGGCCATATAGCACCCTCCTCGCGGGACGGCGGCCTACACATTGGTGGTGGTCGCTGCTCAGTGACTGATTGTGAGCGTTAACAGGCCGCGACAGGTATGTTACGGGAGCGCTCCCATACCCTCAACTGTCATCTATGCCTTGAGGGCCGTGCTGCGCCGCCGGCCCCGACGATTCGCGATGAGCCCCCCTTCGAAACACGAGGGAAACCCGACGCACTAACATTGCCGCGGTCCGCGACGGCTCTGCTGAATCGAGGCGACATGCGTTGGCTCCGTCGGTTGCTGGGCGGTAGGCGAGTCCAGCTCGACCCGGGACGCCAGCAGGAGCTGCTGCGCGACGTCCAGTCGCGGTACGGCCCCCACGCGCACGTCCGGTTCAACGACCAGGTCGAGACGCTCACCGATTCGCTCGACAGCGACGACGGCCTGGTGGTGGCGGCCCGAATCGTGAGTCAGGTCGCCGACGAGGCCCATGTGGACCTCCAGGCCCAGGCCCAGGAGTTCCATCGCCGGACGGGCCGGCGCCTGCTGGTGCACCGCCGCAACTACCGGCCACTGTGGAAGGAAGCCGGCACGGCCCTGCGCTGGCCGCTCTTCGCGTTACCGTGTGGCTTCCACCCGTACGCGCAGGTGGCCGCCGCGGTCACGGTGGTCGGCAACCGGGCGCCCCGGCTCGACCGGGTGACCGACCCGAATCCGCTGGTGACCCGCGTGTTCGAGGTGCTCGACCTCACCACCTCCGGCTGGGAGTACGGCCGGGTGCGGGTGGACACCGACGCCGCCGCCCTGGCCGATCGACTGATCGTCAGTGCCGGGCAGGTCCTCGCGGCCATGGACGACCCACCGCGACTGCCGCCCGCGGTCCGGGAGCTGATGCGTCGCAACAACACCGTCGCCGTGCACGATCCGGCCGGCCCTCGGGCAGTCGGTGGCATCAACCTGGGCGCGCGGATGCGGGAGGAGTTCCTGGTCTGACGGTGGCGGACCGGCGCGACGACAACTGCGCGCAACCGCTTGCCGGCCCGCCGGACACCGCTCGACCATGGGCGGATGGGGCCGGAGCGTCGGGTGATCGTCGGTGTCGACGTAGGCACCACGGCCGTGCGGGCAGCCGCGTTCGCGCTGGACGGCACCGCGCGCCACATCGCGACACGGGAGTATCCGCTGCTGGAGCCGGTGCCCGGTTGGCGGGTACAGGAGCCGGACGTGCTCGTGGCGGCCACCCTGGCGGCGACGTCCGCGTGTGTGGCCGGCACCGCCGGGGCGGAGGTGGTCGCCCTCGCGCTGAGTTCCGCCAGGTACGGCCTGATCGGGTTGGACGCGGCGATGAACCCGGTGACGCCGCTGCTGACCCGGCGGGACGCACGCTCGGCGGACGCGGCCCGCGCGTTGCGGCTGTCCGGCCAGAGCCGGGAGCTGCACCGGTTGACGGGTACGCCTGTGCACCCGATGAACCCGCTCTGCAAGCTCCTGTGGTTCGCCCGCCACGAGCCGTACCTCTGTACGGCCACCCGGTGGTGGATCGGCCTCAAGGACTTCGTGGTCCATCGGCTCACCGGGATGTTGGTGAGCGAGTTGTCCTCGGCATCGGGCACCGGGATGTTCGACGTGCACCGTCGGGGCTGGAGTTCCGCCGTACTCGATCTCGCCGGGGTGTCCGAGAGTCAGCTGCCTCCGGTCCTGCCCACGACGGCGGTGTTGCGGCTCTCGGCGGCGGCCGGACGCGCGGTCGGCCTGCCCTCCGGCACACCCGTCGTCGTCGGCGCCGGCGACGGTCCGTTGGGGAGCCTCGGCGCGGCGGCGATCGACCGCACTGTCGGCGGCCTGACGCTCGGGGCCACCGGGGCGCTGCGGACGGTTGTCGCGGCGCCCCTCGTCGACCCGGCGGAGACCTTCTCCTGCGGTGCGCTGACCGACGACGCGTGGGTTGTCCGCGGGGCGGTCAGCAACGGCGGCAACGTCGTGCGGTGGGCGGGACGCGCCCTCGGTGACGACTGTGCCGCACCCGCGCTCCTGGATCTCGCCGAACGGATCGCACCCGGCAGCGACGGGCTCGTGATGCTGCCCTATCTGCTGGCCGACGATGCCCTGGCCGGAGGCTGGAGCCCGCCTGGCGCATTTCTGGGGTTGCGCAGCGAGCACTCACGCGGGCACCTCGTCCGGGCTGCCGTGGAGGGTGTCTGCCTGCAACTCGGCGGTGTCCGCGACCGGCTGGCCGAGCTGACGCCGGTCGGCAGCGTTCGGTTGACCGGCGGTGCCTTCCGGTCGCCGCTGTGGCGCGAGGTGATGGCCGCGGTCCTGGACTGTCCGGTCCAGGTCGCGAGGACGGCCGACGAGGTCACCCTCGGCGCGGCGGCGCTCGGGCTCTTCGCGATCGGCCATGCCTGTGACCTCTCGGACGCCGTCACCCAGCTCGACCCCGGGGTCGCCGGCACCGAGCCCGTCGCCGTCGACCCCACTCTCGCCACGGCCTACCGTGGCCTGCGCACGAGGTTGCCCGCGCTCATCACGGTCGCGGGCCACCTGAGCGAGCTCCTCGACGAGGCGGCCGGCGCGGGCCTCAGTGCTCGGGTTCGTCCTTGACCCGCGCCACGAGCTGGGTCGGGTTGACGTATCGCAGTGCGACGACGAGCAGGACCAGCATCATCGAGGTGTAGATGACCGCCATGGCGTCGACCGACTGCTGGGCCCTGATCCCGGACGCGGACATCGAGTAGTAGAGCGCCACCACGAGGGTCTGCGAGTCGGGCCCCGCGGTCAGGAAGGTCAGCTCGAACATGCCCACGGTCCGGACCAGCACGAGGATCGCGGCGGCGAGGATGCCCGGCACGAGCAGCGGCGTGAGGATCCGGAGGAACACCGTCCGCAGGCCGGCGCCGCACATCCGCGCGGCGCTCTCGATCCGCGGGTCGATCTGCTCGATGAACGGGGTCATGGTCAGGATGACGAAGGGCACCGACGGTACGAGGTTGGCGAGCACCACCCCGGACATGTGCCCGGCCAGGCCGAACTTGTAGAGGACTGTTGCCAGCGGGATGCCGTAGGTGATCGGGGGCATGAGGATGGGCAGCAGGAACACCAGGAAGATCAGCCGTTTGCCGGGGAACGAGCGCCGCGCGAGGGCGTAGGCGGCCGGCACGCCGATCAACAGCGACAGGCCCACGACGAGTACGGAGACCTCCAGGGTCACGGTGATGACCTGCAGGAGCGCGAACTCGTCCCAGGCCCGGGCATACCAGCTGGTGGTGTAGCCGTCCGGGAGCCAGGTGTCGAACCACCGCTTGCCGAACGAGCTGACCAGCACGGACGCCACGACGCCCAGCAGGTTGACGAAGAAGAAGATGACGACGCCCCACACGATCCAGGCGGCCGGTCGCGCGGCGATGCGTCGTCGCCGGTCGGTGGTGGTGGCGGGGGGCCGCGCTGGTGGCGCCTGGGTGGTCGTTGCCATCAGCCCTTGCCTCCGGTGGAGCCGGTGTAGAAACGGCTGCGAGCGGCCAGCACCACCGCGATGATGACCAGCTCGACGAATCCCATGATCATGGCGATGGCCGACGCGTACGGGTAGTCGTACTGCTCGTACGCCGCCTGGTACGCGGCGAGCGAGATGACCCGGGTCTCGCCGGCCGGGTTGCCGACCAGGACGGCCGACGGGAAGACGCTGAACGCCAGCACGAAGGTCAGGCAGAACGTCGTGGCCAGGCCGGGCATCAGCAGCGGGAGGGTCACCCGGGTGAACCGACGACGCCAGTCCGCGCCCAGCGTCGCAGCCGCCCGTTCCAGGGTCGGGTCGATGCCGGACAGGTACGAGAGCACCAGCAGGAACGCGAACGGAAAGCCGGTGATCACCAGCGAGAAGAAGACACCCCAGTAGTTGTGGGTCAGCCGCACCGGCTCGTCGACGAGGTTGGTGGCCAACAGGGTCCGGTTGAACCAGCCGGTCGGGCCGAGGAAGTTCAGCAACCCTTGCGCGGTGAGGACCGTGCCGAGCGTGATCGGCACGACCAGCAGCGTGGTGACCAGCCGCTTACCGCGGAACCGACCGCGCATCCGGTAGGCGATCGGCACCGCGGCGAGGACGTTCAGCAGCGCGGCGGGCAACGCGATGCGCAGCGTGATCCAGATCGTGCCCCGCTCGTAGGAGTCGGAGAAGAACCGGGCGTAGTCGCTGAGCGGCCCACCCTTGGTCGGCTGGAACGAGAGCGTCAACCCGTAGAAGAACGGGTAGAGGAACAGGGCGATGACGAAGACCAGGGCGGGGACCAGCAACCAGAGCTGACGGTCGATGCCCCGCTCGGCGAGACGGTGCTGCCAGTGCGCCAGTGGCCTCCCGGGCCCGGCGTCGCTCACCGCGTCGCCCCCGCGGCGTCGGCGAGGCGGTCGGTCTGGGCCGACGCGTCGGCCGGATAGACGAGCAGCCGCTGCGGGTCGATGGCGAGCTTGATCTCGTCGCCCGGCGCGATCCGGTGCTCGGTCCGCAGGTGCACAAGCAGCCCGGTGTCGGTGCGGGCCTCGGCCGCCAACTCGCGGCCCTGATACTCCACCACCTCGACGGTCGCCGACATGGCGTTGCGGGTCTCGGCGGGCCCGTCGACGCGGATGTCCTCGGGGCGTACCGCGACCACTGCGTCCACCCCGGGCCGCAGACTCCCCACCACCTCGCCGAGCAGACGATGGCCGGACGGCTCGACGGTGGCCCGGTCGCCGTCGACCTGCCCCACCCGCCCCCGCCACAGGTTGCGGTAGCCCATGAAGTCGGCGACGTGCCAGTTCGCCGGCCGGGTGTGCAGCTCGCGCGGCGAGCCGATCTGCTGCACCCGCCCCTCGCGTAGCACCACCAGCCGGTCGGCCAGGGAGAGCGCCTCCTCCTGGTCGTGGGTCACGTAGACGGTGGTGAGCCCCAGCGACTGGTGCAGCCGGCGGATCTCGGTACGCATCTCCAGGCGCAGCTTGGCGTCGAGGTTGCTCAACGGCTCGTCCATCAACACCAGGGACGGTTCGAACACGACGGCTCGGGCGATGGCGACGCGTTGCTGCTGACCGCCCGAGAGCTGACCGGGCAGCTTGTCGACGTGGTCCTCCAGCCGCACCAGCCGCACCGCCTCCTCCGTACGCCGGCGGGTCTCCTCCTTGGGCAGCCGCCGCATGCGCAGCCCGAAGGCGATGTTCGCCCGGACCGTCAGGTGCGGGAAGAGGGCGTAGCTCTGGAACACCATGCCGAAGCCGCGCCGCTCCGGTGGCAGGGTGTCGATGCGGCGCTCGTCCTGCCAGATGCTTCCGGCCGTCAACGGCAGGAGCCCGGCCAGGCAGTTCAACGCCGTCGACTTGCCGCAGCCGGACGGGCCGAGCAGGGCGATGAACTCCCCCGCCTCGATCGTCAGGTCCAGCTCGGTCAACGCGGCCTGGCCGCCGAACCGGCGGGACACCCCGTCCAACCGCAGCTGGGAGAAGGCGCTCATCCCTGCTTGACCTTCCCGCCGCCGATCTCGCGGTCCCACCGGCTGAACGCCGCCACCAGGCTCTTCGCGTCGAGCGGGACCTCGGTCGGGTTACCGCTGATCAGCGCGTCGTACTCGGGGCGACCGAACTGCCGGATCGCGTCCTGGCTCTTCTGCGGCGCCGACGAGAGCTGCACACCCTTGATCGCCGGGCCGGGGTAGAAGTACCCCTCGTCGTACGCCTTCGCCTGCTGCTCCGGTGTGAGCATGAACGCCAGCAGGGCCAGCACCGCGGCCTGGGTGTCGGTCGACACGCCCTTGGGCAGGACGGCGTAGTGCGCGTCGGTGACCCAGTGGAAGCCGTCGATCGGGGTGATCCTGGCCTCCTTGGGCACCGTGCCGAGCACGCGCGGGTTGATGTCCCAGCCGGTCGTGCTGACGATCAGGTGCGCGGTGCCGTTGGCGAGGTTCTTCATCGTCTCGGTGGTGCCGGACGGGTAGTAGTCGACGTACTGGCCCAGCTCCTTGAGGAAGGCCCAGGTCTTGTCCCACCCCGCAGTGGGGTCCTTGGGGTTCGAGTCGCCCAGGATGTAGGGCAGACCCATCAGGAACGTCCGCCCCGGGCCGGAGTTGGCCGGCCGGGCGTACTGGAACTTCTTGGGGTTGGCCTTGGCCCAGGCGAGCAGCGCCGCCGCGCTGGTGGGGGGCGTCGCGAGACGGGCCGGCAGATATTCGAGCAGCGGACCGGACGGGTAGTAGGTGACGGTGACACCCGCGTTGCCGGCGAGCTTCTGCATCGCGGCGGCCGGTTCGAGGTAGTCGCGCATGCCGCCGAGGCGGTCCTGGAAGGTCGGCAACAGGTCGATCCAGAGCCCCTGCTCGATCCCGGCGGCCAGACCGTCGACGCCGGTCAGCACGAGACCGATGTCCACCCGGTCCGCCCCCTGCTGGGCCTTGATCTTTCCGGCCAGCTCCGGTGCCGGCGCCTTCGAATAGGTCACCCGGGAGATCACGTCGGGGTTCTTCGAGACGAACTCGTCGATCATCGCCTGGGTCAGCTGGAGGTTGCCCGCCACGTCGAGGACGTTGAGCGTGACGGCCTTACCAGGCCGCTGCGGCACCTCGCCCGTGCTGTCGCCCTTATTGTCGCCGGGCGCCTCGGGTGCCCCACACCCGACTGCGCCCACCAGGAGCGACGATGCCGTGACCAGGAGAGCGCCGCGCCGCGTCATACCCATGAGCCGTTCCCTCCGCCAGGTGTCATCCCCGCTGATTGAGACAGCCGGCCCGCCGCGACGGCAACGGGTTGCCATGTATTGCCTTCACTACTCGGCGATCAAAGCTGCTCGATTGTTGCGAGGGCATTGCCGAGTATTCACGGCCGCCATAGCATGATCACGGCGCGTAGCCGGGAGGAGCATGCAGATGCCCGACCACACCAGGCCGCCGGACAAGAGGGTCACGATCTACGACGTCGCGGTCGAGGCGGCCGTCTCACCGTCCACGGTGTCTCGCGCCTTCTCCCGACCGAGTCGGGTCAATTCCGAGACCGCCGAGCGGATCCGGCAGGTCGCCGAGCGGTTGGGCTACCGAACCAACCCCCTCGCCCGGGCTCTCACCACGTCCCGCACGCAGATGATCGCGCTGGTCATCGCCGACATCACCAACCCGGTGTACGCGGAGATCGTGCGCGGCGCGCAGGAGGCCGCGACCGACGGCGAGTACACCACTGTGCTGATCGACGCCCAGGAGTCCGACCGGCGGGAACGGGCAGCTGTCGAACGCACCATGTCGACGGTCGACGGCATCGTGCTGGCCAGCAGCCGGATGTCCGACTCGGCCATCCGGATGTTCGCCAAGCAGCGGCCGGTGGTGGTCCTCAACCGCGCCATCGCCGACGTGCCCTGTGTCGTCACGGACAACCCCCGCGGGGTACGGCGGGCCGCCGAGCACCTCGGCGAGTTGGGGCACGACCACATCACCTACGTGGCGGGGCCGCAGGCGTCCTGGCCCAATGGCATTCGCTGGCGCTCGCTGCTCGAAGCGGGCATGGAACTTGAGATCAAGGTGCGCCAGATCGGGCCGTTCAGCCCCACCATGGACGGCGGCGAGCGGGCCGCGCAGGAGCTGTGCGCGCGTCCCACCACGGCCGTCCTCGCCTTCAACGACCAGATGGCGATCGGGATCATCCGCGGCCTCAGCCGGATGGGCGTCAACGTTCCGGGCGATGTCAGCGTCGTCGGTTTCGACAACATCCTCGCCGCCGACCTCGTCACACCCGGGCTGACCACGGTCGCGGCACCGCTCTACGCGGAGGGCTCGGCCGCGACCCGGCACCTGCTCACGATGATCGCGGGGGCGCCCGGGCACACCGGCCGGCCGATGGTCCTGCCGGTACGCCTCGTGGTCCGCCAGTCGACGGCCGCGCGCAACCCGAGCCCCGGTCGGGCCCGACCACAGTGGGTGGGGCAGCGGCCCGCGTCCAACCCGGCGGCCCACCTGCCGTGAGGCCGGCACGGCCCCGCGACAAGAAACGACAACTCGTTGCCGATGCGCAGCCGCGCCGGACAGGATCGGCGCGCATCCATCCATCAACGTCGTTGCGCTTGTGGGACGGGCCGCACGGCGTCCCCAGCGGACGAACGAGGAGATGGCGATGAACCGAGCATCGGTGCCCCGGCTACGGCGAACCCTCATCGTGCTGGGAACGGCACTCGCCACGGTCGCGGCCACCCTGACGGTCGCCACGACGCCTGTCGCCGCGGCCCCGTCGCCGGACGACTACAGCGGCTCCGACCTGTGGCTGCGGTACGTGCCGGTCGACGACGCGAAGCTGCTGCGCGACTACCGCCGCGCGGCCACCGCGATCGTGGTCGAGAACGCCGACGCCACAAAGGTCCACCGGCACACGACGGGCCTCGCCATGGCGCCCGGGTCGACCGAGAAGCTCGTCGAGACCACGCTGGGCGGCGCGCGGGACGAACTGGTACGCGGCCTCGGCGGGCTGCTCGGTCAACCGACCCCGGTGGTGACGGTCGACGGCGACCAGGTCCCGGACGGGGCGGTCGTGGTGGGCACGCCGACGAGTTCACCGCTGGTGGGCCGTGTCATCCCGGCGCGAGACCTGGCCAAGGCGGGCGACGAGGGCTACCTCGTCCGCTCGGTGTCGAAAGGCAGGGCACGGTTCACCGTCATCGCCGGCAACACCGACCTCGGCGCGCTCTACGGCACCTACGCCTTCCTCCGACTCCTGCAGACCCAGAAGCCCATCGACCACCTCCGCGTCGCGGAGTCACCGAAGATCAAGCATCGGTTGCTGAACAACTGGGAGACCGAGCGTCTCTACGCCGGCAACAACGCCTCCGGGCTGGGCGGGCTAAACGGGGAGAGCGGCGCGGTCTTCAACTTCGCCGCGACCGGGGCCAGCGCCGGCCGGAACCTGCCGGTCATCCTCGACCGCTACCTGGTCATGGCCCGCGCGCTGGCGTCGCTGGGCATCAACGGGATCACCATCAACAACGTCAACGCCGACAACGCGTACCTGACAAGTGCCCGGATCGCGCAGGAGGCTGCCCTCGCCGACGCGCTGCGTCCGTACGGCATTCGGTTGGGCCTGTCGATCCGCTACCCGCACCCACCGACAGCCGGTTCGCACCGGACACGCTGACCAACAGTCAACTCGACCCGTACGGTGCGGACTTCCGGGGCTGGTGGCACCGCCGGGCCCAGCAGATCCAGACCGCGATCCCGGACTTCATGGGGCTCACCGTCAAGGCCAACTCGGAGGGCCAGCCGGGGCCACAGGACTTCGGGTACGACCACGGTGACGGCGCCAACGCCATCGCCGCCGCCGTGGCGCCGCTCGGGATGACCGTGCACTGGCGCACGTTCGTCTACAACGCCGAGGTCGACAACGACCGGCTCAAGCGGGCCTACCTGGAGTTCGGGCCGATCGACGACGAGGTCCAGCCGGACGGAAGCCGGGGTCGCTTCGCCGACAACGTGTTCCTGCAGACCAAGAACGGGCCGCTCGACTTCCAGGCCCGGGAGCCCATCCACCCGATGTTCGGCCGGATGGAGAACACCAACCAGGCGCTGGAACTGCAGATCACGCAGGAATACACCGGCCAGAACTGGATGCTGGCCTACCTCGGCCCGATGTACGAGGAGATCCTCAAGACCGACACGTACGCGACCGACGCGAAGGGGAAACTGCTCAAGGAGCGCCTGGTCGGCAACATCGTCGACGGGACCGCCCAGCACCACCCGGACACCGCCATCGTGGGTGTCGCCAACCTCGGCAACGCCGACAACCTGACCGGGCAACACTTCTCCCAGGCGAACCTCTTCGCCTTCGGGCGTCAGGCGTGGGACTGGACGCTCGACTCGACGGACATCGCCACCGACTGGGTACGGATGACCTGGAGCAACGACAGGCGGGTCGTCGACACCATCCGCAAGATGATGATGGGCTCGTGGGAGTCGCTGGTCAGCTACCAGACGCCGCTGGGCATCGGCCACCAGTTCGCCGAGGGCGCCCACTACCGTCCCGACCCCGCCGACTGGGCGGGCCGCGACGACTGGAGCCCGATCTACTACAACAAGGCCGACACCGTCGGTCTGGGCTTCGACCGCTCCCCCACCGGCAGCAACCTGGCCGCCCAGTACTTCCCCCGGTTGCAGCAGCGCTACGGGAACATCGACGCGATCCCGGAGAACCTGCTGATGTGGTTCCACCACGTGCCGTGGGGCTATCGGATGGACAGCGGCCGGACCTTCTGGGACGAGCTGGTCTACCGCTACCAGATGGGCGTGCAGTACGTGACCTGGATGCGGGAGACCTGGGACGCGCTCCAGCCCGACATCGACGCGCGCCGGTTCGCCGAGGTACGCGCCAAGCTCGCGGTCCACGAGGCGGATGCGGCCGACTGGCGGGACACGTCGGTGAGCTACTGGAAGGAGTTCAGCGGGCGGGACATCCCGGTCGACGACGCGCCACTGTCCGCCACGATCGTCGTGAACGGCAAGGAGTTCGGCGGCTTCAGCCTGTCGGACACCTCGTACACGATTCCGGTGCCCGCGGGGGCGTCGCCGACCATCACGAAGGTGCGGACGGCGGACCGGAAGGCCCGTTACGAGATCATCTCCCAGGCTTCCGGCGTACCCGGACAGGCGATCGTCAAGATCACCACGGAGAGCTTCTTCGGCCCGCTCGTGAAGAACTACGTCTTCAACCTGGTGCCCGACACGACGCTGACCGCCCTGCGCGTCGACGGCGCGCCGCTGACGTCCTTCGCACCGACGGTGCTGCGCTACAACGCCCTCACGCCGGCCGGCACCACGACCGCGCCGACGATCACCGCCAGCGCCACCGACCCCGCCGCCTCGGTCCTGGTCGAGCAGGCGACAAGCGCCACCGGGCAGGCTCGGGTCACCGTCACCAACGGCGCGGCGTCGTCGGTCTACACCGTGGACCTGAACACCACAATCGCGGGCAGCGACGAGTTCGGCTCGACCCAACTCGGCCCGCAGTGGCAGTGGGTCCGGCCGGACGAGAGCAAACGGCGTCTGGCCGACGGGTCGCTGGTCATCACCGCGCAGCAGGGCGACCTCCAGGGCAACGCCAACACCGCGAAGAACCTGGCCCTGCAGGACGTCGACGGCGACTGGACGGTCGAATCCAGGATCGTCTTCTCCCGCCCACTCGCCAGCAACAACGAGCAGGGCGGCATTCTCGGGTACGCCGACGACAACAACTACGTGAAGCTCGCCTGGGAGATGGGCAACGCGACCGCAGCCGTGCACAAGGCCCGGATCGTCTTCCTCCGCGAACAGAACGGCACGGCGTCGACGCTGGAGATCACCGGTGCCGACGCTCAGCGAATCGTCGGAGCCGACGGCGCCATCTGGCTGCGACTGACCAAGATCGGTGACCGCTACCGCGCCTACTACTCCAGCGACGGCAGCGTCTACCGCTACATCGGCGCCCTGACGTTGAACGTCGAGCCGTCGAAGGCCGGGCTGCTGGCCTTCAACCGGGCCGGCACCTCCACCGACCTCGACGTCGCCTTCGACTACTTCCGGGTCGAGAGCCGCGGGGAGCGCATCCACTAGTGCTGTGACCGACGCGTCCGGGCCCGTCCCAGTAGGGACGGGCCCGGACGCGCTCCCCCGAGGTGGGCTCCGTCGCCGTCAGCCCCCGATGGCGATGGCGAAGATGTGCATGGTCGGCACGTTCGTCGCCGGCCGGGCGCTGATGTTGGGCAACACGACCGAGGCCACCGCCTTGCTCTGCAACCCGACGCCCACGTAGTAGATGCAGGCGGCGGTGGCCTGGCGGCCGTTGTTGGGCCGGTTCTGGTACGCGGACACGATGGCCGCGGTCCCGCCGGAGTGCGGCCCGCCGTACCAGTCGGGGCTGCTCAGCGTGAACGTCTGGCGGGTGCCGTCGGCGTAGACCACCGTGCCGGTTCCGGACACCGCGCCGTAGGTGCCGGTCAACAGGAAGCCGAGCGTGCTGCCGGTGCCGGTCACGCCGATGGTCTGGCCGGAGGCGATGGCGTTGTCGGCCGCGCCGGAGCTGACGTTGGGCCAGCGGAAGTTGACCCCGTTGCGGCTGATCGTGCCGCCCGGGCTGGCACCGGCCTGCGCCAGGGCCTGCGCGGAGAGCGACGCCCCGCCGCCGTCGAAGTTTCCGACGTTCGTGTTGCTGTCGCTGGTGATGCCGACGTTGCTGAAGCTCTGCTCAAGCGTCGGGGTGGCGACGCCGGAGCTGGTGACCCGGTAGGTGCGTCCGGCCTGCACGGTGACCTCGACCAGGTCGGACTCGATCCGGGTGACCCGAGCTGCCGTACCGTCGGTGGTGTCGACCACTGTCACGGTGCCGGTCAGGATCCGGGAGCGCAGGCGGACGGTGCCGGCCCGATCCGGCCGGAGAAGGATCTCGGTGGCCACGCCGCTGGCCCAGGTGATCCCGACGGTGTGCCCGCCCCGACCCCGCAGGCCGGTCACCCGCCCGCTCGGCCAGGCCGGCGGCAGCGCGGGCAGGACGTGCAGCTCGCCGGTGTGGCTCTGCAGCAGCATCTCGGCGATGCCGGCGGTGGCGCCGAAGTTGCCGTCGATCTGGAACGGTGGGTGCAGGTCGAACATGTTGGGTGCGAGCCGGGCGGTGGTGGCGAGGTAGCGGATCAGGTCGTGGGCCCGCTTGCCCTCCTCCATCCGAGCCCAGAAGTTGATTTTCCAGGCCAGCGACCAGCCCGTTCCGTCGTCGCCGCGCAGCGCCAGGGTCCGGCGGGCCGCCTCGAACAGCTGCGGGGTGCCGCGCTTGGTGATCTGGTTGCTGGGGGCCAGCCCGTACAGGTGCGAGATGTGCCGGTGGTTGGGCTCGGTCTCCACCCAGTCGTAGAGCCACTCCATGATGTTGCCGCGCGAGCCGATCTTCATGGGTGGGAGCCGGTCCCGGGTGGCGCGGACCTGGGCCCGGAAGGTGCTGTCCACGTCGAGGATCTCGCTTGCCCGGGCACATGCGTCGAAGAGGTCCCGCAGGATCTGGTTGTCCATCGTGGGGCCGGCGCACACGCTGGCGTTCGAGTGGTGGCTGAGCTCCGGCGAGTTCGACGGGTTGGTCACCAGGTAACCGAGGGTCGGCTCGGTCACCAGGGTGTTGAGGAAGAACTGCGCCGCACCCTTCATGGCCGGGTAGTTCGTCCGCAGGAACTCGATGTCGCCGTTGAACAGGTAGTGGTCCCAGATCAACGTGGACAGCCACGCGCCGCCGGTCTGCCACATGCCCCAGAACGCGCCGTCCACCACTGCGGTGGCCCGCCAGGCGTCGGTGTTGTGGTGGGTGACCCAGCCACTGGCGGCGCCGTACTGCACCTGGGCGGTCCGCGCTCCGGTGACGGCGAGGTCTCGGACCAGGTCGAAGACCGGGTTGTGGCACTCGGCCAGGTTTGTGGTGTTGGCCGGCCAGTAGTTCATCGGCAGGTTGGCGTTGATCGTGTACTTCGAGTCCCAGGATGGGGTCAGCGAGTCGTTCCAGATGCCCTGGAGGTTGGCCGGCTGGGTGCCGGCCCGCGACGACGAGATCAGCAGGTACCTGCCGTACTGGAACAGCAGCGTGGAGAACTGCGGGTCGTTGACGCTGTTGTGCTGGGCGATCCGCACGTCGGTCGTCTGGTCGGCCGCGGAGGTGCGACCCAGGTCGAGAGTGACCCGACCGAACAGCGCCTGGTAGTCGGCCACGTGCCGGCTGCGCAGCTGGTCGTAGCTGCTGGCTCGCGCGGCGGTGAGGCGCTGCCGGGCGATGCCCTGGTAGTCACCGCCGACGTTGCGGTAGTTGACGTAGCTGGAGCCGATGGAGATCAGCAGGACCACGCTGTTGGCGTTTGTCACCCGCAGGGTGCCGCCGGAGCTGGACACGCTGCCGCCGCTGACGGTCGCGTTGGCCAGGGCGAGGAAGCGGACCGCGCCGGTGACGCCCTCCATGTTTCCGGAGACGCCGTCGAGGCCGATGGTGGTGCCGTCCGGGCTGGACACCGTGGTGCGCTGCGGGCTGTCGAAGGTGGCGGTGAAGCTGATCGAGCCGGTCCGGTCGGCGGTCAGGCGGATCGCGATGACCTGGTCCGGCGCGCTGGCGAACACCTCCCGCTGGTGCCGAACGCCGTTCAGCACGTACGTCGTGGTGACGGTGGCGGTGGTGAGGTCGAGCGTGCGGTCGTACTGGGACGCTCCGCTGGCCGATCCGAAGGCGAGCCGGAGGTTGCCGACGGTCTGGTAGGCCAGCTGACCGCCCGGATTGCCCATCATGGTCTGGTTGATCAGATCCTGTGCCTGGGTCCACTGGTTCGCGTTGACCAGCCGCCGGATCTCCGGCAGCGCCGCCGCGCCTCGCGTGTTGCTGGGGTCGTGCGGGCCGCCGGCCCAGACGGTGTCCTCATTGAGCTGAAGTCGCTCCGTGTCGACGTTGCCGAAGACCATCGCGCCGAGCCGGCCATTGCCGATCGGCAGCGCCCGTAGCCAGTCGGTGCCGGCCCCCTCGTCATACCAGAGCGCGAGGTCCCCGGCGGCCAACACCTGCGGTGGCGCCACCGAGTCGGCTCGGGCCACGGCGGTCCAGGGCACCGGCAGGAGAGCGCCGCCCGCGCCGGCCGCGCCGATCTTGAGGGCTTGCCGTCGGGTCAGGTCTGACATCGATCCTCCAAACGGTGACCAGTCCGGCCACCCCGAAGCGTGACAACTGTGGGACTCGACATGGCCCCGTCGAGCCAGACATCTGATGTGTTTCGCGAAGGTTACTCCGAGGCCACAGAATAGGCAACGGTCGATCGATAGGTGAGAGCCGCACCGTACCGCCGGTCAGCAAGATGCAGGGACGGCACGGCGGTGGCGGACCGACACGGCACGGCACGGCGATTCGCCAGGACGAGGTCGACAACGACCCGGCTGGAGGCACATACATCAGATGTACGGGAGCAGGCAGGCGCGATCGTTCAACGCCAACAGAGCTGTGACCGAGCCGTACCGCCGGTCAGGCTCCGCATCGGCCGGGACCGTCAATCGCAGCCGAGTGTCTTCGTCGTACGGGGCCAGGCCTCTACCCGCTGGGAATCCGGGTAGACCACGTACGCCAGCTTGTCGGAGTCGCTCGGCGCCAACCACAGCTGCTGCCCGTCCGGGCCGGTGTAGTCGGTGGTGCGGGCATCAGCCGGCAGGTCGGCCCGTGGGGCGTAGGTGGCGAGGACCTCCCCGGCGAGCCGTCCCGCGGGATCCCGGACGTACTGCCGGTTCGCCGCCGGGCCGGTCTGACCCGGCAGCGGCCAGGCGATGTGCAGGAAGGTCAGGTCCTGCCATCCACAGTGCTCGGCACCCGCGTACGACTCAACGGCCCTGTTCTGGCCCGCGCCGTTGCTCCAGTAGGTGACCTCGGCGTCGCCTGATCCGCAGGCCGCGACGACGAGCGTGCTGCCGAGCAGCGCGCAGCGGACGAGCCAGCTGGATCTGAAGCCGGACACCACTGACCCCACTGCCCACCACGGCGCCGCGTTCATGCACCGATCATCGAGCACCACTCGCCTCGATCACAGTGGCTCCCGTACGCAATCGGGTTGTCCTCCGTCGGTGCACGGGTGACCATGGTCGGCATGGCGGGAGCCCGAGTGTGAGGACGCCTCTTCAGGGCGGCCTACCGCCGAGCCGCGCGGAGGTGGTCGGGGCGGTCGTGGAGATCGCCTGCGACGAGTCGGGGTTCTCGGGCACGAACCTGCTGCACTCGACCGCCCCGGTGATCACGCACGCGAGCGTCGACCTGGTCGTCGATGAGGCCGTCGCGCTCATCACCGTCCTACGATCCGGGTTCCGGTTCTCACCGCACGAGCTCAAGTCGGGGCGGATCCTGCGCGGCTCGGGTGCGGACGAGGCGCTGGAGTGGTTCCTGGCCGCGCTGGCGGGCCGCGCGTACGTCCACCTCATCGACAAGGAGTTCTTCCTCGTCACCCGGATCGTCGACTACCTGCTGACCGAGCCGTCGTACGCGGCGGGCACCCGCCTCGCTCGCGAGCACCGTCCGGCTGCTCTCGCCCTCTACGAGGCCAGACACGCGGCCGGCGGCGACTGGGGCGCCTTCCTGTCCGCGTTCGTCGATCTGGTCCGGATGAAGCGGCGGCTTCCGGTCGACCAGACGGTGCAGCGGTTCTTCCAGGCCCGGGACACGCTGCGGCGACGCAGGCTCGGCGCGGCGGCCGACGCCGTCCTCGACGGGCTCAGTCCGAGCCACGTACGGGCCGTGGTGGCCAGGCTCGACGGCGACGACCGCACGGTTCCTCCCCCGCTGGAACCGCTGCTGCCGGCGCTGGCGGAGACGGTCCTGACCTGGAGCGGCGGCCAGCGGCAGGTGCTGGTGACCCACGACGAGCAGAGCGCCCTGACGGCCGACCGACTGACCCGCCTCCAACGAGTGTTGGCCGACAACGGCGGCGCAGTGGCGGCAGACCCCAACCGGGTGTCACCGCTGGCCGGGTTGGTGATGGTCGACTCTCGCGACGATCCGCGCGTGCAGGTCGCGGACCTGCTCGCCGGGGTGGCACGGCGGTTGCCGGGGATCATCGACGACGCGCTACGTCAGCCGCCGCCGATTCCCCCGGGCCGACCGTAGTCTCATCGGCATGACGGACATCCAGACGCACACCCTCGTCATTCCCGGCGTCGACCTGGTCTACGACGTCCGCGGCCCGCTGCCTCCGGCCGACGGCCACCGCGTCTTGCTCCTGCTCGGCCAGCCGATGACGGCGGAGGGCTTCTCGGCGCTCGCCCCGCACTTCACGGACCGCACGGTCGTCACCTACGACCCGCGCGGCCTGGGCCGCAGCGTCCGCACGGACGGTCGTTCCGACCACACGCCGCAGCAGCAGGCTGTCGACCTGCACGCGCTCATCGAGGCGCTCGACTCCGGTCCGGTCGACGTCTTTGCCAGCAGCGGCGGTGCGGTGACCGCACTCGAACTGGTCGCCACCCATCCCGGCGACGTCGCCACGCTTGTGGCACACGAACCGCCGATCAACGCCGTGCTCCCCGACGCCACGGCCGCCGAGCGAGCCCGGGCCGGCTTCTACGAGGCGTACCAGGCGAAGGGCACGGGTGCCGGGATGGCCGCGTTCATCGCGATGACGTCCTGGCAGGGCGAATTCACCGACGCCTACTTCGCCCAGCCCACCCCCGACCCGGCGATGTTTGGCATGTCCGCCGACGACGACGGTGGCCGTGATGATCCGCTGCTGTCGAAGAACTCGTGGGCGGTCACCGACTACCGCCCGGACGCGAGCCTGCTCACCGCAGCGCCCACCCAGATCGTGGTCGCGGTCGGCGAGGAGTCGGCCGGTACGTACACCGCCCGCACCGCCCTCGGCCTCGCGGCGCTGCTCGGTCAGGAGGCCGTGGTGTTCCCGAGCCACCACGGCGGGTTCCTCGGCGGCGAGTTCGGCTATGCGGGCAAGCCCGAGGAGTTCGCCGTGCGCCTCCGGGAGGTGCTGGACGCCAACTGAGCGCCCGTCGTCGCAATGCTCTCGCTCGTCGGCCACCTCTCGAGCTTTATGCATCGATGAGCGTCTTTGTGCGCTAGGCTGCCTCATACCCGCATCGCAGGTCGGAACGCATTCCGTGCCGGCCCCCACCACCACGTACGGCGTCGACCACCAGCGTTCGCAGCCACCGACGCCGATTGGAGCATTCGATGAACTGGCGTCCAACCACTGCCGCGCTGGCCGGTCTGTGCCTCGCGGTCAGCGCCGCGGCACTCCCCAGCGGTGCCGCCGCCGCCCCCTCCGGCACTGTCGATGTTAGCGCTCACGGTTCGGCCGCCGCAGCCGGTGCGGCGCTCGCCGGTCCGCCCGGCGCCCCGGCCGGGGTCTGCCCGACGGGAGTCAGTTATGGCTCACCGCTGCCGGCCACTTCCGTGACGGCCACGAAGATTCGGAGCGGATTCACCTTCCTCGAAGGGCCGGTCTGGGTCGCCGACGGCGGCTATCTGCTCTTCTCTGACATGGCCGCCGGCACTGGGCCGTACAACGTCCAGCCGTCGACGATCCGCCGGTTCACCCCGCCGTCGACCTTCGACACGTTCATCGCCAACTCCGGCAGTAACGGCCTGGCGCTCAGCGCCGACGGTCAGCAGCTCGTCGCCGCCACCCACGACCAGCGAAACGTGTCCGCGTACCGGCTGAGCGACCGGTCCCGCAGCACCGTCGCGGCGAACTACCAGGGCCGCGCGTTCAACTCGCCCAACGACGTCGCGGTCCGCTCGGATGGCGTCGTCTACTTCACCGACCCGAACTTCCAGCGCGGCAACCGCCCGGATCAGATGAACGGGCGGACCAGCGTCTTCCGCGTCTCCGGCGGCCAGGTGTCGCTTGTCGACGACCGTCTGCGCCAGCCCAACGGCATCTCGCTCTCGCCGGACGGGACCGCGCTGTACGTGGGCGCCTACTCCGAGAACAAGATCTACAAGTACGTGGTCCAGCCCGACGGCAGCATCGGCGCCCGCAGCGTCTTCGTGAACTACATCGGCGGCCCGGACGGCGGCACGATCGACTGCGCCGGCAACGTGTACTGGACGTCGGGCTCGGACGCTCAGGTGCATGTCTACTCCCCCGCGGGCACCCAGCTCGGCACGATCCGGCCCGGCAATTCCGGCACGACGAACGTGGCGTTCGGCGGCCCCGACCGGCAGACCCTCTACGTCACGTCGGGTCCGTGGGGCGACTCTGGGCTGTACAGCGTGCGGCTCAACATTCCTGGATATCCCTACTGACCGAGCCGTTGGCTATCCGGCGGTCGGCGTACGGGGTGCTACCGTTGCCGCCGGCGAGGTGAAGCGTCGGAACGCCTCGTTGCCGACAAGGCCCGTTGACGCGTGATCATTACGTGTCTGGAGCCTGTCATGGCCAATCTCGCCAGCAAGTCGACCCTTGTCATGGGTGCCCGCGGAAGCGTCGGAAGATACGTCCTCGACGAGCTGATCGTCCGGGGTGTCCCGGTTCGCGCATCCGCCCGCCGCCCAGAGCCGGGCCACTTTCCCGACGGCGTCGACGTGTACGCCGCTGATCTGACCGATCCGGCCAGCCTCGTTCCCGCCTTCGACGGTGTCGAGCAGGTGTTCCTCTACGCCAACCACCGGGGCGTACGGGATGTCGTCAGGGCTGCCGGGTCTGCCGGCGTACGTCGGATCGTGCTGATGTCCTCGGGCAGCGTCATCCACCCGACCTCGAAGGGCAACCCGATCACGGAGGAGCACCGGGAGGTCGAGGAGGCTTTCGCGGCCGCTCCCGACCTGACCGTCACACCGATCCGGCCCCTGGTGCTCGCCACGAACACGCTCGGCTGGGCGTACCCGATCAAGGCGAGCGGCGCGGTGCCGCTCTACCAGCCGGACGCGCTGACCGCGCCGATCCACGAGCGGGACGTCGCCGCCGTCGCCGTCGCCGCCCTCACCGGCGACGACGACACCGCCGGGCTGCTCACCGGGCCCGCACGGATCACCCAGCGGGAGCAGGTCGCCGCGATCGGCGCGGCGATCGGTAGGGACCTGACCGTCACCGCCCTCACCCGTGGTGACGCCCTCGCGCGGTTCTCCCGCTTCATGCCCGCCGAGGAAGCCGCAGCGGTGGTGCGCTTCCTCGATGACGCCGCGGCCGGAAACTCACCCGCTACCGACACCGTCGCGCAGATCCTCGGCCGGCCCGCAATCCGCTTCGACGTCTGGGCCACCGACCACGCCACCGACTTCGCCTGACACCACCGGAGCCGGGGCAGATCAGGCTGCGGTCGAGGCCGCAGACCTGGCCTGCGGAGGTGGTTGCGCATACCCTCGCCGCGAGCCGCGAATTCAGAACTGGAGACGCCCGCCGATGAGAGGCCGCTACGAGAACCTGTCCCGGACCCGCGCCTTGGACCCGGAGCGCGACTATCTGGCCATCTATCAGACCATGCTGCGCTACGAGTTTCCGTGGGACATGAAGCTCGGGCTCAACCTCGCGTTCAACAGGTCCTTCTCGATCCCGGGCATCGCCGCCGTGCACACCGCCACCGGCGAGCTGACCGAACGCACCCAGAAGCGCATCGACGACACCGGCCTACTGATGTACGAGATGGTGCTCAACGGCTTCGAGCAGCCGCGTGGCCGCGACGCGTTGCGGCGCGTCAATCAGATCCACCGCCGGTACGACATCAGCAACGACGACTTCCGCTACGTCCTTGGCTGCCTGGTCGTGATCCCCACCCGGTGGTTGCAGGAGTACGGCTGGCGCCCGCCCTGCTGTCACGAACGGCAGGCCACGTACCTGTTCTACCGGGAGTTGGGCCGGCGGATGGGCATCACGGACATCCCCGGGTCGTACGACGATTTCGAGACCTGGTTCACCGCCCACGACGAGGCGCACCTGCGGCCCAACGACGATGCGGCGACCATCGAGCGGGCCACCCGCACGTTGATGCTCACCCGGATCCCCCGGCAGCTCGCACCGCTGGGAGACGCGCTGGTCAGCGCCCTCTACGACGCGCCGCTGCGGCACGCGATGCGAGTCGACACGCCGCCGTGGCCGGTCCGGGCCGGGTTACGTGTGGCGCTGAAGGCGCGCTCGCGGCTGCAACGGTGGTTCGGCGCGCCACGGGCCACGGCGTTGTTCGCCGATGGGATCAAAACCAAGAGCTACCCCGACGGGTACGAGGTCAGCCAGCTCGGCCCGCACCCGCTAACAACGCGACTGGACGTCGAGGACGACCGGGACGCTCTGCGTGACGGCACCGTCGGTGGCCCAGAGTTGGGGGACGTACCGGCTGGGCGCGACGCCGCTCAGGCGGAACGCGGCCAAGATCTGAACGACGTGACCGTCCCCGGAGCCGGGTAGAGCGGTCAGCGGGCTGTACACCTCGACGCCGGCGGGCATGCCGGTGTAGCCGACGGTGATCGACGTCGACCACGTCCCGTCGAGGACGACGAAGAAGTACAGGGCGCGCGGGTCGTCGGGGGTGGCGCAGAGCCGTTGTGGCAGGTCGACGAGCGTCCAGGTCGACGGGGTGTGGGTGGTCGTCGTGGCCGGTGCCGCCGAGACTGGCGTGCTGCCGACGAGCGCGAGCAGCATCGTCGCCACCGTGGCGGCAGCGATCCGTAGTGCCGTGCGAGAGAACTTCACCGTCGACTCCTCACCTCTGCCGGCAGGCTAGCCCGGCCGATCTGCCGCTGACCAGAGCGACCGAGGCGTTTCCGAGGTTTCTGAAACGCGCTTGACATCGACACTTGTCTTTGTGTCGGTATCGGTGAACCGTCCTACCGTGCGCCACGTCGTGCTGGGTGAACGGCACCCACCCAGGAAGGACGACGATGCGACCCCGGTCCCAGTCGAGCCTCGGCGAACCCGACGGCGCGCCCACCACGCAGCCGACCAACGCCGAGCCTCGAACCACACCGCCCGGGACCGCACCGGACGGCACCCGTACCGAGGCGCCTCGTTCGGCCTGGCAGCTGCCCAGCCAGCCACCGGCCGCCGCGAACGCAGCCCCCACGACCACGCCCGCCGCGCCGAGTGGCGGGCCGGCGGCAACTGTCGCTGGGCCGTCCACGGCCCAATGGGGCTGGCGGGGGCGGGCGAACCGGTTCAGCGGTGGAGCCCTGTCACTGCCACCGGCACGGGAGGAGTTGGTGCACCGAGCAGCGCGCCGGCGCCTGCTGGTTCCGTTCAGTCGGACCATGTCGGTCGTCGTGGCGAACCCCAAGGGCGGCGCGGCGAAGACCCCCACGGCCCTGTTGGCAGCGGCGACCTTCGGCTTTCACCGGGGTGGCTACACGCTGGCGTGGGACAACAACGAGACCCGGGGCACCCTCGGTATGCGCGCCGAGCCGGCCGCGCACCAGCAGACCGTGATCGACCTGCTGCACCGCATCGACGAATTCCTCGCCAGCACGGGGAGCGTCGGCCAACTCGCCGCCTTCCTCCGACCGCAGAGCGCCCGCTTCGACGTGCTGGCCTCCGATGACGCCGCTGGCAGCATGGAGATCATCGACGACGAGGCATTCGGGAAGCTGTGGAGAGCGTTGAGTCGGTTCTACCGGCTGATCGTCGTCGACACCGGTAACAACGTCCGGGCGGCGAACTGGCGCTCGGCGACGGCCGTGGCCGACTGCCTCGTCGTACCGACCACGGTGCAGCGCGATGTGGCCGACAGCGGGCTGTGGATGCTGGACCACCTGGTCCGCACCGGGCGTGCCGACCTGGTGCAGAACGCCGTCGCGGTCGTCTCGTGCGCAGACCCGAAGCCGGATCCTGAGCTGCTCACGGAGATCGTCGAGCGCTACCGGGAGGTCGTCCGCGACGTGGCAGTCATCCCCTACGACGGGCTCATCCGCGCCGGCGGGCGCATCGAGTACGACCAACTCGCGGTGGAGACACGTCGGGCCTGGTTGATGGCGTGCAGCTCGATCATCGACTCGCTCGCTCTCGGGGACCAGGACTGACCGGCCAGCGTTCGGAGGACGGCGCACGGCGAACGGCCTCGACGAAGCGGCGCAACGCCATCCGCGCGACCCGGTCGAGCCTCTCGTCGTCCGCGTCTGTGCTCGTCGCCTCCCTGGCCAGGACCAGCGCCGGCCCGCCAGTATCGGCCTGCTCGACCCCGAGCACCTTGAACCCACTGCCCGCCACGAACCACCGCCCGTCGTGGCTCCCGGCGAGCCGATTGCGACTCGACCAGATCGTCAGGACCGGCCCGAACCCGGGCGAGTCGACGACGTATGGCGCGGATGCCGCCGCCAACCCCTCAGGCGCGACCAATAGCTGGCCCGGCGACCAGCGGTCCTGGTCGCCCGGACGGCCGGCGGCGACGCACACGCCGCATCGATCCCGGCTAGGCACCCCATCAGCTGGTGGTCCGAGCGGGAGTTCCCGCGCGACTCCGACCGGTACGAGCGGCAGCGGTGGCCCGCTCGGCGTTGCCGGTACCGGCCGCTCGATCGGCGTCAGCATCGTCTGGGTGAGCCGTGTCACCACCGGCTCAGTCATCACCACCGCCGGCGCCGGCGCTGGTTCCGGCTCCGGTTCCGGCTCCGGCTCCGGTTCCGGTTCCGGTTCCGGCTCCGGCTCCGGCACTGGTTCCGGTTCCGGTTCCGGCTCCGGCACTGGTTCCGGTTCCGGCGCTGGTTCCGGTTCCGGCGCTGGCTCTGGCTCTGGCTCTGGCACTGGCTCCGGCTCTGGCACTGGCTCCGGCTCTGGCTCCGACCGCGACACGAACTCCGACACCGGCACCTCGGGGACTGGCTCCGGTGTGGTGGCCGGCGTCGCGTGGGGCAGTTCGATCAGGTGGCCTGGACCGACCACGGCCAGCAGCGGGCCGTACCGCGCGGCCACCGCGGCCCACGGTGACGCGTCGGGCTCGTCCGGCACCCGCGTCACAGCCACCCGCAGCAGCGGGGCGACATCGGTCGGCAGCTCGGCGGCCAGCGTGTCCAGCACGGCCAACACCGGGGCGGGTTCCGTGACCGCGGCGGTGCCGAGCACGAGCATCGGGTTACGCAGATCGACCGGCAGCCGCCGGACGAGGTCCTGCTCGGGATCCGTGCCGTCCTGTCGCAGCCACAGACCGCAACGGATCGCCTCGATCACCCAACCCTCGTCCACGCGCTGGATGCCGTTGATCATCTGCACGTCCGGGAGCGTCGGTCTGCCCTTCAACACCGATGGCGCGGCGCCGGCGCGGTAGACCAGTCGCGGCACGAACGAGGGCCATACCTCGCGTTGGGGACGGGCCTCGTCGGTGGCCTCGCCCACGGCAGGGCTGGGCAACATTCCGCTCGTCACCTCGACGGTCACGCCGGTGCGAGTGGCGAGCCACTCGGCGACCGTGTGGGCCGTGCCCTCGTGCGCCTCGTGTGGTGTGAGGATCAGTCGGCGGCGCAGCGGTCGGGGCAGCGACACCAGGAGCGCGTGGACCGATTCGGGAGTCATCGCGGGACGGCCCGGCTGGCCGATCACGAC
The DNA here is from genome assembly GCF_000718555.1 of Micromonospora chokoriensis. Taxonomy (GTDB): domain Bacteria; phylum Actinomycetota; class Actinomycetes; order Mycobacteriales; family Micromonosporaceae; genus Micromonospora; species Micromonospora chokoriensis_B. Next base: position 25,003 of record NZ_JOAN01000005.1, read on the forward strand.
GGTGACCCGCTCGCTGTCGACCGGCAGGGCGGTTACCGCAGGGTCGATCTCCGGCATCGTCGTGTCAGCGTCGTGCAGCCACAGCCCGGCCGGCACCTCGGTCACACCCAGGTCGAATGCTCGGTGTCGCCAGTCGACAGGAAGTGCGCGCTGCCAGTCCGGGGCGGGGTGCCGGCTCCCCTGGCTCTCGGCCTGCTCTCCCGGTCGGAATCGGTGCCACTGCCCGTTGACGACGAAGAGCATCCCCGTGGGCAGGAGCATGACCGGCCCGGCCGGTGCCAGCACCTCCAGCCGCAGCTGGTCGGCGAGGACCTGCGCGACAGTCGGTTGGCCCGCGTCGGAGAGGACCAGCCGGATGGACTCGCATCGCACCGGCAGATGCCGGGCGAGCAACTCACTCAGGGCGGGCAACTCCACGGGCGGGTCAGCCGCCACGACGACGGTGTGCCGATCACGTTCGCGGGGCAGGCTCGCCGGGGTGACCTCCGGTGGCAACCCGGCACCGCGGACGATGAGAGTGACCCGGTCGTACCCGTACACCCGCAAACGATCAATTGGTGCACGCATCCGGACATCCTCACGCATCTCGGAGCTGAAGACCAGTGGGGCTGGTGGCTTCCAGGTCAGAGAGGCTCCGGATGCGGGTGCATGTCCTCGACGTCGGCGGGCGAGAGGCCGATCATGGCGCTGACGATCGGGCCCAGCGTCTCACACTCGTCCTGGCAGTCGCAGCAGTCGGTGAGGTGCGCTTCGAAGGCGACCACAGCATCCGGGCTGAGAGCACCCAGCAGGTACAGCCCACAGTCATGGCACGCACTGCGGGAGCCCTCGCCGTTGTTGGTCATCAGCGCGCTAGATCTCCTCGGTGACCTGGGCTGTTTGGGAAAGACACAGCCCAGGGTATGCCAGGACAGGCCCATACTGTAGGCCGTGCTCGTCGTGCCGGTCGCCCGGACACGGCACTCGGGCGTAACGCCCGGATCACTCCCCGTCGGTCCGTCCGATTGCTGCCCGCAACGCCTGCAACGCGTAGTGCGCCCGCGACTTCACCGTTCCCTCCGGGATGCCCAGCCGGGCCGCCGCCTCGTCGGTTGAGCGACCGAAGAAGTACAGCTCGATCAGCACAGAACGGTGCGCGGCACTCAACTTCGGCAACGCGCTGCGGACCGTCTGCGCCGTCACCACATCCTCGGTCACGTCGATCGCGCCAGCGAACCAGGCCAGGTCGGTCACCCCGATCTCGGCCGGTCGTGCCTGACGAGCGCGGGCGGCGTCGATGGCAATGCGCCGGGCCACGATGAAGAGCCACCGGCGGATCGACTCGCGGTTGTTGGGCAACCGGTCGATGTGCCGCCACGCCTGGAGCATCGTCTCCTGGAGCAGGTCCTCCGCAAGCTGCCGGTCACCCCAGGTCAACCGCAGCAGAAACCGGTGGAGCGGCTCGGCATTCCAGGCGTACAGCCGATGCATGCGCACCTGCGGCCTCATGCTGTCCGACGCCCAATCCGCGCCGTCGCCGTCGGCGAACGCCGTGCCGACTTTGCTGGCCAGCTCGAACAAGAGCAGCCTCCCAACCCGTAGCCATCAGATCCTGCGTCGAGCCCCCAACGACTACCGAACGGCGGTCTCGCTGCGAAGGCCCGGTGCAGCATAAGGGCGGGTTGGTGCCCATCAGCCCAAACTTTTACGAAACTATTACAAATGCTGGGCGCATCACCAGAACGTCGAGGCATGTTCATGCCCGTGTCACGTCCTCGACGAGCAGCGTTCGCAACTGCTCCACATCAGGGTTACGTAGGGTACGGATCCGGCCCGCCTGGCGGGTGATCGCCTCATCGAGCACCTGCCGCGCGTAGCGGCCGTTGCCGAAGGAGCGGGTTCGCGGTATGTGCTCGAAGTGCTCACGGAGTGCAACCAAGGTCTGTCCTGGGCACTCGTAGCCACTCGCCGAGGCGAGGTTCTGGAAGATGGCCACCAGGTCGTTCGCGTCGTAGTTGGCGAAGTGGATCCGACGCGAGAAGCGAGACGCCAAGCCGGCGTTGGTGGCGAGGAACTCCTCGATCTCGTCCTCGTACCCGGCGGCGATGACCACTACCTCGTCTCGGTGGTCCTCCATCAGCTTGACCAGGGTGTCGATCGCCTCGCGGCCGAAGTCCTGACGGGCGTCCGGCGGCGCCAGCGTGTACGCCTCGTCGATGAAGAGCACGCCACCCCTGGCCCGGTCGAACGCCTCCCGGGTCCGTTGCGCGGTATGACCGATGTACTCCCCCACCAGATCCGCTCGGGCCACCTCCACCATCTGACCCCCGGCGAGCACACCCAACGCGGTCAGCAGCTCACCGTAGAGTCGGGCCACCGTGGTCTTACCCGTGCCCGGCGGACCGGAGAAGACCAGGTGCCGGGAGACCGACGGTGCTGGCAGCCCGGCCTGGACCCGGGTGCGGATGGTGGCGAGCAGGTCGATCATCTCGGCCACCTCGCGCTTCACATCCGCCAGACCGATCATGTTGTTGAGGCGGGCGAGCAGGTGGTTGAGGTTCTCGTCATGCGCCTCCCCGGCGTGCACCCCGGGGGTCGCCTGCGCGCCGAGGTCCTGTGGCAGCAGCTGTGCCAGTTCGACACCGGAGGTGTCGCCGGCCTGGGAGAGCCGGTACGCCTGACGCCCGACCATCTCCTCGAACACCTTGCGGGCCACCCGGGCGTTGCCGAAGTTCACGTCCCGTTCCATGTCGTCGAAGAGGCTCGCCAACGCCAACCTGGTGTCGTACTCCAGGGAGTAGTGGTGCGTGCTGCAGAGCCGCTCGACGATGGTCACCAGCTCGCCGGTCGAGTAGCTCTCGAACTCGACGTTCCTGGAGAAACGGGAGGCCAGGCCGGGGTTGGCAGCCAGGAAGGTGCGCATCTGCGCCGAGTAGCCGGCGACGATGACCACCACCTCCTCCCGGTGGTCCTCCATCAACTTGACCAGCGTGTCGACCGCCTCCCGGCCGAAGTCGTGACCGCTGCCACCCTTGACCGGGGCGAGGGTGTACGCCTCGTCGACGAAGAGCACCCCGCCGAGTGCCTCGTTGAACTTCTCGGTGGTCTTCACCGCGGTACCGCCGATGTGCTCGGCCACCAGGTCGGCCCGGGAGACCTCGACGAGTTGACCGGAGCGCAGCACGCCGAGTCCGGCAAGGATCCGCCCGTACAGCCGTGCCACAGTGGTCTTTCCGGTGCCGGGCGCACCGGCGAAGACGAGGTGCCGGGACATCGGCGGCGCGGGCAGCCCGGCGGCCGCCCTACGCTGGCTGATCTGGTGCAGCCCGACCAGCGTCGCCACCTCGTGCTTCACCCCGGCGAGCCCGACGAGGGCGTCCAGTTCGGCGAGCAGCGCAGTGGTCTGGTCCGGCTTGCCGCCGGAGTCGGCGCTGGCCGACGCCACAGCGGGTCGGAGCGGCTCGTCGAGGGTTGGCGCCGGACCGGCGGGCCGAGTGCTGCCCGGGGTGCTCGGGCGGACCCCGTCACCGCCGTTGCCGACCATCGTGGTCGACTGGACCTCGACCGGCTCGGCCGTCTCCCGGAGCAGGCCACCACCCGCGTTCTCGATCAGCTCACACCCGGTCAACCGCCCGGCGGCGCTGCCGACGAACCGCACGCCCGGCCCACCGCTGTGGTGCACGCGCGTGCCGAGCAGGGTCAGGTTCGCGTCCTTCTGCGCCAGAACTCCGACGGTGCGGGAGCTACCCACATCCGACCCGGTGACCGTCGCAGTGCCGTTGACCAGTAGCCCGACCCCGCAGTTCTGCACCGTGGCCTGATCGGCGTCGAGCGTCGCCTCCGCCTCGACCAGGATTCCGCCGGCCCCGCACCGCTCGATCCGGGCCCGCTCGACCTTGGCCCGCGCCTGGTCGAGCAGGCGTATCCCGTACTCCTGGATGTTGTTGAGCGCGCACTCCTCGAGCCGCGGGGTGGCCGACCCGCCGACCACGATTCCGGTCTGCCCACCACTCACCGTCAGCCCGCGTAGCGTGCCCGTGGCCTCGGCCTGGAACAGCACCGCGCCACCCGGGTTGTTCGTCACCCGGCCGCCCTCGATCAGTGGCGCGGCCGACCCGCTGACCGCGATCGCCGCCGCCTCGGTGCCGGTTATCTCACAGTTGGTGATTGCGCCGGTAGCCTCCTCGAGCACGAGCAGTCCGTGCCCACGCGCGTCGTGCACCTTGCAGCCCCGCAGCACCGGGGCGGCGGTGCCGGACAGGACGACGCCGTGCCCGCCGACCGCGCGGATCTCACAGCTCTCCAGGGTCGGCTGGCCGCTAGTGACGACCACTCCGGTCCCGGTCAGGTCATGCAGTTTGCTGCGCAACACGCGCAGGAACCCGTCCTCGACCACCACGGCCGCGCCGTCGACCGCGGTGATGTCGCAGTCCTCGACCGTGCCCCGCCCGCCCTGGCTACAGTGCACCCCGGCGCCGTGGATGTCGGTAAGCGTGCAGCCGCGCAGCACCGGGTCCGCGCCGCTGGCGATCACCGCTCCGGCGCCGCCGGTCTCCCGGATCGTCGTGGCGCTGATCGTTCCGCCACCGGTGCGTTCGAACAGGAGACCGGCGCCGCTGGGGTTGGTGATCTGGCAGTCCTGAAGTGTTGCGGCGCCTGCGGGCACGTGGACCGCGACGATCCCCTGCCCGGTGATCGTGCACTCGGTCGCGTTCAGCGCTCCCCGCCCGACCTGTAGCGCTGGCAGGTTGGCCGAGCCGCCGCGCACCGAGAGACCCCGTAGCGTCACGTTCCCGCCGCCGACGAAGATGGCCACACCATCGCCGCCGTCGATGGTCACGGTGCCCCGGCCATCCTCGGCCACCAGGGTGACGTCTCCGGCGAGTCGTAGCTGCTCGTGGTATGTGCCCGGCTGGACGACGATCATGGCACCGGGTGCGGCCTGCGCCAGCGCCGCGGTGATGCTCGGCAAGCATCCCGCTTCGGTCTCGGAGACCGACAGCATGTTAGTCACGCTCGTACATCCTCATCAGCCGTGACAGCAGCACCGGCGAGCGCCGGTGCGGGAAAGGGCCGGCCCGCGTCGTCCAGGCCGGGAGCGAAAGGCAGCGGTACGCGGTCGTCAGCGGCCGATTTACCGCCCTGATCGGCGGTGCGCAAGCGATCCAGGATCCGCTCGCTGCCATCGTGCCCACCTCGGTGAGACGACATGAGATCGCGCAGCAGAACCCGGGCCGCACGGTCAGGGGTCGCCTCGTCGACCGCGAGCACCTGGAACCGGCTGCCCGGCGGGAAGATCGCCGCCGCTCGCGCACCGGTGTCCAGACCGTCCAACCGGCGGGCGCTGACCGACCAGATGGCGAACCGCACCCCTTCTTCCGCTCCGGTCCTGGGGGCAAGGTCGACGTCCACGAAGGCAGGCTCGACCAACACGTCGCCAGGCCGGTAGGCGGCGGCCAGGCCCGGGTCGACCAGGCCGTGCTGGAACACCGGGCCCAGGACCGACGGCAGTCGGCGCAGCCCGTACCCGGCGCTGCGGGCCACCAGCAGGAGCCGGTCCAGTTCCGAGTCGGGGCCACCACCGCGCAGGACCTGGTTCACCAGCGCACGTTCACCAGCGCAGTACGCCCGGACCGCGACCAGCCCGGCGGCGAGTTCCCTGGACGCGCCGGCCGCAGCCCGGAGGCCGGGCGACTGTGCCAGGGTCCGGGCCACCACCCGGGCATGCGCGTCGTACCGACCGTCGAGCGCTTGGCGCAGCGCCGCCGGGTTGGCGACCACCTCCTGACCATCGACGTCGACCAGCCAGCGAGGCGGCGGCCCGGACGGCGTCTCGGGCAGCGGAGCGTGCTCGGCAACGCTCGTGTCCCCGGCCGGGCCTTCCCATTGGCTCGACAGAGTCGACGCGGTGTCGGCCGATGGTGGTGCCGCGAGCGTGCTGTGCACGGCGACGGCGTCCAGGGACATCTCCGGCTGCCAACCGAGGACCGAGACCATCAGCTCGTCGGGTTGGTCGAGGCCCACAGCAGTCGGCATCACCTCGGCCGCGCTTGCCGCATCCGAGATTCTGGTCGGGCCGGTGTCACCAGTCAGGACGGCGTCTTCTGCGGGCGGCACCAGCAGGGCGGGCCACCGGGCGTGAGCCATCCAGCGGGCGGACTTCAGCAGGGCAACGATCTTCGGGGCGATCGGGGCCGGTACCGCTACCGGTGCCGCTGCGGTTGGCTGAGCCGGGCTGGGACCAGGTCGGCGCTTACGCGCGGACGGTCGGGGCGGTAATACCGGCCCGACCGCGCGGACGGGGCGTGGCCCGCGTGCGGCGCCCGGCTGCCGCCGGCCCCAGAGGGTGAAGGAACCGCTGGTCCACAGCAGCCCGGTGGCGGTCCGGGTGACTGCCCCGTCGGCGACGTACAGCGGTGCCGTGAGCGCGTCGGCCAGGCCACCGAAGAGCAGGTCGGCGGCGGCCCCACGCACCGGTACGCCGGAGGTGACGAGCACCAACGGTCGGCTGTCCCCCGCCCGGCACGCCTCGATCAGTTTCGCTAGCGCCCGAGGCGGCACCGGCCGATCGTTGAGCCGGAACCCGGTCACCTTTACCAGGATCTCCACCACGAAGCCGGCCAGGATCCGACCGTCGCCCAGCGCCGTTTGGCCGAGGAATGACCAGCCAGCCGCGGTGCGTACGCCCGGCATCGTCGCGGGAACGGTCATCGGCGAGCTGTGCCGCACGCGGGGCGTGGGCCGGGCCGGCCACAGAACGCGAGGCGGACGCCGCGCCGGCAGGTCGACGAAGCCGCCGTTGGTGTGCAGGACCACGTGGGGCCAGTGCGGGGTGACCGACAGCAGGCTGGGGTCGTCACCCCGCTCCGCGCGCTGCTCCACCACCTGCGGCAGCGGTGGCCAGGACGGAGGCGGTGCCACGACGACCGGCGAAGGTGAAAGCGGTGCCGGCGCCGCCACGACCGGCGAAGGCGAAAGCGGTGCCGGCGCCGCCACGAGCGCTGGTGCCGCCGCGACCGCCGGTGCCGGGTTGACCTGTGGAGTCGGGTGCGGAGGCCAAGACGGAGGCGACGCCGGGACGACCACTGGCGTCGGCGCGACCGCTGGTGACAGCGGCGCTCCCGCCGGTGACGGAACATCTGGCCACAGCGGTTCGGACCGGACTCCGCCCTCCGGGTCCACCGTCTTCCACGCCACGGGCTGGAGCACGGTGCCCGCCGAGACCATCAACTTGCTCTGCGGGTAGGTGACCTCCTGGCCGATCCACTCGGCCAGGAGCTGCACCTCCCTGCCGGGATCGACGGCGGGGGCGTACGACCCGAGCGGCACCAACCGGACCCCGGTGGCGACACCGCCCAGGTGCTCGGTCAGCGCCTCCACCAACTGGTCGAACAGATCCTGGCGGGCCGTCACCGACGGTGAGCTCAGCACCGCCCGTCGTCCCTGCTGCGCAGGCAGGGCGGCGGCCAGCCTGAGGATCGACGTTCGCGGGTCCACCGCGGTACACAGAGTCAGCGTCTCCCCGACGTGCTCCACGATGAGGGCAGGGGGCAGCGGGTTGACGCTCGTCGAGGACATCGCGGTTCGCACAGCAGTCAGGGCCGCGCCTGCCAGGTGGTCACTCTTGGTCAGCCCTTCGCCGTGCCGGTGCGCCAGAGCCCTCGGCCGCCGATCGTGATGGTCAGGTTGCTGTTGGCCCGCCGGGTCAGGGTGGCCCTGATCCGGCGCAGGGTGGAACCCACGAGCCGGTGTCGATGTCCTCGGTTCGCATCACCGCCGCGTGTGGTCGCCACTTCTCAATCTCCCTCAGCTACCAGGTCGGATGCCCGACAACTAACGCTCATGGTCGGCTCAAAGGTTGTCGCCGGTTTCTTTCCGGTCGGCAGGCGCGTCCGCAGGAAGCTCTGCGGTGCCCTGGGTCGACCTGCCCTCGTCGACCGGCGCATAGAGGACGGAGAGCGCCCGGTGCAGCGCGACCGCGTCGACTTCCGGCGGGAGGTAGTGGCTCGCCCGGATCGCCTCCACCAGGTCGGGATCCGGCGCAAGCCCGTACGTCCGCAGGTAGTAGACGGCGGCATCGGCCCAGATCCAGCGGCCGTCGGTGAAGAACCCGGTCGGCACCACCTCGCCGGCGGCCGGATCGACCACGTCCGGACTAAGGGTCGGAGTGATCAACAGCGGTGTGCCGTCGGCCAGGTATTCCAGAATCTGATCGCGTTCGTCCCCGTCGAGCCGAGGGTGGTCGGACGCGAAACCGGGCCCGCTTTCGGCGTCGAACATGTCGTAGACCCGTGCGACGAGCGGCCGGATCGGCGGGGTCGCGGTCCAGAGCAGGGTGGAGAAGCCGAGCGTGTTGCGCTGGTACGCCGGCAGTTCGTCCGGATCGACGAACACCTCGACCTGCGGGTCCGTCTCGCCGACGGCTTCCAGCGCATCCTGGAGGTGGACGGCCAACGCCGGCACGGCCGCCTCGTCGTCGCTCTGCAGCAGGTAGATCCGACGTGGCGGTGGCCACTGCGCGTCGATGGCGGGGAACCGCCAGGCACGCCACAGCGCGGCCACCGCCACCCCGTCGTTGCGCTGCGCCTCGGCCGCCGCGACCGCCGCCCGGTCGACGTCGTCCGCGGCGCCGGGCCCGTCGTAGGGCACGGTCAGGTCGATGCTGTACGGCACGGCGGAGCCGTGTTCGTCCAGCTCGTCGGGGCTGACCGGGGCAACCCCGTACGGCGGCAGCGGATCGTCATCGGTGCGCTCGATGTCGGCGAGCGCCTCGGTGTCCTCCCCCGCCTCGACCAGGGTCGCGGAGAGCAAGCTCAGGTCACCCTCCGTCATCGGAAGCCGAGCGGCGAGCGCGGAGAAGAGCACCGCCTGGGCGATTTCCACGAACTCACCCTCGGCGAGCCACCGACGCGCGGCGGTGGTCAGTTCGTCCGGGAGGCGTCCGGACATCCGCAGCAGCAGAGCGTGAAAGGCGGCAACCTGGTCGGTGGATGCCTCAACCACCTGTGTCATCGCGTCGCCCTCTCCGTACACCACGTTTTTTGCCTAGACGGTCGGTCCCGTCACCTGACTCGGACGTCCTCACGACGGACAGAAAGTCCGTCCGGTTCAAATCGGTTGCGGCTCCGGTCAGTGACGGTCACACCGCTCAATCCCGCGGCAGCAGGTAGGCACGGTCGGCGTCGAAGGTGAGATCGACAGACGTCCCCTCCGCCAGCGCCTCGCTCGGGTCGCCGCCCTGCTCAGTGGCGGTGATCGTGCCGGCCGCCGTCTCGATCTCGTAGTCGAGGCTCGGGCCGTGGAACGTCGAGCGCAGCACGGTGCCGTTCCCGCTGCTGGTGACCGGCGTGAGGCGGACCGTTTCGGGGCGGATCATCAGGAAGGTGCCGTTCGCCCCGGCGGCGACAGTCGGGTGGGCCGCGACGGTGAGCTGTCGGCCCAGCACCGTGAGAGTGGCCACGCCGTCCTCGATGCGCTCGGGTGCGGCCTCGACGAAGTTGGCGTGACCGATGAAGTCGGCCACGAACACGCTTGTCGGCCGGGTGTAGATCTCCCCCGGGCGGGCCACCTGCTCCACCTTGCCCTTGTTCATCACCACGATCCGGTCCGACATGCTCATCGCCTCGTCCTGGTCGTGCGTGACGTAGATGCTGGTGATGCCGAACATCTTCTGGATCCGGCGGATCTCCGCCCGCATCGCGGTGCGCAGCTTGGCATCGAGGTTCGACAGCGGTTCGTCGAAGAGCAGCACCTTCGGCTGCACCACAAGCGCGCGGGCCAGCGCCACGCGTTGCTGCTGGCCACCGGAGAGCTCGTGCGGGCTGCGCTCCTCCATCCCCACGAGATTCATGCTGGTCACCGCCATCCGCATGGCGGTCGCGATCTCGTCCTTGCTGCGCTGCCCGCGCTGCAACCGCAGGCCGTAGGCGATGTTCTCGGCCACCGTCATGTGCGGGAACAGCGCGTAGCTCTGGAACACCATGGCCATCGGCCGTCGCTGCGGTGGGAGGTGCCCGATGGCCTTGCCGTCGATCAGGATGTCGCCGCCGGTCGCCTGCTCGAACCCGGCCACCATCCGCAGCGTCGTGGTCTTGCCACAGCCGGACGGGCCGAGCAACGTGATGAACTCTCCCGGCAGCACGTCGAGGTCGACCCGGTCGACGGCGGTGACCGTCCCGGTGCGGCCGCGGAACTGCTTGGTGAGGCCATCCAGTCGCAGGTGCCCGGAGCCGCTCTCGGGACGCAGCGCGTCGGCCGGTTCGGTGATTGGCGCTTCGACGTGCGCTGCGGCGGTCATTTCTGCTGCCCTTCGGAGGTGGCGGTGCGGTGCAGCTCGGCACCCGCGCCGACGATGAATCGGATGACCAGGAAGCCCGCCAGCACGATGGCGGTCAGGACGGTGCAGTAGGCGAACGCCACCCCGTACCGGCCGGTGCTGGCGGCGCTCATCACCTGGGAGGTGATGATCTTCGTCTCCGGGGTGACCAGCAGCACGATTGTCGAGACGGAGGTCATGCTCCGGGCGAAGCTGTAGCTCAGCCCGGTCAAGAGGGCGGGACGAATCAGCGGCAAGGTGACCCGACGGAAGGTCTGCAACGCGCTGGCACCCAGGTCGGTGGATGCCTCCTCGATGCTGGGGTGCAGCTGGGTCAACGCGCCGACCGCGGTGCGCTGACCCGCCGGCAGGCTGCGGATCACGTACGCCAGCACGATCGAGACCGCTCCGGCGGCCAGTGCGCTGCCCCCGACGAGGCTGGGGAAGACCAGGAAGTCGCCGATGTAGCGGTCCGGGCGGTAGGCCAGCACGAACCCGATGCCCAGCACCGTGCCGGGAACCGCGACCCCCAGCGTGCCACCCAGGTCCAGCAGCCAGGCGGTACGCCGCAGATGCCGGACCACCAGCCAGGCCACCATCAGGCCGACGACGCCGGCGATCGGGGTGGCGATGGCGGCGAACAGCAGGGTGTCCAGGACCGCCTCGACGCCGGGGCCAGCCACGACCTCGCGCAGGTAGTCGAGCGTGAGCGTGTTGTCCACGCCGAAGACCTTCGTCACCGAGCCGATGATCACGGTGCTGTAGAGGCTGACGATCACCGCGGCGACCAGCAGGGCGAGGCCGTAGATCGGCCAGCGGCTCCACCCGGTGATGAGATGCACGCTGCCGGACGGCCGGCCGGTGATCGTGGTGCGTACCTTGCGGTTGAGCCACCACCGCTGCCCGAAGTACATCGCCAGCGACGGCACCAGCAGGATGACGCAGTAGACCGACGCGCTGGTCAGGTCGTACTCGCCGGTGACGGCGAGGTAGGCGCGGCTGGCCAGCACCGTGTAGTCACCGCCGAGCACCAACGGGTTGGCCAGGTCGGCGATCGCCTCCACGAAGAGCAGCAGGAAGGGGGCGACCAGACCGGGGGCCAGCAACGGCAGGATCACCGTACGCAGGATGCGCCACCGGCTGGCGCCGAGGTTCATCGCCGCCTCCTCCACCGCCGGGTCGAGGCCGCGCAACATGCCGAGCAGCCCCAGGTACGCCACCGGGAAGAGCGACATCGACAGGACGAACACCAGCCCGTCCAAGCCGTAGATGTCGTACTGCAGGCCGAACACGCCGTTGCTGATGACGCCCCGACGCCCGTAGAGCACCACCGTCGCGGTGGCCACCGCGAACGGCGGGCTGACGATCGGCATCATGGCGATGACGTGCAGGATCTTCTTGCCGGGTACGTCGAGACGGGTTTGCACGAAGGCGAAGAGGAAGCCCAATGCCGTGCCGCAGGCCCCGACGAGGGCGCCGAGCACCAGCGTGTTGCGCAGGATGCCGAGGTCCACCGACGAGGTGAAGAACTCCGCGTAGCGCGGCAACGCGTCCGGCGCGAAGGCGGTGGCCAGGACCGCGATGAGCGGGATGGCCGCGCCGATCGCCACCAGCAGTACGCAGACGACGATCAGCAGGCGGATCGCCGGGTCGCCACCCCGCCGGCGGCGAGCGCCGGGCGGGGTAGCGGTTGGGGCACGTTCGGGGAGCAGGAGCGTCATGACTTCGGCGCCTGCGCAACTTCAGCGTCGAAGCGCTTGTTCAACGCGGACTTCGCCTGCCCGGCGACCGTCGCGTCGTAGGTCACCATCTTGATGGTCGGCAGCTTGACCACCTTGTCGGAGACCTTGGCGTCCGGGTTGGTGGGGAACTGGTACGCCTTGACCGTCGGGCCGATCTCCTGGGCCTCCGTGGTCAACGCCCAGTCGACGAACTTCTTGCCGCTGACCGGGTTCCGCGCGCTCTTGACCAGGGCGACGCCGCCGGTCTCGTACCCGGTGCCTTCGGCCGGGAAGCTGACCTGCAGGTCCGGGAAGCCGGCCTCGACGGTCGCGACGCAGTCGTGCGAGAAGATGATCCCGACCGCGACCTCACCCCGGGCGGCCATCTGCGCGGGCGCGGCACCCGACTTGGTGTACTGCAACACGTTCGGGTGCAGCTTGCGCATGTACTCCAGCGCCTTGGCCTGGTCACCGCCGGCGAGCTGGACCTGGGTCCACAGCGCCGTGTAGGCGGTGCCGGAGGTCGACGGGTGTGCCATCCCGACCTCCTTCGCGAGCTTTGGGTTCAGCAGGTCCGCCCACGACTGCGGCACCGCTACGCCGCGCTCGGCCAGGATCTTCTTGTTGCTGCAGAAGCCGAGCGCGCCGACGTAGACGCCGGTCCAGAGACCGGTCGGGTCCTTGTACGTGGCCGGGATGACCGAGGCGTTGGCGGAGACGTACGGCTCGAGCAGGCCCTCACCTCCGGCGGCGGAGTAGCCGTCGGCGGGTCCGCCGTACCAGACGTCGAACTCGGGGCTGCCCTTGCCGGCCTTGATCCGGGCCAGCGCCTCGCCGCTGGAGAGCCGGACGAAGTCGGCCTTGACCCCGGTGGACTTGCTGAACTTCTCGGTGGTCGCCGCGCACCAGTCCTCGGTGGCGCCGCAGACCACGTGCACGACGTTGCCGTCGGTCGCGCTGTTGTCACCACCGGCGTTCTCCTTGGCGCAGGCCGACATGGCCGACGCGGTGAGCATGAGTGTGATCGACAGTGCCGCGAGGCGGCGTGAGCGGATTGATACCACGAGTCGACTCCTAAAAGGTGGTGGAGCGGTTCGATGCGAGCTGAATGTTTCGATCAGATTAGGAGCGCGTGAACCTCCCGACGGTGACGACGTCGTGAGCGCAGGTGACAGCGCTGTCACCAACGGGGCGTCCTGACCTTTCCTCAGGGCTGAGACACTGGCCGCGTGAACCAGGGGCCGGGGCAGTGGTGACGAACGTCTGGTGGGGACTGACCGCGGCGCTGGTGGGCGCCCTCGTTGGCGCGTCCGCCTACGCACTCGCGCTGCACCCACGAGGAGCCCGGATGCGCGCCGAGTTGGCGACCGCGGAGCAGATGGCACAGCGGCGCGCAGATCAGGTCAACGCGCTCAGCCACGAGCTGCGCACACCACTGAGCATGATCAAAGGTGCGGTGGACCTGCTCCGCGAAGGCACGCCCGGTCCGCTGACCCCCGCGCAGGAGAAGTTCCTCCGCCTGGTGGACAACCAGTCGACACAGGTGATCGGCCTGTGCGAGAGCCTGCTCCTGCAGGCGAAGATCGAGGCTGGCCTCTTCACGCCACGCCTGGAGAAGGCCGACGTGGCGGTGGTCGTCCGCGATGTCATCGCCGGCATGCGGTCGCTGTGCGAGCAGCGCGGCCAGCGGATCACGCTGGACACTCCGCAGGTGATGCCGCGCATCCTGGCCGACCCGATGTTGCTGACCCAGGCCATGACCAACCTGCTGTCCAACGCGAGTCGCTTCACCACGACCGGCGGCAGCATCAACGTACGGGTCATGGCGGTGGACTCCGGCGTCGCCGTCTACGTCACCGACGACGGCGCGGGAATGACCCGGGCCGAGCGCGAACGGCTCTTCCAGCGCTTCGCCACGGGTCGGCCACTCGTCGACGGGACCGGCCTGGGGCTGGTTATCACCAAAATCATTGTCGAGCTGCACGGAGGTGAGATTCTCGTGCACACCGCGTCCACCCGCGGCACGACGTTCCTGCTGACCCTCCCGGGGCAACCATGAGCACCGCGCCAAGGCCCACCGTGCTGGTGGTCGACGACGAGCCACAGATGGTGATCATCGTCGAGTTCGCGTTGCAGACCCAGGGCTTCGACGTGCTCACCGCGTCCGACGGTGCCACCGCCCTGCAACTGCTGCGGTCCCACCGGGTCGACCTCGCCATCCTCGACGTCATGATGCCGACCATGAGCGGGTTGACCCTCTGTCAGCTCATCCGGGCCCGCTCGGAGACGCCCGTCCTGCTGCTGAGCGCGCTCGGCCAGCAGCAGGACGTCATCGCCGGGTTGGAGCACGGCGCCGACGACTACGTCGTCAAACCGTTCCACCCGCGCGAGGTGGCGCTGCGCGCGCAGGCGCTGATCCGCCGACGACGCGACCACCCGGGCGTGATCCGGGTCGGCGAACTCGTCATCGACCCCGCCACCCAGAGCGTGACGCTCCACCAGCAGCGAATCGACCTGCCCTTCACCGAGTTCAAACTCCTGACCCACCTGGCGAGCCGGCCCGGCACACCGCAGTCCTGGCAGGACCTGCTCCGAACGGTCTGGGGGACGCCCGACATGCTCGGCGGCCGCGACGTGGTGAAGTCGACGGTCTACCGGCTGCGCTCCCGGCTGGCCGCGCTGCCCGGCGGCGCCAACTACCTCTGCACGCTGCGCGGCGTCGGCTACTTCGTGCCGGAAGTCCCCTCCCCCTAGGTTCTGTCTCGTAGATCTCGGTGGTCGAGGACGACGCGTAGCCGGTCAGTACAACTAGATAGTGCTCAGCCCCGCCCTCAGCCGAGCGAGCCGCGCCGCATCTTCGCGCGACCCAACCTGCCTCTCTAGTTGTTGCAGCTGGTTGATCAGCCCTCGCAGATGCCGCTGCAGGCCCTGCTTAGCCGCCCGGTCGTCGGGGTCCGTCACCGCCAGCCCGAGGTGACGCCGCAGGTCGGGCAAGTCGTTGACCAATTGGGCTGCGGCCGCTTTCTCGTTTTCTGGAAGCCGCTCGACAACAGCCTCGATCTCAGACAACGAGGGCAGCACCAACCGCACCAGAGGAGCGTTCAGGATCTCGTTGATGAGTTCGGCGTCGGGACGCGGGTCGAGCATTGCTCGGGCAGCTCCCGAGTAGGTGCCCTGTGCGAGCTGGTGCATATCCAGAACACCATCCCAGACTTCGTCCTTGTTCTTGATGCCCCAACCAACCGACCGGACTTCGAGCAAGACGAGCGGAACGGCGTCGCTATTGCCGGTGTCCAATTCGCCGTACAGGCCCGGCTCACGGTTGACGCCGGTCAAGTCTTGCGGGTCGAGGAAGTCGCCGTCGACGCCGAAGCTGGCTTTGAATATCAGCTGAATGGATGGATCCGCCAAGATCGCTCTCGACCTTTCTTGATCTTTGACGATTCCCTCATCCACCAGCAATTTTTTCACCATCCGCGTCGCGATACTGGCCCCCTGAGCGCTCAGGTAATTCTTAACCTCGGGTGACAAGGACTCTCGCACCACGCTGATGGGATTCCTGAGCGCGACAGCGGTTTGGTTCTTCGTGAGGGCCGGAGCATTCGGATTGCCGGCTGTGCGGGCAGCCAACTGCGTATACAGCATCGCCACGTACCCACGAACCTGAGCAACGCCACGCACACCCGCCAGCACGTCCGCATCGCGGTCCGAAATCCGGCGCCCGCTAGCTTCTACGTAGTGCCTCGCCACCCGCGCTCCCATTGCGCGGCCAGTCGCCATTCGCTGCATCTGATCATCCCACGAGGTACGGCCTTCCTGGGCCAGGGAGTCCAGGAACGAATCAAGCGCGACGACCGGAACTCCCACTGTCGCCTGCAAGTAATAGGGCGAAGGAGTGTCGATCGGGCGCCAGATCTCGAGCTGCTCGACGCTCCCATCGCTGGGAAAACTCCAGCCAGACCCGGCGTTTATCACGTCGACCAGCCGCACGCCAGCCGATCCACGCTGGAAGACGGGAACTGATTCGAGATCACGAAACAAGCCGTCCAGGCGTTCACGGAAATGGTCAAGACTCAACCGGCTCGCCTCACCGTTGACTGTCGCCAGCGGCGGAGAGACCACCTCCAGAATCGGCAGAGTCACCCCCTGGCCACCTTCCGACCCACGCTGAAGGAACCGATAGCCGTCCCACTTGTAGCCACGTTTGTCAATGACGATCTCTATACCTTCGACGGAGGTAGCAAGCACGGTTCTTGATGGCAGGTGCTTCAACCTGTCGCCGGGCTCCTTGACGAACACCTCGGCCTCGATCTCAAACCCGACCGCGCCGACCCCGGTCGTTGCCGCCGGATCCACGAGAGCGTCCGCAGCACTATCCTGCAACACCGGCCCGCCCGCTGCGATCTCATCGGCACCGCTCACATAGAGCAGGCGGCCTTCGCTGGTCGGCAATCGTAACGGGCCACCCAGCCCGCTAACGTCTGCTGTCCCCAACTGCGGGCGCTCCGCCGGCCAGAACAATCTGTACCTCGGCACCGCGCCACTGCTCTGCGTCTCGATCACCAGCAGGCCGCCATCCAACTCCGGAGCGCTGGCCGGCGGGCGATAGACGATCACGACGTGTTGGGGTCGGCCGGGCCGCCGCACCCAGGCTAGCGAGAACGCCCCTGATGGCATGCTGAGGAGGTCATCGGCGGTGCCCGCCTGGAACCTCCCGCCCAGGCGCACCGCCAAGTCAGTCACCTGGGGCGGGGAGTCGTCCATCCCATACCGCGAACCCACCCCTGCGTTGGTCAGCACACTGTGTACACGCGTCAGACAGTCGGGCGTCGACCCGTCCCAGTCTGGTAGCCGGTCAAGCGCATCCGCGAGATCGGCCGGCACCTCAACCTCTACCATCCGCATGGACTGGACGTCACGAGCCGTGACGACCGTCGTCCGCGTTCCGGCTGGCCGGTCTGATCCGGACGATCCGCTGGTGGCAGGAGTCGGCGTTGCTGAACTGGCTGCCACCCGACCTGAGGGCAGCGGGGACATCAGGCCACGTTGCCGGGCGAACTCAGTCTGCTCCGCATGCCAACTCACCGTGGAGGTTCGGTCCCGCCCTGAGGAATGTTGCCTCTCATCCGCTGCGATCAGCTGCGTCTGAGACTGCTCGGGGCCTGCCATCCGATACGGCAGAGATCGCGACCCCGATCGCACATGCAGCCCATCCGCTGACTGTTTCCCAGCCCGGAGGCCGGAGTCGACACCCCCACCGTGGATATGTTCGGCGATCGACCTGCTCAGCTGCGCAGGGCTGGTCGGAAGAACCTCGAACTCCTGCATCTCCATCCGCGCCTGCACGATCCGGGCCGGACTCACCGCCGGATGGTGCAGGTCAGCCAGATGCTGGTTGACGTTCTGCACCGTCTCCTCGCCTACCTCGAACGCGTCCCGCACCAGCACCGGATCCGACATCTGCGCACGCGGTTGGTACGACTCCACGCTCCCCGGCTCAGCAGCCACTACGCTGCCCTCCACCAACGCTGGCCGCAGCCCTCGCGAAGTCTGGACCAACACCACCCACGGCGCTTCGGGATTCTGGGATTCGCCAAACCGGATCAGAGACCCATCCGGACGAACGACCGCCACTCGGCGCGAACGGTAGAGGGCGATCAGGGGCGGTGTCAGCTCCGATGCCTCCGGCCCATCCAGCATCGCGACCAGATCAGCGTCCAGCGGCAACCCAAGCGCCTCGGGCGTCACACCGTCCTCGTCAGCGATGCGATCGCGCAGGAATTCCCGATGGTCGCTGACATCGTCGAAATCCGCGATCGCAGCGTTCAGCACCGAGTCCAGATCGTCCTCGACCAGCAATGACGAGGGCACCAATCGCCATCCCTGCCAGCGCAGCCGGGTGGTTTGCCGCGCCGTCAACAGGGCCGCGTCCTGCGCCACTCGGACCTCAGCCAAGGGCAAGGGTCCGTCGGCTCGAATCGGCAGTCCCGCAACGGCAGTCGGCTGGCCGGCGCGTGCAGCGCGCGCTGAGCGGGTCACTTCCAACAGCTCGACCGTTACCCGGCCATCGTCCTCGTCCCACTCGACGGCCCTAACCTGGTAGCTGGCGCGTGGGTCCAGCGAGAAGGGTCCCGGCCCCTCAGGCAGTGGTGTCAACGGGCGCACGACAAGCGTCAGATTGTCATCACCCGGTGCCAGATCCTCCTTTCCTCCATAGAAGTGCATAGCCGGAAGCTGGATCTGCTGCCCCGCGAAGGGATCCCCGATGTCCAGCAAGCGAGCGGTTCGGTAGACAGCGGGGCTTCCCGACGACACGACGTATGGTCCGGGTACCTCAGTGAGGACTGTCCCACTCCGTTGAGTCGCAACCACTGCGAATGGAGTGTCCGGCAGGATCAGCAGGCTACCCCCACGGAGGTTGCTCTCCAGGGCGGATCCGACGTGCAACTCAAGCACCACCTGGCCTGGTCTGGGCGTCGGTCGCCGCGTCATGGCGACCAGCGCGCCGGGCACAGTCAACACCCCTCCACTGACCGGCACATCCCCAGCAGGGACCTGGATATACCCCCGTTGCGGCGTTGCCAGGCCGTCTTCCGACTCCACGACGGAGCTGGTCACATCACCGGCGGCCAACGCAAGCTCATGCAGGTCTGAATTCCTGTACATCACATCGCCGAACACCTCCCCCGGCGGCAAGCTCAGAAAGAGCGACGCCGTAGCTTGCCGCAACCACAGGTCCTCCGACGCGGGATCGCCGGGAATACCGCCCCCGAATCTCGCGCGCCGGAGCTGGTTCTGGCGTTGCCGAACGGATGCGACATCGAGATATGCGCGAGCTGTCGCCAGCTGGCGTTGCCCGTAGCGGAAGTAGGCATCGTCGGCCGGGGAAGGTGCCACCGACGACAAAGGTTCCGGCATCGCGGGCACCCCGAGCTGGTGCGCCCGCGTCGCTGCGGCCTGTAGCGCCTCACTCACCGGTGCGTCGAAGTCAGCCAACACACCCGCTGCGGCCCTGGCGATCTCGGCCCGGTCAGCCTCGGACGCGCCGGGATACCGGGCGGCGATTGTTTCCGCCTGACGCTGCACGTACCGGGCCCGGTCCTCGGGACTGGGCGACAGGTCCGTGAAATCCGACTCGGTCGGTATTGGGTGAACTTGTACGCCCAAGTGGTCGCTGAAAGCAGCAGCGGCGTTCGACAGCCACCATTGCACGTCCCGCAGCAGTGCGTCATCCCGCACTGAGCTGGACATGTAGCGGCCGGACTGGCTGTTGAGGACCCACCGACCGTCGAACTGGTCATAACTCAGCTCACCAGCGAGACGGGCTGGACTGACTATGGTCCGGCCTTCATCGTCGAACTCAACGCTGACAGTCGGGTGCCCAACACGCAGTTGGTCCGCGGTCACCCTCGGATCAAATTGCCGCATCCGGGCTAAGAGCTGCTCGAAACTCGCACCGCCAAGCAACTCCTCCGGCGCCTCCGACCCGACGCGGATCACGCCGTCCCCACCAACGACAAACGTCCAGCTGGCGTGGGGGTGAGCAAGGATATCCGATGGCGATAGATCAGAGAGGGCGACCGAAAAGAACGGATTAATCCGAACCTCGCCGCTGGCATCACGCTCCATGGCTTTTATCTCCGTAGGACCTTCCAGGTCACCGAACCGAAAATCCAACTCCCGGTCCCTCGCCTGAAGCTCAGACGAGTCAAAGTGATCCGATGATTGGGAAGCAGAGCTCCCCTGCGACGACTGACCGCTGCCGCTGCCGCGCGGGTTACCACCGCGAATCCGCGGAACCCCCCCGAGTGCGATGTAGTGCGCGGTCGAAAACGCCAATGCCTTGCGAGGCGTCCTGGGAGCACCCGGATTCGCGGGCAGCATCTCGGTGAGATACTTCTGCACCGTCTGCACGTCCAACTTGCCGCCGTGGTAGGGCTTCGGAAGGTCAGCCTCCACTTCCGCGACGAATTCAGCGTCGACCGACTCGACGAGGGCCGCGTCCTTGACCGTCAGGCCCGCCCTGTCTGATGGCAGGGGCGGGGGTGGCGGCTGCACTGCCGAGCCCACGACTGGAGTCGATGCGAGCCCAGGTCGGTCACTGACAACGGCCGAGGGGTCGGCTCGGCGCTTCCCGAGCGGCGGGGAAACAGCGGCCCTCGACGTTTCAGACGCGACCGTCAGCGGGGTAACCAACGGCTCCGCAACCGGCTCGACCGGGGGCGCGGGAGCAGGGGCGGGCTTGGCGTGCTTGTGCGTCACCGGCGCCACCTCCACGCCGAGTCCGTCACTCATTCGCCGAGCAACATTGCCCAGCCAGCGAGACACATCGTCCTCGTGAACATCCGGCCGGACCTTCTTACTCATATACCGACCCGATTTGTCATCGACCTCCCACTGCCCGCGGGTCGCGTTCCAGTGAAACTCGCCACTGATTCGAGCCGATGAGACGCTGACGCCGCCCTCGTCGAGGAAACTCGCAGCGATCGTGGGGTGACCCTGACCATCCAATGACGCCTTCAACTCCTCCAGCGTCAACTGGTCGTCATGCTCCCGCATACCGGCCAACAACTGCTCCCACTCGGCGTCGTCAACGACCGTACGGATCTCCTCAGTCCCGATCCGAATCTCGCCGTCCTCGTCAACCGCGTAATGCCAACGCGCATCCTTCCGCTCCAGGAACGCTCGCGGGAAATCATCAAGCCGATACCACACGGGATTCAAACGCACTGGCCCGTCACCAACCTCGGTCGGTTTGACCAACTTCGGCTTGACCACCATCCCGTACTCGTGGTCCAAGTCGACGACAGAAGCAACTCCAGCGCTGACTTCGCCCGCCGACCGTTGAACAGTGATATCCTCCCGAACCGCATCCACGACAGGTTCGGCCGATTCCGGCAACCGCGTCTGGCCATCAGGCTTGGCCGGGATGTGCTTCGGGTCGTCGATGTGGACGTCGGTGTCCGACGTGAGCCTCGTCGGCACCGCGACCAAGCCGTCGAAGGCCCGCACCTTGCCCTCGACCTCGTCGTTGATGACGTCCCAGGGCGATCCGTCCGGAGTGAAGAGCAGCCAACTCTCCCCGCCCATGGTCAACACTTCGATCTGCTCGCCGGCCACGTCGACGAACAGGTCCGTCACCGGGGCGAGCACGTTCCGATTCGCAGCGATAGCGAACTGCTGTGCGAAGCCCTGCGGCAGCGCGCCGGCGGAGCAAGAGAGCAACGCCACCGACGTCCCGACAGGCAATCGCTCCGCCAGGATGTAAGCCAACTGCTCGGCGGTCATGCTGACGTCGTAGATTTCGCCGTCCGGATCCCGCACGGGGACGCGGACCGCCGCACCGGCCGGATGCACCGCCACCGGGACGCTCTTGCCCTCGCGGACCACGTCGCGTCCGACCACCTGGGCCAGCTCACTCTCAGCGAGCAACGCCCACCCGTCGCGCAAGCCTGGCACCTCGCGCAACAGCACTTCGGCCCCGTCGGCGAACCAGGTTCCGTCCCTGCTCGCCCGCAGATCAGAGACGGTAGGAAGCTCGGCGCCGCTCGTGCCCGGGTCGCCCAGGGTGAAGCCCCTGCCCCCGGAGCCTCCCGGAGCAGCGGGAGTCGAGCGAGAGGGCACAGTGGCAGCCGTTCCACTCGTTGATCTTTGCGGCGCTGTGCGCTGCGGCCCCCGCGGAGGATCAGCCCGCTGCGAGGCCGTGCCGCCCCGGCCCGGCGTGGGTTGCGACGGCGGGGCGACCGAGGACCCGGGTTGCGGCATCACGTCAATCAGCGGTTGCTTGATGCGCCCGCCAACTTGTTGTAGGTACTTCTCGATGTTCCCGCGGTGAAGAGGGTTCCTGGCCAGGAAGTCCCGGACCGCGAGGGCGAGTCGGTTCACCTCCGGGGTCATGCTCAACACGCGGGGCATTGTCGCGGAACTGTCCACCGGGCCGGCGGCAAGCACCACGTCACGTAGCGCGTCCACAAATCTGCCGCCGATTTGCGTCCCCGCATACGCGACCATGGCGCCAGCGTGTGCGTCCGCATTGCGCACGTGTGTGACGATTTTATTCATGTCTTCGTTGTGCTTCTCCCAGCTCGTGTGGCGTGGGCCGATCTGTCGGAACTCGACCGGGATCAGCGGCGATTCGTTGGGGCGGTCAGGCATGTCAGTGGCATCAGCCACGTCCAACACATCGATCTGCCTCAGCTCTTCTCCACCGATCAGCAACTGATCGAGGAATTGCCAAGCAAACACCGTTCGACGTCTTGGTGGGTTGGTCGCCTCCGGCTCGTCTGGGAGCCCCTTCCGCTCGCGAAGATACGTATCAAGATGGCGCTGTTCATTGCCCTGCAGATACGGATGTTGCGACAGGTGGCGCGTAAACGCTGCCTGAACCGAGGCTCGGTTCTCAGACAGCCAGCTCCTGGCTCGCTCCGGCAGTCGATCGCGAAGAGCACGGAGAGAGACTCGGGAGGCAACCGTGAGGAATGCCTTCGGGATCCCTCCTTCGCCACGGCCACGAGACCACCACAACGGGATCGCCGCTGTCTGAATGAATCCGAGCGCCAGCACCCCCGATATCAGACTGGTGTCCTTGTCGAAGTACGAGAGGGTGCGGACGACCTCGCTATCGCCGCTATTCAGGAACATCGCGGTCACCTCGGAGGCGAATCCCATCGCAGGCCGGACCACGTCCAGCCCCGCGCCAGAACGAATCATAGGCGTGATTGCAACAAGGGTACCGATGATGTTATGCGCCGGGATGCCTACGCTGATCTGCTGAAAGATCGTGTCGGCATCCGGGAAGATGTGCCGCCAGGAATTAATATTCCAGTCCCTAGCGCCCGGCGCTACTATAAAGTCCGGCCCAGGGAACAGATTCCCCAGCGAGACATTCCTCGCCCCCAAGAACATTTGTCGAATCCGGTATATATGCTGCCTGATCAACTCCGCACCCTGAGCCCGCTCACCGGTCAGCATCTCCCACGGCGCTGCCACGATCTCGGGAATGAACAAGCTCCTACTACGGGCCTTGGATGTCTGGACGCCACTGGGCGCCTTCTCGGGATCGAGATACCACTTTCCGTCCGACCCGTAATAGTGGCGCGCAGCGTCGACCTTGACTCGTACCAGCCCGTCGCTGGTACGCAGCATCTCATCCCCCTGAGCCTGACCCTGGTTGACCCGCTCCACCTCCACGTCATGTAGCTCAAGCTCGGGCGCCCCGTAGCCGAAGTCGTGATTGATCGGCGCGTCAATCACGGCCGATTCGAGGGAACTGGACTCGGGCCGCGTCCCCCTAGCCACTACCTCACCCAGATCAGGGTGATCGACCGTAACGACCTGACCATACGAGTCGAGCACAACGAACCGAATGTCGACCGCTTGGCTGATCAGCTTCGGCACCACGTCGCTGGTCGTACGGCTTCGATTCTCCGAGAGCCGCTGCGGATCAGCCCAACGAACGCCGTCCGTGGTGTGGTGCGCGGCAAGGACGTGCCCGGTTCGGCCCCGATCTCGACTGACCATGACCAAGACAGTGGCCCCCACTTTGGCCCCGTGCGCCACAGTGGAGAGAGCACTAGCCGAGTCAGCCCGATACCAACCAGGACCCGCAATGATCCCTGCCCGCACGCCGGCAACGCCACCCTGACCCACCGCCGTGTCATCAACCGCCCTTGCCGGCCTGACCCCGCCCCGATAGACCGCGCGGGAAAATCGATTAACCAGGCTCACACAGTCCGGCAACAGAAGTGCATCCATCACACTACGTTCACCGACGACCTCATCAACAAGATCGTTAAGATCATCGGGCGACATTCGAACCGGTTCACGCCCATGCCGCATGACCCCCGACTCGTTCGCAGCACGAAGGCTGGAGTCGCCATCTGGGCCGCTGGACCCAACACCATCATCGTCAGCGGCGTCACCACGCCCACTCACCCTCGGCGCCCCCTCCGACCGCAGCGGCTCGACGGGCGACGCCACCGAAAGGCCCGGAACGACCGACGAACCCGCAGCCGGCATACGGTCGACCGGCTCTGGGTCGACCCGCGCCTCGACATGAACACCACTGGACCTGACACCAGGGTCAGCGGATACAGATGCGGCCTGCCGGCTCGAGCCAGCAACAGGACCGTCGGGGTTGTGGACCTGCTCCGCAGAGCCGGCACGGCGGCTACTGCCGAGCAGTCTGGGTACCTCGCCGCCGCTCGCGATGTAGTAGGCGGTCAAATACACCAGGTCCCGGTGGGGCCTGGACAACGGACTCGCGGAGAACGCCAACTGGGCATGCCGTGTCACCGTCCGCGCACTCCGGTTGCGGTGGTGGTCGGGGTTGAAACGTCGCAGTTGCTCGTTCACGTCGGCCACGAACTCGCTGTTGATGACCACGCCACCGACGACGGGTTCGGTCACCCCGCCATCAGCGGGCTCAACTGCCTGGTCGTGCGGCGCGTAAGGCGGTAGTGGATGCGGGAGTGGCCGCAGTTGCGGCCGTTGCTGCGCCTCCTGCTGCGCCAGTCGCGTGTACCCACCCCCACCGCGGCGCTGAGGAAGCGAGGAACCCGTCGTCGAGGCGCCGCCGACGGCAGCGCCAGACGCGACAGGCACCCCAGGCTGCGACGACGACGGTTCCACCGAACCCCCGGGGGGCTGCGGCAGCCTCCGCACCGACCCCCCGGGGGGCTGCGGCAGCCTCCGCACCGACCCCCCAGACAGCGGCGGCATCGGATCTGCGGGTGGTGGCCGCAGCATCGGTTGCACCGGATCTGCGGGTGGTGGCGGCAACGGTCGACGCAGCCGACTCGACCCAGCAGTCCGAAGCGGAGCATCGATCGACGGCAGCTCAAGTCCGGCAAGGGTGCCGGTGAGCGCGTCAACCCCATCGGATGGCGACGGCTGTTGCCCCGGATCAACTCCTTGAACTACCGGAGGCACTCGTGTGGCCATTCTGCGCCTGTCCCGAAGCTCGCGGAGATGGTCGACGAACTCATGCCAATGAGCGTCGAGTGCGTCGGGCGTTACTTCAACATCTCGGAAATTTCGAATCTCGTAGACGACACATTTCTCCATTCTTCCATCATTGTCGTCGAGCCTGGCAAATTCGTTGTCGTTCGAATTCAACCCGACCGCCGCGCGTTGCGAGATAAAGGCGGCAGGCCTATCAAGAAGCGCATTGTCGAGGTAATCACCAACATGGTGGGAGGATTCGATCAACTCGACCTGAAGAATGCTAAGACCACCCACGTCCTGTCTGGACATAGTCCGATCAAGGCTTTTTCTGTTCTCGGAAAATTGCGCGACAAAAGCCGCTTTTATGCTTTCGGCTTCAACTTCGAGGTGACGACGAATCGCAATTGGCAATTCGGACCTTACCGAGGAAAGCGGGTTCCGCATGCCCGCTGCAAGCAAGTTCTTGTCGAGGCCCGGAGTGTGATAGAGGATACCAACCGCTGCAACTACGACGTGCGTATACGTATGCGTCATGAACGACCAGAGCGCTGAGACACCAGGAACATCCAAGTACTGACCTACCTCGCCAGGCTGGACACCGAGGTAGGCAGCAGTAACCGTCCGGCCAAACTCTAAGCCATTCTCTAGGAGCTGCCGCGGCACCGCCCTGAAGGTACGGTCGCCTTCAAGCAGCCACCACACGAAGCCCAGGCCATCGTCGAGCGGAACGCCGACGTTCCATTGCGCGTAGACGAGGTCGGTGTGGTAGGCCGCGAACAACTGCGCGCCCCTGCCTCGCTCGGTGATTACCCAACCGTCCTCGCTGCGATAGACATGCTCAATTGGTAGGCCCGACGACGATCGCGATTCCGGGCGGTACAGCGGGGCTTGGGCCGTGCGCGACAGGGTGGTCCGGTATTCTGAATAGACATCAGGCCATTCCGGCCTCCCCGCGTCGCCCGATGTAACCCTCGTCGGATAAGTGATCGTCTCAAGGATCGGTAGGTTTAGCCACTCGCCATCGCGTTTCGCCGATCCGAACTCATCCTTGAAATTATCTTCATACAGAAAACCGTCCGAATAGTCCAAAAAGTATTGGCGCTCGTCCAGCGCGACTTGAAGGTCATAGTCGGCGTCAACACCGGGACTACCTGAATGCCTCCTCGCCAATACGGTTCCATTCATTGGCTGCTCCCTGCCGGGGGCGAACACAATGATGGTGTTCTCCTCGCCCTCCAGGCCGATGGCACCGGCCTTACCATCCAGCTCAGACGGCGCGACTAGATCCGATTTCGCGGACACGTCGATGCCCTCGGTCAGCGGCAGGAAAATCCACTCGTTGAAGCTCTCCGGCAGCTTGGCCAACCCACCCCGCTGCCCATCGAGGAACACCACCTCACCCTTATACCGGATCACGTTGAACGCGTGCGCCGTCGTTACCGCTCCACCCGGCGTCGAGGCACGCACCAACACAATGCCCCGCGCACCATCCGCAGCCGACCCCATCGCCTCGCGAATCGAACCCGGATCCGTCCGGAAAATCGGCGACTTGTCACCATCGATCAACTCCAGCGTCTGCCGCTGATAATTAACCAGATCAGCCTCATCCTGTATGGATTCAGCCGGGGCCTCGAACGAACTATCCTCCAATAAACACAGGTCGGAAGTGAAAGCGGTCAAGACGCAGTTCGTCTCGGACCCGTCCAGATTCACCGAGTCAAGCCAGTCGAACGCCTGCTGCGCGTCCGCATCATTACGAACCGTCGACGTCCCGGCGACGAAGTCGCTGGTCGAGGGGAATGCTCCCGCCACCGGCTTACCCAGGGGGTCGACCACCAGCACCCGCGCCGCAGCCGGAGACCTTGGCGGCGCCGACGGCGTGGTCCCGGTACGAGCGTCGGGCAGTTCAACTCGGACGGTCCTGTTGTCCGACGTGTGGTGGAAGGCGAGGCTGTACTCGCTGCCGTCCTGCCGAGTCGACACGACGAACGCCGTGCTGCCCGGCCCCGCTTCCTCCAGTGCGGAGGTGACTGCCGACCAGGACGGTGTCCGACTCCACTGCTCAACGTTGGTGAACGCCTCGCTTCGCTGCCCCGCGCCAGCGGATGCCGGCACAGGCACGGGTGACACACCCGCCGGATACAACTCCTCAGCAAGGGCACTCAGCCCGGCCAGCGCGCCCGCCCCAACTCCCGCCCGTTGCGACGCCCGATCCTGCGCAGCCGGCAGATCGCCGCTATGCGTCGGCCACCCGTTCTTGAGCACCGGGTCACCCGACGACTCGACCACCAGCACCTCAGCCGTGGACGGTGGCGTCCGCGGGTTCCAGGTCTGCACCGGCCGTACCCGCTGCCGTTGGTCGGTTTCTTCGGGGTCGACCAGGAGGATCTGACCATCCGCGGCGTGATACACCGCCAGCGTCTGCGGCTCGGCGGAGCCATCTGACGGGGTGAGCCGGACGAAGGCGCTGGCACCTGGGCCCGCGTCTCGTACCCGGTCGACAACCGCTGCCCACGACGGCGGCCGAGACCATCGGTCGTTGGCGCTCACCGTGTGGGGCCCCTGGCCTACCGCGGCGCTCGACCACACCCCCGCCGGATACCACGCCTCGCCGAGGGCGTCGAGCGTGGCCGACGCGTTTGGCGAGGATCCTGCCCGGGTCAGGGCGTCGTTCGTCACCTGTTCGAGGCGGGCCGGCGAGAATTGATGATCATTGACAGCGAACCGGTCCCGCATCTCGTCGCCGGGCGGCACCAGGGCGTCGAATGGAACCTTGCTCATCCCGTACAGCCACCCGCCGCCGGAATCATCCCGTGGCTCGAAGGTCTCCCTCCGCCCATCGGGCAGGTGCGCCACCAGGGTGGCCCGGTACCGGTAGTAGGTGTAGGCGGCGCGCTCCTCCTCATTGCGTTCGACGATCTCGGACAGCTCCTCGGTGGACTCCCGCTCGCTGTCGCGACCGCCCTTCCAGCCGGACCGGATCCCCCCGTACTTGAGGTGCGCGTCGGGATCTGCCACCTCCGGGCCGAACCCCACCAGCCAGCCCGACCCAGCGTCGGACGAGGCGGCCGGCTTGGTGTCCGCCTGGCTGTACCTGCGCCCCTTCAAGGTGACCGTGAGGGGTTTGCCCTGGTCGTCGAGGAGCTGCGACGCGTCGGTGAGGTCGATGCCCAGCCTGATCTTGCTGTCGGGCAGCAGGTATTGATGGGCGAGTAGCTGCGGCAGCCGGGGCCGCAGGTTCGACTCAGCGGTGAACTGGTCGGCCTCGACGAGAACCTCGCCGAGAGTGAAGCTGGGAGACCGCAGGCGCTGGCCGGCCCACCCCGGCGCCTTGGGGTTGAGCCCCGCCGTGTCGATACCGTGCGCCGCCGTCAGGCTGACCGGGATGAACGACGTATCACCGGACACCAGCTCGTTCAGGGTTGCCGTGGTGTCGTCCGGTTCGACCCGCAGCAGCGGTTCCCACCGCTGGCCTGGCTCGTCGACCGGCCTCGTCAGGTATTCCGGCACCAGCCGACGGGCGGTGCCGCCCTGGAATGGCGGCGGCTCGACGGACCACACGATGTTGTCGGGACGGCCCGTGGTGATCTGGGACAGGGTGCTGCCGAGACCTGGTGCCAGCTGCGCGTTCATCGGAAGCTGGAGGGAATAGTCCAGCTTGACCGTGAAGGTGACAGCGTTGTTCAGCTCGTACGTTGCCGGGGTGTTGTAGCGGTAGATGTCCTTGGTGCTCTCCTCCTGCCCTTGCGAGACTCCGGTGCCACGGTCCAGGCTGCCGCGCGCGAATGTCATTCCGCCGGCGGTCGACGTCTCCGCTCCACGAACGCGTGCGGCACCCGAGAAGCCGACTGACGAGCCGGACGACCCGCTCCGCTCGACAGAGCCGATCACCTCGGTACGGAGGGTCAGCCGCGCGTCCGGGCGGGCCCGGCCCGGCTGCTGGGCACCGTACTCACCCTTGACCTGAACGTGAAGATAACCGGCTCCCCACATCCCGCCGGGCACCATGAACCAACCCTGTACGCCCGAGCTGAACAGCTGGAAGGCCTGCAGCTCCAACGCCTCGGAGGAGAACGTACGGGTGAGGGACTCACGCAGCGGGGTCGGCTGGTCGGTGAGAATCTTGCGATCGACGAGCGTGCCGAGAATGAACTCCAGTGGTTCGTCAGCTTGCAGCCGTTCCAGGTGGCTCGCCGCCCGGCCGAGCGCCGGATCCACCTCGACCCGTCGCGGTGATGCCGGCGGCTGTGCGCGCTCATCCTCTCCGGTCTGCAGGCCGAGCTCGTCGACCAACCGGTCGGGAACCTCGAACTCCAGCCCGTTTCGCAGATCCACTACTCCGCTGAGCTCCCGCGACGCGGTGGACGTGAAGGGGTTCGTCCCCCGAGTGAGATCGCCGAGCATTCGGCCCGTGGTACGAGTCGGCGTCGCCACCAGCCGTACCTTGAAACGGACAAGCCCGGCGCGGTAACCACGCACGGTCTTGTTGTACGTGGCACGGCTGATGTCCATGCTGCCGGAGGACGTGGTCTTCGAGTCACCCCACTCGTACGAGGTGTGCCCGACCCCGCTCGCACCGACGAGGGTCGACGTCAGGGACGTCTCGTCCGTCGTGTTGCCGCCCAGGGTGGCGTATCCGCCCACACCCACGCCTGCCGAGAACGACCTCGTCGATTCGTCGCTGACTTCGAATTGGGTGACCGCCTGCGAGTACTGCTCGACCTCGACCTCATCGCTGGCGCGCAGATGCTGCGCGTCATACACCTCTGCCGACACCTCGAGTGCCGTGCTCCACCCGTCGCGCTCGCCGAGGAAGAGGGTCCAGCTGGTGCCGGATCTGGTCAGGGCGGCGAAGTTCGCGGCGAGTTCGGTGGGAACCGCCAGCGACATGAGCTGCTCGGGCCAGTTGAGGGGGTTCTGGTGCCAGTCGGCGGGCAGGCCGTGCAGCGTGCCGTAGAGACGCGCCGCAGTGGACTCGAGTTCGGGCAGCTCCGGGAAGCGCGGGTACACCCCGGAGACACCGTTGGTGTCGAATCGGACCTGGTTTGCTGGCGGCTGCGATGGCTCAGCCCGCCTGCTCCCTGGGCCGAACGAATCGACTTTGACGCTGTCCAACTCGTCCTTGGCTACCGGATTTGCCGGTAGGTGCGGCTTCGGCACGACGACCTGCTGTTGGACGGTCTTACCGTGGTGCAGCCGCGTCGTCGGCTCGCCGCCCGTGGGTTGCACGACGATCTCGTAGACCAGTTCGTAGGTGTGCTCGACCACCGCGCCGAGAGTCTCCGTACGCCGGTAGCTCTTCACCGTTCGCGCGTGGGTTCGCTCGCTGCTGCTCTCCGAGGAGTACCCGACGTGTGGGGTGATCGGCGCGCGGGCGACTCCCGGAGGCTTGAGGAGGAAGGTGGCGGAGAGGTCGACGCCGATCTCACGTTCCTTGGTGATGCCGGCCTTGATTCCCGTCGAGGCCAGGGCCCGATTGTTGACCGTCATCTGGTACTCGCGGGTGCTGACCAGAGCGCGTGGGTGCGCGACGACCAAGACCTTGTACTCGTGGCCGCCGATGGTGAAGGTGCTGCGGATGCCGGTCCGGAGCCGACCCGGGTCACCTTCGAGTGCGGGCAGCCCGTAGGTGAGGCCGACCTGACGCCCCACCGCCGCCCAGGACTCCGCGTCGGGCTCAGTCTTCGGTCCGCTCTCGAGGTCAGATTCCCGGACTGACGACCCGTGTCGGGCACCGACCGCGTCGCGCAGCGCCACCAACACGTGCCCGGCGACCGGGCCGGCACCGGGGAGACCGACGGTGGTGCCCGGGCCGTCACCGCGCCGCGACGCGAGGATCAGCGGCTCCTGCGGATGCGGTGCGGTGCCCGGCCGGAACGGCACACGTGTCTGCGGCGCGTCCGGACGCTTAGGGCCGAGCTGCTGATCGACCGCGGCCGGTGGCAGCGGGGCGGGCGGTCTCACCACGCTCGGCGGGGTCATCGGCGTGTACCAGTGCACCCCGTTGGTCTCGTCGAAGCTCTTGCCACGGATTGCGTTCTCAAAGGCGTCCTGCTCCGAGGCCGGCACCCCGATCTCGCCTCTGGTACTTGTCGCGGAGTAGCTGAAGTTGTGGGTGGACGAGTGGACCCTGATCTGGACCTCCAGATCCGCCGCGTAACGGACCTGCGCTTCCTCCCGGTAGAGGACGGTGTGGTTCATGCCCTCGGCGCTGATCTCCTGCGCCGTCGAGGTGCCCCACTTCACGGGAAGACCCACGCCGACCCCGAAGCGGAGGATGCTCGGCGAGACGATCCGACTTACCGAGACATGCGGGAGGTCGGCCGAGTAGGAGGTGTCGACACCGCTACTCGTCGAGGAGCCCCGCACCACACCGATGTCGTCACGGATGCCCACACCTTCGATCTCGGCCACCCGTTGCAGACGACGCGGAACGAGAGAGATCTCGACATAGCCCTGGAAGCTCTTGCCGAAGGGATGGCGCGGGCTGTGCTCACCGGTCTGCACCACCAGGTGGCTCGACGTGTCGGAACCGTTGAGCAGCCACCGGCTCCGGCCGCGCGCGGCACGTTCGTTGAGATGCTGGTGGCTCACCTGGTTGACAACATCGGCCGCCGCAGCCGCAGGAAGGGCGTCTTCGCCCTGACGCAACGTCCGCTGTAGCTGCGCCATGGCAGGGGTGAAGTCAACCGCGTTCAGGACCTCGTGGGCCGACGCGGGCCCAGCACCACCGGCTGGCCCTTGCTGTGGGGCGGTCTCGTTCGGGCCATAGGAGCGCGTGACGTCCTGGGACGGGAACTTGACGACGAGCATGCCCTCGTCGCCATCGACGAGTGCCGGCTTCCCCCAGGGTTTTCCGTCGACGTAGACCTCAAAGGAGACCCCACTGCGGAACTTGACGGTGTCATTGATGAAGAGCTTGCGGCCGGAGATGATCCGACGCGATTCGGCCCCGGACTGCGACCGCCCGCCCCCCAGCTCAAGCTCAGGCGCGTAGGTGAGGTAACTGCTGCCCTTGAGTCCCTTCAGGAGGTCCGGCAGCAGCGTCCACTCACCCGGCGACGACCGTTCACCCTCGGTGCCGGTCGACGTCGATCCGAAGGCGACCTCGTACCGCCTCGGACCCTTGTCGGACTTGTCGAGATGCGTCGGGGCGTGCAACTTCGGCTTGATCCACACCAGCCGGCCATCGATGTCGCCGACCCAACCGACCCGCAGAAGCTCGTCCCACTTGTCGGTGTTGGCCTCGTTGGTCATCTGCTTGGTGACGGAATCCGGAGCGTCACTGACGTCCTCGGTCACGGCGGGATCGCCGGGCGCGGACTCGATCCGGAGCATGCCCTCGATCTGCGTCCGCACGCCCCGGCTCAGCACAAACCCGTCCGCCACGCTGCCATCCGGGGGTGCGGCCGGCAGCGCGTTCACGATCCGCTCGGCGACCTCGTCGGGCCGCGTCCAGCCAGCCGACTGCACGGTCATCCCGCCCGTGGCGCCGCGCGCGACGTACCACGGCACCGCTCGCGTGCTGGTGGGCTGCTGGGTCGGCGCCGGGCCAGCCGGCAGGCTCGGGCCCGGGACCGACCGACCTGGCACAGCGGCCCCGGGGCCGGCGGGCTGGGGATCTTCGTCGATCTCTTCGATGAAGGCCTCACCGGCCGTCGCGGCGGCGAGGCTGCGGGACTGTTCGATCATCTCGATCAGATCGGAGTCGCCAGCCGTCGGGGACGGCACTTCGCTAATCGGCGGGAAGTCGACGATGAATCGATCGCCGGGTGCGACGCCACGCCGAGGCGGCTCAGGTCGTACCCCTGCTGTCTGCCCTGCGGGGGTGTCGATCCACCCGTTGAAGTGGGTTGGGTCCTTTTGCCAGAGGCGAAGCACCTCTGCCGATCCACGATGTTCCTGCGTATCGGGGTGGAAGAATCCCTGCGGACGCTCGGTAGTGCCGACGAGCAGACGCATACCCAACGCGTCGGCGAGCAGGACGCCGTACCCGTCGCCGTACGCGCCGTTCCACGTGTTGCCCCAGTTGGCGACATCTTTCCCCAACTGCTTGCGATCGTCCTCGGTGATCGGGCCGTACACGTTCTGACCCTGACCTGCGACCGCGCGGGCGCTACGGATCGCGACCGCACCGAACGACGCCGGATCGAGACCGAACGACGCCGGGTTGCGCACCATCCGCGCCAGGCGGAGAGCCACCCTCCCCACCGTGTCGCGCAGTTGTCCGTCCCTGGCTACCTCCTCCGCCCCGCCGGGCAGGGTCACCTTCTCCGACACGTTCGTCAACCACTCGGCCGCACGCAGATCACGGTCCGCCTCATCCCTGGCGGTCCGGCTGTTCGGATCAAAAGCGGGATCCGGCCGGCTCAACATGGCCGCGAGCTGCGAAGGCGCGGTGAGCACCGCCGCGTTGAGCATGCACCAGCCGTCCGGCGGCACCTCAACCACAGATCGGGACGGAGTGGATCCCGCAGGCGGGATCGTCGGGTTCGTGGCGGTGCCTCCGGGACGCCGGCTACGGCGCGGGGCACCGAAACGACGGTCGGTCGGGGCGTCCAGGACAGCCCGGGGGGTGGACTCGGATTCCAGCCCCGAGGATGGTTGCCCGCTGCCGGGCCTCGACGCGACCGGCCGGGAGCCGGATGCGCCAGCCTGGTCCGAGGAGCGGTGATCCGCCGCATTGCGCGGGCTACCGGCGTACAGCCGCGGCACCTTGCCAGAACTAATGAAGTCAACGAGCCAAGCAATCCGGCCCGGGGAATTCGTCGGTGGGTGGCTCACCTTCAGCAAATCGGCATAAGCCTCCGCGATCTGCGTCTCGCTCCTCGTCGGGAGCCCCAACTGGCGCAGGCGCCGGTTCACCTCCTGCACGTCATCCCCAGTCAATTCCCCAGGCGAGGGGAGCGTGGGAGCCGGACCGGCCGACGATGAAGAGGCGCTCGGAGTCGTGGTGTACGGCGCCGCACGCCGCTGCCGGCGCTCCTCCGCGTGGCCCGGTTGCTGTTCGCCGCGACGACCACGGGATCCACTGCCGGCCGGCGGGCCGCCGGGCCCACTGCGGCGTGGGCCACCTGCGGGGTTCGCGCTAGTCGGCGGCGGGGGAAGGAGCTGAACGCCCAGTTGCGCCGAGATCGGGGCGAGCATCATCGCCGTCTGCTGGTACGTCCAAGGATATGCCTGTAGATGGCGCGCGATGGCCGTCCGCAGTTCGTCGACCCGCTGCGGCCGCTGTCCCGGAGCAGCGGTGGCGACGTTCACCAACGCCGCGTTGACGGCGCGTCCACGCTGGTCGCGACCGAGCATCTGCGCGGTGCTGGCGACGAGATCGATCCTCTGGGTCGACTCGCGTAGCTGCTGGGAGTCGCGCGAGAACCCGTCGAAGTCACTGAAGGAGACCAGTGACGGGTCCTGATTCCGCCAGTCCGGCGTGCCGTAGTAGCGGGCTTCCAACGCGACGGTCGGGGGCAATGGCCCCGTCTGAGGCGTGCCACGCTGACTGAGGCTGTCGCCGGATCTCGCCTCGCCGATGTCGAATGCGCTCGGCCGGATGCGCGGCCCCTGCGACGACGGGTCGAGCACCTCGTCAAGCACCTGCCCGACGGTGCCGATCCGCACCTGTGGACGCTCCTCATCGACCAGCATGACCGAGAGAACGTCTATCGGGGCATGCTGGGGCCGGTTGTACCTCGAGTTGAAGTCAGCCTGGAATCGCGGTGCGGCTGCGAGGAATCGCCTCGTGAAGATCGAACGAACGTCGGCCGACTGCTCCCGCAGGAAGCCCTGAACCTCGCTATCGAGCTCCTTCCACATCGCCTGCAGGGGGTGGCGGGAGGCCACCAACATTCGGCCCTTCATGATGTGCTGGCCGTTGCTCTGCCAATCGAGCCCGGCCATTGCCGTCATGCTGGCCAAAGCCACTGTGCCCATCAACGAGGCGACGGGCTCCGACGTCGCCAGCAGTCGCATGTCCTGATCGGATGGGCGTACCCCGGTCTGCCGTTCGATGAAGAGCGCGCCGGCGTCTCTACCAATCCGCATCGCGGTGTTCAGGTAGGTCTGGGCCGGCTCAATCGGTCGACCATTCGCTGCCACGTGCTCAAGGAAGCCGTAGACCCCCGCCAGCGGCACATCCTCGGTGAACTGGGCGTAGAACGGCAGTTCCGGATGGAACCGAGGGTAGCTGGCCGCCTTCACATCACGGTGCGCGGGACTGATGTCATAGTCCGTGTCAGGGAAGATGTCCATCAGTGCCGTCGAGGGCCGGTCCCTCAGCCCCACTACTGGCTGCGCTCTCCACAGCCGCTGAACGACATCTCGCACACGCAACTGGATCTCGGCGACGCTCGGCTGATTCTCCTCCCCGGTCAACGTCGCACCCGGCACCGTCTTGATCTCCAAAACCGAGGCGTGCAGCTCCCTGCTGAGCTGCGGATGCGGCGAAACACCGGCGGCAGCCATGCTGTGCCGGGAGGCGTAGAAGAGACCGTCCGCCCCCACCAGGAACTTCTTGTTGTCCGTCAGGACCTGGACAAGCCCATCCTTCGAGGTCACCAATAGCGTCTTCTCCGGCAGTGGCCTGCCGGCGCTGAGCACGACCGCCACATTGTGGACTTCAACCTCTTGCGCATGGGCGCCGAACTGGTGGTTGGTCGGGGCATCGATCAGCCACGACGGCCTCGACTCTGACTCCGGCGCCGCCCACGACTCATCCGCGGAGAGCCGCCAGGGATCCACCACCCGACCATCGCCATCGAGCACCACCGCGTACGACTCCACGACACCGGCACGACCATCAGGGCCGTCCCACCGGCCCGTCAGGTTCCTCGCGCCGTCATCGTTGAGCGGATAGACCCGACGGTCATCCCGCTGCGGGTCAACCCCCCACACACCGTCCGAGGTGTGATGCCATGCCCGTGCGTGACCGATGGCGCCGTCGCCGCGGCTTTCCAGGAGGAGAACGCTCGCGCCGGGGCCATGTCGCTGCAGGGTGTTCCGGAGCGCCTGCGGGTCGTCCACCCTCGCCCAGCCGGGGCCGGCGATGAGGCTGGAGCGTGTTCCGGCGACTCCGCCGAGGCCGACGGGCAGGTCATCGGAGGCGTTGGTGACCCCGACGCCGCTCGGGTAGACCCGGTGCCTGAACCAGTTGACCATGGTGACGCACTCGGCCAGCGACCACGGACCACTGTCGCCCTGCTCGCGGACGAGGTCAACGACGTCGTCCACGACGTGACCAAGTTCTTCCGGGTCAAGCCGTACCGGTGCCGTCCGGTCGTGGGGCGTGGGACCGAAAAGGTCACGGGCCCGATCCCCCGGCGTACGCGGCTTCTGGGCCACGGTGCTCTCCTGCACCGCATCGGCTGCGGGCAAACGCGGCCCGTCCTGGGAAGCAGAACCCGTGCTCGCCCGGAATTCTTCAAAGTCATGTAGGTCGTTGATCACATCCCAGCCGTCGCCGCCGAGCCCCTCGGCCTCAAACAGCACCCGGGATTCCCCACCGGAGGTGACCAACCCACCAGTCGCAGCCGTCGACCCGACCCACACCTCCGTCGGTTTCGACGGTACGGCGGTGAGTCCTTCGAAGGGCGTTCGTTTGCCGTTGATGTCGTCGTTGATGACGTCCCAGGGTGTGCCGTCGGGTGTGAAGAGGGCCCAACTCTCGCCGTCAACCGTGGCGAGTTGAGGTTGTTCATTGCTGGTGTCGAGGTAGAGGTCGGTGGTGGGGGCGATGATGTGCCGTCCGGTGGCGGTGGCGAGGCGCTGGGCGAAGCCGTGTGGCAGTGCGCCGGCGGAACAGGAGAGCAGGGCGATGGGGGTGGTGATGTCGGGTAGCTCGTTAGTCAGGATGGTGGCGAGTTGTTCGGCCGTTATGCGGACTTCGCGGGTGTCGCCGTTGGTGTCCCGTACGGGGATGCGGACGCCATCGCCGGCCGGGTGCACAGCTACCGGGATGCTGGTCACGTCGGGCAGGACATCGCGTCCGGTTATCTGGTTCAGTTCGTTATCGGGCAGTAGCGCCCAACCGTTGCGGAGTTCGGGGACGCGGCGCAGTTGCACCTCGGCGCCGTCGGCGTACCAGGTTCCGTCCTTCTTCGTGGTCAGCGTCACCGGGGGCAAGTCGACAGTGCTCGTGTCGTCCGGGCCGAGGAAGAAGCCCGTACCCCCCTGCGACGCGCTTGGATGCGGTCCTGACGCACGGGAACCACCACGCGGGCCTCCGAAAGGCGGACGCGGCTGGGTCGCCGGATTTCTCAGCGTCGCTGGTGGCGTGAGTGACCCCAACCGCTGTTCCGCGGGCGCGAGCACCTCGGCAAGGCGTGCGGCGTCTCCTGGACGCTGGCGCAGGTGGGCGATGACGGCCGTGCGGATCGCGTCGACGAGAGGCCCCCGTTGCGGCGGAGGAACCGAGGCCGCAGTCCGCACCGCTGCAACGATCGCTCGGCCCGTGGGCGTGTTGGCCAAGGTTGCGCGGTACTCGGAGATGCGGTCAGCCCGCTGCGCGGCGGCGACCAGCCGCTCCCTGATCGCCGCGTACTCCTCAGGTGTCTGGTTACCGGCGCCCAGCATCCTCATCTCGATGAGGATGCTGGGCGGGTAGGGTGCCCGGCGATCCAACTGGTGGGGGCCCCCGACGCCGAAGACGGCCTCGGGCGTGAGCTCGGGATCCGTGCCCTGAAGTAGCTGGTCGAGGTAGCGGCCGCCGGACATCGGGCCGATCCCGGGGACGATATTGAGTCCCACGTCGAAGAGCGGATTGTCGCGGCTGCGATCCCAGCCCTCGATCTCCCTGATGTCGTGGGCTAGCGTCGGGAAAGACCGCCGCATCGCGTCTGCGGCGCGGTCGTGGGCCGCCGCGCGTTGCGTCGACAGGAATGTCTGCAGGTGAGGCGGCATCCCCGACCGGACGGCCGGCAACGAGGTGCGCGCGGCGACCGCGAGGTACCCCTTGACGTGGATCTGTTTCTGGTGCCGACTCCTGAACCAGAGGGGAAACACTCCAGCCTGGGCGAGAGCGAGAGCGAGATTGCCGTAGATCGTGCCGAGGTCGGCGTCGAGCGCCGCGAGCATCTCGACATCGGCGTTCTCATGGACGGGGTACCCGCGCGAGGCGGAGTAGAGCCGAGCCATCTCTGCGCCGAAGTGACGCCCCGCTTGGAGCAACGGCAACGATTCCGGTTCACCTCTCACGACCACACCGGGCCCGGGCGCGACCCGACTCACCGCCATGGCCGTGTCGAGCACGGGGCCGATCGCGTCGACGGGCGCTCCCATCGTCGCCTGCACGTACAGGTTGTCTCCACGGGGGAAGACCGCCGGGTGCGCCGTGGCGGTGAGGTTCGCGTAGCGCGGGTTGACCACGAAGTCGGTCCCATTGAAGAGCTGACCCAGCGTCTCCCCCCGACTCTCGTTCAGGATGTTCCGGATTCTGAGCCTGTCAACGTCCAACTCCGACACTGTCCGGCCAGACTCGCCTGCGAGAATCGCCGCGGGGGCCGTGATGGTCTCCGGCACGGGCACCAGGTGTACCTGCGGTCGCTGACCACGGGGGAAGCTGTTCAGGTTCCCGTGAAAGCGCTGGCCGTCAGAGAGCCAGCCAGCCATGTCGGCGACGACCCGCACGCTGCCGTCCGCATTCGTCAGCAGCAGCTCGCCCTTCGGGACGATCGCGCCGAGGCGTACCTGCTGGTTCTCCTCCTCGTCGCCGTAGCGACCAAACTCATGATTGATCGGGGCGTCCAGCAACGCCGGTACCGGCGGGGCCGACTCGGGGCCGGCCCACGATGTGCCGTCAGGTAGGGCTGCCGGGTCCACCACGCGGCCATGGGCGTCGAGAACGATCGCCCAGGTTTGTACGGTGCCGTTGCCGTGGTCGGGGCCGTGGAGTTCTCGGATACGGCGACCGTTGGATTGGGGGTCGACGCCCTGTATGCCTGATGAGGTGTTGTGCCACACCCGTGCGTGACCGTCAGTGCCGTCGCCGCGGCTCTCCAGAAGGAGAACGCTCGCACCAGTGCCCTGCCCTTGCAGGGTGTTCCAGAGTGCCTGCGGGTCGTGTACCTGGGCCCAGCCGGGGCCGGCGATCAGGCTGGAGCGCACTCCGGCGACTCCGCCGAGGCCGACGACGGGTAGGTCGTCGGAGGCGTTGGTGACCCAAACGCCGCCTGGGTAGACCCTGCGGATGAACCAGTTGACCATGGTCACGCACTCGGCCAGTGACCATTGGCCGGCGTCGCCCTGCTCACGGACGTCGGCGACGACGCCGTCCACGACCTGCTTGAGCCTGGCCGGGGTGAGGTCTACCGGTGCCGTCCGGTCGTGGGGCGTGGGGCCGAAGAGGTCACGGGCCCGATCCCCCGGCGTGCGCGGCTTCTGGGCCACGGTGCTCTCCTGCACCGCGTCGGCCACGGGCGTGTCCGTCAGCGGTTGCGCGGTGAGATCCGTCAGATAGGTCTGGTAGGCAGAGCCAAAGTCGCCGGCCTGGCGACGTCCGCCGCGGGCAATGCGGGCCTGGTCGGTTTCCGAGACGGGCGAGTCGAAGGCGTCGCCAGCGTCGAAGATGACCTCGGAAGCGACCGCGTCATCGGTGTCGTCGTCAGAATCCGAGGTCAGGTGCGGTCCGGTTGGTGCGGTCTGGGGAACGTCGTCGATCTCCTCAATGAACGCCTCGCCGACCGGGTTCGGCTGGCGGAGCGTGCCGTAGGAGTAGCCGAGTTCCCGTGAGAGCGCTCTGGCGGCGTGTTCGCCGTTGGCGTGGAACTCGGCGGCGACGAGCGTGGTGAACAGGTCGATGAGGGCAAACTGGCTGATCTGCCTGTCGGTGGCGCTGACGCCGCTCGTCACCAGCGGACGCTGGTGGTCGACCGCCACCTGGAACCTCGCCCAGGCGATGGCGTCGCGATAAGCGTGGGTGCGGTGCCCCAGAAGTTCGAGGTACGCCCGGGAGTCTTTGAGCTGTTCCCCGTGCGGCCGCCCCAGTCTGACCTGACTCGCCGTGCTGTTGTCAGCCCAGGCCCACGTCGATTCACCGCCAAGTGTGGCGATGAGCGTGTCCGGCGTGGTGACCGACGCGTCGACAACGGGTCTCCCCAGCGCCGCACCGACGAGACTCGTCGCGAAGACCACACAGTTACTGTTCAACAAATGGTAGTCCGCGACGGAGCCTTCCGCGGCGAACAGATACGCATTCATAAGTTGTTCTGCATTGATGCGATAGGTGCCAAGAACCCGAGCATGCTTGGCCGAGACGTAACGCTCATCATCGTGAATCGCGCCTCTCGCACCAAACAAGCCCTCGTTCGGATAGAAGCCGAGGGCCACTTGATTCCCGTTCGGAAGCCTGACCGCGACCACGGCATGACCTGGACTGAACGGCACGTCGTCAGCCAGCACGCGAGATGGCGCGGCCACCAAGACCAGTTCAATATCCTGTGCCGGGTTGTCGATCTCCCGCTCGGCATGCTCCCGCAAGGGTCGAGCAAGGTCGATGAACTTTTCTACCCATTCCTGAGGCTGCGAGTTTTCCACCTCGAACTGCCCGTCCGGCGGTGGAAGCACGGTGAAGCCGCGGAGCGTGCCATAAGACTGACCCAAGCGCTGCGACAACTGCACCGCGGCGCTCTCGCCGTTGGCGACATACTCTGCCGCCACCATCGTGGCGAACGAATCAAGCATGCCAAGCTGCGCCTGCTGACTGAGGGTAGTGACCTGCCCCTGCCCCACCACCGGACGCTGATGGTCGAGCGCCACCTGATACCGGGCCCAGGACTGCGCCGCGCTCACACGCTCGCGATCCTCGCTCGACTCCAAGGAACGCCTGGCAGACACCAACCTCGTCGCATCCGTGTAGCCCAACGTGGTAAGCGGATCGGTCGCGTCGGACCAGGTCCGGCTGGAATGCGGCGACATCGCCACAACGAACTCGGGCACCGAAGCGTCCATCGGCGCGTCGGTGATCGGGTGACCCACCGAAGCCTTCGCGAACCTCCGCACGAACTCCGCGCTGCCCTCTTCCAGCGAACTGGCCCAGAGATCGGGGTGCGACTGACTGAACAGGACCGCACTCATCAACTGCGCCGGGCTGACCCGAATCGTCGCAGCCACCCTCGACGAAGGGTCAAGAACGGAGCTGACCGACGGATCCACGCCAAAACTCACCGGTTCGACCCGGCCCGGGACGCGGACCTCAACCCAAACCCGATCACCGGCCGACATCACCACGAGATCGATCTCGGGCTGCGTGCCCTCCGCCCCCACCCGCTGCAGATACTCCTGCAGAGGCCGCACACGCTCCGTCATCAACACGAAAGGTTCACCGGTGAGCCGCACCCGCTGCGTCTCCAGCCCCCCACGCGCGCCGGGCGCGGGAGGGGACGTCGGCAACCAGCTCCGCCACCCCTGAACACCGACGTCGAAGTTCAACCATCCATCGGTCAGGGTTCTTGAGTTCTCTGGCTGAGAGATGCCCGTGGTCAGGGGCAGGAAGTCGATGCTGTCCACGGTGGCAGGCAAGCGGGCCGGCCGGCCCGTCTGTCCATCCAGGAAATATACGTTGCCGTCGGCGTTCCGTACTGCGTTGAAAGCGTGCCCGACGGTGTTTTCCCCGGGAGCCCGCACCACCACGAAACCGCGGGCACCTGCCTCGGCATTCTTCAGCGCCTCTTGCACCGAGGCGATATCACGAACCCGATAGATCCGCCCCTCGGCGTTGTCCGCGAGTCCGAGTTTCTGGCGCTGATAATTCAAGAGGTCACTGGCGGGCAACGCCTCGGTGCCACTGGCCTGATACGGCCCGTCGCCCTGCAATGACATGTCCGTCGCGATAGCGGTGATCGCACAGTTCGTCGTGAAAACGCCCCACCACTTCAGACCCAAGTTTGGATTCACCTTGGGCAGCCATGGATAAGCAGCATCGACAGCCGACCTATCCGGACTATTATCGATCTTCTTGGTGAACAGGAAGTGCTGCCACCCGTGACCTGTCTTCCCCTTACCCCAATCGGTCAGGCTGGTCATCTCGTACGAGTCCGCCGAGTGGGGCAGCGGTCCTCGCTCGCTGCGTGACTGCGCGTCCGTTGCCCGTGTTTCGCGTCGGCCGAAGGTGGTCTCGCGCTGCTGCCGCCTGAGTTTGCGTGGCCGCTGCGGCGGTGCCGTCGTCGTGGAGCGCTGCTGTTGAGGGCTCGAGGCGGGGGGTTGGTCGGTGTCGGTGGGGTTGCTGCGCTGGGCGGGCGGTTGTTCGGCGGCGGGGGTGGTGTCGGTGGGGGTGGCGGCATTGATGGGCGTGGTGATTGACCAGTAGGACTGGAGCCTCTGCGACCATCCAGGGCGGTTGCGTCTGATGGTGCTGCTGGCGTCGGTGAGGACGTGTGCCAGCTCGTTCGGGTTGGCCAGGACGGTGGGGTTGACCTTGAGCGTGTAGGGCGTGCGGTCTTTTTTGCCGTTGTCGTCGGGGCGATGGGTGATGCTGGCGTGCGGCACGGTGTCGTCGGCGGTGACGGTGATCGTTGCGGAGATGGATCCTTCGACCTGGACGTGCAGTCGGTCGTCGGCGAGGACGTCGTACCAGATGCGGTTTCGGGTGGGGGGTTGCTCGATGTGACCGACCGCGGACCAGAGTTGTTCGCGTTGCGTGGTGCGGCTACTGATGATCTTTTCGCGTGATGCTTTGAACGCCTTTTGCAACGCTGCGGCGTCCGCGTCGGTGGTGGTGACGGCGTCGGCGGTTACGGCGTCGGTGGTGGTGGTGTCGGCGGTGGTCAGGGTGATGGCGCGTAGGTCGTTGAGATGTT
Organism: Micromonospora chokoriensis; assembly: GCF_000718555.1. Lineage (GTDB taxonomy): Bacteria > Actinomycetota > Actinomycetes > Mycobacteriales > Micromonosporaceae > Micromonospora > Micromonospora chokoriensis_B. The sequence continues at coordinate 67,749 of NZ_JOAN01000005.1, forward strand.
TGTTGTTGGTGACGTCGCGGCCGTGGTGGGTGCGGAGGTTCGCCACGACCGCAGTCCAGCGGGCCTGTGAGCCTGGTTCTTCGGTGCGGAGTCCGAGTTCGTCGAGGAGAACGGCGAGTTCGGGGAGGAGTATCTCGACGTTGAGGTCTTCACGGGCGGTGTTACGGCGGGACTCGGTGGCGTCGAGGTCGGTGAGGATGTCGTTGAGTCTGGTCACCGCGGATCGGTCGGCGGCGGTGAGACGCACCGGGGTGGAGTTGCCACGACCGTCAGCGGGTGCGTTGCCGAGGGTGGGTTGGGAGGGGGTGTCGAGGGGGCGGCGGGTAAGCACGCGTAGGGGTTCACCGCCGTGTCTGATGTCCGCGATGCGGGATCCGAATCGGCGGCTGCTGGTGCTGAGGGACTTCCCGGTGCCGATTACAAACTTCTGCGCCGTGTCACCGAAGCGGTAGATCCATTTTCTGTTCTTGTCCGGCATCAAGACCGGCACAGGCACGATCTTTGCGTTCTCCTCTACCACCTTCTGGCCGTATTCGCTGATGTTGCTGACGAAATCGGCGGTGGTCCAGGGCAGCCGCCTGACCTGCTCCTGGGCGCCTTGCTGCCGCACGACCTGCCGGTAGAGAGGTTCGTTGACGCGGACGAAAGTCTCACCGGCGGCGGTGGCGACCTGAGCGGCGACGCCGGTCGCGATCAGGGTGGGGACGACCGGGCCGCTGGCAAGCAGACCCACACCGGCGGCGAGGCCGTAACCGGCGCCCTGCCCGATCATCGCCGGGAGGTGCTTATAGGCGATCTGGTGGAACCACCAGGCCTCCTTCGGCCGCTGGGCACCCCGGTTGATCTCCTTCTGGTGACGAACCAGAGCCGCGGTCTCGGAGAAGCGACGCCAATTCGGGCGTTGCGACGCGTCAGGCAACGGAAGTAGCGGGACGTTGGTTTCGTCCGCCAGCATGGCGTCGACAAGCTTCTTGGTCTGTTCCAGCTGAAATTGCGCGTCCCACGCGGCCAACGCGACGGCGTCACGGAACTCAATGTCCTTGGCCAGGCTCCACCCCGCGCCATAGCCGATACCCCGCAACGCCGCACCGATGGCGCTGGTGTCGGCCAACCCGACCGCGTTACCGAGAACATGCGCCAACGTCATCGACGGAACCTGCGCTCCGGTGTGCTGCACCCCCACACGGGTAGCGTTATGCCACACCTGCGGACGACCGTCCGGCACCCCGCGATCAATCAAGTCATAGCTCTGCGCCCCTGGTGCCGCAGGCGCAGACCGGAACGACTCCAAGAACCGCTTCGCCAACGATCGCCGCTTGTGCAGATCCTCGATCTTGTTGTCGACTTCCTTCTTGACCTCATCCTGGATCGCCGCCAACTTGGCCGACAGCGCACTCAAGTCGGCACGCGACTGATCATCCAGCCCCCGCGAATTGGCGTTCAGAACGTCCAACTCGGCATCCAAGCGGACCAACTCGGCATCCAGAGCGTCAGCTTCTTCACCGGCAGCCACTTCCCGGCGGCGAGCTTCCACTATCTGACGGCGGTCTTCCACCGTCCGGCGTTCGGCTTCCAGGCGTCGACTGGCTTCGACCCACCGCTCATACATTTCCCGGGTGTGGTAATACGTCATTTCCGCCCACATATTACGGCGGTGATCCGGGCTATGTTTGCGGTAGTGGTCGAATCTGCCCTTGGCCTCAGCTTCCGGCTGATCGAATACCCAGTCAGAACCAGCGCCAGCCAGCAGACTCTGCCCGGCCTGCATACCCAGGGCCGCCGCGCCGATCTCCCAGTTACCCGTCAAAGCACCGGTCATCACCAACGCCGCCGACGAACTCGTACTCGCCGCCGGGAAGCGCTTCGTCAACTGTGGAGTCGGCAAACCAAACGCCGGAGCGGTATACCGGCCCGCCGGACCGCCCTTCGGCGCGGCAAGCGTGTCCTTCGGCGGCCCACCACCTGCGGCGATATTCGCCGCCGCACCATCGGAATACGCCTGCGTCGCATTGAACACCGAAGCGCTGACCATGCTGTTCCCGATCAACCCCGGCGCCCGACCCGCCACCAGACCAGCGGCCCCCGTCTGCACAACGGTGGCCGTCGCCCAGAAACGACGCACCCCATGCTCAACCAACGGCGGCTTGTCCGACAACGGACCCTTAACACGGATCCCCTCCCGCCGACCCACCGCCGAGTCGACCTGCCGCCGAACCTCCTCAGTCAACCCAACCGGCTGGCCCTGCCGATTCCGCTCGTCCTGGTCACTGCGGAGTTGCCTGAGCTCGTTGTCGATCCGGGTCCACTCACCACGAACGACCCGACCAGCCCCCTGCAACCAACCATAGGACGACTTCACCCACCGTTTGGCCCGCCGCACCCCGAAACGCCGGCCCTGGAAATACAGCCGACGCACCGCCTCATGCTGGGCCAACAACGACCGCGCCCGCAGATCGTCCTCACTAGCCCCTGGGAGCCTCCGCTGATACGCCCACCGCGTCAACTCACCAGCCACGCCGATCGTGATTGACGCGTCACTTGCATCACCACGAACCTGCAACTCGGGCGCGCCATCCACCTGCGCAAGCACAACACTCGTATGAGTCGCGCCATCCCATTTAGCCGGGTCGACCACCCGCACCGGAATCCGCTGAAGATCCCCCTCAATTACTTTCTCCGAGCCCTCCGGTGGCACACCCACCGTCAGCACCTCGTCCTGCAACGCACCGACCTGCATGATCCCCGGCTGCGCGACGAACCCTCGCACCGCCCGATCCACACTGCTCAACACCTCAGACTTGTCGGGCTTGGACCGCACATGCAGCATCAACTGCTCTGCCACACCCGTCGGAACGTCGTTCACGGCCAGGCGGCGCAACACCACCTCACCCCGATGCGCACCGCCATGCAAATCACGCAATGCACCAGCCCGACGCAAATGATCTGCCGACGCCACCAAATCCTTATGCGACTGCGGCGGATCAGCTGACACACCCCGCAATTCCGCAGTCAACGACCGGAGCTGCTTTTTCTCATCGTCATTCGGCGAATGCCGCCACCAAGCGGACCGGTTCTCGGCAGCAAACGGCCCTGGCCTGGCCGGCTTATTCCTCTTCCACCTCCCCGGCACGTCCGCCACCGGCGAATCCGGAACCGCGACATCCCCGGCCCCAACAGACGAGCCACTAGCCGGCACCGCAGAAACCACACTCGACGTGTCAGAAACCACAGGCGGCGTCACAGAGACAGCGGGCGGGGACACCGGGACAGTGGTCGGCGGGACCGGATCCGCCACCGACGTGACAGGAGTCCGAGTCTGGTCGACCCGACGATCACCGCCGGCAGGAGGCACCTCAAGCTGACGCAGATCGTTCTCATCATCGACCAGTCCCCGCACCACCGTATTTCGAGGCAGCGCCAGCCGCCACGCCTCCGGAGTGAGCTCAGTACTCACCACTTCTTGGCCTGGCGTCAACTCGGTCAGCACAAGCCGTTCGTCCGTGAGGCGCTCGACCAACACCACCCCGAAGGGAGCGCCCGCCTTTTGCACCCACAAAGCAGTCACCGAGCCCGACCGCAACTCTTCCAAATGAGAAGCCAAGTCAGCGGCCGGGAGGTTGTGCCCCCAATGCCCGCCAAGCCGTGCCGCCAAGATCGATACAGGCATGCCACTGTCGGTGCTACCAGCCGACACACCGGGCGAGCCAGCCATAACCCTGAACGCCCATTCCGCGGGCTTTACCGCCGGCGAACCCTCCGCCGCCCGCCGCACCGACCCCTCATCCAGGGCCGACACCCACATACCCGACGACACGTCCTCTTGCCCGGATGCGCCGGGACGAGACTCATCGGCCCCCGGTACCCCACCGACCAGCTCGCTGTGATCGGGGACGACCCTCAGATGCTCGTACGATCCCTCCTCATCAATTGTCGCGGCAATGGCGTCATCAACGCGTTCGATGAGGTCCGCCAACGCAGCGCCCGACTGCGGCTTCGGGACGTCCTCACCGTGTGTCTTATCGCGGAACAACGCCAAATTCTCGCGAACCTTGACGAGCTGCTCAGACCAGACCGAGTCCGCAGCACCCGCGTCGAGGCCGTTGACCGCGTCCATGACAGCGAAAGCTGATGTGACTTGGTCCCGCCAATGCGGATTCTCCATCGGATCGGTCGATTCAGCGAACCGCTTATCGATCAGAGGCCGAGTGTTGGCGAGGGTGGCTTCCTTTATGTTGTTCACCCATCGCTTCCGCTGCTTCTGGTCGAACACCCGAACCGAGCCCTTTGGCCGTCGAATATCGGCCGTCAGCGGCAGGAACTCAATCGTATGTTCACCCGCAGGAAGGCGAGCCGCCCGACCGATCTGTCCGTCCATGAAATAGACTTTGCCATCGGATCCGCGCTCCACATTGAAGACATGCGCCGTCTTGTCCTTGGGAGTCCGCACCACCACGAGACCACGCGGGTGATCGCCCGCAGGCGGCGTGCCGACCTCTTCCAAGGCTTCTCGAACCGCATCGATATTCTTGACCTGGAAAGTGATCCCAGGAGCGTCGTCCCGCAGCTGGAGTTGCTCGCGCTGGTAGTTGATTAAATCCTCATAAGGCAACGATTCTGTGCCACTCGCCTGATGCGCATAACGTCCCCCTGACGACTGCAGCGACATATCCGTCGCGATCGCCGCAACCACACAGTTCGTCCTGAAAAGACCCCTGCGCAAACTCCACTTCGCATTCCGCGGATTAACCATTTCCAACCACGGATAGGAACTCTTGACCTCAATATCCGATGGATTCTTGGGAATCTCGCTTGCGAACATCGCACTGTTCGGCGCATGACCAACCCGCCCACCGAACAGCTCTGCATCCATTGGATGCGGACTCCGTGAATACGGCAACCGCCCCAACCCACTACGGGCCTGCGCATCAACCCGCCGCGCATCAGACCTCGACGAGCCAGCCGGCCGAGGGACGGCCTGCGGCGCGACGCGAGCCGGCTGGGTCCTGGTCTCACTCCCGCCCACCGACGCACCAGCGCCACGGCCACCCATGCCCTGACCGGAAGCCCCAGGCACCACCCGATGCTGTTCCGGCATACCCGACACGGTCGCCCGCCCACCCGTCGTCGGTGTGGCTGCCAGTCCTGCCACGGGTGGAGGAGTGCTGGCCGGCATCACCACCGATGCCACACCACCCACCGGACCAAGGGGAAGCTGACCCAACTGATCCGTGTCGGTGAAGACCACGAAATTCGTGGAGAAGACCGCCGGCGTTTTGTCGGCCGGCCCCGACCAACCCGCCAGGTCGAACTCCGTGCGGATCGCCTGCTTCTTCCGAACGGTCTCGACCTGCACAAACCGGCCATCCGCAAGCCTCTCGACGAGGACCACATTTACCGGTGCATGCCTAAACTTCTGAGTCCACACTGCGGTCACCGACCCGGGGCTCAACCGCTCCAGATCACCCACCGCGCCGCGGCGCCAACCCCCACCCAACTGACTCGCGACCATGTCCAACGAGTCCGCACCCGGCTGATCAGCAGCATTGCCGGAGTCGCTCCGCACCCGAGTCAGGACACCCCGCACCCGCCCCGCACTCGTGCGTGTCAACTGACTAGAACCGGCGGTCGCCAACGGGGCATCCAACAGATCTGCCGACCGCTGCGGCATCTCCACACCTGCCGGCATCGACATCCCCGGCAGGGAGGAGGACCCCACGACACCTGAAACGGCACCCGGCACGCTTGGCACACCCGCAACCGGCACCGGCCCGGCCATCGACCACCCGCCGGGCCGCGCACCCGACTGCGAGTCACCCTGCGTACCCATGTGGGAACCGGTCTGCGCACCCGACTGCGAACTCACCTGCGCACCCGACTGCGAGCCCGACTGCCCACCAACCTGCTGCGCACCCGACTGCGAACCCAGCTGCCCACCAACCTGCTGCGCACCCGACTGCGAACCCGACTGCCCACCAACCTGCTGCGCACCCGACTGCGAACCCACCTGCGTGCCCGGTGGCATACCGGTCTGCCCGCCCGGTGGCAGGCCCAGCTGCGGGCCGGTCTGGGTGTCGGAGGGGCCTCCAACCAGCGGCACGCTGCCGCCGGTCGTAGCATCCCTCGTCGAACCACCCAATGTTTCACCCAAGGTCCCCGCGCCCGGCGAGCCCGCTCCACCGGTGCCCACGCCCGGACCGGCGCCTGGGATGGGATCAACCTCGGAGTACGCCGGAGGCAGCGACTCATACGCCGGGGGCGGCGGCTCGTACGTCGGCACCGGATCCATGTCCGGATCACCCGTACCCGGCGTACCTGTGCCCGGCGTACCCGTGCCCGGCGTACCCGTGCCCGCCGTGCCCGTGCCCGCCGTGCCCGTGCCCGCCGTACCCGTGCCCGCCGTACCCGTACCCGCCGTACCCGTACCCGCCGTGCCCGTACCCGCCGTACCCGTACCCGCCGTACCCGCGGTCCCCGTGCCCGGCGTGCCCGGCGTGTCCGTGCTCGACGTGTTCGTCGCATCGCCGCGGCGGGGCCCACCACCGCCGAGTGCATCCCGGCCGGCGCCGATTCCCCCGAACGTCACGTGGTTCAACATCGACGACACCACCGTCGGCGCGAGGATGTTGGTGTCGATCTGGCCGTTCATGATGCCACCGACGGCTATCTCGGTGACGAGCTCCTCGGCCGCACCGAACACCATGCCCGCCCCGGCCCCGAGGGCTTTGCCACCCTTGCCACCGGGAGCATGAGAGGCGACGCTCTTACCCCCGACGTTCGTGTTGCGACCCAACCGACGCGCCCCACCCTTGCCGGCCCCGAAAACCCCACCGACCAAGCTCTCCAAGGCGCCCCCGGCCACCGCGTCCTTGGTGTTCTTGTGGTTCCATCCCCCCTGATACTTCTTATTCCGACTGTCCAACTGCGCGACGAGGTCGACCAACAGCTCGTACAAGACGTTGAACGCCGCCGATAGCGCGGCCTTCTTGGCGAGGCTCAGAAACAGGTGGAAAAGGCCCTTCCGAACCCCCTGCGACTTCGCCATCCATTCGGCCAAGAAGAGCGGATTGATCCAGAAGAGCTTTAACGCGAGAATCAACTCGTACAACAGCAATGCGGTGATAGCCAACACGGTAATAATCACGTAGTTGAACAGCGCGGAGTACTGAGTCATCATCTGCGCCAACAGCCGCACAAAATCCGGAGCGTCTTCCAGCGACTGCGCCACACCGTCGGCCGCATCGACAAACGACTCTTCTGCCTCGCCCATGATCCCGTCACGGATCGACTTCACACCATCGAGGAAGTCGAGACCTGCGTCATCCAGATAGCCTGCGATCTCGTACAGATCCTGCGCCAAAGCATAGAACCGCTCCGGCTCCAGACCCGGAAGCTCCTCACCATAAAACCACTTGAAGAACTCCGCCAGATCATCAGAACTCTGGAAGTCAGGCACCGCAACACACCCCGATCTCACCGCCGATGGGGCTACACCACCGAGTGGTGCAGCCCCATCACCAAATAATTACTTAGTCGATCATGTCCGAGTCGGCACATTGCTGAGGTCGACGCTTTTAGCAAGCTTCAGGGTCATGTCCTGAGCTTCCTCAAAAACCTTTTTAACGTTTTTGACACTATTTGCGTCCACATCCTGGAGCGTTTCGAACGCCTTGACCAAGACTCCCAACAACTCGAGCGGCTGCTTCATTTGTTTCATAACTTCGCGATCCATGCTGCAGCGCTCCTTACCGGGAGGCCAGTTCTCATCAATAGCTTTTTTCAAACCCGTACTGGCCTTCTCGACTTGGGCTCGGGATCGGCCCAACTTCGCACTGTCGATCAACGTGGGGTCAGCGCCAAGCTTCTTGCCCATTACCGCTCCTCTCGTCGCGTATTGCTCGACGGCGTGTTCGAGAACATACGGTCGGCGGCACGCATCGCCTCAGACATGATCTCGTCGAACTCAACTGAACTGTTCAACAGGTCGAACGCTGGCATACCGCCCGGCAGGAACGTCTGCAGCAGCTCCGTCGTACCCGCGCGTGCCTGCGTCCGCGCCGCGTCGATGGTCTCCACCAGCAATGCGCCCAGCTCGGCGGGGGCCATCTTCCGATAGGCCACGGTCGGGAAGTTGATCTCCACGACGTCGCCCTGCCCGTCGACGGTGACGCTGACGGCTCGGTTCTTGGCGGTCAGCGTCGACGCCTTCTCCGCTAGCCGCCGCTCGAACTCCGCAAAGGCAGTCTTCTGCTCTTCGAACTCGGCGTACGCCTGCTCGAACCGACTGTTCAACGGACTGGACAAAACAGCTCCCTTCAGTTCAGTAACCACGGCCTTGTCGGCGGCTCGTGCCGTGAGACGGTGCGTTCGGCGTACCGGGCGACTGCGGGACAGTAGGACGAGTGGACTCCTCGCCAAAGCCGTCGAAGTTGTCGTCGCGTCCGATCACACCGACCAACACGTCCGGTTCGGTGCCCCAGACCTCTTCCTCCTCGGCCAACCAGGTCTTGCGCTCGCGGTCCTTTTCCTCAGCACCGCCGCCCATCCCCCCGCCGCCGCCCATCGGGCCCATCGGACCCATCGGACCCATCGGGGTGCCCATCGGACCCCCGCTAGCGAGGCCCGCGGCGCTACCAGAACCAGCCCCCGGCACCGAGCCGAGCTGGTCGGCCTGCATTCCACCCGGCAGCGCACCAGCGGTCGCACGCTCACCCGGCGCACCACCAAACCGTTCACCACCGATCTCACTGCCCGCGCCGCCGAACATTCCCGGCAACGGCTTCCCATCCGGCAGATCATCGGTGTCAATCGTCAGCGGCCCCTCATCGAACTCCCCCGCGGGATCACCAACCACGCCAGAGCCAGGCTTGCCATCGTTCGGCGAGGGCCGCCCAATGCCACCCGTCGATCCCCCAATCGAACCGATCCCACCGCCAACACCGCCGGGAGGAATCGGCCCAAGACCCCCAGTAGGTCCACCCACCCCACCAAGACCCGAACCGGGAGTCGTGCCAAGCCCTGATTGGGGATCGTCACCAAGCCCCGGAACCCCCGACTCAAAACCACCCGCCGGCGGCAGTGAACCAATGTCCGGGCCACCAGTGCCCGGACCACCCGATAGACCTGGAGCATCCCCAACACCCACGCCGTCCCCAACACCCAGGCTGTCCCCAACATCCCCGACGCCCGGGGCGTCGCCAACACCGAGGCTGTCCCCAACATCCCCGATATCCGGACTGTCCCCGACACCTGGACCGTCCTCGAGACCCGGACCGTCCCCAACACCGGGAACATCCGCGCCGGGACCACCCTTGAGATCCGGACCTCCCGCGCCGGGACCACCCTTGAGATCCGGACCTCCCGTGCCAGGACCACCCTTGAGATCCGAACTGCCGGGAGGCGGCGATGGAGTCAACATATTCACGGCGGTATCATCGAGGCTGTCCCGGAGGGCACCATAAATCCGGCGCATCTCTTGATCCAGATAATCCAGGCCCTGCTTGTAGACGGCGTGCATCTCGTTGTTCAGCCGGGCAAGTTCACTGGCAAAGCCGAAGTTGTACGGCCGGACAACCCCGTCTCCGAGGTCAAGGTTGAAGAGCGGCGAGCCATTACGGATGGCCACCTGAGCCTGGATCTGTTTCAATACGTCGGAGATAATCTGACCCGGCCGATGAGACATGTGACTTGACCAGGCCATCCAGAGCGCCCGCGAATCAGTCCAGAAATTCTCCGCGGCGTGCCCGTTCTTGTGCAGCATCTCCGACCAGTTCTTAGTGGACTGGAGATCATCACGGAGAACCTGCATCTCCTTCCGCAGATTCTCCATCGATTTTCGGAACGCAGTCGCCGCCGCGCCCGACAACGTCGACTGACTGCCCGTCAAGTCATCTATCTCTCGCTTCAACTCGGCAAGAGCATGAACCAGCCAACTCTCCGCGTTGTACATGGTCTCAGCCGCCGCATGAAACGACTTCGGATCCAGCGGCAACGGAGACTCGGGCGAAAGCAAGGTGTCACGAGATTTGTCCCAGAAATCTTTTGCAAAAAGATCATTAGGAGAATTCTCACCGCCGGCAAGCCAGTCGATACGGAGCTTGACATTTATGTGCCAATGGTCCATGGACGGCCAAACGCCAGAGTCGCCGATCCACTTGTAGAAATTAACTTCGTTGACACCTGCGTTATTGCCAGCAGCAATATCCCGGTATTTTCTCTTGTAGATTTCGATTTCATGGCTGATCACGCTGATCCAGGGAGCGTTGAACCAGCGGGATCGTTCAGTCGCCGTCATTCCTAACACCTGGCGCAGCGCGTCTTCCCACTTAAGGCCCTCCAGGCCCGTCCCCGGCGCTGGCTGCGTCATCGATACTCCTCATTCAACCCAACAGCTAAGGTAAGCTGGCCTTTCCTGGCCGTTTGCGAGCTGCCGAACGACGAGGACATGACCGTTGCCTTCAGTTCAGTAACCACGGCTCGGTCGGCGGCTCGTGCCGTGAGACGGTGCGTACGGCGCGCCGGGCGACTGCGGGACGGCGGGTCGGTTGGAATCGTCGAGGCGGTCGAAGTTGTCGTCGCGGCCAATCACACCATTCAACAGATCCGTTTCGGTGCCCCAGAGCTCTTCTTCCTCGGCCAACCAGGTCTTGCGCTCACGGTCCTTCTCCTCGGCACCGCCCATCCCCCCGCCGCCCATCGGGCTCATCGGGCCCATCGGGCCCATCGGCGAGCCCATCGGACCCCCGCTAGCGTGGGTCGCCGCGGTGCCAGCGCCAACGCCAGGCATCGACGACGTCGACCCAAGCTGGCCGATCTGCATTCCGCCCGCGACAGCACCAACGGTCGCGCGCTCACCCGGCGCACCACCGAACTGCTCACCACCGATCTCACTGCCGGCGCCCCCGAACATCCCCGGCAACGGCTTCCCACCGGGCAGATCATCGGTATCGATCGTCATCGGCCCCTCATCGAAGTCCCCAGCGGGACCACCAATCACCCCAGAGCCGGGCTTGTCATCATTCGGCGACGGACGCCCACTGCCACCCGTCGACCCCCCGATCGAACCGAACCCACCAGCAGCGAACCCACCAGGGGGGAGCGCCCCGAGGCCACCAGTAAGTCCACCCACCCCACCGAGACCCAAGCCGGGAGTCGCACCGGGCAGATCACCCAACCCGAAGTCGCCACCGGTGAAACCGCTCGGCGATCCCACACCCGGCGTTCCCGTGCTCGTGCCAACGCCGGACTGGAAGCTATCCCCGAGCCCTGGAACGTTCGACTCAAAACTGCCCGCTGGCGGCAGGTCACCAATGTCAGGACCGCCAGGACCACCCGTGGTATCCGAATCCTCGGTACCACCGGTGTCCAGACCATCGGTGGTATCCAGACCATCGGTACCACCGGTGGTACCCAAGCCATCGGTACCACCCGTGGCACCCAAGCCATCGGTACCACCCGTGGTATTGGGACCACCGGTGCTGGGGTCACTAGTAGGCGGTGTCGGAGTCAACATGTTGACGGTGGTGTCGTCGAGGCTGTCCCGAAGAGCTCCGTAGATGCGGCGCATCTCCTGATCCAAATAATTCAGACCCAACTTGAAGACAGCCCGCATGTCATTATCCAGCTGCGAGATAGCACTGGGGTCTTCGAAGTTGTACGGCCTGGAATTCCCGTCACCGAATTCCAGGTTGAATACCGCACCGCTGCCGCTGGGATTGAATCTCACCTGGTGCATGAGCTGATCGAGCACCCGGGATATTATCTCATTCGGCCGATGAATCCCATAACCCGCCCAAGCTGACCAGAGCGCCTGAGCGTCTGCCCAGAATTTCTCTGCCGCATGCCCATTCTTGTGCAGCATATCCGACCAGTTTTTACTCGACTGGAGATTATCGCGCAGGACCTGCATCTCTTTCCGCAGCCTCTCCGACGACCCACGGAAAGCCGTCGCCGCCGCACCCGAGAACGCCGACTGACCACTTGAAAGGTCATCTATCTCTCGCTGCAGCTCCGCAATCGCATGAATCAGCCAACTCTCCGCGTTGTACATCGTCTCCGCCGCGTCATGGAATGACTTCGGATCCAATAGCAACGGAGAGGTGGGCGAGAGAACGGTATCACGGGAACGATCCCAGAATGCCCTATAAAATAGATCGTTCGGGGACTCCCCCTCTCCCCCGATGAACCAGTTCACCCGCGCGACGACATGCAGGTAGGTTAGATTACCGTCGGTGGCATGATTGGCCCCGACATACCGATAGAAGGAGAACTCGTTGTCCGCGTTCCGTTGAGTCTCGTGCTTTTGCAGCCAAGTATGGATGACATTATGGCTGACCACGCTGATCCAGGGCACGTCGGTGAATTTGGTGCGGTCCACAGCCGGCATACCCAAAACCTGCAGGAGTGCGTCTTCCCACTTAAGGTTCTCCAGAACCGCTACCGGCTGCGTCATCGATTCCTCAATTCAGGCAAACACGAAAAACGAGTCAGCTCGACTTGTTGTTGTTCGTGGTGGTGCTGTTGGGGTTCGTGGTGGTGCTGTTGGGGTTCGTAGTGGTGTTGTTGGTGGTGGTCGTGTTTGGCAGGCCGACGTTGCTGGCAGTATTGACGTTCCGCAACTCGGCGTCCTCACCAAGCCGAAGGTTCACGGTCAACGCCCTACTGAGGCTGGATAGTTGAGTCTCGTGGCCTACGAGCACCTTGTCGACGGAACTGCCAACTTGCTTCAACCTGGCCTTGAGGTTCGCACCACTCGGAAAGGCGTCACCACCGGCGGCGACGTTCAAACTTTCGAACGGTAGCCCGTGCGGGTGACCCGAGTCGGCCGGGTTGAAGCCTGAGCGTACGGAGTTGATCTGACTCCGCAGCAGGTCGACCTTTTTCCGCGCCGCTTCGAGTCTCGGTTCATCGTGGCGAATGGTGGGTGGCATGTGTGACTCCTTCCATTAGTTCGAGCAGCGGATCACAAGGGAAGTACGGGTGGCTCGCCAGGGCCCGGAGGGGCAGCACTGGACATTGTCCGGACCACCCCTCCGGAGGCACATCAGAACTGGCTCGCGCCCTGCTGGTCGGCGCTGCGCATGGTGTCTGCAATCTGCCTGAGCGCGTTGCTCGCCTGCACGCCGGCCTCGTTGATCCGACTGTGGTTGTTGCCCCACTGAAGCTGCGCAGTCGTGTAGGCCTCGACCGTCGCACCATTGTTTGCCGACTGGTAGATCGACACCGCACGCTGCAAGGCAGCGTAGGCCTCTTCGAGGTTCTGCGGGACCTTTGCAATCTGGTCCGCAGTAGCTTCCATGCGTTCAGGAGTACCGGTGTAACTCATCCCTCTGCCCTTCTCGTCAACACTGTCGGGGTTGCCAGCAGTCGCCGGCAGAGCACTCGGATCAGGTCCAGCTGGCCAGGCCCGCGCCGACCGTCTGGGCGGCGCCCAAGTTCGTGTCCTCGGCAGAGCTGGAGATCTTCCCGGTGAAAGCCACCTTCTGCTCGATCTCGCTCCGCGCGTTCTCGAGGGTGGTGGTCGCATCGTTCAGCGTGGTCAGCCCGTTGTTGTAAACGGTGGCGGACTGGCCGGTGTAGTCCCCCGCGAGATCAGACTTTGCGTTCTCGATGGCGCTCCGCGCGGTCATCAGGGCGCTACCCATTTCAGCCAGGGCGTTACCCAAGGCCTCCCGGGTAGAGTCATCTACACTAATTCCAGGTTGCGGCACCTTGGATCCTTCCTTTCCTGTTTGTGTACCGAACGGCTCCGTCGGAACCGTCCAACTTTGGGGCTACCGACCGGCACCCGATCGTGAAGTGCAGACGATGACGGGCATCTTCGGGTCGGCCACCAGCACCATTGATCAGAGGGCCGATCACCGCTCTTCCAGCGCCGATTCGAGCAGCGGCCCGGTCGGCAACAGCTCGAGCAGCCGGCGGGGCACCGGTCGCGCACCTGTCACTGGATATCCGAGCTGCGCAGCGACCTGCGCGGAGGCCAGCGGGAACTTCACGCCGACATCGGTGACCAAATAGAAGCCGGAGCCAACCGCCTGGTCCTGCCGGCCGGCCAGCACCAGTCCGCCGACCCCGGACTGGACGGTGATCCGGGCAGCGGTCAGCGAGGTACGGGTCACGCCGGCGCTGTCGGATACCGCGGCCGAGACGGGGGCCGGCTGACCGGCGATCACCTCAACCCCGCCGTCTGCCATCGTGTGCCGGACACACCAGGTGCCGTCCGTCGGCAGCGGCGGCAACTGCGGTGGAGACTCGGGGACTCCGGCCGGCAGCACCGCGCGGGGGGAGACCGACAACCGGGCCAACGCTGCGGGGCTCAGCTCCGACGGCGTCACCGCCCGTCCCCCGTACAGCTTCGTGGTCTCCTCATCGGCGGCGACGATGGTGTAGGCGAGCTGGTTCAGCTCCGCCAGGCCGTCGCTCAGCAGCAGGTACCGACGCTCCTGCGAGCCGGTGCCGCGGGCCACGAAGAGTTCGCCGATCCGCGCCTGTCGCCCGTCGACCATCGGCCCGGGTGAGCCTCGTCCAGCGACCGGCACCGGTGTCAGGTCCGGCCCGACCGGCACCAGGTCCAGCCAGCTCGGCTCGACCTGCACCGCACGCTTGTCGTAGCCGAACAGCCGGGCCAGCCAAGGCTGCGTCACCCGCAGCCGCCGGCCCTGCCAGATCAGGAACGTCTCCCCGTTCGCGGTGGCCACCGCCGCCTTGCCCGCGCCGAGCGGTGCGCCCCCGGCCTTCGCCGGCCCCTCCACGGTGAGTGTGGTTCCGGTGGACAGGGCGCCGGCCTGGTCCCGTAGGGCGAGCGCGCAGACAGTCCAGACCTGATTCCCTACCTTGCCGGGGGCCGGCAGGGCGTCCGGAGCACCGACGATGCCGAGCGGCTGGCCGTGCGGCACTCCCTTCAAGGAGTTGCGGGAGACTGAGACGACCCCAGGCTCACCGCCGAAGAGCAACCGGGTCGACGCGTGGTTGAGCACCGGATGCAGCGACCCGCCGGCATAGACGTAGCGCGTGCCGGTCTCCTTCTCCACGACCAGGACACCGGGGGTCCGCCACTTGGTGGCGCCACCAGGGACGAAGTAGCCGTAGACGGCAAACCCGACGACAACCAGGGCCGAGACCAGCAAGCCGCAGATTGTTCCGACGGTCATCCGCCGGTGCGGATTCTCCAGTCCGTCCGGGTCAGCGGCGACCAACGCACCAGACAACCGTCCCAGCACATACGACTGCGCCTGGACCTGATCACGACGGGCCTGCACGACTCAGCCCGCCAACGCTCGGGCTGCGCCGTACGCGCCCAGCAGGGCGAGCAGGATGGGCAGCATGGCAACGGTGCTGAGCAGCTGTGCGACATCGCCGACCCGGCCCCAGTACGGCATGATTCGGCGGTTCGGAAGCTTGCTACCGAGCGCGAAGAGCGCCAGCCCGGCGACCGGTAGGAACCCGGCCACCACCGCGAGCCTCGACAGCGGTCCCGCGTCGGCGAGCGTGAGCAACGCCAGCAACGCCAGCCCGAGCACGGCGGGCACGGCCGACCCCAGCCGGTGCCAAGCGCTCGTCATCGGACGCAGCGACAGCAGCCGGACCAGCGCGACCAGGCCGGCGAGCGTCCAGGCCGCCCACCCGCCGGCCCCTACCAACAGGAGCATCGCGATCGTGGTGGCGAACCCGTTCCCCAGGTAGAGGCCGGTCATGAAACGGTCGGCCCGGGCCGTCTGCACGAGCAGCACGTCGCTCGGCTCCGGGTCGATCTCCTCCTGCAGATGTTCCGGCTCGGTGGGCAGCGGGGCGAGTCGAATCTTGGCGAGCCGGAAGGCGACCAGCGGAACCGGCACGGTCAGCACGGTCGCGAGCACTACGACGACCGCCGCCGCGCTACCCGTGGGCAGGTTGAGGAACGCGGACATTCCAGCGCCGACAGTCCCGTACAGGGCCGCGCTGAAGACTCCGACGACGAGCGGACCGGCCCAGCCGAGGAGGAGCCCGGCGAGCAGTGCGACCACGCCGCCGGCGACCGCACCGGTGAAGAGGTGCACCGAGCCGAGGCCGAGCGCCGCGTCATCCTGTACGGCATCCGGTGCGATCAGGCCGGCCAGGAACGCGTACGCGATCCCACCCAGCGCCGCGACCAGCCCGAAGCCCCGGTCGCCCGCGGCCCGGGTGCAGCTGAAGGCACCGCCCAGGCAGATCAGGGCGATCAGGGCGGCGGCGAACGCCCGGGCAATCGGCGGGCCGGGCAGCGCCACGACAGCGAGGCCGAGCAGGAGCAGCAGCACCAGCACACCGAGCGCGGACCAGCGGATCATCTCCGGGCGCCAGAGCCCAGACCGGCCGCGTACGCCGGTAGCGAGACCGTCGGCGAGGTCGTCGAAGTGCACCGGCGGGATCTGATCGGAGCGGGGGCGTAGGTAGACCAGGTCGCCGTCGTGCAGCCCGAGAGTCGCGACGCTGCTGTCCTCGTTCAGGGGTGGCTCGCCCAGCCGTTGCAGCACCCAGCCACCGTGGGCCAGCCCCGCGTCGGCCAGTCCGCCCCCGAGATGGCTGAGCAGCACGGGCAGCAGGTCGGCAACCGGCACATCGGCTGGTACGGCGACCTCCAGTTGCCGCTGTGGTCCATGGACCACCAGGCGGCACATCTCGGAGGCGGCATTAGTCATGTCCACCACGACGTGGTCGCCGGCCGGCGGGTTCAAAAAGAACTGAACGAAATTCGCCTCGCATCACCCAGCGCGACGTTGACCCGATCGTGGGCGGCGTCCGTCGTAATGGTCGGACTCGGCACGGCCGCCTCGGCGCCGGTCCAGGAGGCGGGTGTTCTCCCGCAGAGCGGAAGGCTGTCCCTTTTGAGTACGCTGCTGTTCCGACGTCCGGCCCGACGTGTCGGGCCGGAGATGCCGTCCGGCGAGATGACTCTGCAAGAGCCGCCGGAGCTGCCTGAGACACAGAGCGGCGGCATGCGCCACGCGCTGATGGTGCTGCCGATGGCGCTGATGTCCGGCGTGATGATGCTCATGTACGTCACCATGTCCCGTGGGCCGCTCACCTTCGTGATGTTGGGTCTGATGGCGGTGGCCATGGTCGGCATGCTGCTCGGCCAGGTCATGGCGGGCGGCATCGAGCGTAAGAAGCGGCTGGGCGGCGACCGTCGGGAGTACCTGCGCTACCTGTCCCAGAACCGGAAACGAGTACGCAAGGACGTGGCCCGCCAGCAGGAGGCCAACAACTGGCAGCACCCCAGCCCGCACTCGCTCTGGTCGTTGGTGATGACCACCCGACGGTGGGAACGCCGCCCCACCCACCCGGATTTCCTGGAGCTGCGGGTCGGCACCGGTGAGCAGCGGCTGGCAATGCGGATCACTCCCATGCAGACCAAACCGATCGAGGACCTGGAGCCGTTGTCGGCGAAGTCGCTGCGCCGCTTCATCCGCGCCTACACCACCCTGGCGGACCAGCCCATCGCGCTTTTCCTGCGTGGATTCGGCCAGGTACGCCTCGCTGGGGAGCAGCAGGAGCGGCGGGCGTTCGCTCGCGCCCTGCTGAGTCAGGTGGTCACGTTCCACGCCCCGGAGGAGGTCCGGCTGGCGCTCTGCGTGGCCGACGACGGAGTCGCCGCGTGGGAGTGGGCCAAATGGCTGCCGCACCTGCAGCACCAGACCGAGCATGACGCCGCCGGCGCGGTCCGCCTGGTCGGCGACAGCATCGAGGCGGTGGAGCGACTCTTCGGCGAGTCGTTCGCCGCCCGGCCCCGGTGGGAGTCGGGCGCGACCCCGAGCCGCGACGAGCCGTTCGTGGTGGTGATCCGCGACGGTGGCCGGCTGGCGAGCAACAGCCGGTTCGCCACCGCCGGTTACCGCAACGCGGTCCTGATCGACCTGGACGACCCGAGCCCGTCCGTTGGCAAGGGCACGATCTGCCTCGCGGTGGAGGGCGACAACCTGCAGATGCTCCGGCGGGACCGGGTCGGCAACGAGGTACGCACCCGGCTGGCCCGGCCGGACCGGATGAGTGTGGCCCGGGCGACGGCGATCGCCCGGCTGCTGTCGCCGTACCGGATCGGTGTCGTCACCGAGACCGCGGCGGACACCCTCGCCTCCGACTTCGACCTCGGCGCGATGCTGAACATCCCGGACGTCAAGCGTCTGGATCTGGCGAAGCTGTGGGCGCCCCGGTCGATCTCGGATCGGTTGCGGGTGCCGATCGGCATCGACGCCGCCGGCCACTCGGTCGAGCTGGACATCAAGGAGTCGGCGCTGGGCGGCATGGGCCCACACGGGATGCTGATCGGTGCGACCGGTTCGGGCAAGAGCGAGCTGCTGCGTACCCTGGTGCTGGCGCTGGCGGCAACCCACTCCTCCGAGACGTTGAACTTCGTCCTGGTCGACTTCAAGGGTGGCGCCACCTTCCTCGGCCTGGATCAACTCCCGCACACCTCGGCGGTCATCACCAACCTCGCCGACGAGGCCGCGCTGGTCGGTCGGATGCAGGACGCGATCCATGGTGAGCTGGTCCGCCGGCAGGAGCTGCTGCGGCAAGCGGGCGGGTTCAGCTCCGTGCTCGACTACGAACGTGCGCGGGCCCAAGGGGCATCGCTCGATCCGCTGCCCACGCTCTTCGTCGTGGTCGACGAGTTCAGTGAGCTGCTCGCGACGCACCGCGACTTCATGGACCTGTTCGTGATGATCGGGCGGCTCGGCCGGTCGCTCGCGGTGCACCTCCTGCTGGCCAGCCAACGCGTCGACGACGGTCGGATCGGCCAGCTCGAATCACACCTGTCGTACCGGATCGGCCTGCGGACCTTCTCCGCCATGGAGTCCCGCTCGGTGATCGGTGTGCCGGACGCGTACGAGTTGCCCCCGGTGCCGGGCAGCGGCTACCTCCGCACCGATGTGTCGACGCTGATCCGCTTCAAGGCCGGGTATGTCTCCGGCGCCTACAAGGAGGCCGTCACCCGGGTGCGGCAGGAGGTTCTGCAGCAGCAGGTCGTGCCGTACCGGTTGGAGCCGGTGATGGCAGCCGAGGTCGACGCCGCTGAGGAAGCGACCGAGGGGGACGACCCCGCCGACGCCCTGGCCGGGCTCTCCGCCATGGAGACGGCGCAGGAACGCAGTGTGCTCTCCATGGTGGTGAGCCAGCTCGTCGACAACGGGCCACCGGCGCACCAGGTCTGGCTGCCACCGCTGAGCGACTCACCGACGCTCGATCAACTGTTGCCGACGTTGACCCCCGACCCGGATCTCGGTCTCACCGCCCACGACTGGCCCGGCAACGGCCGGTTGATCGCACCGGTGGGCTTCATCGACAAACCATTCGAGCAGCTACGCGACCTGCTGGTGGTCAACCTGGCCGGCATCGGTGGGCACGTCGGCATCGCGGGCGGGCCGCGCAGCGGTAAGAGCACCCTGCTACGTACGCTGATCAGCGCCCTGGCGCTCACCCACAGCCCTCGCGAGGTGCAGTTCTACTGCCTCGACTTCGGCGGTGGCACGCTCAGCGCGCTGGCTGAGCTGCCCCACGTGGGCAGCGTCGCCGGTCGGCTCGACACCGAGCGGGTGAACCGCACGATCGCCGAGATCACCGGCCTGGTCAGCGAGCGGGAACGGCGCTTCGCCGAGCTGGGCGTGGACAGCATGGAGACCTACCGGCAGTGGCGTGCCGAGGGCCGGGTCACCGACGACCCGTTGGGTGACGTATTCCTCGTCGTGGACGGCTGGTTCACCCTGCGGCAGGAGTTCGAGCAGCTAGAGATGGCGGTTCGGCAGTTCACCGCGCAGGGTCTGAACTACGGCTTCCACCTGCTGCTGACCGCGTCCCGCTGGTCCGAGGTGCACCACGCGATGCGCGACCAGGTCGGCACCCGGCTGGAGCTGCGCCTCGGCGACCCGGTCGACTCCACCGTCGACCTGCGCATGGCGGCCACCGTGCCGCAGCTACCCGGCCGTGGTCTCACCCCGGACAAGCTGCACTTCCTCGCCGCGCTGCCTCGGATCGACGGCAAAGCCGACCCAGACAGCCTCACCGACGGGGTACGCACGCTGGTCGGCATGGTGAGCGAGTTCTGGACGGGCGATTCGGCCCCGCCGGTGCGGACCCTGCCTACGCTCCTGCCGGCCGAGTCGTTGCCGGCGCCGCATGGGGACCTGAAGGTGACGCTGGGCCTGGACGAGGCCACGATGCAGCCGCTCTGGCACGACTTCTCCGAGCTGCCGCACCTGACCTCACTCGGCGACAGCCAGAGCGGCAAGACCAACCTGCTACGCCACCTGGCCCGGGCGGTGATGAGCCGGTACACCCCGGCGGAGGCTCGGATTCTGATCGTCGACTACCGGCGGCAGCTCTTCGAGTCGGTGCCGGAGGAGTACCGGTTGGGCTACTCCGTCTCCACCGACTCGACCAAGGCGACGGTGGCTGACGCGGTGGCTGGTCTGGCCCCCCGGATGCCAGGTGGAGACATCACCCCGGAGCAGCTGCGCCGCCGAGACTGGTGGACCGGGCCGCGGCTGTTCGTCCTGGTCGACGACTACGACCTGCTCTCCGGGCACGAGAGTCCGCTGCTGCCGCTGCTGCCGTACCTGTCCCAGGGGGCGGACATCGGTTTCCACCTGGTGCTCACCCGGGGTGCGTCGAACGTCGTCCGCATGTCGATGGACCCGCTGATTCGGCGGCTGCAGGAGACGAACAGTCCGGACCTGGCGCTCTCCTGCCCCCCGAACGAGGGTCCGCTGCTCGGCAACACCAAGGCGCGGCACCTTCCGCCCGGACGCGCGTTGCTCTGCACCCGACGCGGTGCCCGCCTGATCCAGACCCCGTGGATTCCGCCGCAGGAGCAGCCCCTGACCGCCTGAGCCCAGCCAGTGCGGTGTCCGCCGGATCCGGCGGACACCGCACTGGCGTCAGGCCACCCGCCGTCAGGATCGCCAGCGGCGGCGGCGACCCCATCGGACGGTCACCATCGACAGGTGCACGAGGCCGGCCAGCCCGATCACACCACCAGCGACCGCAGCGGCGATCACCTTCCGCAGATCGATCGGGGGGACGGCCGGCAGCACCGGGGAGACCGGCGCCTGGGTGGGCAAGGTCGCCTCACTCAACTCCACCGCGGTCATCGCCTTGTACAGGTCGAGGGTGCCGTACCCGACCGAGGCGACGGGCCAGGTGCCGAGCGGGTGCTCGGCCGCCAACTCCAGCCGGTGCCGGACCTGCGCCTGGGTCAGGTTCGGGAAGTAGGCGCGCACCAGCGCCGCCGCACCGGCCGCGTACGCCGCCGCCACCGCCGGCCCGGTCACCGAGTAGTGGCCTGGGCCCTTCGGTGCGAGGCTTACCGCTCCGGCTCCCGGGGCGAGCAGGTCGACGCCGGCCGCCGGTGGGGCCAACTCGGTCGGTACGCCCTTGAGGTCGAACCCACCCACCGCGAGGACATCCGGGTCGGAGGCCGGATACCAGGGTGTGGAGCCCTCGGTGCCGGTCGCCTTCTCACCGGAGATCGCGGCGACCACGACGATGTCCCGGCTGATCGCCTCCCGTACCGCGCTGCGCAGCCCCGCAGTCGGGGTTTCGGTACCGAAACCGATCAGGATGACGTCGGCCTTCGCCGCCGTCGCCGCCCGGATGCCGGCGGCCAGCGCGTCGTCGGGCACCTCGCCCTTGCCGGTCGCCACCCGCACCGGCAGGATCGTCGCGCCGGGGGCGACCCCGACGAAGCCGCTGCCGGTGATCGGTCGCGCCGCCACGATTCCCGCCAACGCGGTACCCCGACCGATGCAGTCCCGGTCACCGGAGCCGGGCTGTGTGACATCGGTGCCGCTGCGGACCGCTCCTTTCAGCCCGGTAGCCGCAGCGCTCACCCCGCTGTCGATCACCGCCACCAGCACGCCGTCGCCCCGGGTCAACGGCCAGACCGCCGACGGAAGCATTCGACGCACCGCCCACGGCGGAGTCTCGGCCACCGTCGGCGACGGGCCCACACAGCCCTTGGTCACCTTGGGCAACGCCGGCGGTTCGGTGCCCGAGGCCACCTTCTCCCCGAGCGGCACGCTGGCTCCAGCCTGCGCCGACTCCGGCAGCACCGCGCCGGTGACGCCGGAGAGCAACACCGCCGCGAGGAGTGCGCGCGGCAGCAGGCGACAGGGCCGGATCACCCGCGTGCTGCGGAGCCGGTCGAGGTCGACCCGGACGTACCCGGGGCAGTTGCCCCGGTCTGCGCCTCACCTCCGGCCGACACCTCGAGGTGGGTGACACCGTCGTCGACGGGGGCCGGCCCGGCGAACCCGGGAACGGGAAGGCCGTCCACCCGGAACACACCCCGAACACCGTCCGGGTTCTCGATGGGCGAACCCACCGGCCCGCCGGGGACCTCACCGGGGCCGGGCCGGCGGACCCGGGCGGCCACACCGTCGCCGGTCGCCGCAAGCGCCCCGGACGGACGCCGGAACAGCAGTGCCGCCCCCGCTAGCCCGGCCACCACCAGCAGGCCGATGCTGAGGATGCGACCCGTCGGCGTACCACCGGAATCGCGCGGCGCGGGCTTCACCTCCGCGGCGAGCGCCGTGGTGACCGCGGCGTTCGCGTTGACCATGCCCCAACCGGTGACCGGATCGGGGTCGGTGCGTCCGGCATGGTCGGCGGTGGCCTTGATCCGCTTGACGACCTGCGCCGCGTTCAGATCGGGGTGGGCGGAGCGGACCAGAGCCGCCGCGCCGGCCACGAAGGCGACCGCGTACTGCGAGCCGCTGCCGGTGCGCATCCCCGCGCCATTGGCCCCGATGGAGCCCACGTCGATCCCCGGCGCGGCCACATCCACCCCGGCCGGCTGGTAACTGGCCGCCGGCTGCCCCTCGGCGCCGAAGCCGCCGACGCGCAGCAGGCTGTCCGGTCCGCTGGGGGCGCTCGGCGACGTCGAACCGTCGGTGGCCGCCGCCAGGGCCGGGGCCACCAGCACCACGTCGTGCTGGGACGCTTGCCGGATCGCCTCCGACACGTCGGCGTCGGAGACGTTCACGAAGGCGCCGAGCGCGATCACCCGGGCACCTGCGGAGACCGCGACCTGAATCGCGGTGGCGGCGTCGGCCGACTTCGACTGCGGGGTCTCCCCCACCACTCGCAGCGGCAGGATCGTCGCCTCCGGCGCCATGCCGACCACCGGAGTACCCCGGGTCGCGCTCGGCGCGCCAGTTCCGGGCGTACGGGCACCGATGATGCTCGCCATCGCGGTGCCCGAGCCGAGGCAATCGATGTCACCGCGACCGCTGCCCGCCGGGATGTCCGCCCCCACCGCGACCCGCCCGCCGAGTTCCACGGTGGCCGCGTCTACGCCAGAGTCGACCACCGCGACCAGCACGCCGCTGCCCCGGGTACGCCCCCATGCCTGGTCGGGGGTCATCCGCTCCTGGGCCCAGCCCGCGTTCGCTCGCGGTGGCAGCGGATTGGCGCACGGTCCGGAGGTCGGAGTGTTGCGCGGCGGCGCCGGAGGCGGCGGCGGGGGTGTTCCCGGGCTGGTGCCGCCGGCCGGTGCTCCGGTGGGGACCTGACCGACGCGTACGCCGTCCCCGACCGCGTCCCAGGGCAGGATCAGCGACCAGCCGGCACGCAGTTGCCTCGACTCGGTCAGGGTCTGACCGTCGGGCTGCTGCCGGCCGACGTTGAGCCGGTAGATCTCCTCGGCCCGGCTGGCGGTGCCGAGCAGTCGCCCAGCGATCGCGGCGAGGGTCTCCGGCCCGTCCTGACCGGCGGTAACCGCGTAGTACTTGGTGAATGTCTCGTTCTGCGCCGGCCCGCCGGTCGCGGACGGTGTGGGTGCCGACAACACCGCAGCGGACATCACGGCGGATGCCGGCACCGCCACGCCCGGCAGCTCATCCGCTCCGGTCGCCTGCGCCAGGGCAGCCACCAGGGCCACGCAGCCCAGCACGCTGGACCAGGCCCGTACCTTCGCCGTCACAGACGGTCTCCTTCGCCTCGCGGTGTGCTCGCAAGACGACGCTGTGGGTCACACCGCAGAGTCGCCCTCCCCGACGACGCTGCCGTGGGCCCGTTGGTTCAAATCTCACCTCGACCGGCCCGTGACGGTCGTGCACGGGACCGCCGGGTGCCAGCTGTCAGGGCTTCGGCTCGGTGACCCGAACTGACCAACGGGTCCGCATCATCTCGCCGACCAGCACCGGAATCACCCGGTGGTCGGTCCGTGCTGCCAACTCCCGCGCGCTGGTCAATTCCACGCCACTGAGACCCGCGCTGACGATGATGCTCGGCTGGGGCAGCATCGCGATCTCGCGCTGGCTGGTCGGGAAGGTGTCCAGCCGCCGCCACCCGCGCGGAAGGTCGGCGCCGAGCACGTCGCCGACGACGTTCACCGCCAACACGGTCGCCTGGAGTCCTTCGGCCATCGCGCGTGCCTGCCGACGCGCGGCTGAAGGCGTGCCGGTGACGGTGAACACGTCGGGCGTGGCGCCGAGGTCGACGACGAACTGCCGCCCACCCTGACGGCCGAGGACGAACGGCATCAGCGCGGCCGAGAGAGACTCGTCGCCAAGCCACCCGCAGGGCACGCCGGCGGCGTCGTCCGCGGCGGCGCCCATCAGACGTACGTCGAGCCGGTCCGGCGGGTCGCCCGCCAACGACTCGAGAATGACGACGGCACGCCCCGATGCCCACATCGCCGACACCGATGGGGCGGGATCGACGCCTGCGGTGTCGACCGCCTTCGGCACGGTGTCGGCCGGAGCGGAGTCAGCCGACGGGGACCTCACCGGAGCCGGAACGGCAATCGGTGCGGGAGGCGGCTCGACGGCCGGAACGGGGACCGGGACCGGAGCCGGCTTGGCGGCCGGAGGCGCAACGGGGGTCGGGACGGCGGCCGGGACTGGGGTCGGCGTCGGCTCGGCGGCCAGGACCGGGACCGGAGGCGGCTCGACGGCCGGGACGGCGGCGGGCAGAGCTGCGACCTGCGGCTCAGGCACGGCCGCGACCTGCGGCTCAGGCCGGGCGGCCTCCGGCCGGGCGGTCGTAGGTTGGGGCGTCGCCGACCCACGGCGGCCACGGAACTGCCACAACACCACCACGATCAGGAACGCCACCATCAACCCGGCGATGCCGATGAGGTACGAGGTGGTGCTCGTACCGTCGGCACGGGAGCTGGTGGGGGCGGCGCTGGCCGATGGGGTCACCGACGGCAGCGGGAGCGGCCCGACGTGCACCGCCGCGCCGCGGGCGTCGGCCGGCAACTCGAGCACCCATCCGGGTTGCAGCGCTGCCAGCGGGTCGGTGAGTCGACCATTGTCATGCTGCAGACGGCCCCGATTGAGCTCGAAGATCTCCTGGGACCGCTTGCCGTCGCCGAGCGTCTGCACCGCAATCTGGTAGAGGTATTCGCGCTGGCCGTCCCGAGGGGCTCCGACCAGGTAATACCGCGAGGCTCCCGGGCTCGCCACGACGCCGGCCGGGGAGGCGGGAACGTCGGCCTGCCCGGACACTCCCGGACTCGGCGGCGCAGCGGCCAGCACCGAGGTTGCCATGGGCAGCGGCCCCAGCAGCACGACGACGCCGAGCAGCGGCATCATCAGGCCAACGCGCAGCCAACCTCGTCGGTTCCCGACCTGCCTGCCCATCCGCGCACCATCCCTCGCCGAACGCTCGCCCTCAGGAACGGCCAAGACCGTACGCGATCGACCCTGGCCCGGCGAACTGCGTCACCGCCCGATCCCACGTCGGCGTCCGTGGTGAAGCAATTCGTCGGGCCGCTGAACCAGCGGGCTTCGGGAGCCGTCGTGCTTCGGAAGACTGCACGCCCGCAGGGAGGAACAACCAGGATGCGATCGATGCCCGGCGCCGGTGGCGCGTCGAAGCTGCGCAGGCTGCTCGTCGAGGTGCCGCTGGGCGCTCGACGACGCTCGGCTCTGCCCTCTTCGGGCCCGCGCAAGACACCGAGCTGGTTGGCCTGGCTCGACGCCCCGGGGCGGCGGATCGCCGCGGCCACCGTACTGCTGTCTCTTTCTGCGGCGTCCGGTGTGGCGGCCGTCTCCGGCTTCGGTTTCGGCGACGACGAGCGCCCCGGGCGGACGGTCCCAGCGAGCCAGGTGCAGGCGATCTCGGCGGCCGCTCTCGCCTGTCCGACGCTCTCCCCGGCCCGACTCGCCGGGCAGCTGATGGCCGAGTCCGGCTTCGATCCGGCTGCCCAAACCGATCGTGGGGGTAAGGGCATCGCTGGCCTGAGCGACGCCCTGTGGGCCGATTGGAAGCCTGGTGCCGCGGCGCGGCGGGAGGACCCGACGGCGAACATCACGGCGCTCGCCCACTACATGTGTGACCTCTCCGGCCAGGTCCGTCGGCACACGGCGAAGGGCGAGCAGTGGCGGCTGGCGCTGGCCGCGTACCACTCCGGCGTACCGGCCGTACGCGATGCCGACGGAATGCCGGATCGCGCCGAGAAGTACGTCGACACCGTGGCCGGCTACGCCGGCTGGTACGCCCGCCAGCCGGAGTTCCGTAGAGGCGGCAACCAGTCACCGGGGCCCGTCGGCGGTGTCGCGCCGACTGCGGGCACGCCGGCGATCCCGGTGCCCGACGCGTACCTGCAGGCGATCCTGGATGCTGGCAAGACCTGCGTGGCGGTGCCCCCGACGCGGATCGCCGCCCAGCTGATGGCCTCCTCGGCGTTCAACGCGAACCTGTTCGGCGCCAACGGAACGCAGGGCATCGCGCAGTTCAACCCCGCGGTCTGGGCGCAGTACGCCCCGAACGCCGCGGTCGCCTCGCCGTGGTATCCGCAACAGGCCATCGCGGCGCTCGGCGCGGTGATGTGCCGCCTGGTCAAGGAGTTGGACCAGGTGGGCGAGGGTGACCCGTACCAGAAGGCGCTGGCCGCGTTCCAGTGGGGACCGGAGGCGGTGCAGCGTGCCGGCGGCGTGCCGGACTCGCCAGCGGTACGCGACTTCATCGCCCTGAACGAGGCGTACCTCGTCGATTACCAGCGCGACGCGCGGCTGCCCGGCCCTCGACCCACCACTCCCCCGGGTGCTCCGTCACGTACGCCGGGCGGGCCGGGCAATAACGCCCCGTCGAGCCTCTCGCCGGCGGAGGTGTTGGCTCGGGGCGGAACGGTCACCGGAGGCGGCATTGCCACCGGTGGTGGAACGACCGGCGGCGGCACCAGCACCGGCGGCGGCACCAGCACCGGCGGCGGCACCAGCACCGGCGGCGGCACCAGCACCGGCGGCGGCACCAGCACCGGCGGCGGCACGAGCACCGGTGGCGGGACCAGCACGGGCGGCGGGACCAGCACCGGTGGTACCACGCAGCAGCCGACGAAGGCACCAACGAAGGCACCGACCACCAGCCCGCCGGTGTCGACTGCGACGGCGACGACCGGTGCGGTGCAGATCTACAGCCACGACAGCGGCAAGTGCCTCGACGTGACGGACGGCGCGTACACGAGCAACCCGCAGCTGCAGATCTGGGAGTGCAACGGCGGCCCGAACCAGGCGTGGACGGCCTACAGCGACGGCACGCTGCGGGCCTTCGGCCGGTGCATGACCGTGTCGGGGGGCTCGACCGCGAGCGGCGCCAAGATCATCTTGAGCACCTGCAACGGCAGCGCTTCCCAGAAGATCGCGTTGAACAAGGCGCACGACATCGTCAACAAGAACGCGGACAAGTGCATAGACGTCAAGGAACACAGCACCGCCAACGGCGCCCGCATCCAGCTGTGGACGTGCATGGGCACCGATAACCAGAAGTGGAGCCGATAAGGCGCCACCGCCCTGCAGTAGATCGCCGGTGGCATCGGCAGCGACGATGCCACCGGCGCGGCGTACGAACGAAGCTCGTCACCCCAGGAACGCCCGCGCCGATCTTGCACTTTCGGTCGCCGAGATACGCGGAATGCCCGCTTATGTCGCGACAGAAAGTGCAAGATCGCGGCCGAGTCCGGTCGATCATGGAGTTGTGGTGCCTGGCTTGGCGCTATACGGGGTGCTTTGTCACCCACCACAACTCCATGATCGACGAGGCGATGCGGGTTGGCGGACGGACGGTCCGTCTTGCACAACGGTTTGACCAGGACGTCCGGGTGTGCGCTCGGCGCACCGAACACGAAACAGGCCACCGCAGCGTCGCTGCGGTGGCCTGTTGCCACGTGACCCACGAGGCGCACTCGCCCCGGTGGAGTCACGGCTCCGGGTGCGGCACGGCTCGCGTGCCGCACCCGGAGAACGACTGGATCAGCCGTTGAGGAGGTTGAACTTCTCCCAGGTGCTGATCGCTCCGGCTGCGGCGATCAGCGGGTCGGCTCCGTAGTTCGGGGCGGTGACGTACTTGCCGTTCACCGCGGCCCGCAGGCTGACGGTGCCATCCGAGTTCCGGATCAGCGCGAACGTCTCCCACGTGCCGATGGCAGCCTTGTTGGCGATCAACGGCTGAGCGCCCTTCTCGGCGGCGGACACGTACTGGTTGTTGATCCGGGCCCGGAGGGCGACGTTGCCGTTACCCAGGTCGATCAGGTCGAGCCGCTCCCAGACACCGATCGCGCCGGCGGCGGCGAGCAGCGGGCCCGATCCGGCGTCCGAGGCGCTGACGTACTTGTTGTTGACGACCGCGCGCAGCACGACCGGGCCTTGCTGGCTGGGCGTAGGCGTCGGCGTGGGAGAGGCCGTCGGAGTCGGCGTGGCCGTCGGCGTGGCCGTCGGCGTGGCCGTCGGCGTGGCCGTCGGGGTCGGGGTGGGCGTGGCCGTCGGCGTCGCGGTGGCGCTCGTGCCGACGATGATCCGCAGCGCGTCCACCATGCCGATGCCGGACGAAGCCTTGTTGACGATGCGGATGGTGTGCGTGCCGTTCGTCATGCCAGTGCGGCTGAACACCACCTGCTGGACCTGCCGACCGGTGTTGACGTACAGGTTGACGTTCTTCTGGAACACGTCGTCGATGTAGACGTCGACGTTGCCCTCGTCGCCGTTGCGTTCGGTGATGTACTCGACGCCCGTACCCTGGAAGGTGTACGAAGCGGTCGCGCCGACCACCGAGGTGTAGTGGGCGTCGTCGCTGTAGTCACCCACGCCGCGGTTGTTCGTGAGGAACCAGTTCTGGTCGTACGTCAGCAGGGTGTTGTTGACCATCGAGGTCTTCGCGTCCAGGCCGAGCGTGGAGGCCGTGCCCGCGAGGTTCTTCTCCACCTGGTTGGCGGTGCCGCGCAGGGTGGTGGCGCTGTAGCCGGTCAGCGGCTTGGCGGTGCGCTCGACCACGTACGTCGTGTTCGTCGCGGTGGCGAAGCTGATCTCCGCAGCGGAGCTGGTGGTCAGGATCGCGTTGTCCGAGGTGCGACGCACCCGGACCTGCTGGCCGCTCCACGGGTTGACGACCTTGGCCTGCTTGCCGTAGAGGCTCTTGATGCCGATGTACTTGACGTCGCCGGCCTCGCGCTCGGAGCTGACCTGGAAGCCGTCCTTGGCGAGCAGGGTGAACTTCCCGACGAAGCTGGAGTCGGTCGGCACGGCCGGGAAGACCCGGATCTTGTCGTTGTACGACTGCAGCAGCGACTCGTTGATCGCCATCAGGTGGTTGCCGAGGTACTCGAAGACGCCGTTGTCGTTGGCGGTCAGGCCGTTCGGGTAGTTCTGGTACCGCTGCGTCAGGTACTTCATGCCCTTGAACGCCTCGTTGCCCAGGCCCAGCCGGGCGGCGTGCACCTGGTCGTTGGCCCAGATGTTGTCGTACGGGTGCGGCCGCGCGTTCCAGGTGTTGACCATGGTCTGCTGGTCGGAGTAGCCGATACCGCTCTGGTCGTTGGGCCAGAGCATTTCGAGCGCGACGTTCTCACCGTTGCGGACCTGCGACGCCGGCGGGTCGTGCGGCAGGTAGATGC
Organism: Micromonospora chokoriensis; assembly: GCF_000718555.1. GTDB lineage: Bacteria > Actinomycetota > Actinomycetes > Mycobacteriales > Micromonosporaceae > Micromonospora > Micromonospora chokoriensis_B. The sequence continues at coordinate 97,591 of NZ_JOAN01000005.1, forward strand.
CGTTCTGCACCTGGTACGGCGCGAGCTTGCTGACGATCGTCTGCCAGTTGGCCCGCAGCCCCGAGTCGAGGCCGAGCTGCTCGCTCGCCGCGACGGTCAGCGGGAAGAGCATCCGGACCGCAGCGAGGTCACTGATGGCGTTGCGGACATCCCAGTACGTCTCCCGGGCGTTCGAGGACGCCATGTAGTACTGGCCCTTGGTGGAGTCGTAGGAGAGCTTGTCCTCGTAGAACTTCACCACCTCCCGCATGAACGGGTACGCGGTGTTGCGCAGGTACGACTCGTCGTTCGTGTACCGGTACTGCAGGTACATCTGGTAGGCGACCTCGGGACCGGTCGAGTAGAGGTCGTTGACGAAGTCGCTGTTGATGGTGCCTCGGGCGTTTCCGTCCCAGCCCATCGTCTCCGGCACCCAGAGCCCGTCGCTGCCGTACCGCGTCGTGGTGTACGCCTTCAACGCGTCGTAGTTACGGCTCCAGAGCTTGTTGGAGGTCGCGACCAGGTCGGCGTGGTTGGAGGCGTAGAACGAGTTGTAGATGGCGCGTTGGTTCCAGTGCCAGTACGCGTTGGTCCACTTGCTCTGGTCCTGCGTGGCCCGGAAGACACCGTTGATGAAGTGCGACGGGTAGTTCCCGTAACCACCGGCGGCGATCATGTAGGTCGCCAGGTAGTAGACGTTCTCCAGGTAGTCGGCGTCGCCGGTGCCGTTGGAGTACTGGACGAACGACTTCGCCCAGAAGTCGTGCCACCAGTTGCGGTAGCTGCTCAGGGTGTTGGTGTAGCCGGTGCTCTTGACCGTGGCGAGCTGGCTGCGCGCCTGGCTCACCGAGTCGAAGCTCGGAGCGTTGATGCGGCTGGCCGCGGTGAACCAGATGGTGTAGCTGTTCGTCGGGGTGATGTTCAGCCGCACCCGTCGTCCGTCGACGACCTGGGAGGTGAAGTTCGCCCCCTCCACCGTCGCGGCGAGGGTGTAACCGAAGTGGTTCGCGTCGGTCTGACCACGGCTGATCCCGACGCCGCTCGCGTCCGCGAAGGTCGAGTACGTACGCCAGGTGTTGAGGTCCGGCACGTCGGCGATGTTCTGGACCGTGTTCGGGTCCCAGAGGCTCAGGTCCAGCCCGATGCTGCTGACACCCGTGCGGGAGTCCTCGACGTGGATGCCCATCACCTCGGAGTTCGGCGAACCCATGACGGTGACGGTGCGGTTGCTGTCGTACTTCGTGGTCAGCGTCCCGTCGTACAGCGACAGCCGCTGCTGGAACGTCGTGTACCCGGTGTCGAATCCAGGGCTGCTGGACAGGTTCACGTTGCCGGCCGCGTAGGTGGACTGCTCCGCGAGGTCCACCCCCGAGACCTGCATCGACAGGCCCTTCTCGCTCCAGGCCATCGCGCCGGTCCGCCCGTTGCCGACCGTGAGGCCGTGCAACGGGTTGGTGTTCGGCCGGTTGTAGACGACGTCATGCTTGGCGAGGTAGCTCGCGTAGTCGACGTTCAGTGCGCCGGTGCCCGCGTTGAACGCGTTGTCCGTCGTCGCGGCCGGGGCCGCTTGGGGTGGGGCGGTGGCGACCAGCGCTCCCGCGAGCAGAACGGCCGCCGCCACACGCAGCGGCTTGGTGAACTTCACGAAGATCCTTCCAATGGTCGTGCTGAGGCCGCCGAGAAGGTCTCCCGGCGGCAGGCTGAGGTGACAACGTGGGCCGCAGTCGGCGTGGACTGCCGCGAATCGGGCGCTAGGTTGTCGGCAGACTCCGCTGCTGGTTGGCGCCGTCCCAGATCCGCTGGCGGGTGCCGCTGATGCCGGCGCTGGCGAGGTCAATGCGCTCACCGACGCCCCGGACGCGGGAGGCATCCCTCGGCCTCGCGGCTCGGGCCGGTCGGCCCTCGGCGAAGCCGGGTTGCCGGCGGTGGCCGGAGCTCGGTGATCGGCCAGATCGCATCGGCGCGTCATCCCTTCCCGGTTGCCTGCTGTCCGGCTAGAACGACGAAACCCCAAAGCATATGGTTCAACGTAATTTGCGGAAGGTTGACCGGATACCCGGCCGGAGCCGCCCGGCAGCGCCGGGTTAGAATCCGGCCAGGTTCCACCCATGAGGCGTACGCCACCGCGGCCGACGCGCCAGGGGCCGGCGGCGCTCAAACAGCAGGCGTACGCCACGTTAAATGCGGTCACCACATTGATGGCGAACGCTCGCTTCGACCATCCTCCTGCCCCGGGCCAGCCACCTGCGCTGTGATGCTTCCGACAGGCGTCCGCCCTGAACCTTTCTCAGCCCCATCGCGTCGAGGGAGAGTCAACTTTCCCTGGAGGATCAAATTGCGCAGCCCGTCACCGCCCTTGTTGCCACGCCCGGATGAATCACCTGTCGGTGCCCACCGGCCCGGGTCGTCGGTCATCAAGGAGTTGAACTCCGCACGGCTGCCAGTTCTGGTCGGAACCTGGGCGTCGGCCATGACGCTCTTCGCCTATGCGCCGGTTGCCGCCTCGATCGCGCGCACGGTCCGCGACAACCGCCGCGCCAACCCCGTTGATGAGCTGCTAGAGCTGACCATGAGTGGCGTGTTCGGTGACGACGAGCAGTGGCTCCGACCCACCCGCACCCTCGAGCCGCCGCGGAAGTTCGGGTGGGGCAAGCGGCCCGCGACCTCGACATTCCAACAGCACGATCCACTGCATTCGACCGCCGTCTACACCATCGTCGTATACAACCTGTTGCGAACTCAGGAGCTGCTCCATCGACGGCTCAACGACCGCGAACGGGAGGCCTACCACCGGGACGCGACGCTGGGCATCGGCGCGGTGCTCGCCCCTCGCGGCCGAGTTCCGCAGACCTATGACGAACTGCGATTCCACTACAATTCGATCGTCGAGCGGCACCTGAGCTTCGACCGCCGGTTCATCGACCTGTATGAGAAGTCCCGCGATCAACAGCTCGCCGGCACGCCGATGCGGGACCTCACCGTGCCGGCCGCACGCGTACTTCCGCCGAGCCTCCTGGACGTGCTGCACCTGACCGAGGTCACCAGGGTGCCGCACGCGGAGATGACGACCGTGGGCCAATAGAGCGTGCCCCGCTCGTGCTGGACATGCTCATCCGAGTCGCATTGCCTTTGGCGGAAGCAGGCCATCGTCGGCAACGAGCTGGTTATTTCGACAGACGACGATGGCCTGAGGGTTTCTCGCCGCTTTATGCCGATCACCGTTCTGGCCGTGGCCAAGGCAACAGCGCGCGTCGATGAGCCGAACTTCCCGTCTCAGGCGTCGATCAGTGGCGTCTGCGCTCCCAACGGTCTTGCCGTTCGGCATAGGCACGCCGCGCGTCCGCCAGACTGACCGGTTCGACGCCCGGCTCAACCACCACAGATCGCTGGTTCAGCGCCTCCACGTACTGCTCGAACCACATGGCGCGGCTCGCGAGTTCTTCCGCGGACGGCCCCTCCTGCTCATCGGCATGCTCGTCCATCCTCTGCGCCTCTCGTCGTCGATCCGGTTCAAGTACTGGCTCAGCCGCTCACCGCCGACCGGGTCTGGCTCGCTCTTCACGAGCTCCGTTCGCTGCGGCTATCGGATCGATGAGCGACCGGGTACGTTACTCGCCGTTCACGGTAGTGCTTGATCATGAGCGTGAAGATCAGCAATCTCGTTCGGTGGCGCCGAAGCAGCGCACCCAACGATGGTCCAATGAGGAGTGTTCGTTGCGTTCCATACCTATCCGCGTAGCCATGGCCACGGCCGCCGCGACACTGGTCGTGCTCGGCACCACGCCGACTCCGGCGCAGGCCGCGACGACCGAGGTGCAGATTCTCGGTTTCAACGACTTCCACGGCCGCCTCCTGGCGCCCTCCGCGGGTGTCGGTGGTGCCGCGCAGATGGCCGGCATGATCAAGCAGTTGAAGGCAGCCAACGACAAGACGCTGGTCCTCTCCGCCGGGGACAACATCGGGGCTTCACCGTTCATCTCGTTGGTGCAGAAGGACCAGCCCACGCTCGACTTCCTCAAGATGATCGGAGTGGCCGCCTCGAGCATCGGCAACCACGAACTCGACCGCGGCTTCGACGACCTCAACGACCGGGTCATTCCCCGCGTTGACTTCCCCTACCTCGCGGCGAACGTCTACCGGGGTGCCGAGCCTGCTCCCGGCCGGCTGGAAGAGTCCACCGTGCTGACCGTCGGCGGCGTCCGGATCGGCGTCGTCGGAACCGTCACCCTCGAGACGCCGTCACTTGTGTCACCAGCCGGCATCAAGGGTCTTGAGTTCAAGGACCCGACCGCCGAGGCGAACCGCGTCGCGGCGAAGCTCAAGAAGTCCGGCAATGTCGACGCTGTCGTGCTGCTCGTACACGAGGGCTCCGAAACGAGCGGCACTGACGCCAAGGCCTGCGGCAGCGTGGCAGACCCGGCCACTCCGTTCGGCAAGATCGTGACCGGCGCCAGCGCCGACATCAACGTGATCATCTCCGGTCACACCCACGTCTCGTACAACTGCTCGTACGACGTTGCGAACCTGGGACACCAGCGGCTGGTCATGCAGACCGGCCGCTACGGGGACGCGCTGGACCAGGTCAAGCTCACCATCGCCAACGGCAAGGTGACCGCCGCCAAGGGCGCCGTCCTGCCGATCAAGGATTACCCGGAGGACCCGGCAGTCGCGCAGTTCGTGGCCGATACCAAGGCCGAGGCCGACGTGCAGGGCAAGGTGAAGATCGGCGAGATCACCGCCGACATCAAGCGCGCGGTCACGGCCGAGGGGGTCGAGGACCGGGGCAGCGAATCGACTCTTGGCAACTTCATCGCGGACGCTCAGTTGGAGGCGACGAAGGCTGCCAACCGGGGCGGCGCGCAGATCGCCTTCATGAACCCGGGTGGCCTCCGCGCCGACTTCGTCAAGCGCCCGGACGGCAGCGTCACCTTCGCCGACGCCGCCACGGTCCAGCCGTTCGCGAACGACGTGACCACCAAGTCGTACACCGGTGCGGAGATCAAGGAGACGCTGGAGCAGCAGTGGCAGCCCGCAGGCGCGTCGCGGCCGTTCCTCCACCTGGGTGTCTCCAAGGGCTTCAGCTACGTCTACGACCCGAACGGTCCCGCCGGTAACCGGGTCATCGCCGACCGGATCTTCCTGAACGGCAAGGCGATCGACCCGAAGGGCACCTACCGGGTGACGGTCAACTCCTTCCTGGCCTCGGGCGGCGACAACTTCCTCGCGCTCGGCGGCGGTAACAGCCAGGTCAGCACCGGCGACAACGACCTGACCGTGCTGGTCGACTACTTCAAGTCGAAGTCGCCTGTCACCGCCGACACCGTGGAGCGGGCCTACACCGTCAACCAGCCGGGTGCGCCGGTCGCCGGCGGCGGCTCGAACGGCGGAGGCTCGAACGGCGGCAGCAACGGCGGCAATGGCAATGGCGGTGGAGCGGGCGAGGAAGAGCCTGGCCTGCCGATCACCGGTGCCAAGGTGATCACGATCGTGGGTGCCGGCATCGTCCTGCTGCTGGCGGGCATCGTCGCGCTCATCACCGCCCGACGGCGGCGAATCCGGCTGACCGTCGAGTGACGCGAGCCTGAGTAACTGTCGTCTCCGGAAGCCGTCGTAGGCTTCCGGAGACGACGCCGGCCGCAGGCTGAGACGTCGAGCACGTCGTCAGCACCAGCAAGATATTAGGCCGTCGGCCGGCACGCCGCTTCGAGCTGTGGGCCCCTGAATGTCGCTCTCCGTCGATACCATCAACACGCGACAGCAGACGTGGGTGTTGGGACGGGAGCGGGCGTGGATTCGAGGGCAGCAGGCGGGTCGGTGCCGGATGTCCGACCTCCGCAACTGGTCCGGGACGTCGTACACGACATCGTCGCCGAGGTCGCACCCGACGAGCTGGTGCTGTTCGCCGCGCTCGAGAACACCGACGACGAGGCCGTCGTCCGCCGGCTGACTCGCGGTCGCCGGTCCCGCGAACCACTCGGCTTCGGGCTGGCGGAGGCCGCCGCGCTGGTGCTGCCGGTGGTGTGGATCGCCCTCGACGAGGTCGTGCGGACGGCGGTTGCTGCGGGATCGGCCCGGGCCAGCCGCCGGTGGTGGACCAGGGCGAGATCCCGGCTTCGCCGCCGCCCCACATCGCCCCAGGTGCTGCCGACCTTGAGTCGGGAGCAGTTGACCGCTGTCCGTGATCGGGTCAACGAGCTGGCCGCGCAGGCGGGGATCGCCGAGAAGGACGCCGCCATCCTCGCGGATCTGGTGGTGGCCCGGCTGGTGCTGATGCCAGCTGACGTGCCTGCCGCGGCAGACCAGGCGCTCGGCACGCCCATCGAAGAATAGGCGCAGATGGCTACCGTGACGGCACCAGCCGTGCCGGTGCGGGTGGACGAACGGGTCCTCGGGGCGGGCACGCTGCCCCGCTTCGTGTTGCTTCTCGTCCTCTTCGTCTCGACCAGCGCCGCGATCATCGCGCAGGTGCTCGGCGCGCTCATCGACCCCCGCAACATCGCAGTCGGTTGTCAGCTGGCGGCCGGATCGGACCCGGACAGCGGCTACTTCCGCAGTAACGCCGCTCTCGTCGTGGCGCAGCAGCCGTACAAGGCCTGCCTGGAACGATTCGTGCCGGACGCCGTGTGGTGGCTGCTTCCCGCCGCGGTCACCGGGCTGCTCGTCGCCGCCGTCGTTCTCTACTGGGTGCTCCCCTTCTGGAAAGGACGACGCACCCGCGTCGTCCCGGTCGACGCTCTCGACGACGCGGACCTGAACGCGGCGCTGGCCGAGATGGTCGCGGTGGCCGGGCTGCGCCGTCCGCCACGGTTTGTCGTCGCACCGACAGAGACCACCGCCAGCGCACTGGTATTCGGCCATCTGCGTCGGTATTTCGTCTGCCTGCACGGCGGGCTAATCGTCCTGCGCCGCCGCGAGCCAGAGTCTTTTCGCGCCGTGGTGCTGCACGAGTTGGCCCACCTGCACCACCGCGACGTCGACATCACCTACGCCACCGTGGCGTTGTGGCGGGCGCTGCTGTGGGTGGTGCTGCCCCTCGAGGTCTGGCTCACCGTCACGTCACTGCCCGGCATGACGGGTTACCTGGGCAATGCGGGGCGTGCGCTGACCGCCAGGCACCTTCTTCTGCTGTTCTTCATGATCGTCCTGGTCTATCTCGCGCGGGCCGACATCCTCCGCAGCCGGGAGTTCTACGCCGACCTGACCGCCATTCGGTGGGGTGCGGACCCAGGGTCGTGGCGACGGGGTGCGCCTTCCGCGCCGGGATCCGGGGTTCTTAGTCGCCTCCGGCTCGCCGTCGCGCGGATGCTGCAGAGCCATCCACCCTGGCAGCAACGTCTGGAGACGGCGACCGATCCTCGTCGCCTGTTCGCCCTACGCCGGCTCCCAATGTTCCTGACCGGCGCGACCGCGATGCTCGCCGCCGCCGAGCTGCCCGAGCTGGCCCTGGCCGGCCCGGGGGGCAGCCTTCCGGCGTCGCTCGTCGCCGGCATGGTCGTGACGGTCGCCGGTGTCGCCATCTGGCGGGCGGTCACCCACGCGGTGGTCACCGCACGGCCTGTCCCCTCCGGGCTGCGAGCGGGGCTGTGGCTGGGGAGCGGCCTGATCGCCGGAGAGCTGCTGATGCCGCGTACGGCAGGACGGGGCTGGCTGCTGCCCGAGCAGCCGGCGGCCCTGCTGCTCCTTATGTTCCTACCGGTCTGCGTGACCTGGTGGACAGCCCAGTACGCGGAGCTGACAGTGCGGACCTGGCCTGGGAGGTCGTTGCGCCTACCGATGGTCCTGGGCCTGACCGCCGGTTGGCTGGTCTTCGCGCTCGGCTTCACCTGGTGGCAGAGGGAGGGTGCGCTCCTGACGGCGGGCATGTGGCCGGAGATGAGGGCGTCGGCTGCCGCGATGACGCAAGCGTTGTCCGCGGACGCTGGCGAGGCGAATCGTGACGTCCTGCCCTGGCCTGCCACGTCAATGCCGCTGGTGCTGATGCTCAGCGGTCCGACCCTGACCTGGGCGAGCGGGATGCTGTGGTTGTTGCCGCTGCTGAGCTGGTTGCGACGCCCGGCATTCCAGATGCCTGCCTGGCTGTGGAACGCGCTTCCCGCGTCCGTGCCGGCGCAATGGCGTGGAGGAGATCGGCTTAGGCTGCGTCCGGTCGTGGTGTCGGCGACCGTTGGTGGGCTGCTGTGTGTGTTAGCCGTCGCGACGGTAGCGGTTCTCCTGCACGACCAGGTGCCGGGAACTTCACTACGGTTGGCGGCGTACGAGGGCTGGGTGCTGTTCGTCCTGCTCGGCGGTGTCGCGCTGACTGCTGCGGTGAGCGCAGCGGTGGCCGTTCGATACCAACTATTGGTGGCGCTGATCGCCGCCGGCCCCGCGGCGCTGGCCGGCCTGGCCGGCTTCATGATCATGGTTTCGATCGACGGCTGCCTCGGCCCCCTGTCCGTCCTCGGTTTCTCCTGCCACTGGTCGCCCTACAGCGCTTGGGAGCTCACCAGGTTGATCCTGCCGGCCGTCCTGGGGCCGGGCATGTTCGTCGCGGTGTTCGCGGCGCTGGTGGGGGCCGGCGCGGCACGGCTGATCCGAAGTGCCCTGGCGCCCGCCGCCCAGCCGGAAACAACGCCTGCGGCGACCCCCGAGAGTCCTCGCCTCGCCCTACGTCGGATGTGGGCCGCTCTCTGCTGTCTGGTGTTCGTGGGGTCGGTGGCGGCTGGCGCGTTGCCGGCCCGACCGGCCGGCGACAGCGGGCTTACCGTCGGTGATCTGCTGCCGACGGTCGAGGGCGCATCAAATCCCGCAGTACGGGAGGCACAGCTGGACGCGTGGCGTCGGCTGGGCGGGCGGGAACTGTCCATCCGGTTGACCGAGAGCATGCTGGAGCTGCTCGAAAATCTGCAGGACGAGCGGTCCACCAACGACCGACAGTTCGCGGTGACCCAGATCCGGCCCGTCTGCGTCGTCCTCGTGAACGTCGTCGAGGGCGCCGACGCGTACTTCGACATCCCGGATCCGGCCCGACAGAAGGCTTGGTCAGCGCTCTTGGCACGGGTAGCTGAGGCCGGGAACCAATGCGTTCACTCGATCGATCAGCTCGACGTGAACGGGTATTTCACCGCGACCGGGATGCTTGTCGTCGCGGCGGGAGAGCTGCCCGCGCTGTTGCAGACGGTCGGTGTCTGAGTGAGTTCGCGATCCCACTGATGGGGCGAGTGACGCCGGGAAGGGCTTGACGAGCCGACGTCCACGGCGCATGGTCAGTAAACATAGACAAGCGCGAATGCAGTGACATCGGGAGGACTAATGAAGGCCTTCGTCACCACCGCGATGGCCGCGGCCCTAATGCTCCTGGTCACGGGCGGCGCATCCCCCGGCCGGGCAGCGGCTGAGGCACCCTGCACCGGGCAGATCCACCCGAACCCGGGGTTCGAACACGGCACCACCGGCTGGACTGCCGGACCCCGCATCATCGTGCTCGGTGACGCGACCCGGCCAGCACACACCGGCAGCGCGTACGCCGCCTTCGCGGGGCTCGACGTGACGCGGACCGACCTGCTGCGCACCACCGTCACCGTGCCGGCCGACTGCGACCTGACGGTCCGTTTCTGGGTCCGGACCACCACCACGGAGACCAGCCGCGGCGACTACCTGAACGTCGGGCTGGCGGCCACCGGGATACTCCCGAAGACGAGGTTCTCGCTGGCCTTCGACGGCGGCTCGCAGTGGCGGCAATACAGCATGTCGACCGGCACGGCGACGATCCAGCGCACCGCGACGGTCAGCTTCGTCGCCAGCGAGACGGCCGGGAACGGCGTCACAGCCTTCGACGTCGACGAGGTGTCGTTCACGTTGAGCTGACCGCAGCGGCTGTCATCGGCGCGATCTCGGGCCGACGGTCGCGTACCACGCGTGCGGCTGCACCGTTCTCACGCGTGTGGGACGCGGCAGAGTCTCGTACCCCGCCGGGCGGTCGGGTCACCGCGCCGGCTCGGCCGGGAGCCGATGCCGGCGGATCAGCCGCTGCCCGATGAAGGTCCGCCAGACCCGGTCCGCGACGGTCGGTTCGACGATCCAGAGCCGACGCTGCGCCTCGGCGAGGGTGAGCGGCGCGCTGAAGAGATCCAGGAACAGCCGGCTGCTGCGGTTGAGGGCGAACACCTGGCCGTCGACCCGGCGGAACAGGTGCCGGTCCGCCGGCAGGTCGCCCGGGACGCCCTCCTGCTCGTCGGAGCGGATCCGCCGGTACGCCTCCCAGACCTGCTCGTCGTCGCGGTCCACGAAGGAGCCGTTGGCGAGGAACTCGGTCTGGTCGTCGGTGTCGTGGCGTACCCGGTCGTGGGCGAGGACGCCGCGCACCGCGGTGCCGTACCGGTCGTGGTAGAAGAACGTGTGCGGGGTGTCGGTGGCGCCCAGCCACGGGCGGTGGTAATGCCCGGGGTTCAGGCCGGCCTTGGCCTGGGCGACCTCGGCCTGCGCCGCCTCGGTGACCGGCTCGTCGTACTTGAGCATCCGGACGATGTCCGATCCCTCCACCGGCCGCACGTTGGTGATGCCGAACCGGTCCGGCTCCTTGGCGACGATGGCGCCCGGGGTCAGCATGAAGTCGCCGAGCCCGCCGAGGGTCCACAGGTCCGGGTTGTCCCGCAGGAAATTGACGCTGTCCAGCGCCTCTTCGCGGGTCTCGGTGGGGAAACCGGTGAAGCCCATCATCTGCACACCGATGTTCGCCTTGGTCATCGCCATCATGGTGCGTCGTGCCTGCTCCGGCTTCGTACCCTTGTCGATCAGATCGAGGACGCGCTGGTTACCGGACTCGAAGCCGACCGAGATGGCCACGCAGCCGCTGCGCCTCAGCAAGTCGCAGCGCTCGTCGGACCAGTACTTCTCCAGCCGGATCTCGGCACCCCAGCGGAAGTCCAGCCCGCGCTCGACGACCTGCTCGGCGAAGCGCAGGATGGTCGCGGGGGCGAGCACGTCGACCGAGAAGTAGATGAACTTGGCGAACTTCGACAGCTCGGTGACGTCCGCGATCATGGTGCCCACCGTGTCCTGCCGCCATGGACTGGTGGGGCCGTCGGTGTTCAGTCCGTAGTCGCAGAACGTGCACTTGTTCCAGTAGCAGCCTCGGGTCGGCGAATAGTAGACGAACCGCTCCGGGCTGAGGTAGAGGTCCCAGGGCAGGCCGGAGAAGTCCGGGACCGGCACCTGCGCCAGGCGTTCATAGCGCAGGGGCAGTTGACGCTGGCGGCCGTATTTGGGGTGCAGCCGGACGTTGGGGTGCCCGGCCGGCAGGGTGCCGGTCTGCACCGCGTCCAGGATGTCCGTGTACGCGCTCTCCCCCTCGCCGACCACTATCGCGTCGAAGTCGGCCAGCACCTGGAAGACGTACTCGGGTTTGCTGGCGCACTTCCAGACGTCGGAGATCTCGGTGCCACCGGCGATCAGGAAGACGTCCGGGCAGGCCCGCCGCACGAGTCGGGCGATCCAGAGCGCGAAGGGCAGCTGCCACTGGTAGGTGACGCTGATGCCGATCACCTGGTTCCCGCCGGCGGCCAGCCGTGGGATCAGCACGTCCTCGTAGTACGGCAGGAAGGGTCGGTTGAGCCGGGCGAGCAGCGCCTCGTCGGTCAGCGCGGCGACCGAGCCGATCGAGATCATCGGTGGTGGGTGGAGCCGGAAGCCGGCGTGGAACTGCCCGGGGAATCCGACCGTGCCGAGCGCGTCCATCCAGGAGATCACGCCCTCGACGGCGTCCTGGTAGTGCCGGTAGTCGTAGAACAGGGTCGGATCCTGCAGCACCCCGATCGACCGGCGCAGCCGCTCCGGATCGGGGTCGGGCAGGCCGAGCTGGTTCGCCCGGGCCATCAGCGCGTCCGGGCCGCTGAGGTCGTCGATCGAGAGCTGGGACAGCTCCCGCCGAAGCCACTCGTACGCCGACGGGGTGTACGAGTGGTGGAACGCCTCGATGTTGGCGTCGATGATCTCCGCCGGCCGGTGCCCCTGTGCCCGGGCGTACGAATCGAGGTAGTTCAGGGAGTGGTATCCCGAGGTGGGATCGGTCAGCGGGGGGTAGATCAGTGCTGCCTTCACCGTGCCGCTCATCGACTCCTCCTCAGCCGACCCGGGCCGCGGAACCGGCCAGGGTGTCCTCCTGCGTGCGCGTGCCCACCGCGGGCAGTCGCGGGGCACCGAACGCCTTGACGTACGCGACAAGCGGTTCGGCGGCGTACCGGAACGCCGCAAGGTCGACGAAGCCCCGGTCCCACGCCGCCGCTTCCAGCCCGTCGGCGGCACAGCCCCACAGCCTCGCGAAGCACGCGTCGACGATCTCGGTGCGGAAGTGCAGCCGAGCACCCGGGCGGCGATGCCCCGTTCTACGCGGGACGAGCGTCTCGTTCAGCGACGCCGCTGTCGCCGCGACCTGCCGTGCCGCGGTGAGCATCGCGGGGGTACGCAGCGGCGCCGCGACCATCCACAGAGCCAGGCTGCGGTACGGCGTGGTGCCGAACGCCCGCACCAACACCCGCAGCACCGCCTCGTGGTCGTCGAGACCTCGTTCCCGGTCGGTCAGCCAGTCCCACCCGCTCGGCGGCGCACCGGTCAGCCCTCGCCGGCGGGCCACCTCGCTGGCGCGCTCCTCGACCATCGGGTCGTCGATGTCGACCTCGGCCAGCCCGGCCAGCACCCCCCGCCGGTGCCAGGTCGCCGACTCTGGATGCAGCAGCATCAGCACGGCGGCGGCCTCCCGGTCGCTGGCCCAGTGCCCGCCGACCGACTCTCCGGCGAACCGTGCGCGCCAACTGTCGAGAAAGCGGGTGTGCAGATTGTCGAGTGGCTGGTCGCCGGTGTGCGCCGGGCACAGCTCGGGGGCGTTGTCCGCCGCCATCGACAGCAGCATCCGGGCGTCGGCGCCCTTGGCGTCGCAGGGGTCCCGCCGGTGCCAGGTCAGGAACCGGCCCACCACGGCCGCCGCCTCGGGTGGCGCGCTGCGCTCCAAGGCCTGGTACGACCGCCGCCGGAAGGGCAGGTCCCGGCCGATGTCCAGCAGCAGCGCAGCCTCGGCGTCGCTGAGCACACCGGCCGCGACGGCGCGGCGCAGCGCGACCCGGATGTTCACCAGCGGGACACTCAAGGCGCGGTGGCCTTCCTCGGCGGGCCCGTGCACGACGGCCACCTCGTCGTCGCCCGTGACGACCCCGTCGCGGTAGAGCTGGAACACCTCGCCCACGCCCCGCATGCCGAACGGCCACAGCTCGGCGGCGCGCAGCGCGCCCATGCTGGCGGCGCCGGCCACGGTCACGCCACGGTCGAGCAGGTCGAGAATCTCCCGGTGGCGGACCGGCGGGTGTTGCAGGAAGAACCCGTCGATGACGAGGACCCGGTCGCCGGGGGCGACGTCCAGGCGGAGCAGGTCGCCGTGCGCGACGGGTGGCAGCACCACCGCGTCGGGCAGCAGCCGAGCGACCTCGTCGGCCGGGAGGCTCGGACCTATGAAGACGACGTCAGTCACGGGGCACTCCCGGTCGGGTACTCAGGGCCCGCTCGTCGAACATCCGCAGGCCGGGGGCGAACACCTTGCTCACCGCAATGCCGATGTCGTCGTGCGTCAGGTCGACGCTGAACGGCTCGACACCGGTGACCCGCTGCACCCGCGACGCCAGCTCGCGCAGCACCTGGGACACGTCCCCCACCGGTGGCGCATCCCGGCGGACCGGCCGGACGGGCCGGTCGACGGTGGGAGGCGGCACCGGCGGTGCGCCGACATCGTGGTAGGCGGTGGCGTCGATGTCGTCCCGGGCACCGGAGACCATGACCAGCCGCGATTGCGCGGCCTCCGCCATGGCCCGACCGACGGCGATCTCCGGGTCGACGTGGCAGCCGAAGCCGCCGAAGGTGACCGGCAGGTCCTCCGACCAGATCGAGGCGGCGTAGCAGGGTACGTCGACCGCGTTGGTGATGTCGCAGACCTCCACCCAGCAACCGGCCCGCAGCAGCGCCTCGTGCACCGTGCGGGTCATCACGTTGGTGGCGGTGCCCGGGTCGGCGTAGGTGCGCTCGGCCAACGATGAGGTGCAGTACGGGGCGATGCAGTCGCGCTCGACGACCTCCAGCAGGGCGTGCAGGCTGGCCTCGGCGAAGGTGTTCCCGGTGGCCAGCCCGTTGCTGCTGGGTGTGAACAGGGCGCGGTCCCAGCCACGCCGGATGGTGAAGTCGAGTTCGATGGTGGCGCGGGGCACCAGGCAATCCGCACCGGTCACCAGCCCACGGCCGGCCACCCAGTCCAGCTCGACGGAGGGCGTCAGGGGTGACCGTTCCGCCAGGTGCAGCCACCGGACGTCGTACGGCAGGTCGAGCGCCTCCGCCGGGGACCGGACGACGGTCCCCGGCCGGAGGTTCTCGGCATGCCAGGACTCGATGCTCTCCATGACCGCGCTGACCCGGGCCTGCGTCGTCGTGGCGCCGGTGCCGACGCTCACCGCCATGGTGGCTCCGACCGGCCGGTAGGCGACGTGCACCGGTAGGCCGATCTCGTCGAGCCGGGTGATGTCGGCGACCCGGGTGATCCGGAACCGGTCGAGCAGGCCCCCGATCCGCTCCCAGGTCTGCTCCACGGTGGCCGTCCGGTAGGTGCCGGATCGGAACGCGATGGTCTCGGTCGTGTCAGTCATCGAGGCTCCCGGCGAGGGGTGGGGAACTCAGAGGATGAGGACGGCGATGATGTTGACGTTGTTGTCGGCGATCGGGGCGACGCCGCCGGCGACCGTCTCCAACTCGGCCTCGGTCAGCTCGTTGAGGTCGACCAGCGGCACCTCGGGCACGTGCAGCACGTGCAGGCCGGGCGTGCCGGCCCAGTCGGCGACGATCTGGTCCTTGGTGTAGAGCGTGGCGGGCTGGGCGCGGTCGACCTCGACCCGGGAGCCGGCGGCGACCGGCAGGCCGGCCGCCGTCGCGTAGCCGGTCGGGTCGGCGAGGAGGCGCTGCAGCTCGTCGTCGCTGCGCCATACGGCGGTGACCAGTTCCGAGTACTTGGTCACGAACCTCGCGCCATATTCCTGTTCGTCGTTGCTCATCGTTCGGTCCTTTCCTCGGGATCGCTGCGAGACGGGCGGTTGAGCGGTGTGGCGAGAACGCTACGAAGATCGAGCTTCGACAATCAACAATTCCGTGTGACTGCCATCAGAATCTGCCGCGCTAGCTAATGGGCGGCCGACTTCGGTGTCAGGTGCAGCAGCACGGGCAGCAGCAGGCACAGCTGGCGTCCAGGCCGGCGACGACGCTGTCCAGCTCGTCCTCGGCCAGTTCCGCCTGAGCCACCGGTAGCAGCGACGGCACGAAGAGCACGAAGGTGCCCCTGGTGCCGGCCTGCTGCCAGGACTCGACCTGCACCTCTAGATCCGGATCGGCGTCGGCGACGTCCCGGACCACCCGGACCTGCACATCCTCGGACAGTTGAAGCCCGTAGCCGGCGAGGAACCCCCGCGGGTCCCGGTCGAGCGCCTGCTCCTTGGTCGGGTCGGCCCAGACGTCGGCGACCAGCCGGCTGTACGCGGCCACGAAGACCGCTCGATCGACAGGTGTCACACCCTGCTCCCTTCGATGGTCGGCCGCCGATGGCGGCGACAGGCAGCGCGGGAGGTTCCCCCGCCGCCGGTTTCGCTTCATCGTGGGTCACCGGTGGATCCGGTCTGCCCGGAGCGCGGGAATTTCATCGAATGTGGCCGCGAAAAGGTCGCGCTGCGGCGAAAGCCGGGTAATTGGGAATCAGCGACTTGCGGCGGATGGTGATCCTAATGATTGTCACCACTGTGGACAAGTAGTAATTCCTCGCCTTTTACCCGCCCGGTGCCCACACCTACGCTGCGATCGGCGGACCGCACAGCGTGACAGCGGTTCGACGGGGTTGCCGTGTTCCGTCACCGAGTGCTGCCGGAGGCCACCGTGACCATCGACGAGGTGACGACGACGCCGGGCGCCCCAGTGGGGTACAGCGTGGACGAGCTCGCCCGCAAGGTGGGGATGTCGCCGCGCAACATCCGGGCCCACCAGGCCCGGCGGCTGCTGCCCCCGCCGGTGCGGCACGGTCGGGCCGCACTCTACGACGACTCCCACGTCCGCCGACTCGACGCGATTCTCGCCCTGCAACGACAGGGCTTCAACCTGGTGTCCATCGAGGCGATGCTCGGTGTGCGGGCCAGCGACGAGGCGCCCGACGGGCTTACCGCGATGCTGCAACGCCTGACCGCCGACCGTCCCGCGCTGGCCCACGCGCTGACCCGGCACGGCGTGATCGGCCGGACCACCGACGGCACCGTCCGCACCGTCCGGCCACGCCCGCTGCGCGCTGCCCTGGACCTGCATCGGGTACGAGTGGGCACGGTGCCGGCTCTGCAGACCCTCAGCGAGGTGCTGGACAGCCTCCGGCCGGTGGCCGACGAGCTGGTCGCCGCCGTCACCGCCCGGCTGCTGACCCTCGCTCCGGAGCTGGTACGCAGCGGCGCCCGGTCGTCCTGGGCCGACCTCGACCGGGAAACGCTGTTGCTGACGCAGGGCGTGGTCAACGTGCTCACCGAGGCGTTCCGGCTCGCCGTGGAGAACCAGTCGGAGGCGCACATCGCCGAGCTGCTGGAGAACCACCTCGACGCGGACGTGTGCCTGGAGGACAGCACGGTCATCGACAACGGCTGACCGGGGTCGTCAGCCTGTCGCGGGCTGCCCGTCCGCCTGTCGGCTCTGCGGCACGGCGTCAGAGGGTTCCGGCTCGGTGAGCAGTTGCCGCCGCGCCAACCGGTGGAACAGCCCTTCCGGGTGGTCCATCAACTCGTCGAAGGTGCCCCGCTGGACGATCCGCCCCGCTTCGAGGACCACGATGGTGTCCGCCGCACGGACCGTGGACAACCGGTGGGCGATGACCACCCGGGTCGCGGCCAGGGCCGCGGTGCTCCGGCTGACCACGTCCTGGGTCCGGTTGTCCAGAGCGCTCGTCGCCTCGTCGAGGAAGATGATCCGGGGTAGCGGGGCCAGCGCGCGGGCGATCAGCACCCTCTGCCGCTGCCCGACGGAGAGCGTCCCGCCGCCGAACGGCACCATCGTGCTCATCCCCATCGGCAGCGCCTCCAGGTCATCGGCGAGGCCGGCCATCCGCGCCGCCTCCCAGACCTGGTCGAGTGGGAAGCTGCCGGCGCCGCAGATGTTGTCGCGTACCGAGCCGGCGAAGAGCTGACCATCCTGCAAGACCACTCCACACTGCCTACGGACCGCGTGTACGTCGAGTTCGGAGAGGTCCTGGCCGTCATAGAGCACTGCGCCCTGCTGCTGGCGTTCAAAGCCGAGCAGCAACCGGAGCAGCGTGGATTTTCCGCAGCCACTCGGTCCGACGATGGCGACGAACTCACCCGGGCGGACGTGCAGGTCGATGTCGATGAGCACCGGTGGCTCGTCCGGCTGGTAGGCGAATGTGAGCCGGTGCAGCGCGATCTCGCCGCGCAACTCGCCCGGGTCGACCCGGTCCGGCCGCGCCTCGGGGTCGGCGCGCAGGATCTCCCGCAGGCTGCCCAGCCGGGGCACCGCCGCGATCACTTCGACCCCGGCCGACACCAGCACCAGCAACGCGCCGAGCAGCATCGCGAAACCGACGTTGAGGATGAAGAAGTCGGCCGGCGCGACCCGGCCGGCCAGCGGCCCCATCAGCACGGCGAACAGGACCAGTTGGCCGGCGACCGGCAGCACGGTGCCGAAGGCGACCAGGCCCGCCTGACTCTGCCGGACCCGTTGCAGCGCCGCTCGGGCCGTCGCGGCCACCTCCGACCAGCGCGCGTGGGCGCGGGTTTCGGCGGCCGCCAATTTGATTTTGACGATGCCGCCGAGCAGTTGGTTGGTCATCGCCGCCGCCCGGTGCTCGGCCGGCAGCGCGGACCGTTGCTGACGGACGATCAGCACGGCGAACGCGCCGAAGGTCAGCATGGTGACGGCGACGATCCCCGCACCCCACAGTCCGAGCACGGGCTCGACCACCAGGAGCATGCCGAGGGTCACCGCGACGGTCGCGGCCGCCGCGACGAGCTGCGGCAGCAGCGCGCTCAGCGCCTCACCGACGAACGAGATCCCCAACATCGAGTTGGCGATCTCGCCGCTGCTGCGACCGGCGAAGAACCGGGCCGGTAGCCGCATCAGCCGGTCCCAGATCGCCAGCTGCGCGCCGGACTGCATCCGACCGTCCAACCGCAGCAGACGCAGGTTCTGCACCACACCCACCAGCCCCGCGACCACCGCGGCGCTGAGCATCAGCGCGACGAAGCCGCCCAGGCCGTTCACCTCGCCCTGGCGGGCCAGTTGGCCGAGCACCTCGCCGGTGGCCAGCGGCACGCCCAGGCCCAGCAGTGCCACGCAGGTGGCGGCGAACAGCAGCCCACGCACGTCGCGGGACGCACCGACCAGCCCGGCCCGCAGCAGGTGGCGCATCCGAGCGGTCGACGGCAGCGGCGCCTGCACCTCGGTCGCCTCAGCACCGAACATCGCGGCCACGCTCGCGTCGATCGGCGCGTACGCCCGGGTGTCCGGGTCGACGTGGTGGTAGCGGCCTCGGCGGAACACCAGCGGCACCGCGACGGCGTGCTCCGGGTCATCGCCGGCCCGCCACCCCACCAACGGCCCCAGGTCCCGCCGCCACCAACGGTCAGGCAGCCGCACCTCACGCAAGAACAGGCTGGACGCTCGGGTCACCGCGTGCACCGCCGCCCGGTCGTCCAGTGGCGCGCGGCTGCGGTCGGCCGGCTCGTTGATGGGGCTGCCCATCCCCTCGGTGACCACCCGGACCACCGAGGCCGCCCGCCCATACCGGTCGAAGCCAGCCTCGCGGTCCGGAACCGGAACCGCGCCGCCCGCGCCGATCACCCCGATCGACCGGCGGGCCGCCGCGGCGAGCACCGCCGCGTCGGTCTCCCGGCGCCGCTGCACGGCGCTCAGCAACGCCGCGTCGGCCTCCTCGATCCGGGTCTCCACCATCCGCAACAGCCGGGCCACATGCTGATCGACGGCCGACCGGAGCTGACCGTTGAGCAGCAGGTCCCAGCTGCCGTGGCTCTCCACCGCGCATGGCGACTCGGCCACCACCCAATCCCGCTCGGCAACCAGCAGCAGCTCCCGCTCCCCCGACATCTCCGCCGGGCCACCGTCGTTGCGTCGCAGTTGTCCACCGGCGCTGCGCAGCCACCACGCGCCGCTGGTGGAGGTGAGGGCGCTTCCCTGCGCCAGCGAAATGATCTCCCGTCCGGACAGGGTGGACGCCTCCCGGGGCGCCTGCCCGCTGCGTAGCGCGTCGGCGATGGTGACCAGCACCAGGTCCACCCCCGCGACCAGCTCCGTCGCGGCGGTCCGCGCCCGCAGCGACGCCCCCTCGTCGGCCACGATGCCGAGCCGAACATGCCGCTCCAGCAAGGACAGGTGACGCCGGGACAGCCCGCGCAGCTCCGTGCCGGGCAGCGGCACCAGGATCAACTGCCACGCACCGATCGCGGTGGACGTCGGCACCAGGCCACCCGCGGGCAGCCGGGCCACATGGTGACGACGCGAAGGGCTCATCCCGGCCCGGCGCACCGCGAACAGGTCGGCCTCGCCGCCGGTCACCAGCCAGCCGGCCGCCGGGCCGTCCAGGCGACAGACCTGGCGTACGCCGTCCGCGCAGAAACCGATCAGGCCGCCGGCCGGGGGATCCTCCACCGCGCCACTCATCAGCGTCTCCTCGGATCGTCGTGGTCAGTGGTCCCGGACCAGGCGCGCGTACGCCCCGTCCTGGGCAACCAACTGCTCGTGGGTGCCGCGCTCCACCTCCCGACCGCCGTCCAGCACGACGATCAGGTCGCAGTCGCGGACGGTGGACAGGCGGTGGGCCACGATCAGGCAGGTCGCCCCCCGCCGGCGCAGGTGCCTGTCGATCCGGCGCTCGGTCTCGGCGTCCAGCGCGCTGGTGGCCTCGTCCAGCACCAGCACCCGGGGATTGCGCACGAGCGCTCGGGCGATCTCCAGCCGTTGCCGCTGCCCGCCGGAGAAGTTGCGGGCGTTCTCCCGCACCGGACTGCCGAGGCCACCCGGACGGGCCGCGACCTCGTCGTAGAGGCACGCGTCGGTCAGCGCGGTGACGACGTCCTCATCGGCGACCGTGAGGTCCCACATGGTGACGTTGTCCCGGACCGTCCCCTCGAACAGCCGTTGGTCCTGGTCCACCATGGCGACGGTGGCCGCCCAGAGCCCGTCGTCGGCTGCGGCCCGCTCAAGTCCGTCCACGGTGACCCGTCCGGTCCAGGGACGGTAGAGCCCGGCGACCAGCCGGCCGACCGTCGACTTGCCACTGCCGGACCGCCCGACGAGCGCCACCCGGGCACCCGGTGGCAGGTCGAGGCTGAAGTTCTCCAGCAGTGGACGGCCCAGCGGGTTGTAGCCGAAGGTGACCTCCTCGATGCGCAGGTGCCCCTCCATCGGGCTCATCGGGCGGGCGGGTCGGTCCTGGGCCGACGGCAGCGGGTACCGCTCGACGTCACGCAGCCGGTTGAGGTCGGCGCTCATGTCCTGCAACCGGGAGCCCAGCGCGGTCAGGTTGCCCAGCGGGCGGTTCATCGCGGCGGCGAGGCTCTGCATGCCGACCAGCACACCGACGCTCATCGCCTCCGCCAGGACCTGCCGGCTGCCCAATCCCAGCAGCACCGCGGTGGTCCCCGAGGCGAGCAGCGCCGGCAGGACGGAGAGCACCGCGGTGGGCACCCCGAGCCGTTGCTGACGGGTGGCGACGGTGGCGTGGCGTGCCGCGAACCGGGCCACGGCACGTTCCTCCTCGCCGCCGGCCTTCACCGTCTCGATCATCTGGACCGTGGTGTACACGGTGGTCACCAGCTTGCTGCGGTCTGCCTGAAGACCGGCGACAGCGGTGGACCGGGTCGAGGCGACATAGCGCAGCACGCTGACGTTCAGCCCGGCGAGGAGCACCGCGCACAGCCCGAGCAGCAGGTCGTAGTGGCAGAGCAGAGCCCCGTACGCCAACACCAGGCCGGTGTCCACCACGGTGGTGGCCGTCCGGCGGGTGAGCACCTCGGCGACCACCTCGTTGCCGCGGACCCGCTGGCTGAGGTCGGCGGCCTGCCGCTGGTCGAAGAAGGTCGGCGGCAGCCGCAACAGATGTCGGAAGAACCGGGCGGCGCTGGCGAGGGCGAGCGCCGTCTCCGCGCGTACGGTCAGGCGTTGCTGAAGCAGGCTGGCCAGGAAGGTCAGCACGGTGGCCACCGCCACCGCCGCCACCAGGCCGGCGAACGCGGCCCGATCCTCCTGCAGCAGCACCCGGTCGACGAAGACCTTGGCCATCACCGGGATGGTCAGACCGACCACGGCGATCAGCAGGCCCAGCAGCAGCATCTGCGCGATCGCCGAGCCCGGGCCGCGCCACCGCTCGGCCAGCGCTCGCACCAGCCGGTAGCGGGTGCCGCCGGGCCGGAACTCCGGGCCCGGCTGCATGGTGAGCACGATGCCGGTGAAGGCGCCGTCGAACTCCTCCCAGCTGACCGCGCGGGGGCCGGTGGCCGGATCGTTGATGAAGACCTTGCGGCCGAGCCCCTCCAGCACCACGAAGTGCTCGAACCGCCAGAACAGCACTGCCGGCAGGGCCACGGTGGCCAGGCCGGCCAGGTCCATCTGGAAGCCCTTGGCCACCATGCCGTAGCGGCGGGCGCCCTTGAGCACGGTGGCCGCGGTGGAGCCGTCCCGGCTGACGCCGCACACCCGGCGCAACTCCTCCAGGGGTACGTGCCGGCCGTGGTGCGCGAGCAGGATCCCCAGCGCGGCGGCGCCGCACTCCACCGCCTCCATCTGGATGAGGGTGGGCGTACGGACCCGTCGGCGCCGGATCCTGGGCAGCTCCGGAGCGCCGCTGACGGCGGCCGTCGGCGCGCTCATCGCCGCAGCAACCAGTCGATCGGGTGTTCCCGGTCCACCGTGAACCAGGCGGTGACCTCGCTTGCCGAGTTGAGCTGGAACGGTGGCGGAGACTTGGTCCAGCGCAGGCCGCCCGGGGCGGCCGGGTCGGGCTCCAGGGCGACCGTCACCCGCACCACGCTGCCGCGGGCGAGCAGCCGCCGGACGTCCGGCCCGGTGCCCAGGAAGGCGCGCAGTGACGCCTCGGTCTCCGGGAAGGCGCCGACCGTGGTCACCTGGCCGGCCAGGGTGCCGAACACGTTGCGCGGCGCAGCCGCGGCGGCCACCTCGACGGACACGCCGGGTTGCAGCAGCGGGGCGGCGACCGCGGGGGCGTAGACGACCGCCTGCAACGCGTCCCCGGCGGTGTCGAGCCGTTCCAGGTCGGCCAGGTGCGTGCCCGGGGTGACGATCTCGCCCTCCGAGACCAGCCAGGCGACGACGTACGCGTCACCCGGCGCGGTCTCCACCCGCACCTTGCCGTCCGCCGTGCGCAGGCTGTAAAGGGGGGTGCCCTTCGGCACCCGCTGGTGCGGTGCCGCCCACACCTTGGTGACCTGGCCGCTGTCGAGCGCGTCGAGGGCCGAGATCCCGTTCGAGTGGATCAGCACCCCGGCCGCCTCGACGGTCCGGGGCACCACCGTGCGCACCGACCAGACACCCGCGGCGACGACGACGATGACCAGCGCGGTGGTGGCCAACCAGTTCGGCACCGTGGTCAGCCGGACCGCCCGGTCCAGTTGCTCGGGCGCCTCCAACTGGCGCAGCGCCTGCCGCCGGAACTTCATGGCCGGCCCTGCGCCGCGGCCGGGCCGGTGGCGCGGCGCGAGCCGAGCAGGAAGTCGGCCACGCTCGGCTCGACCAGCGGGTCGATCCCGGACAACTCGGCGAAGGCCTGGGAGTCCCCGGCGCCGAGGGCGCACGGCGCCAGCCCCATGGCGGTGGCGACGAGGTACATCTGCTGGGTCAGCACACCCGCGTCCTTGAGAATCATGGCGTAGCTCATCCCTTCGTACTTCCACATAAGCCGCTGGACCCGGGCGGTGACCACCAGGACCGTCTGCGGCGGCCGAGTCAGGGCGCCGGACGCCCGGGCGTACGCCAGCAGCCGGTCCGCGGCCGGTCCCCAGCCGGCGACCGGCTCCAGCCGGTGCCCGACGGCGTCGTAGTGGTAGAGCCCGGGGTCGAGCCCGGCGCAGCGCGCGACCAGTGGGTAGATCTCCAGCTCGTAGACGCCGCCGCCACCCGGGTAGGGCCGGTGGCCGATCTCCTGCCCGCCGGCCTCGCCGACGGCGCTGGTGTGCTGCGAGCGGTGCAGAAACTCCGCCAGCCGCTCCAGCGGCAGCGGCGCCGCGTCGTCGTGTTCGCGCACGCTGCGCCGGTCCGTGACGACCTGGCTGAACGCGGGATCCGCCTTGGCGATCGTCGCCAGGTCCGGCAGGGGCAAGTCCATCGCCCGGCCCCCGTCGTACGGACGGCGCAGCGGTTGCGGGGTGAAGCTCCCCCGCATCCGGTAGGTGCCGCCCACCGGCAGCGCGTGTCGGCCAGCCCGGGATCGGTGGTGCAGCCGCAGCTCCTCCGGCGACCAGTAGGCCAGCGGCGCGTCGTCGCACTCCGCCTCGAACTCGGCGTCGGTGACCAGGATCCGGGCGGTGGCCAGCTCGTCGAGCACCCGTCCGGCGACGTCCGGCGGCACGCCGAGCGTGCGGGCCACCGTCTCGGGTCCGACGCCCGGCGCGGCGGCGGCCAGTACCGCGCCGAGGGCGGCGTCGGCGCAGCCGACAACGAGGGTGCTCAGCGGTGATGCGGCCACCAGCATGCCCCGCTCGTGCTGGAGGGCGGCGAAACGGGAGAGCCGGTAGCGGACCCCGGGGGCGTGCAGGCGACTCTCCGGCAGGCTGCCTCGACCCAGGCCGGTGGGCACCAGGTCGAGCAGCGGCCGATCGTCGACCTGAACGCGGCGCTCCAGCCAGGAGTGGGCGAGCAGCCGGCGCAGCAGCAACTGCGCGGGCAACACCCGGTTCTCCCCTTCCAGGCCGCTGATCAGCCGGCCGACCTCGACGTCGTTGACCCAGTCGGCGGCGAGCCGCAGCAGCAGCGCCCGCCGTCCTATGCCCGGTTGCTCCAGGGTGAGCTGGAAGCGGGTCTGCCGCAGCGTCAGCGAGCCGTCCTCGCCGAGCCGCAGCTCCGCGTCACGGCGCAGCCGGTACGACTCCTGGATCGGCGGACCGCCGACGGAGCCGCTCACGACGACCGCCGACCGACCGGGTCCACCACGGTGGTCATCTGCGCACCCCTCGCTAGAAGAAGACGTTCAGCGGATTGGCCGACGTCTCGTCGACGGCCAGTGGGCCCCGACCGAGGCGGGCCGGCACGTCCCACAGCCGGCCGGGACCGAGCCGACGCCAGAAGTGCCGCAGGCCCGGTACGACGACTTTCACCACCGCCAGGTCGACATCCGGACGGGACTGGTCGACGACGATCACCTCCAGGCCGGCCCGCTCCGCCCGGCGTACGCAACGACGCACGTCATCCCCGACGTCGCCGGTGCTCAGCGGCGGGTGGTCCGCCGTGGTGCGCGGCGGCCGGGTGGGATCCGGGGTCAGCCAGGGCTGGTCGGCCACCCGGACGGTGCCGAACCAACGCGCGGTGTCCGGGTCGTCGACGCCGTACCGGTTGCGGGCGGAGGTGGGTCCGGCGACGGCGGGCAGGAACTGGTTCACCTCGGTGAGCGCCCGGGTCAGCGCGACCCGCGCGTCCAGGTGCGCGCCGAAGCCGACCAAGACGTCCTCCGGCCCTCGATCGACCCGCCGGGACACCGCGGCGAACGTGGGTACGCCGAGGTCGGCGGTCAGGTCGAGGGCCCACAGTTCGCGGCCCAGGGCGGTGGCGTGATGGTCGACGCAGGCGGCGGTCCACGGGTCGCCGAACGAGGCGAGGTCCACCCCGGGCATCCGGGATCGGTGGTACCACCACAGGGCCACGCTGTCGCGCTCCACGAGTTCGCAGAAGCCCTGCAGGATCGCCTCGGACAGGTTGCCGCCGGCCGCGCAGCCATTCGAGTCGGCCGAGCACACCCCCAACCCGGTCAGCTCCGGATGCCCGTACCAGCAGTGCGCGGCGGGCAGCTCGCGCGGTGTCTGCCGGGTCAGCGACCAGCCCGTGGTCCAGTCCAGCTCCACGTCGTCGGGCAGCGGGCGGGGAATGCGGTGCAGGTGGCCCAGGTCGCGGTTGAGCCGGTGCCGGTCGGCGTACTGGCGTTCCGAGAAGAGCAGCAGCTCCCGCAGGTGTACCGCGCGGTCCGGACCGAGCTGCCGGTAGGTCGCCCGGTGCACCGGGCGGTCGCCGCGCCACACCCCGCAGTAGCGTTCCACCGCCTCCCCGACCGCGCTCATCCGGGCCTGCAGGTCGGTCCGGCCCTTGCCGCCGCTCTGCCCGCGCAGATTGCGGCGCAGCGCGGCGAGCTGGCGGGGCTGGGCGAAGTTGTGCCCGGCCGAGTAGGTGTGGGTGACGCCGTTGTCGGTCGCCTCCAGCGGAGTCAGCCGGCTCACCACGCCCAGATACCTGCTGACATGGTGGACGAGCGCGGCGTACGCCTCAGCGGGTTCCCGGATGCGGGACTCCCCGCCCCGACTGGGCTGGGCGCCGCTCGGTGGCAGGTCGATCCGGGGCTCGGCCTTGCCGACGAGGTCCGGGTCACCGCAGGCGGGGCACTGCGGCTGGCGTACCAGTTGGTGGCTCTCCGTGCTCAGGTCCCGGGTGTCCAGGGCGAGCATCCGGCCGGTGAGGCGGGGCGACGTGCCCCGTACGGCGAGCACGGCGAGTTCGGTGGCGAGCAGCCCGGCGGCCATGGTGGCCAGTCCGGGCAGGACCGCGCGGCCGGGCTGCGGCAGCGAGTCGGCCAGGTCCTGCCCGTCGAGGAAGGCGTTCACCTGTTCGTTCTCCTGCCAGCGTTGCCGCAGGCAGGCCCAGCAGCCGGTACGGCCCGGCACGAGGTGCGGGCCGAGGAATACGACGTTGCCGTGCGGCCGGGCCAGCGTCCACGCACGACCGGCGGCCAGGTGGCGGTCGTTGATCAGCGCCAGCCGGGGGTCGAGCATCGACGACGGCAGCACCAGCACCTGGGCGGTGCCCGGGCCGGGGTCCGGCGCGTCCGGCCCGACCACTGTCGGGGCGAGGCCGAGGGCGCGCAGCGCGTCGGCGGTCTCGGCCACCCGGGGTGCCCCGAGGTCCACGATGGTGACCGTTCCCCCGGCCATCCACCGCCGCCCGGCGTCGGGCGACACACCCCGGGCGTCCCAGCCGGCGGCCTCGGCTGCCGAGGTGTGCGCCGGACCGTTCACCAGAAGGCCGTGGTCGCGCAGCCGGGCGAGGGCTGCGGCGACGGCGGCGACCGGATGTCGGGTGGCCAGCCGGGCCACCACGTCGGCCAACGGCTCGACACCGTCGAGCTGGTCGGCCAGGTCCGCGGCGACCGGATCGTCGATGAGCAGGCTGCGGGTCTCCCCCAGCACCACGAGCGGGCCGTCAGGCAGCCGCACCGGCACGTAGTCCGATCGGAAGCGCGGACGCCACATGGGTTCCTCCCGAGCTTCGTGGCCGGACCGTGGCACCGCCGGCCCCGCCGGCGATCACGGCTGCTGTCATCGTCGCGGTCCGGCGCGTCCGATCCGAGTGATGCCACCGGTTTCTGCCGTTGCCGACGCCGTGCCCGCTCGGCGGCAGGGTCAGCCGGCGGTGACGGTCAGCGCGGTGTCGTTGAGCCCCAGCACCGATGTGCCGACGGTCTGTGCCGGCACGAGCAGCACGAAGGTCTCCACCCGGGTCACCCGGATCGACTTTCCGCTGATCGCCTTGGGGTGACCGGTGGCGATCAGGTCCGGGCTCTGCGGCTCCAATCGGACGGTGGCCGGACCGCCGGGCGCCGGGCGCAGCGTGTCGGTGGCGTGGATCGTCAGAAAGGTGAGTGTGCCGGTCGGCACCGCGACGGCGCAGTCGGACCACTCGGCCCGGTCCATCGTCCGCTGCACCGCCCCGCCGACGCTGGCGAGCTGCTGCCCGTAGACCTCCCAACCGCCGGCGAACTGGCCGTCGAGCAGCGGGCTCGACACGACGAGGGACCGGTTGCCCGTCGTGGACCCGATGCTGCGGGCGAACACCTCGGCGGCGAGGGCCCGACGGCTGGTCTCGTCCAGGGCGGTGCCGCCCGCGGTGGCCGGCCGGCCGTCGATGCTCCGGGCGACCACTAGCGAAGGTTGGATGACTTGAACGTTGTGGCTGAGCTTCCACTGGCCGTCGGCACCGAGCACGAACTGGCTGACGTCCGTGGGCGCCAACTCCGAGCCGGTCAGCCGGAGGGTGGCCGTGGCGAGGAAACAGGCCGGTTCGCCGGGTGGCACCGCGAAGACCGGGTTGATGTGCTGGAAGGACGGTTGCACACGCTGGTTGTACGCGGCCCTCCGTACTGCGGCGATGCTGAGGTCCAGCGAGGGCGACACCTCCTGCGCCCGCAGCGCCTCGACGTCGCCGGCCACCGAGGCGGCCGAGTCGGCCTGGTCGAAGGCGGTGAGCACGAGCGCGGCCCGATCCCGACCGAAAGTGGCCGGACCCTGGGGTGCCGGGGTGGCCGCGTCCACCGGCTCGCCACCACAACCGGTCAGCACGAGCAGCGCCACCGCGGCGGCGGCAAAAGGCATCGCCGGCACCGGCGCGGCGAGGGTACGCGGGCTCCTGACGGATCTTCTGCCGAGCATCTCGTCCTCCATCCACCACCGGTTGACGGGAATCGCGCCCGATGCAGTCGAGTATGTGAGCGGCGCTCGGGCCACGACGGTGGCGGCGCGGCCTCGTGCTGCCCGGCCTGTCGACGTTGCACCGAACGACGTCATCGGGCCTGGATCCCAGTCATCGATCGGTGTCATCGAGCCGAGCGACCCAGGCGGCCAGACCCGACCGGGAAGCGACGCCCGTCTTGCGGTAGAGGCGGGTCAGGTGCGCCTCCACGGTGCGGGGGCTGATGTTCAGCTGCCGCCCGATCAGTCGGCTGGTGGCCCCGGTCGCCGCCAGCCGCGCGATGTGCCACTCCCGGTCGGTCAGGGCGGCGACCTCGCGCGGGCCGACCGGACGGGCCAGCCGCAGGGCGACCCGTTCCGTCCCGCACCACCCGGCCAACTCCAGCGCCCGGCGGCGGGCCCGCGCCGCCAGGCCGACCTGGTCCGCGGCTTCGGCCGCCCGGGCCAGGGAGGCCAGGGCAAGGCTGCGCCGTAGCACCATCCCGCCGGCACGGAACAGGTCGGCCGCGGTCTCCAGGTGCGGCAGCGCCGCCCCGACCTCGCCGCGGGCGAGCAGCACCTCGCCGTACGCCGACTCGGCAAAGCCCCGCTGCCCGGGCAGACCGACCTGATCCGCCTCGGCCAAGGCCAGCCGCGCCTGCCGCTCGGCGTCGGCCACCTCACCCGCGGCGAGCGCGGCGGCGCAGAGCAGCTCGTACCACCTGGGCCGCAGCGACGTCTGGAGACGGCTCAGCCGGCTGTCGCCGCCGGCTGAGCACACCAGTTCGGCACAGGTCGCCGGATCACCCGACAGCAGCGCCGCGGTCGCCAGCGCCGTCGCGGCGGTACGACCGCACCAGGTGGCGAGGTCGGTGGCGATTCCGGCGGCGCTGCGGGCCAACGCCACCGCCCGGTCGTCGTCCCGGAGGCCACCACGCCACGCCGTCGCCTCCGCCTCGAACGCCAGGGCGAAGCTCAGCAGGTGGTGACTGCCGATGCGCCGGGCGACGATGCCCGCCTCGGTGGCCAATCCGATGGCGGTGTTCAGCTGCCCGCCGTGGTAGGCCACCTGACAACGACCGAGCAGCAGCTGGCACAGCCCGTCGTCGCGGTGTGCGGCACGCACGAGCGTCAGCCCCCGGTCGAGGTGCCGCACCGCGTCGGCCTGCCGTTCGAGGTACAACTCGCTCAGGCCGAGGGCGGTGAGGCAGTCGGGGTGGTCCCGCACGTCCCGGTCCGGCAGCGAGTCGACGATTCGGGCGCCGGCATCGAGCAGGCCCCGGGCGTCGTCGAGTGCGCCGTCGTGTGCGGCGGCCAGACTACGGACGGCCAGCAGGCTGGCCCGGTCCGCGCCGGACCCGCCGAGATCTCCGCTGAGCACGTCGGGCAGCCCGGTCACGGGGTGGCCGGCCATGATGCCGGCGACGCCGATCTCGGTGGCGAGTCGGTAGCCGCCGGCGGGTCCGGCACCGGCTGGCAGGGTGGCCAGCTCCCGTCGGCTGATGGCCGCTGCCTCCGCGTAGTTGCCGAGCAGACGTTCCACGCGCGCCCAGAGAGCGACTGCCTGCGCCCGCCGCCCCTGTGGGTCGGCGGGGAACAGCGGCACGATCTCCTGGAGCAGGGCCCGGCTCTCGGCCAGATCCCCCGCCTCCCCGGTGATCTGGGCCAGCGCGAGCGACACGTCCTGGCGACGTTGCGTCAGCCCGGCCGTCGGCCGCAGCGCACGCAACGCCAGCCGCAGCCAGCGGATGGCCAGGTCCGGCGTCTCGCGCCGGACCTCCTGCGCGGCCCGGCAGAGCACGTTGACGCAGCGGTCGACCCAGCCGCCGTTCGGCAGGGCGAGCAGGCGCTCCGCGTAGCGGGCCCGCTCCACGGGCGGCGCACCCAGATCGACCAGCGCGGTGAGCGCCCGCGCACACGCGTTCACCTGCCACGCCGGGTCGGTGTCCTGAGCGACCGCCATCCGCAGCACCGGGTGCCGGAAGGCGAAGCGTCCCGTGCCGGGGACGCGGCGGATCAGGTCGAGCCGGGCCAACCGCCAGCAGGCCTCGACCGCCAGTGACGTCGGGACCTGCGCGACCTCGGCGAGCAGGTCCGCGGTGAAGGGCGCATCGACGAGCGCCCCGGCCCGCAGGCAGGCCAGCTCGACGGGGGGCAGGTCCGTCCACTCGCGGCGCAGCACGGCCACCGCCGCGTCGGACAGCCGGCCACCCTGTGCCTCACGGATCGGGTCCGCGCTGTTCGAGGCGGGGTCGCCCGGCAGCACCGCCAGGTAACCGGGGTTGCCGCCGGTCAGGTCGTACCGGGCGCGCAGCTGCGCCTGGTCGACGTGGGGGTGCAGGAGCGCGACCTCAGCGAGGCTGAGCGGGCGGAGTTCGACCCGGTCGTGTGACGTCGGTTCCGCATCGGCGTTCTCGTCGGGATCTGGTGGCCCGAACGGCATCGGGGTCGCCATCTGCTGCGGGCGGTAGACGAGCACGAGCAGCAGCGGGGCGGGCACCGGATACCGCAGGAGGTGGGCGATCAGACCGACGGAGGAGGCGTCCGCCCAGTGCAGGTCGTCGAGGACCAACACCAGACCGTCCCGGGCGGCCAGGGCGATCAGCCGGCGGGCCAGCTGGTAGGTCCGGAACCGCCGGGCGTCCGACGCCCGCGCCGGCGCCGCTGGCACCGCGGCGACGGACTCCGCCCAGATCTCCCCGGTGGGCCGTCCGGCACCCACGCCGCGTCGGAGTGACTGCCCCTCCGTGAAGGCGTGGCGAAACACATGGAAGGGGACGCCTCGCTCATCCGGCGAGCAGGTCCCGACAGCCCAGGGGACGGTGGGGACGCACCGCGCAAGGGCCTCGCGGACGAACCGGGTCTTGCCGATTCCCGGCTCTCCGACCACCTCGCACACCATTTGCCAGCCACGGCTCAGCACGGCGGCCTGGGCTCTCCCGATACGTACCAACTGTGGTCGTCGCCCAACGAAGCGCGGGCTCAATGATGCGCTTTCCAGCCCAGGTGTCATCACGCAGACCAGACGCCTTCCGGCACAGTCAAAGGAATTGATCGCACTATACCGGAGCACCGGCAAATGTCGAAACATACAGCTGCGGCCAATTCCCTTTTAACGCGTGGCATGGAGATGCAGTTCTTTCCGACATCGCACCACAAGCCGCAGAAAATGACTGGTAGCCAGAAGCGCGGAACGATGCCCATGAAACCCAATAAATCGCCCGCCACCTGGGCAATCATCAAGGGGTCGCCTATATCGAATCGCCCGAAGCGGTCATATTCCATCCTGGCCTTCGACCCTGACGCTCATCCCACATGACGAGTCGTCGGCAAGCGCTCCCACGGCGACAAATGACTGGATTCCCACCGACAGAATTGGCCACCTGACGCCAATCTTCAACATGCGAACGGCAAAATGCAGACGCGACAAGCACACGAGACGAAAGAGAAGAACCGCAGGCATCCGGCCGACGGCAACGGGCCAAGCACCCGCCTCCTGTGCCACGGGGGCACCGCGACCATCAGCGGCAGACCTCCGCACGGACCTCTGCGACCCCGCCGGCAAGGGCTTCCACTCCGTCGCTGATGGAACGCTCGGTCAGGTTGGCATAGCCGAAAATCAGCCCGCCGGGTCCGGCGGGGCTCAGCCGGTAACGGGAGACGCCCTGCACGACCAGTCCGCGCCGGGCGGCGGCCGCAACGACCAGCGCCTCGTCGAGGTCATCCGGGAGCCAGGTCACGACGTGTTGGCCCGCCGCGACACCGACCGGCTCCAGTTCGGGTAGCCGTGCGCGCAGCGCGGCCAGGAGCGCGTCGCGGCGGCGGCGGTAGACCGGGCGCATTCGCCGTAGGTGCCGGTCGAACTCGCCGCGGGTAAGGAAGTCGGCGAAGGTGAGCTGGTCGATGACGGGAGAGCCGCGGTCGGCCCGTACCTTGGCCGCCGTGATTTCGTCGACCAGGTGTGACGGCGCGAGCAGCCACCCGAGGCGCAGCCCTGGCGCCAGGGTCTTGCTCGCTGTGCCGCAGTAGACGACGCTGTCGGGTGCCAGCCCCTGCATCGCGCCGACGGGCGAGCGGTCATAGCGGTACTCCGCGTCGTAGTCGTCCTCGATCACCACGGCGCCGCGACGCTGCGCCCAGCCGATGACCCGGGCCCGCGCGGTGGCCGACAGGACTCCGCCGGTGGGCCACTGGTGCGAGGGCGTCAGCACGACGGCGTCCGCGTCGGTCTGTTCGAGCTTCTCGACGAGAATGCCGTTCGTCCCGACCGGAACGCCGATCACGTCCAGGCCGACGCTGGCCGCGACGCGGCGGGCGTCGTCGTCTGCGGATGGGTCCTCGACGGCCAACCTGCGCGCGCCGCGCGCCGCGAGCGCCTGGAGTATCAGCGCGACGCCTTGGCCATAGCCACTGCAGATCACGACGTTCTCCGGGCGGGCCGATGTGCCGCGGACCCGGCTGAGGTAGTCGATCAGGGCCGTGTGCAGTTCGGGTACGCCACGACCGTCGAGGTAGGCGAAGCGTTCATTCGGCGTGGTGGTGAGGACTGTTCGCACCGAACGCAGCCAGGCGGCCCGGGGAAATGACGACACGTCGGTGCGGCCGTACCCGAAGTCGATCCGGGCCGCCGGCCGATCCCCGCCGCGCCGATCCGCCGACGGCGGAACCGGCTCGACCGCGACCTGGGTGTAGCCGCCCGCTCGACTGGTGAGGTACCCCTCGGCGATGAGTTGCTGGTATGCCTCGACCACGACGCCGCGTGAGACTCCCAGATCGGCTGCGATGGTGCGGGTGGGCGGCAGAGACGTCCCAAGACGCAACCGGCCGGCCCGGATGCTGCCCCGGATCGAGGCGGCGATCTGCCGGTGCAGCGGTTCGGCCGCGGACCGGTCGACATGGATGAGCAGGTCCGCCGCAGTGCTCGAATTGGTCCTGCTTCGGCCCATGAGATCGGACCTTACCGGGTGTACCGATTTCCGCCAGGCTCGGACGTATGACGACAACGACCAGTCCCCGCTTCGAGGGCCGCCTCCTCAGCCCTGGTGATCCGGGTTACGACGCGGCCCGCACCGTCTGGAACGCCATGATTGACCGGCGCCCGCAAATGATCGTGCAGGCGGCGAGCGTCACCGACGTGGTGGCTGCGGTACGCCTGGCCCGCGAACTTGACCTAGAGATCGGGGTGCGCTGCGGTGGGCACAACGTGGCCGGACTCGCCGTCCCCGCGAACGGCCTGATGATCGACCTGACCCCGTTGAACGGCGTTCGGGTCGACCCGATCCGGCGACGCGCCCGGGTCCAGGGCGGCGCGCTGCTCGGCGCACTCGACCGGGCGTCGCAGCCATACGGCCTCGCCACGACCGCGGGTAACGTCTCGCACACCGGCGTCGGCGGCCTGACCCTCGGCGGCGGCATGGGCTGGCTCGCCCGCCAACACGGGTTGGCCTGCGACAACGTCGTCTCCTACACGATGGTCACCGCGGACGGGGAGGTGGTGACCGCGAGCCGAACCGAGAACCCCGCCCTCTACTGGGGCCTGCGCGGCGGGGGCGGCAACTTCGGCACCGTCACCGACTTCGAGTTCCAACTGCACCACACCGGAACACAGACCCTGGTCGCCGAGTTCGATTTCCGCGCCGAGGACGCCGTACCGGTGCTCGAGGGCTGGCGGGACCTCAACGCCGTCGCGCCGCGGCAGGCGACCTTCACCGCCGATGTCCACGGCACGGCCAGGGGCCCTATCGCCACCGTCGGCTTCGTCTGGGTCGGCGACCCGGCACCGGGTCACCGGTTGCTGCCGGCGATGCGGGCGCTCGGGCGCCCGGTCGCTGAGCGGGTCACCACCCCGTCATACCTGGAACTGCAGCAACGCGACGACACCGTCGGCGCTCACGCCTACCGCCGGTACTCCAGCGCGCACTACCTGCGGCAGTTCCCCACCGCCGCGATCGAGGCGTTCCTGCTGCGCGGAGCGTCGGACCTGCACACCGGCGCCCACCTGCCCGGCGTCGGCCTGCAGGCGCACGGCGGCGCCATCGCCGACGTCGCGGATGCCGACGCGGCGTTCAGCCACCGCGGCACCGCGTTCGAGTTCAGCGCCGGCTCCCGCTGGACCGAGCCATCCGAAGACGACATTCGGATGGCAGCGGCTCGCAGCGCCGGATCCGCGCTCGACCCGTACGCCGACGGCGTCTACGTCAACTCGCTCGCCGCCGACGAGGGGCAACGCGGGGTACGCCGCGCATACCCGGCCGCCAAGCTCGCCAGGCTCACCGCACTCAAGACGATCTGGGACCCGCACAACGTATTCCACCTCAACCACAACATCCGGCCGCACGGCCAGTAACGCGGCCGGCCGCCCCTGCCCAGCCTGGTTACCGGCTGTTCGGGGCGCAGGGCCCTGGCGGCCCTGATTCGGCAATCCCGCCGTGGCAGCGGGAAACGAACCCTCAGCACCGCTGCTGCCCAGGAGGTCAGTCCTCGTCGCCCTTCTTCTTGTTCTTGTCGCGATTCATGGCCAGGTCGAGCGCGAGGACGCTGCCGATGATGAGCAGCGGATCGACGCCGGCAGTGACCTGCACGGCGTAGGTGTCCCGGATCGTCAGCCACCGCTTGGAGACCGCGGCCACCTCGGTGCCGTCGCGTTCGATCACGTACTCGTGGTCGAGCAGGTCACCCTTCATCTCCAGGTCGTCGGGCCCCGGCACGTCGATGGTGAACTTGTCGCGGAACGGCGTGAGCAGATTCTTGCGGACCTCTGCGGCCTTCTCGCCGCCGATCCGGATCTCGTACGTGGGACGCAGCGCCACCAAGTGCCGGTGCAGCGTGGCGACCTCATGGCCGGAGGCATCCTCGATGACGACCTTGTTGCGGACGCTGAGCACCTTGCCGTCGACGTGGAAGACCTTGGCACCGTGCTCGTCGAGCACGTCGAAGTCGTCGCCGATCGAGAAGAACCGCTCCCTGATGACAAACATGAATCGATTCTCCCCCACCGTGCAGGGAAGTGCTGGCCGAGGCGAACCGACACTGACGCCCATCGATGTTGCAAATGTGGACCCAGACGTGCTGGAATGGCTCATATCGCCGCAGCGCGGGGGCAACCGCGCTGAGAACGGCCAGCACGGGAGCATCGTAGGGGCGGCGCGTCGCATTGGCAGACGCTCGCATGCCCCATTGCCGGGCCATCGCCACGACGGCGGGCAGGCATTCTCGCTCGCCACACGCATCCCCGGCACGCGTCCCCGACGGCCGACGCTCGACGCCTGACCAGCCCGGGGGCATTCGATTCGGCCTGCCAGCGCAATAGAACCGGCGACGAGGTGAGAAGCGATCATGATTTCCCGAGAGAGTTTCGCGGGGTGGTACCGCCACCGCCTGCTCTGGGTGGCGGTGATCCTGCTGGCGACGTCGGCCGGCACGGTCGTACTGGTCGATCGGGCCGACCCGGAGGCGGAGCCGGCGGATCTGCAGGCGCAGATTGTGGCCCGAATGCGGACCACGCTCGAACAGGTGGACCCGGGACAGCACAACCACGCCGGGCACAGCGCCCAGCAGGGGGACGCGGCGGCGAAGCCGCCAGTGATCTGCGGGGTCCGCGTCTACGGCTACGAGCCAGCGGAGGCCACTGCACTCGCCGACGTTCAGGAGGTCTACGGCTTCCACCTCTGTGGAGTCGCCGAACAGAAGCGCCCCTGGGACGTGGCGGTCAAGTTGGCCGGCCCCTTGATCATGGACATGTCCACCAACCCGCCGGGCATCCAGGTCGTCGAGGCGACCGCCGACGTCATGTTCATCGACCGGCTACGGGAGATGTTCCCGGCCAAGTACGCGACATTGGCGCAAGCGGAGGCGCTGACCGCTGCGGAGTTGGCCGACCAGCGCCGCCGGTATGACGCCGCAGCAGGGCTCTGACCACGCCAGGCGGCCGAGCAGAGCAGGTGGACCCGTCATCGATCCGGCGATCCCGGACAGCTCGTTCCACATCCACCTATAGATAGATCAACATTGATATTTGAGTTGATAGATGCAACAGTGGCCTTGGGAGCGTTCCCAAGCTGATTTCTCGTACCGAGGAACGGAGGATGAACAGTGCGTTCACACAAGCCCGATCAATCCGGCGGACGACCCCGGTCAACCGTCCGCCGGTCCCTCCAGGCGCTCGTCCTGATGTTCGCCATGGTGGTCGGCACCCTGCCCTGGACCGGCGCAGCTCAGGCACACGGCACCGTCATCAATCCAGCGACTCGCGCGTACCAGTGTTGGAAGACCTGGGGAAACCAACACATGAACCCGGCCATGCAGCAGCAGGACCCGATGTGCTGGCGGGCGTTCCAGGCCAACCCCGACACCATGTGGAACTGGATGAGCCAACTGCGCGACGGCCTCGGCGGTCAGTACCAAGCCCGCACCCCGGATGGGCAACTGTGCAGCAACGCCCTCTCCAGGAACGACGCGCTGAACCAGCCCGGAGCGTGGAAGGCGACCACCGTCAGCCGCAACCTCACGGTCCAGATGTACGACCAGGCCAGCCACGGTGCTGACTACTTCCAGGTCTACGTCACCAAGCAGGGGTTCAACCCGGCCACCCAGCGGCTCGGGTGGGGCAACCTCGACCTGATCGCGACGACCGGGCGGTACGCGCCAGCCCAGAACATCTCGTTCAACGTCTCGCTCCCCGCACGCAGCGGGAACCAGGTCCTGTTCGTGCTCTGGAAGGCGTCGCACCTGGACCAGACCTACATGTGGTGCAGCGACATCACCATCACCTGATCCGCAGGTCCGACCAGCACGGCACCACTCCGGCCCAGGGTGCGTAGGCACCCTGGGCCGGGCTGCCCCTCGCACGTGAGGATGCCCGGCCCACGCCGAAGCGAAGTCAACATCGACCGCCTTGGCCAGCGAAGAAGCCTTGCCCGCGGAGGGCCAGCCCTCCGCCCACCTGATCGAGGAGCTGAACATGCAGCGACGGCGTTATCGCCCTGCCACCATGCTGGCAGGGCTACTCATCCTGACCCTGTCCGCGCTTCTGATGCCACCGACGCCGGTGGCCAGCACCGCCTCAGCGGGCACATCCCACACCCGTGCGGCGCCACTCGCTGAGCTGACCGTGGTATCCGAACGGGTGGCGTTCGGTCTGCAGCGTCCGATCGCGCTCACCGGACTGCCGGACGGTCGGATGCTGATCGCGGAGAAGAACGGCACCGTCCGCGCGTACCACCCCGATACCGGCTTGGCGGCAGAGCCGGTGCTCGACCTGACCGCCCGGATCGACACCTCGAACAACGAGCGCGGCCTTCTCGGCATCACGCCCGCGCCGAACTTCGCGCGGACCGGGATCCTCTACGTGGCCTACACGAGCCTGCCCGCCGGCGCGCTGACCCTGGCGCGAGTGCCCATCAACGCTCCTGATCGGGTGCAGGTGCTGCTCACTCAGGAGCATGCCGAGTACGGCAACCACAACGGCGGACAGGTGGCCTTCGGCCGCGACGGCTACCTCTACTGGTCTCTCGGCGACGGCGGCAGCGCGAACGACCCCTTCAAGAGCGGCCAGAACCTCGGCACCCTGCTCGGCAAGATTCTGCGGATCGACGTCAACCGCGCCTGCGGGGGAAAGCCCTACTGCGTGCCCTTCGACAACCCGTTCGTCCGCACGCCTGGCGCGCGGCCGGAAATCTGGGTCTACGGGCTGCGCAACCCGTGGAAGTTCTCCATCGACCCGGCGGACAACTCGCTGTGGATCGGTGACGTCGGCCAAGGTCTGATCGAGGAAATCAACCACATCCGCCCGTCGCAGCGTGGCGCGAACCTCGGCTGGTCCTGCCGAGAGGGCACGCCGGTCTTCGACGAGACGCAATGCCGGCCGGGCGTGCGGCTCACCGACCCGGTCGTCGAGTACGACCACTACATGACGGAGAACTGCTCCATCATCGGCGGCCTGGTATACCGAGGGTCCGTCACCCCGGAGGCGCGAGGAACCTACATCGCGAGCGACTACTGCTCGACCCGCGCGTTCGCCGTGCGTCCCAACTCCAAGGGTGGCTACGAGTCCGCTGAGATCGGCACCTTCCCCACCCAGCCGACGGCGTTCGGCGCCGATGTGAACGGCGAGCTGTACGTGCTCAGTGACCTCCCGGGCTGGCTGAGCAAGGTGCGGTTCGAGCGGGTCACGCCAGCCGCCGGCAGCGGGGTGACGATCCGCTGACCCTCGGGGCGATCCCCCGCATCCGTGACACCACCGTGGACGGCCGCGAACGCGCGGCCGTCCACGCCGCGTCCGATGGTGCCTTCGAAACCGGATAGCCGAGTCGGCGCGGCCGGTGCGATGATCGACATCTGGGTCGCTAGCTCAACTGGATAGAGCATTCGACTGAGTAGTGCGTCCGCTCCCCGCTCGCGCGGTGATGGGTGCGCTTCCTTCTCCTAGTTGGATCGAAGGGTTCGGGGTTCGAGTCCCCGGCGACCCACTGTGCCGCGGCTGCGGGCCGGCGTCTGCCGGAGTTGACCGGAACGGGGAACCACATGCTCGAGAAGCTGATCATCCAGAAGACCCTGCGCGTGCCGGCCAGCACCGGTGCGGCTGGCGATGGCACGCCGGTGGCCCGGCAACTGGACGTGGTGCTACTCGATGTCGGGTTCTCGGCGTCGCGGGCTCTACTGGAGCACATCGGCACCCTGGCCCCCGCGCCGGCGATGGACCTGGCTGCCACGGTCGTCTCGGCGGTGCGCGAACTGGTGGGCGACCATGTCAGGCACAACGCCTACTTCATCGATTTCCCGGACGGCGTGCCGGACACTGCCGAGTTCTGGGCGGATCGGCTACGGGCGGCCGTTTTCGCCGGCGGCGGCACGGCAACCGACGAGCAGCTGCGGGACGCCGTCGCCTCCGGTGCGGTGAACCTCCTGGACCTGCCGGCCTATGGGACCTACCAGCACACCCATGCCGAGCTGTTGGCCGCGCACGACGAGCTGATCAGCGCAGCCGGTGACCGGGTGACCTTGCTGCACCTCGGTGATTCCGCCGACGTGGAGGCAACGCGGCTGTATCTGGCTCTGGCCGGTAGCTCAACGCCGCACGGCGAGGCGGACCTCGCGATCCTCAGCGAGCTCGCGGTCACCTGCGTGGACGGCGCGCAGCCGGCCGAGATCCCGGTACGGGAGAACCGTGCCGTGCTCAACGGGATCCGGCTCGTCCTCGGCCGGCCGCTGGTCGACGTGGACACGACGACCGATGTGCTGCGCCTTGCCTGCCAGGTCTCGGGCGGGGACGCCTCGCTCGTGACACCCACACGGTTCCGCGCCTTCCGGCGCCCGGAGCGGCGGGTGCTTCTGGCTGCACTCAACGATGTAGTCGGCGCGAGTCCAGGCAAGCTCGGTGACGTCGTGCGGTACGCGGAGCGGTGGAAGCGGCTCGGGGAACGGCTGCATCCGCACGAGTACGACCAGTGGCCGCACGCACAGGCGGTGTTCGAGGTCGCGCGTGGCGAGCGGCGGGTTCACACCCTCGCTGGTCGCGCGGAGGCGGCGATCCGCGCCGGAGCCATCGGTTCGGCCACGTCGGTGCTGTCGGCGGCCCCGGGCCTGCTCCTGCGATCTGCCGACCGGCTGCTGCGGCTGGCGTCGGAGCCGGAGCGAAGCGGTGTTGTCGAAGCGGTCGCCGGCGCGCTCGGCTCGGCGTCGGGCCGGGTGCTGCTCTCGCTGCGGGAGCATGTGGATAACCGGCTGACGCCCATGTCTGCTCGGATGTACGCGAGCCGCTCGCGCAGCGCGTGGGTAGGTCCCGACGAGCGGCCACCGCTGCCGGCCGAGCTGGTGGCGGAGTTGTCGTCGCTGCTCGACGTCGAGATCAGCGCCCGGCTGCCGCAGCTGGAACGGCCGCTGGTGGTGGACCCTGAGGTCCTCGACGTAGCGTTGCCGCTGTCCGGCAAGGCCGCCGAAGGCGGATTCGCGGTCCTGCCGAGGGGCTCCCGGGCGCCGGTCTCGGGTGAGCTGTTGCGGTTCTTCACCTACTGGCGTCAGGCAAGTCGTCGTACCGACTACGACCTGTCGGTGCTGCTGCTGGATGACGAGTTCCACACTGCGGGCCAGGTGTCGTGGACGAACTACCGCCACGATGGCGTGGTGCACTCCGGCGACGTCACCGAGGCGACGGACGGGGCGACCGAGTTCATCGACGTGCCCCTGACAACCGGCGGACGCTATGTGGTTCCGCAAGTCTTCATCTATTCGGGCGAGTCGTTCGACGAGGTTGCCGAGTCGATGTTCGGGTATCAGGCCCGCACACGGGAGCAACGGGGTGCCCCCTTCGACGCGCGGACGGTCCGGGCACGTTCGCACCTGCGCGGCCAGGGCCGGATCGCGTTGCCGATGGTGTTCGCCAGGAACGAGGACGGCTGGCAGGCCGTCTGGCTTCACCTGTACCTGCCGGGCACGCCATCGTTCAACCGGGTGGAGGACAACACCTTCACCACGGCC
Organism: Micromonospora chokoriensis; assembly: GCF_000718555.1. Taxonomy (GTDB): domain Bacteria; phylum Actinomycetota; class Actinomycetes; order Mycobacteriales; family Micromonosporaceae; genus Micromonospora; species Micromonospora chokoriensis_B. The sequence goes on from NZ_JOAN01000005.1 coordinate 137,757, forward strand.
GACCGGGTACGAGCACTGATGGAGCGGCGCTACCTCACCGTGTCCTACCTTGTCGACCGTTGGCGGGAACGGGCCGAGGTGACGACGTGGAACGGCCGGGTACCGGACGAGCCGGTCACGTTCATCGGCATTCAGGCACCTGAGGACCTGCCAGCCGGGTCGGAGGTGTATACACTTGATCGACTCAGTGAGTTGATCCCTGGGTAAGCGGCGACAGCCGAGGCCATGCGGGCGCTTCCTTCTATTTCCGTTCAACTCGGGAACCTCCGCGCAAGCGGAGGATGTGGCTGTTCAGCTTCCGCGCTTTCCTCGGCTTTCGCACCACAGGCATCAGCAATTAGTGATCTCGGTCCCGGCGGAGGAAGCACGACAGCAGTTGCCTGAACTCGTGCGGGTGCTCGATCGCCGGCACGTGCCCGCATTGGTCGAGCACGTGCAGACGGACATCGGCCAGGTGTTCGAGCAGGGGCTGGGTTGCCGTCTCGAGCGGAGTGACTCGATCCTCGGCGCCGTGTACGAGCAGTACGGGCGCTCGCACCGCTGTCAGCGTCTGCGCCGAGAGGGTGAGATCGTCGACCCATCGCTTCCTAGGTGGAGGGAACAGCGACGCGTATGCGGCTGCCCCCGCTCGCATCGCCGCTGCACGAGCATCGACGGCCGAATCGGTCACGAGCGCTTGGTCGAGGACGAGGCGACACAGCATGTCTCGTGCCCCGAGCGGGCCGGCGGGGGCGGCCCAGAGCGCGTCGAGCTCGGCGGACAGTGGTGCCCCGGGGGCGCCCATCGTCGAGACCGCCACGACATGGGTGACCTGCTGGGGGCGTGCGGCCGCCAACGCCATCGCCACGGCACCGCCCATGGAGTGACCCACCACGGCGTAGTAATCGATACCGAGAGCATCCATCAGGCCCGCGGCCTGTTCCGTCCACAGCCGGAGCCCACCCCTGGTGCCCGCCGGGATAGGTGTCCCGCCGAACCCCGCCTGGTCAGGAGCCACCAGGTGCCAGGACGTGCCCAGCGCCTGCGCCGTCGTTGCCCAGGCGCCGGACCCGGTCGTGCCGGGTCCGGAGCCGTGCAGCATCAGCACTGCGGGCCCGGTGCCGCTCTCTAGGACGTGGACCGGGGAGCCGTCGACTGTGACGGTCCGAAATGCCGTCACCGGGGCAGGCCAGGTGTGCTCATGCCGATGCGGAGTTCACGGACTTCGCGAAGAGCTCCATCATCGCCCTGCCGAATTGCGGCATGTCGGGCCACCCCCGACAGGAGACGAGGTTGCCGTCCACGACGTCGGGAGCGTCGATGACCGTCGCGCCCGCGTTCTCCATGTCACCGGTGATGGGAGGAAAGCACGCCGTCTTTCGACCCTTCAGGAGCCCGTACACCGCTGGTACCTGCGCGCCGTGGCACACCAGCGCGATGGGGAGGTTGCGCGCGAAGAAGTGCTCGGTGATGCGCCTGACATCGGCGTCGACCCGGATCCACTCGGGGGCACGTCCCCCGGGAATGATGAGGGCGTCATAGCGCTCGACGTCGACCTCGGCCCAGGGCACGTCGACCGGCAGCTTCCGGCCGTTCTTCTCCACGTAGGCGTCGGAGTTGGGGTCGAACTCGTGGATGACCAGTTGCACGTCACGCATCGTCCGTGACGAGACGTCAACGTCCCAGCCACCTTCCTGCACACGGTAGTAGGGGTACATGGTGTCGAGTTCCTCGGCGGCGTCGCCGGTCAGGAGCAGCGCTCTGGGCACCTGCTTCTCCTCGCGTCTGGTGGCGGTGAGGTGGATCCGATCCGATCCGATCCGGTTGCGTTAGCATTCCTCGACCCCGCCCACCCGTCAAGCCTCTACCGCCATTGCGTCCGCATCCGTGACCTCGTCGAACAATCGTCGGAAACGCTCGCCGGACCGCAGGATGTGCCGACGCATCGCGTAGGCCGCGGCGTCAGGGTCACGCGCGGCGATCGCGGCCACGACTTGCTCATGCTCGGCCATGGCGAGGTGAGTGACCTGGGTGTCGTGGTGCAGCCGGAAGAGGTGCACGTGGCTGTGCAGGCGAGCGAGCGTTTCACGGATGACCTGGTTCTCCGCGCTCAGGGCGACGAGATCGTGAAAGGCGGCGTCGCGGAGCCCGAAGGCGCCATAGGCCATGGGCTCGTTGCCCCCCTCCAGCTCCGCCATCTCCTCCAGCATTCGTCGCAGGCCGGCCACCTGCTCCGAGGACGCGCGTTCGGCGGATTTGCGCGCCGCTGCCGGCTCGAGAAGCAGGCGGACCTCGAGCATGTCCTCGAATCGATGGCGGGTGATTTGAGGGGGAATGCGGTAGCCGGCATGGGGCACACGCACAACCAGGCCCTCGGCCTCCATACGGTTCAGAGCGTCTCGGATCGGCGTCTGCGAGACCCCCAGCTCACGCGCCAGGACGTCGATCGTGACGCGGGAGCCCGGCTCGATCCGTAGCGACATGAGCTGGCCGAGCAGCGTGTCGTACACCTCGTCGGCAAGCCGGCCGCCAGCTCTTCCCGCCGGCGTTCCGCCCGCCACGGGCCTACGACCCCGCGCGTTCATCGTTTCGTCCTCCATCGTGACGTGAGGTCCTTTCTTGCGTCTTCGGGAACCTGTTGACATCAGTCACAACGCTGCGGGATGCTGACGCCCCCACTCGATCGTATAGGAAAAGCGTCGGTTGTCCGCCATCCTGCACCATGGCGGAACCGCCCGCCATCGCTCCACTTCGATCCTCTGGAGCTCCCCCGCCGGGGCCGCGGGTCGGCCCCGCGGCAGCCCGGCAGCACGCCTGGACAACTCAGCAACTGATCGGCGAAGCACCTAGCGAGGCCTTAGAAGTCCCGACCCAGAAAGCAGGCACGAAGATGCGGTTTCCGAAGCGAACAGGACGAACATCCGGTCCCGGTCGAAAGGTGCGGCTGGCGACGGCGGCCATGCTGCTGGTGGCCACGAGCGTGACGGCTTGCGGCGATGGCCAGGACGACGGCGAGAAGGCGAGCGCCCCCAAGGCGCCGGCGACCATCCCGGAGCTCAGCAAGGACCCGCTGACCCTCAGCTTCATCTGGTTCGAGTGGCCGCCCGCCAAAGCACTGGAAGCCTTCGCGAACGCGGAGTACAAGAAGGAGCGACCGAACGCGACCATCAAGGTCAACACCGTGCCGAACGCGAACTGGCACGACGCGATGTTCACCCAGTTCGCCGCGCACAAGACCGACTTCGACATCGCGATCCTGGACTCGCAACACATCGGCGAGGCGGTGACGAACGGCAACATCCTCGACATCACCGACTTCGTCAAGAAGAACATCGACGTCACGGCCTACAACCCGTACCTCCTGGCGGCCTACGGCCAGTACCCCCAGGCGGAGACCGGCAAGCGCGACGAAAACGCCAGCCTGTACGGACTGCCGCTGCTCGGCGACACCTGGACGATGATCTACCGCAAGGACCTGATCGGCGACAAGCCCCCGCAGACCTGGGACCAGATGATCTCAGCGGCCGAGAAGTGCCAGGCGGACAACCCTGGCGTCAGCGGGCTGGCTTTCCACCAGGCAAACGGCTCCGACGCCGCGGCGGTCACCTACAACACGGTCAACGGCGTCTACGGCGGCAACCTCTGGGACTCCAAGACGCGCAAGATCGAGGGCGTCCTCAACGACGCTGCGGGCCAGGAGGCGATGGACGTCCTGGTCAACAAGATGAAGCCGCTGACCGCCAAGGGCTCCGGCAACTGGTTCATCGACGAGGTGAACGCGGCGGTCGCCCAGGGCAAGGCATGCATCGCGTTCAACTGGATCGCCGCGAGCGGCGGCCTGCTTGATCCGAAGCAGTCGACGCTCGGCACCACGCGGGAGCAGATTCTCGACAAGCTGGGTTTTGCCACCCTGCCGAGTCAGAAGACGAACCTGGTCCCGCTCGGCGGTATGGGAATGCACGTGTCGGCCTACTCCTCCAAGGCAAACCAGGCCGAGGCCCTGAACTTCATGGAGTGGTTCGAGCGGGCTGACATCCAGAAGAAGTGGGCCGCGGCCGGTGGCGTGCCATCACGTACGGACGCAATCCAGTCGCCCGAGTTCCTCAACGCCGGGCCGTTCAACAAGGTGTACGCCGACTCGGTTCCGCGAATGCGGGACATGTGGAACGTGCCCGAGTACGCGCGCCTGGTCAACATTGAGAACACCAACGTGAACGCGGCCCTCAACGGCGCGAAGAAGCCGAAGGATGCGCTCGACGACATCGCCAAGGAGCAGCAGGGCGTACTCGACTCCGGCAACCGCAAGGGTGGCGGCGGGCTGTGAGTGACTCCGTCCCTCTGACGACCGACCAGCCCGGGCAGGTGGCGTCCGCGACGCCACCTGTGCCGGGCCGGTCCCGCCGGCTGAGCGACCGTGGGCTCGCCGTGGCCTTCATCTCCCCCGCGCTGCTGCTGTTGCTCGCCATGTCGGTGTTCCCGTTGCTGTGGGCGTTGTACCTGTCCTTCACCGACTACTCGGCCACCCGCGGGGGGCCCGCCAATTTCATCGGGTTCGGCAACTACACCGCCATCCTGACGTCTGCGCAGGTCCACACGAGGGCCTTGACGACGTTGATCTACGTGGTCGGCGCGGTCGGCCTGCAGACCGTGCTCGGTTTCGGCATCGCCTACCTGATCTCCCGGCGCACGCACGGGCGAGGAGTGCTTACCACTCTGTTCCTGGTGCCGATGATGCTGTCGCCGGTCGTGGTCGGGCTGTTCTGGCGGTTCATGCTCGACGCGCAGTTCGGCGTGGTCAACAGCATGCTCGGCTCGCTCGGCGTGGGGCAGGTGGAGTGGCTCACCCGGCAACGAACGGCGCTGATCTCCCTGATCGTGGTCGACACCTGGCAGTGGACGCCGTTCATCATGCTCATCGCACTCGCGGGCCTGACCGCGGTTCCCAAGTACCTCTACGAGGCCGCCTCGATCGACCGGGCGTCCGAGTGGTTCCGGTTCCGCACCATCACTCTTCCGCTGGTGTGGCCGCTGCTCCTCATTGCCGTGCTGTTCCGGGCCATCGAGGCATTTCGGCTGTTCGACCTCGTCTACATCCTCACCAACGGAGGCCCGGGCGTCTCCACCGAGACGTTGTCGTTCCACATCTACAAGGTCGCGTTCCTGGGCTTCAACACCGGCACCGCCTCGGCGTACGGGATCCTCATGGTCCTCGTCGTCATCGTCCTCACGCAGCTCTACCTGCGCTACCTGAACAAGCTCAAGGAGGGCTGATGGCCGTCTCCGTCGACGAGGCCGTGTCCACAGGTCCCGCCCGGGATCACACGCCCCCCGCGCGCCGCCTCGGCGGCCGGGGCCGCTCCGTGCTGGAGATCGCGCTGCTGACCCTGCTGGCGGTCGTGATGCTCTTTCCGGTGCTGTGGATGATCGAGACGTCCATCAAGGAAAACCGGGACGTCTACGCCATCCCGGCCAAGTTCTTCGACTTCACGGTCACCCTGGAGCATTACAAGGACGTTTTCGTCGCCCCCGGCGGCGGTCGCTCGGCCTTGTCCGTCGCGTTCCTCAACTCCGTCGTGGTCGCCGGGGTTTCCACGCTGCTGGCCACCGTGCTGGGGGTCCCGGCGGCCTGGGCCTACTCGCGCTTCGCGGTGAAGGCGAAGAAGGACCAACTCTTCTTCATCCTGTCCACCCGCTTCATGCCGCCCGTGGTGGTCGTGGTCCCGATCTTCCTCATGTACCGCCAGGTCGGACTCATCGACTCCAAGCTCGGCCTGATCCTCATCTACGCCGCGTTCAACGTCCCGTTCACGATCTGGATGATGAAGGGGTTCGTCGACGAGGTGCCCGCCGAGTACGAGGATGCCGCCATGCTCGACGGCTACACCCGCTTGCAGGCGTTCCGCCTATTTACCCTTCCCCTGCTCGTGCCCGGCATCGCCGCGACGGCGGTCTTCGCCCTTATCTTCTCCTGGAACGAGTTCGTGTTCGCCACCTTCCTGACCTCCAGCGACGACGTCCGGACGGCCCCACCCGCCATCGCCGGCCTGATCGGCGGCACCACTACGGACTGGGGTCTCGTGGCCGCCGCCTCCGTGGTGTTCGCCCTGCCGGTGCTCGTCTTCGCCTACCTGGTGCGCAAGCACCTCATCGCCGGTGTGACGCTCGGGGCGGTGCGACGCTGATGGCGGGCATCGAGGTGACCGCGCTGCACAAGCGCTACCCGGACGGGACGGTCGCGGTTGAGCACGTGGACCTGTCCATCGGTGACGGCGAGCTGTTCGTCATGCTCGGCCCCTCGGGTTGCGGCAAGACGACCACGCTGCGCGCCATAGCCGGCCTGGAGAGGCAGACGACGGGCGACATCCGCATCGGCGACACGCTGGTCAACGACCTGCCGCCCGCCGAGCGCGACATCGCCATGGTGTTCCAGTTCTACGCTCTCTACCCGCACTTGAAGACCCGCGACAACCTGGCGTTCCCACTGCGGGCCGAGGGACTGCCCAAGTCGGAGGTGCAGGAGCGGGTCGCCGAGGCCGCCCGGCTGATGCGGCTTGGGCCGCTCCTGGACCGGCGACCGCGGCAACTGTCCGGCGGGGAGCAGCAGCGCGTCGCGCTTGCGCGCGCCCTGGTGCGACGACCACGCGCATTCCTCATGGACGAACCTCTCACCAATCTGGACGCGGAGCTGAGGGCGGACATGCGCACGGAGATCAAGCACCTGCAGGGGGAACTGGGGGCGACGATGGTCTACGTCACCCACGACCAGGTCGAGGCGATGTCGCTCGGTCACCGAATCGCCATCCTCAACAAGGGCCGCGTCGAACAGATCGGCACGCCGCTGGAGGTCTACGACCGTCCGGCGAGTCTCTTCTGCGCCGCATTCATCGGCTCCCCGCCGATGAACCTGATTGAGGTGGAGGTCGCCGACGGGAAGCTGCGCAGTCAGGGCGGCCTGGCCCTCACGCCGCCGCCCGGCCTGCCGCGCGACCGTCGCCTGGTCGCAGGCGTCCGGCCGGAGGCGCTGGAAGTCACCGAACCGGGGGCGGAACGGTCGGTCCCGGCCCGCGTGGTCTCGGCGGAGTGGCTGGGCGACGAAATCATCTACGTGGTTGACCACAGCGGCCAGCGCGACGTACGGGTTCGGATGCCACCGACTGTCCGTTTCGCCGCTGACGCACCGGTCGGGCTACGGCACACCGGCGGGACCCCGGCGGTCTACGACGTGAGCACGGAAGAGCTGGTGGCCTGATGGGAACCGTAGCAGCGCACGGGCTGTGCAAGTCCTTCGGAAAAGTCCAGGCCCTGGACGGCGTGACGCTGGACGTGCCGGACGGCTCGTTCTTCGTCGTGCTCGGGCCCTCCGGGGCAGGCAAGACGACGACCCTGCGAGCGATCGCCGGCCTTGAGAAGCTTGACGCCGGGTCGGTGCATCTGGACGGCAGGGACGCGACCGGTGACACCCCGGCCGCACGCGACCTGGCCATGGTCTTCCAGAGCTACGCCCTCTACCCCCGACACACGGTGTACGAGAACATCGCGTCGCCGCTGCGGGCACGCCGGTGTTCGTCGAGCGAGATCGCCACTGCCGTCGAGCAGATGTCGAGCCTGCTGCACATCGAACGTCTGCTGCAGCGTCGTCCCGCGCAGTTGTCCGGCGGTGAGATGCAGCGGGTCGCCCTGGCCCGGGCGTTGGTCCGTCGCCCACGCGCGTTTCTCATGGACGAGCCGCTGACGAACCTCGACCTCAAGCTCCGCGTCGAGATGCGCACCGAGCTCACCCGCATCCACCGGAGCCTCGGAGCCACCTTCGTCTACGTGACCAACGACCAGGTCGAGGCCCTGTCCATGGCCGACCAGGTCGCGGTCCTCAAGGAGGGGAAAGTGCAACAGGTCGGAACGCCGACCGAGGTGTACGAGCGTCCCGCCAACAAGTGGGTCGCCGGATTCGTCGGGAGCCCGCCGATCAGCCTGCTCGCCTGCCGCGCCGAGGGAGATCGTCTGGTCGGCGCCGACGGTTGGACGCTGCCGCGGCCCCGCTGGACCACGGCTGAGGACGGTCGTGCGCTGCTGCTGGGCCTGCGCGCGGAGGACCTGTCCGTCGAGCAACGTGGAAACGCGTCGTTGTCCGGGGAGCTCTACGGGCTTGAGCCGCTCGGTGACCGAACGGTGGTCGACGTCCGAGTGGGGACGGAGATCCTCAAGGTCAAGGCACGACCCACCGTCACCGGTACGCCGGGCGAGCGGCTGCTTGTCACGGTCGACCTGGACCGCGTGCACCTGTTCGATGCGGGCACCGGGCTGTCGCTGTCCGAGGCCGGGCGGTAACCGCGCCGGGCGGCGACGGCACCATACGCCCGCACGTGGCAATCGAGCCTTGGCGGACCGTCACCGGTAAGCACGGCCTGACGACGCTGAAAGAAGATCGCAGGAGGCGACGCAATGAGTGACCCGATGAACGTCCTGCCCCCCGAGCATCGGCGGCTCCGGATCGGCGACGCCTGGCGCGACGCCGCAAGCGGAGCCACCTTTGCCGTCGAGGACCCGGCCACCGGCAAGACCATCGCCGAGGTGGCGGACGCCGACGTCGTTGACGGGCTCGCCGCTCTGGACGCGGCGAGCACCGCTGCGGCGCAGTGGGCGGCGACCCCGCCGCGCAAACGGTCGGAGTTGTTGACCGCGACGTACCGGGCCCTGACCGATCGGTCCGAGGAGATCGCCCGGCTGATCACGCTCGAGATGGGCAAGCCGCTGGCCGAGGCTCGGGGCGAGGTGGCCTACGGCGCCGAGTTCTTCCGGTGGTTCGCCGAGGAGGCGGTACGCGTCGAGGGGCGCTACAGCGCCGCTCCCGCAGGCGGATACCGCATCCTCACCGTGCCGAAGCCGGTCGGACCGTGCGTCTTCGTGACGCCCTGGAACTTTCCGTTGGCCATGGGCGCCCGCAAGATCGCCCCCGCGCTGGCCGCGGGCTGCACGACGATCACCAAGCCGGCAGGCCAGACGCCGCTCACCATGCTGTTGCTGGCGCGCATCATGGAGGAGGTCGGCGTTCCCCCGGGCGTCGTCAACGTGGTGACCACCAAGCGTTCCGGCGCGGTGGTCTCCGCTCTGCTGGCCGACGCTCGGACCCGCAAGCTGTCGTTCACCGGGTCGACTGAGGTCGGGCGGGTGCTGCTGCGACAGGCCGCGGACAACGTGCTGCGTACCTCGATGGAGTTGGGCGGCAACGCGGCCTTGATCGTGTGTGCCGACGCTGACCTGGACGTCGCGGTCGACGGCGCCATGGTGGCCAAGATGCGCAACATCGGGGAGTCCTGCATCGCGGCCAACCGGATCTACGTCGAGGAGCCGGTGCGCGAGGAGTTCACGGCGCGCTTCGCCGAGCGGATGGGGGCACTTTCGGTGGGCCATGGTCTCGACGACGGCGTGCACGTCGGGGCGCTGATCGACGAAGCCTCGGTCACCAAGATCGACGAGCTCGTCGCCGACGCGGTCGATCGCGGCGCCCGGGTCCTGGTGGGCGGCGAGCGTCCGGATGGGCCGGGCCACTTCTACCCGCCGACGGTCCTCGTCGACGTGCCCGAAGACGCGCGGATGCTGCAGGCGGAGATCTTCGGCCCGGTCGCGCCGATCATCTCGTTCACCTCCGACGACGAGGTGATGGCGAAGGCCAACGACACCGAGTACGGCCTGGTCGGATACATCTTCACCCGTGACCTCCAGCGGGCGCTCCGGTTCACCGAGGGGCTGGATACGGGGATGATCGGCATCAACCGTGGTCTGATCTCGGACCCGTCAGCCCCGTTCGGAGGCGTGAAGCAGTCCGGGATCGGCAAGGAAGGGTCGCACGAGGGCATCCTCGAATACCTCGACGTCACCTACGCGGCGATCGACCTACCGTGACCGGCCTGCTGTTCCGGGCGGCCAACCTTGCCGACGCCGTCCCGGTCTCACAGGTGACCTGGACGTCCGCCCCGCACATCGCCGCCGACGTTTCGGAGAGGCACTGACATGCTTGAGACCGTTCGCGGACCACGCCAGCTGATCGTGGGCGAAGGGGTCGCGCAGAACATCCCACGAGTGGTGGCCGAGAGTGGCTCGCGAGTCCTCATCGTGACTGACCAGGTTCTGCTGGGGCAGCCGGGCGTGGCCGAGATCGTGGCCGCCGTACGGGAGAAGGTCGAGGTCGTCGCGGTGTTCTCCGACGCGACTTCCGACGTGCCACTCACCGACGTCGCCCTGGCCGTCTCGGTCGCCGCCGAGGTGGACGCCGACGTGATCCTCGCGATCGGCGGCGGCACGGTCATCGACCTCGCCAAAATCGTCGGCGTCATCCGGCGCCACGGTGGGACGCCACGCGACTACTACGGCGAGTCGAAGGTGCCGGGGCCGACGATTCCTCTCGTCGCGGTCCCAACGACGTCAGGCACTGGCTCCGAGCTCACACCCGTCTCGGTGTTGACGGACCCGGACCGCGAGCTGAAGGTGGGGGTTTCCAGCGTCCACATCGTGCCCGACTTCGCCATCGTCGACCCCGAACTCACCTACACCTGCCCTGCGACCGTCACCGCCCACTCCGGCATCGACGCGTTCTGTCACGCCGTGGAGAGCTACACCGCACGACCTCGGCCCCACGGACCGCGTGACCCGGTGGAGCAGGTGTTCCTCGGCCGCAACGCGATCACCGACCACTACGCGCTCCTGGCCGCGGAGCGGATCGCCCGTAGCTTGCGTCGTGCGGTCAGGGACGGAGGCGACACCGACGCGCGCGCGGACATGTCCTATGGGTCCATGCTCGCCGGGCTCGCCTTTTCCCACGCGGGCAACGCGGCGCCGCACGCTCTCCAGTACCCCATCGGCGCAGCCACGCACACGCCGCACGGCCTGGGCGTCGGGCTGCTACTGCCCTACGCGCTGGACGCGGCCAGGGATGCCATCGGCGACCGGTTGGCCATCCTCGCCGGAGTGTGCGGGCTCGACGTGACCGACGCCTCGGATGCCGAGGCCGCAGACACGTTCCTCACCTGGCTCGACGGGCTCCTTGCCGACATCGGCATCCCGCCCACCTTGGCGGACATCGGCGTGGCACGCGCCGACCTCCCGCGTTTCGCGGAGATGGCCAGTGGCGTCACCCGCCTGATCCAGAACCATCCGGGCCCGACCGACACCGCAAGCCTGACCGCGATCCTCGAAGCAGCCTGGACCGGGGACCGGACCCGACACGTCCCGACTCCGAGCAGAGCGGGATAGCCCAGCGAGGTGGAGAGATTGCTCCGGGGCCGCCGCCAGCGTCACCTCGCGGCACCACTCTCCCACGTCCCAGTGATGACCGCCCCGCTCAGGCCACGCGCAGGCAGATAGAACTCTGGCAGCGGGCGATGACACTTCGTCCCCCGTGGCCACGCCCGCTGCCAGAGGCTCGTAATGTTACGCATACACCGCACAGCCATGTCAACGCTTGATTCCAGCGAGAGCCATCGTGTAAATCTTGTATTCCATATTGCAGGGAGTCCCGATGGTCGCGGCCGACGATTCAGCTGGCGAGACGTTCGCCGAACGGCTCGACTGGCTATTTCTCCACGTCACGGACCCCGCGGGCAAGCCCTACAGCGTCCGCCACGTCGCGAACGAATTGACGCGGCGAGGTTGCAAGATCTCCCACACCCACCTGAGCAACCTCCGGCAGGGCCGATCCCCCGACCCACGGCGTTCGGTCGTCGACGCCATCGCCACCTTCTTCGGGCAGCCGCCCGCCTTCTTCGCAGAGACCTCAGAGGATCAACATGAGCACCGGCTCGCCCAGGCTCTGACCGATCCACACATCAAGCAGGTCGCCATGCGTCTGATAGACGCCCGGCTCTCACCTGAGGGTCATGCGGCAGTTGCCGCCATGATCGAGCAAGTGCAGCGACTGGAGGCCGCCGCCCGCGGCCGGCTGGAGAGCGCCGAGCGGCAGCGTCGCTCATGACCGACATCCCCGAACGATCACGCCGTCGACCGCCGGTCACCGCCGGCTGCGTACGGCTACAGAGCTGGTGGTCGTACGACGACCGGACCACCGCGTGGAACGAACAGCAGATTCGCCGATGCGACGAGATCCTGCACAGTCTTGCCGTGCCAGCACCCTTCACGGTGGGCGACTTCTGCGCACAACTGCAACGGGCCCGAGGCCGACCGCTGGTGGTGACGGCTGTCCGGACGCGCCGGGCAGACACTCGCGCCATGTGGTGTCGCGGCGCGACGACGGACCACATCCTGATTGGATCGACTCTTCCCCGCCCCTACCGGGACCATCTCGTCCTGCACGGCATCGGCCACATGGTCTTCGACCACGTCGGCAGTCCGGCCGTCGGCCGCAATTTCGACAACGTGCTCCAGGCAGCCGAGATGGCCGGCCTGCGACCGAATCTGAAGCGTGTCGTCTACACGCATCGCGAGGAACGCCAGGCCGAGGTGTTCGCCACCCGGGTGCTGCAACTGACCGACGGGTGGGTAGCACCGACACCGCCTTCAGGAACCCACACCCTGCTGCGGGAACAGCTCTCCTCCGTTCTCGAGTACCACCCCGGCAGGGCAGTGCGGTGAGGCCGCGGAGAGCTCACCAAGGGACCAGACCGTGCCGGAGCCCGATGAACAGAGAACTCGATGCGACGTCATACCGATAGCAGTGTGAGCCACCTGCGACAGCAGGCATCGCAGCTCCTCTCCGCACTCAAGCTGCCCTCGACCTTCACCTTCGCCCAACTACACGATCGGATCGAGCATCGCCGTGGACGGCAGGTCCACCTCCTCCCACGGCATCTGCCAGCCCTTGCCCCCCACGGGCTCTGGGTAGCCGGCGAGCTCGCTGACTACGTCTTCTACGACGCCAATGCCAGCAAGGTGCGGCAGAGCCTCATCATCGGCCACGAATACGGGCACATGATGTTCGACGATGTCGCCATGCCAAATGATCTCGAGTGCCTCGCGGCCATGCTCATGCCGTCGGTGGATCCGTCCGTACCCGAGATTGCGCTGGCGCGTCTCGGGTACGACGAGCCGATCGAGCGCCGGGCGGAGGTCTTCGGAACGGTCGCCGTCCAACGCGCCGAATCATGGTCCGCGATCCCGACCTCCGCGCCGGCTGATCCTCGAGTCTCCGCCAGACTGGTGGCGACGCTGGAAGGCCGGGAGGCCTGATGGTAAGCCTCGCTCGCGGCACCATGATCGCCGTAACGCTCATCTGCTGGGGTCTGAGCCTCTACAAGTTGCGCGACCTGGCGCGGGACCGAGGCAACCGCCCACTGCGCGCACTCTGCCTTGCCCTGATCGCGATCACCATCTCGATGACCCTTCAGCCGCTCATGCCAAAGATCGACCAGCTCGTCGGGATTCCGGACGTCACCCGCCTGACGTCCAACTGCCTCTCACTGGTGTGTGCCACCGCGGCGCAAGCATTCCTGCTCTACATGACCAGTAGTGACGTCAGCACCCGGCGGCGGGTACGGCGGCAGAGCATCGCTCTGGCGCTCACCATCACTGTCATGATCATTATGTTTGTCGCGACACCCTCGGACGTCAGTCTCTCCGATCCGCGCGTTCGCACCGGCGAGTACTACGGCGAGCCCTTCCACGCGCCATTCCTCTTCGTATACCTGGCCTACCTGGGCTGGTCACTGACGCAGGTAGTGGTCTTGGCGAACCGCTACGCCGGCATCGCCCATCGACCGCTGCTGCGCTTCGGCCTCCGAATGATCACGGTTGGCTCGCTGTGGGGGCTCGCGTACGTGGCCGCCAAACTCGTGGCCGTTGGCGTGGGAAACAGGTCCCCACGCTGGGCCCTGATCACCGACGCGGTGGTGGTACTGACGTTCAGCACGTCGATCCTGCTGGTCCTGATCGGGTCCACGATTCCGTCCTGGGGTCCGCGCGTCGGCCTGGACCGGCTGTGGGTAGGGGCGGCGGCGTTCCGGGACTACTACCGGCTGTACCCGTTGTGGACGCGGATCCATGCCGTGCTGCCGGAGATCGCGCTGCTTCCACCGCCATCCGGCGTCCGTGGCGTCGTGTCGATCGCCCGGGACGCTTCCCTGCGACGGGTCAGGATCACCGTGGAGATCCTGGACGGCTACGCCACTCTGCGGCCGTGGATGTCGCCCGCAGTCGCCGCGCAGGCGCAAGACGCTGCCCAGGAAGGCGGCCTCCTCGGCGAGCAGCAGACCGCCATGGTGGAAGCAGTCGTCATCGGTGCGGCACTGGCAGCCCGGCTCGATGGCGCACCTCCCTCCAGCGAGGCCACCGAAGCCCCCGCCCTACCGCTGGGCCCGCCCCGGGATTCGGCCGCCGGTGACCTCGGCGCCGCCGACCAGGTGACATGGCTTGCCCAGGTAGCCCGAGCGATCGAATCCCCCCTGGCCCGGATAATCATCACGCGCGCCACATCCGAAGCGCTGTCGATAGCCCCGCAGTCCTCCGAGAGGTAGAACGTCATTTCGCCCGCACTCGTTGACCTGCCTGCCAACAGCACCTCCCGAGTGGCACGGGTCGTCACCGAAGCATGTGCCCCGGCCGTCTTCGCGGCGATGATGCCGCTGATCATCGCCCTGGACAGCACCGCCCCCGCCGTAGTGACCGGCCTCGGCTGGGCACTGCTCGCCATCCTGTTCTGCTCCGTCATCCCGTACGCCGTCATCTGGGTCGGAGTGCGGCGGGGGCGACTCACCGACCACCACATCGGCGTACGCGAGCAACGCCGTTGGCCTCTGGTCTACGGACTACTGTCCGTCGTTGTCGGTCTCTCCGCGCTCATATTCGCCGGCGCGCCTCGGCCGCTCATCGCCATGGTCGTGGTGATGTTCGCCGTGCTGCTCATCGTCACCGCGATCAACCAGGTGTGGAAGCTCAGCGCCCACGCCGCAGTCGCCGGCGGGTCGATGTCCGTACTTATCATCGTGTTCGGGCCGGCGCTCATCCCATCGCTGGCGATCGTCGCCCTGGTGGGTTGGTCCCGCGTGCGGCTGGGCGATCACACGATCGGCCAGGTTGTCGCGGGCGCTCTGGCGGGCATCCTCGTCGCTGTGCCGACATTTCTCCTCCTCGCCTGAATCGACGTGGTCAGCGGATCATCGGCACTTGGGCCCTGCCGCCACGCGCGCGGGGGCGTCAGCGGGCGAAAAACGGCTGTATCGGCGGTGCGCACCATCTCGACACGATTGGCTGAGCCGCGGGTCCGGGGACCCGAGAGGCGCCACGGTTGTCAAGAAGGCTCAGATCGTGCGGGCCAACCGCTACGAGACCAGCTTCAGGATGCCCCCGCTGCGGTGGATCTGCTGTTCCCGCGCGGTGTCCAGCCGACGCCCCGCGTGCGGCGGACTCGGCTTCGGCCCCCGCGTACCCTGACGGTCCCCGGCGCCGCCGTCGGCGAGCCCGTTGACCTCCGCGGGCTGCCTGGCCACGATCATTCGTACCACCACTTCGTACGCCGATAGACCGCACCGAATCGCTACCGAGTCACCTACCCGTCAGCCCGGCATGCGACGCTCAAGGGCCGCGACCAACGGGCCACGCCGTGTGGCCCCCGGACACTACCGCCAAAGCCCGCACAATTCCTGGCATGACAGCACGGCACCCCCCAACCCCACACCCCTTGGGCCCGGAGGAACGCAGACTATGGACCACGCATCTCAGCTCATTCAGGAGCGGAGTGCCCCGCCGGCCACGCTGGTGATCTTCGGTGCCTCCGGTGACCTGACCCGGCGTAAGCTGCTGCCCGCAATCGAGAGCCTGGCTCGGCACGAGCGACTCCCGGACCAGTTCGCGCTGGTCGGCGTCGCGCGCACGTCGATGACCGACGAGCAGTTCGCCGAGAGCGTCCTCGGCGAACGCACCCTCGCCAGCAAGCGCCAGCTCCAGGGCGGCGTGCGGTACGTGGCAGGCGGCTACGACGACCCGGAGACGTACAAGCGGCTCGTGGAGACCCTCGACGAGCTGGACGCACAGCGGGGCACGTCCGGCAACCGGCTCTTCTACCTGTCCACCCCGGCCGGGGCCTTCGAGCCGGTGATCAACGGACTGGCCGGTGTCGGGCTCAACAAGCCACGCGAGGGCTCCTTCTCCCGCCTGGTCATCGAGAAGCCGTACGGTCGCGACCTGGTCACCGCCCGCGAGCTCGACGGCGTCGTGCACAGCGCGTTCGACGAGCACCAGGTCTTTCGTATCGATCACTATCTGGGCAAGGACACCGTCCAGAACGTGCTGGCGCTGCGCTTCGCGAACTCGATCTTCCAGCCCATCTGGGATCGCTCCTGGGTCGACCACGTGCAGATCACCGTCGCCGAGACCCTCGGCGTCGGCAGCCGCGGCGGCTTCTACGAGGACGCCGGCGCGATGCGGGACATCGTGCAGAACCACGTGCTGCAGGTACTCGCGCTGGCACTGATGGAGCCACCGGCCTCATTCGAGGCTGAGGGCCTGCGCAACGAGAAGGTGAAGCTGCTGCAGGCGATCCGGCTCCCCACCGACCGGGACATCGCCGAGGCCGCGGTCCGGGGACAGTACACCCGGGGCGGCACCCGCGAGGAGCTGATGGCCGGCTACCGCGAGGAGGCCGGCGTCGACCCTCTGTCGCGGACCGAGACCTACGCCGCGATGCGGCTCAACGTGGACAACTGGCGCTGGGCCGGGGTGCCGTTCTACGTACGCACCGGCAAGCGCCTGCCGGCCCGGCTCACCGAGGTGGCACTGCAATTCCAGCGGCCGCCGCACCTGCCGATCCCGACCGACCAGCTCACCGGCCTCGATGCTGACGCGCTGATCCTGCGCATCCAGCCGAACGAGGGCATCTCGCTGCGCTTCGGTGCCAAGGTGCCGGGCCACTCCTTCCGGGTCCGCACCGCCACGATGGAGTTCTCCTACGACCAGACGTTCGTCGAGGAGTCCCCGGAGGCGTACGAGCGCCTGCTCCTGGACGCGCTGATCGGTGACGCGTCGCTGTTCATCCGCAGCGACGAGGTGCAGCAGTGCTGGCGGATCGTCGACCCGATCATCGACAACTGGGAGAAAGACAAATCGCCGATCCCCACCTACGAGGCCGCCTCCTGGGGCCCGACCGACGCCGACCGGCTCATCGGCCGACACGGCCGCAAGTGGCGCAACTCGGCGTGACCCCGCCACAACGAGTGTGACCGCGCTGCTGAGCCCGATCGCTTGGTCTCACCATCGACTCGCAGCGCGGTCCTCTCAGTGAGCGGGTCGATGGCCGGCCGTCCTGGGTAGGGCAGTGCTTCAGGAGCCCGAGCCGGTCACCTGTCGACGTCTGTGCGCTCTGCGGCGAGGCCAGCGCTGGGGGCCTGAGTCGGCAGACCGCCTATGGCCGCAGCCGGCGGCCGCGCGGCACGCTCGGGGAGCAGATCGGCGGCGGACAAGGGGCCGAATACCGAAGTGGCCCCGTTCATGATGCGGCATCAGCCTCGACAGAGGGGCGGCGAGAGCGGGCCCGCACGTGAGCGCGTTCGCCCTGCAGGCCGAGCAGGGCCAGCATCTCGGTCGGCCCGGGGTCAGCATCGACGCCCGCGGTGCCGGGGCATGCGCCCATTACCCCAGCCGGTGAAACCTCACGTCCGCTCGTCCCGCCAGCCGCCGGGCTCGGGATGATAGCCGTAGGCGGCGGCCCGGACCGTTTCCTCGTTTTCCAGCCCTGAGCCGATCGCGCCGCCGACGGTGGCCAGCGAGCTGGTGATCCAGGCGAGCGTCAGATAGTCGGTGAAATCGACCGGCCGCTGCAGCGCCTGCTCCAACACGGATGTGTCGATCAGCAGCGACCCGACCAGCACCGTTCCGGTGAACAGCACCAGGTAGGAAACCGCCGTCGTCAGAGCGAGGGTGAGGATCGTGCCCAGGTTGAACAGCCGGGCCAGCTCGGCCGGTGTCTCGCGGTCTGGTGTCTCCCACAGGTCGTGCACGACGATCAGCCAGGCCACCAACGCGGTCAGCCCAAGTAGCATGATCACGGCGAGCCGGAGTCCTCCGAGCGCATCGCCCATCTGCCAGATGGTGTCCGTGGTGAGCGCGAACGCGGCCGTGCCGAACGCGCCGACCAGCAGCTTGGACAATCCCAGCAGAGCGCGCCCTGGGCGGTTGGCTCGGACCATTCCGGCCAACAGCCGCACCCGGCCGATCAGACCCGAGGCGACGTAGCTCAGTTCCCCGCCGTCGGTATCGCCGACCACCTTGTGGATGGCGGTAACCCGGCGTGTCATCTCGGTCGGGGCCCGGCCGGTCGGCGGCACCCGCTTGTCGAAAGCGTCGGTCAGTAGTTGGCTCACCAGATCCGGAACGGCGGCGCGGGCCGCTCGCAGCTGGTGCAGACCCAGCGCGGGCAGGGACACCATCGCAACCCGCCGCCGGGCGGAGGTCTGCGCGACCAGCGGCATACGCGCGGCGTGCAGCGGCAGGTCGGTCAGGCAGACAGCGAAGTCCCACTGGTCGTCGATGCGCCGTTGAGCAAGATCGTCGAGCAGGGCATCAACGCCCCCATCGCGGCGCGGCGCCACCTCGCCCCAGCCTTCCCGGACGGTCCACCGCACGTCCGCGTCCACCCGGTCGGCGAGCCGGTCGGCCAGCTCGGCGGTAAGCCGGGCGGCCACCCGGGCCGGGTGGTCCGGCGGGGTCGCCACCAGCCCGACCACGATCTCCGGGCGCTGCTGCTCACTGTGGGGCACCGGTGTTCCTCACCGGCCACCTGACACGTCGCCGTCGGCGGTCATCGTGCTCTCCTCTCGCCGGGGCGCATCCGGTGGTAGATGCTCTCGTGGTTCAGCCTGTTCGGTGGCGTCCACACGCTGGCCGGCCCCGTGAAGAGTCCGCTCATCGCGTGGGTCCACGCCCTTCTGGCGTTCACATCCTCGCAGACCTTTTGACCCTTAAAGCCGCTTCGCGAGGGTCAGGACATGTCCCATCCGCAGTTGACGTGGGTGGGCGAGGAAGACGCGGTGTTGCCATAGGCATCGTCCACGGTGCCACCCTGCTGCTGCGTCCCCTGCCGGCACGCCGACGACTGGCCACCGGCGTTCGCCACTGCCGTCTGGCATTTTCGATATCCACGACTTGCCACCGGATCCGATGACACCCTCGACGCGGGGAGTGCGGTCGTACGTTCAGGGGAGGCGGCATCAGGATCACGGTGAACGGCTGCTGATGGGTACCGCGTTGATCGTGTTGGCCGCGCTGGCGGCGGCCGTGGTCGTGGACCTGGTCTCGGGCGTGCTGATCCGCCGGGTCGCTCGTGGCCGCTATCGGTGGCTGCTGGATCCGCTGCGGCACGCCTGCCGTCGCCCGGCGGCCGCGGTACTGCTGGTCGGGGTGCTGTACTACGCGCTGCCGCCCGGCCCGGCCCGGTGGCTGCCTCATCTGCGGCACGCCATCCTCATGGCCTTAATCGCCACCGGCGCGTGGCTGGTGGTCAAGGCATTGCACGTCGCCGAGGCGGTCGCGTTCAACAGGCTGCCGAGCGATCCGGTCACGAGCCGGCGGGTCCGGCGGGCCCGGACCCAGATCCGCCCGGTACGGCGGCTCACCGTGGCCGTGGTCACGATCGTCGCGGTCGGCCTGATCCTGGTCACCTTCCGGCCGGTACGCCTCTTCGGCGTCTCCGTGCTGACCTCGGCAGGGGTGGTCGGCGCGTTGATCGGCCTGTCCGCTCGAACCGCGCTCGGCAACGCGTTCGCCGGCGTCCAGGTCGCCTTCGCCGACGGTCTGCACGTCGGCGACGTGTTGGTGGTGGACGGCGAATGGGGCCGGGTCGAGGAGGTGAAGCTGACCAACGTGGTGATCCGGCTCTGGGACGACCGGATGCTCATCCTGCCGACCACGTACTTCACCGAGCGGCCGTTTCAGAACTGGACCCGGAACGAGTCCCGGGTAATTGGCAAGATCCAGTTACATGTCGACTACACCGCCGACCTGGACGACCTGCGCCGAGAGGCGCGTCGACTGGTCGAGTCCTCACCGCTGTGGGACCGAGGCCAGTGGGTGCTCCAGATGATCGACTCCACCCCTCAGACCGTGGTCATCCAGGTGCAGGCCTCGGCCGCCGACGGCGCCAGCGCCTGGGACCTGCGCTGCGACCTACGCGAGGGACTGATCCGCTACCTGCGGGACCACCATCCCCAGTGGCTACCCCGCACCCGCAACCAACACCAGCCCTGACCAACGGCACCCACCCACCACCATTGCTGACGGCCACAAGGAGCGCCGCAGTCGGTTGAACGCAGCCCGGCCATGGCCGAACGAAACAAGCGCCAGCCCTGTTCATAGCGACAGCTGGCAACATCTGCAGCGCTTGGCGGGAATCAAGAAACCCAACTGCCGCTTCATCCAGGACGACTCGGCAGATGAAGCGGCAGGTCAGAGCGTTCTGCAGGACGCGCGCCGATGGCCAACCATCCACGATCACACCCGGTAGTACTGCACGACGCAGAACTCGTTGTCCTCCGGGTCGGTCATGACGAGGACTGCGCCCTCTTGGTAGTCATGCCGTTCACCTGTCCACCGCCCGCCCAACATCCCGATCCGATCGACCGCTTCGCCAACGTCGGTAACGGCGATGTCGAGGTGTAGTCGCGTCTTGCCGGCCTTGGGCTCCGGGACCGGCTGGAATGTCAGCACCGGGCCGCCCCCGGCGACAGTGACGCGCCGCCAGCCGGGAAGAGACTCCGTCACGCGTCCTCCAAGCACCACGCACCAGAAGTCAGCCAGTCGCTGCGGATCCCGGCAGTCGACCGTGACTCCGGCAAGTCGGCCCAGTGTCTCCACGACACCGACCATAGCGACGATGTGCAGCCCGCTCCCACTGGGGCGCACTCATCTCGGCAGATCCGAACGCCGAACCGCGCGTCGCTGGTTGGCTACCGCTACGCGACGTCACCAATCAGAACGTCGACCGATCCTATTGGTGTAACGAATGTCGATCCGCTGATCAGCGAAAGGTTGGCTAATCCGATGCAGCTCTGTACGACAAGTAGTACCGGAATCTGCACCGGAGTCAGCACGCCGAACCCAGCCCGACTCGACTCGGATCCGTCGATCGACGACGAGAACAACGCCGTCGGCCAAGCCGATACTCGGGGTCGGCCGACCGTGTTGCCCGCGTCTACACCCCTTCCCTGATGCCTAGTTGCACCTGGATCTCCTGGGCCCGTTCAGCTGCCGCGCTGGCGCCGTAGTGCCGGGGCATGTCCTCGGAGGTCCAGCCCAACAGCAGCATCAGGTCGCCGGTGAGCTTGGTGACGTCCAGTAGAGCCATGTCGGTCACCCGTCGAGTCAAGGGGTCGATAAGCGGCGTGCTCGACCTCGACGAACCACCGTGAACACAAAAAAGAGGGTTCCCACAGGCTCTGACCTGTGGAAACCCTCTCGCTGTCGGGACGGCCGGATTCGAACCGACGACCCCTTGACCCCCAGTTTTACAACGATTCTGTCACGCCATGCCGGAACGGTCTTATACATCCTCCAATGCGGACAGAACCGCATCCCTTGATGATGCCCACTGCTGGCCCATGTCAGCCACTCCCCCACGGTGAACCTCGATCCGTTACCGGAGTTGTTACGGCGACCAGTCAAGAGTCCGCTCTGACGTTGGGTCCCGTGGTTCTGTGGCAGATCACCCATCCTACAGAGCATCCTAGGAAGACATCTCCTATCGAATGGCAAGTGGCCACCCATGCGCACCCGTTTCCGATGCAGCCGGGATCACGGCCGCTCGGAATTCCCGTCGCAGCCCGAACCCGACCACTCTCTTCCGCTGGCGGATCTAGTGGCGGGTCTACTCGGCCCGGAGCCGGAGCGCCTCCGCCGAAGGCGGCCTAACCTCCGCCCAGACAGCACCTCGACCTGCTGGCGCGGATCGATTCCGTCGCTCCCATCGTGTTCATAGGCCCACCGGCTTCGCATGGCAAGTCGCGGGCAGGCAACGTCATCTTTGCTCAGCCGGTAGATGCAGCGCTCCCTGGTCGTTCCACTTGAGCCTCACCAACTACGCTGTAACCGAACTCGTTCGCCCTCCACATACCTCCTTAGACCAACCGAAACCGAGTGAATGGTCTTGCGGAACCTAGTGAATGAAAACCGCGAAGTCGATCTCTAACGCCGCAGGTCAAGAAGTCTGCTCCCCGCGTACGCGGGGGTGATCCTACGTCCGCGGCTTCACCGACGAGGAGCTGCTCCTGCTCCCCGCGTACGCGGGGGTGATCCCAGGGCTCCGGAGTCATCAGCCAACGGCCAAACCTGCTCCCCGCGTACGCGGGGGTGATCCGGGTCTCGAGTTCGTGCGGGGCATCCACCTCACCTGCTCCCCGCGTACGCGGGGGTGATCCCCCCCCCAGACACCCTGTTTTCCGCCTCTGGAGGCCTGCTCCCCGCGTACGCGGGGGTGATCCGCTGACGCAAGCTGAGCTGAAGGCACTTTATGACTGCTCCCCGCGTACGCGGGGGTGATCCCTGTCTACGGTATTCGTGCCTGGTTCAATGACGCTGCTCCCCGCGTACGCGGGGGTGATCCGCGGTAGGACTGGCCGGACTCCTCCACCAGTTGCTGCTCCCCGCGTACGCGGGGGTGATCCCGGACGCTCCCCAAGGCGAAACGTATCGAGCTTCTGCTCCCCGCGTACGCGGGGGTGATCCCGTGGTCCGCCGCCTGCCCGACCCGCCGGCTACCTGCTCCCCGCGTACGCGGGGGTGATCCTGGCAGCGAAAAGACCGCCGCACCATTCAAATCCTGCTCCCCGCGTACGCGGGGGTGATCCCGACACGGCGTCGGTAGCGGTGGTGGTGATGTCCTGCTCCCCGCGTACGCGGGGGTGATCCGTGGGAACCGGCGCGGCCGATCGCGGAGTTGCACTGCTCCCCGCGTACGCGGGGGTGATCCCACGGCTGTCAGCAGCGAGGAGCAGTCCACCATCTGCTCCCCGCGTACGCGGGGGTGATCCGGCGGTCCCCAGGGTGGCTCCCACGTCCGCACCCTGCTCCCCGCGTACGCGGGGGTGATCCGGCTGAGCGGTCAACGGGGTTGTCCCGGACGGCCTGCTCCCCGCGTACGCGGGGGTGATCCCGCGACTTGCGTCTCCGTCGCCTCCCCCGCCACCTGCTCCCCGCGTACGCGGGGGTGATCCTCGGCCACGACTTCATGGCCCGTGGGATGAATCCTGCTCCCGCTCCCCGCGTACGCGGGGGTGATCCCTTGTCGCTGGTCTTCTGCTCGTCTTGACGAGCTGCTCCCCGCGTACGCGGGGGTGATCCGGGCGTGACCCGGTACGACGACTCGCACGACACCTGCTCCCCGCGTACGCGGGGGTGATCCCATGCGCGGCCCGAAGCGCGACACGGTCAAGGACTGCTCCCGCGTACGGGGGGTGATCCGGCCATGGCCGTACCGATGTTTCGGTACGTCCGGCTGCTCCCCGCGTGCGCGGGGATGATCCCGACACCAGCAACAAGCCGATGTTGGGCCCGATCTACTCCCCGCGTAGCGGGGGTGATCCCGCACGCCTGGGCGTGGACGGCGTCAGCTGAAACTGCTCCCGCGTACGTGGGGGTGATCCCTCGAACGGGTAGCGGGGCTGCGGACTGATGTCCTGCTCCCCGGGCACACGGGGGTGATTCGTCCGCGCGGACCTGGGCGGCGGGATCTGGCGCTGCTCTCCGCGCGCCCGGGGGTGATCCAGAGGCCACGAAGCTCGGCCTCGACAAGGAGGCCTGCTCCCCGCGCAGCTGGGGAGTAATCCAGGGCATGACGGCTGACCCTGGAGACCGGCGGCTGCTCCCCGCGCACACTCGGGGGTAATCCCGTGTGCATCGTCTGCTGAGCCTGGACAGACTGGAGGTGGGGGCTTACTACCCGTCATCTCCATCGCCAGCTGCCGCGCGCGAAGGCCGGAGCAACGAACAACCTGGCTTGTGGCCGTGCCGTGCTGGTACTCGTATACGGCTGAACGTCTTGCAATGACCATCGATCGGATCATGACCGCCAGCCCTAGCGGTACCTAGAGTGGTGGGGTGTTAACCCTCGGCGTTGACCTTGCAGCCGCAGACGAACGTACGGTGACGGCCACAATCGAGTGGCTACCAGGCCGGGCAGTAGTACGGGAGGTAGCCCTTGACGTCAGTGACGCTCGGATCGTCGAAGCGAGTCGGCACGCGGACAAGACAGGGTTGGACTGTCCGCTCGGTTGGCCGGAGCCGTTCGTCACCCTCGTCACGACCCACCAGGTCGGCCATGTGATGGCTCCTGACGGCGAGGGCGGACCCTGGCGGCGTCACTTGGCCTATCGCCAGACTGACGAAGTGGTGCGCAAGGAGACCGGAATCATCCCCCTCAGCGTGGCTGCGGACCGCATCGGGCACGCAGCCTTTCGCTGCGCCGGTTTGCTGGCGATGCTCGCCGCCGATGGTCAGGATGTCGATCGTTGCGGCGACGGCAAGATCGTCGAGGTGTACCCGGCAGCGGCCCTGAACCGTTGGGGCTTAGCGCATCGCGGTTACAAGGGGCGCCGTCAGCAGGCCCAGCACGCCGAACTTGTCACCGCATTGTGTGCGGCCGCGCCCTGGCTGGAGCTTGGAGCGTTCGAGGCGTTGGTGCGGCGTAGCCATGATGCTTTCGACTCGGTGGTCGCGTCGTTGGTTGCCCGCGCTGCAGCGACCGGCAAGGCGAGCAGGCCGGACGACGAGCAGCGGGCAGCGGCGCGTTCCGAGGGATGGATCGCTCTGCCTACCTACCCACTCGCCGGCCTTTTCGACTTGGCAGCAGCGTAACCGGAAGGTACCCATGGCTTCAGGACTGAGCTGGCTGGACAGTTCCCGCGACGATCAAAATCGTATGCGCGAGCTACTCAAGCTTTTCAGCGACACGGAGAGCCGGGACGAGCTGGGCATCGGCCAGATCCGGGACGCGTTCAGCGACTTACTCTTCCCGGGCACCTCCGTTTTGCAGGCCCGGGCGCGATACCTACTGATCGTGCCGTGGTGCTACCAGGAGGCGCAGCGGCGTGGACTGCGCGGCGACCGTCTCGCTGCGCAGGTTGACCGCACCGAGCGAAAGGTGATCGCCGCGCTGCTGCGAGGCGACGAGACGGAGGGCGTGATCGGTCGCCGGGCTGGTGTCGGGGTACAGACGCTGCCGTCGAGCATCTATGCGGCGGCGTTGCTCGAATACGGCATTCGCACTGGCGACGATGAGGACGCACCGAACCGCCGACTGGCCGGACTGGCCGACGCCGATGAGCTGACGGAACGAGCGAGCGGAATCTGGCACCCGACGCTGCCGGCCCGACCGATGAAGTTTCCAGACGAGGTTGAGGGTGGATTGAGGTTGACGCCGGATGAGGGACGTTGGCTGCGAGAGCGGATCCTCACCGCGGCGCCCGGCACACTGCTGGCGTACCTCCTTGAGCCCGAACACCGACCCGGTTGGGACAGCGACGCGCCATGGGAGGAGCCGGCGGTGCTGGCCGCGCCGGAGCCGATCGGCTCGCTGGTACAGGACGCCGCACTGTTCTCGCTGGCGATCCACGGCGCGGCGTTGCTGTACAACCTCCTCGTGGCGGAGCGGTACGAGGAATCCGGTCTGACCGAACGTGAGGCGCCGGTGGACAGATACCGAGACAAGCTGTCGCGCTGGAACGAGCGCGTGTCGGCGGAGCAAGGCCTCAAGGGCTGGGCTCGGTCGGGCATGTGGGACCGGTTGGTCGAGAGGAATCCACGGATAGCGTCGAACGCCACTGCGCGCCGGTTCATCGACCGCTGGTTTGACGCGGTCGCAAGCGGAGCCGCGACCGCGGCCGCCACGGACCAGAGTTTGCGCAATCTCGTGGCCGAGCGGGAGCGGGCGGTGAAAAAGGGGCAGTCACGGTTAATCAACGACAAGCTGCTGCGTACGTGGAGTGGTGCCTCCGGCAGTCGACCGCTGGTGTATCGATGGCCGCAAGTCCGCCGGATCCTCGTCGACATCCACGACGGCTGTGCCGCTGACCTGTCGGAGGCTGCGAATGCTCGCGCCTGACTCTCGTTCGCTGCTGCTCGATGCCTTGCGCCCGCCACCGGGTATGCGGATGTCGCGCGCCGTGGCGTTGACCTTCACGCTGGATCTGGAGAGTCTGCTGGTCGCCCCGCTTGCCTTCGCCGCGCACGGCTTACGCGAGTCGACTGACCCGATCGCGGTGATGGAGGGCGTGCGGCAGTGCGCCGACCGGATCGACGTGTTCTGTCAGGCCGGGCAGATCGTGGTTCCACCGACGAAGTCAGCGCTGCTGGCGTTTGTCGAGCCGATGGTGCACCAGGTGCGCCGGCCCAAGCCGGGTCGGCTGTTCCACCCGAAGCTGTGGGCGCTGCGTTTTGAGGACGAAGCGACCGGGGAGACGTCGCTGCGGCTGTTGGCACTCAGTCGCAACCTGACCAAGGACCACAGCTGGGACGTGTGCCTGCGCCTGGAAGGCTACCCGGGCACCCGCCGGGTGGCGGGCAACAAACCCTTGTTTGACCTGCTGCAACACACTCTGCGGCTGGCGGTGTCGCCCCTGCCGCCGGACCGGCAGGCCGCGGTCGAGGCGCTGGGCGAGGATCTACGTCGAGCCGCGTGGGAGTACCCCGAGGGCGCCCGGGAGATGTTCTTCCATGCGCTAGGAGTTCCTCGTACTCCGCCACCGGACTTCGCCGGCACACGTCATCTGGTCATTTCCCCGTTCTGCACCCCCGACGGTCTGGACCGGTGCGCACCAAGCGGCAAGCTGGCGTTGGTGAGCCGGCAGGAGACTCTCGACTGCCTACCCGAGGAGAGCCTGGCCGGTTCCGAGACGTTCGTGGTGAACGCCTTGGCCGGTTTGCCGGCTGAGGAATCGCCGTCGGGCCAGGAAGTGCTCAACGGGCTGCACGCAAAGGTGTACGTGGTGGAGAAGGGGCACCAGGCGCGACTTCTCCTCGGCTCCGCAAATGCCACAGGTGCGGCGTTCGACGGCAACGTCGAGCTAATGGTGGAGCTGGTAGGTGGCCGCGCTCAGTGGGGTATCGATGCTCTCCTTGGCCCGAAGGCAGCGCTTCGCGAGATCCTCGAACCCTACGAACGCCAGAACGTCGCCGAGCCGGATCCCGAAGCGGACCGTCTCCGTAATCTGGTCCGCGACCTCGCGGCGATTCCGCTGCTAGCGACCGTCATGCCCGAGGCAGACAGCTACCGCCTCCGGGTGACCTCCCAAGACACTGTGCCCAAAGTGCCAGGCGTACGGATCACCGCGCAGCTGCATACTCGTCGCGGGGAGGCGACTGTGCTCGCGTCGGGACAGCCGGTCGACGCCGTGTTCACCGGGCTCGCGCTGGTCGACATCACCCCGTTCGTCATCGTTTCCGCTGAGGACAGCAGCAGCCGGGAACAAGCCGTCATCCTCGCCACCCTGCTCGGCGATCCCCTACACCGCCTCGATCACGTCATCGCCCAGCAGATCGACACGCCGGAGAAGTTCCTGCGGTTCCTGCTACTGATGCTCGGCCTCGGCACTGATGCCACCGCCCTGGTAAGCGGTGCCGCTGACGGCGACGGCGCATGGCGTAGCAGCGGAACTGGGATTTTCGAACTTCTCCTCAACGCTCTCGTCGACCGGCCGCAACAACTCGACGACCTGGCCAGACTCGTCAGCCGCCTTGAGGCCAGCGGCGACGGCAAGCGACTGCTGCCACCCGGCTTCACCGAGGTGTGGCAGGTCGTCATGCAAGCGCAGGATGCGATGACAGAGGCGGTGCGCGCATGAGCCGGTACGACGCCGGCCTGGTCATGGCCGGATTGAAGGACTTCCAGCGCGCCACCGTCGCGCATGTCATCGACCGGTACTTCGGCGTCGATCCGACCCGCCGGTTCCTGGTCGCCGACGAAACCGGCCTCGGCAAGAGTGTGGTCGCCCGAGGCGTGATCGCCCAGACTCTGCAGCGACTACAGGACGACGACAGCATCGAGCGGGTCGACGTCATCTATGTCTGCTCCAACCAGGATGTAGCGCGGCAGAACATCGGCCGGCTAAAGGTCACTCCCGACGAGACCGTCATGCTGTCCAGCCGGCTCACCCTGCTCGCTAAGCACACGGACAAGCTCAACGCCGCCACGGGTGCCGCCGGCAAACCAATCAACCTGGTCGCCTTCACCCCTGGCACCTCCTTCGACCAAGGCTGGCGCACCGGAACTGCGGAGGAACGCGCACTGCTGTTCTTGATCCTCGAACAGGCGGGCTCGTGGAACGGCTGGCGAACCCGGGCCGCACTGCGCGCGTTGCAGGCGGGCGTCGCGAACCCCGAGCGTTTCGAGGACCAGTGCGACCGGCTGTGGGAGAACCTTGGCAGGAAGCTCGACCCCACGATTACAGGCGAGTTCCTACGCCAGGCCCAGCAGCGGGGACTCCTCGACAGATTCAACGGACTGCTCGACGGCATCGGCCGGCGCTCGGCGCTGCCTGACGCACTCCGGGAGAACGCCCGGAGGCTTACCGGGGATCTTCGTACGGCGCTGGCCACTGCGGGTGTCGAGGTCCTCGAACCCGATTTGATCATCCTCGACGAGTTCCAGCGTTTCCGGGAGCTACTCGACCCGAACGGCGGCGAGGGCGCCGAGCTCGCCCGGCACTTGTTCGACTACCGGGATGCACGGGTCTTGTTGCTGTCCGCCACCCCCTACAAGCCGTTCACCTTCGCCGAAGAGGCAGCCGCCGGCGAGGACCACTACAGCGACTTCCGACAAGTGCTGCGCTTTCTCAACGACGACGTGTCCTGGCACGCCGATGTGACGAAGGCATTCGAGGCGTACCGGGAGGCTCTGGTCCGCGGCGAGCCGTGCGCGGACCTGCGCGGCTGGCTACGCGATCTGCTGCTACCGGTCATGTGCCGCACCGAGCGACCCTTACTCGGGCAGGACGGGATGCTGCGCGAGCACATCACCCTGGCCGACGACCTCAACCCGCAGGACGTACGCAGCTACGTGGCGATGCGCAAGATCGCCAAGAGTGTCGGCGCTCCCATGACCGTCGAATACTGGAAGTCCGCACCGTACTTCCTAAATTTCCTCGACGGCTACCAACTCGGCACCAAGGTCCGCGCGGCGCTCGATGACCAGGCAGATTCCGAGATACCAGCACTACTGGCCACCGCGCAGTTGCTCGATGCTGGGACGATCCGCCGACGCGAGCCCGTCGATTTCGGCAACGGCCGGCTGCGGCAGCTCGCCGCAGACACCGTCGACCGAGGCTGGTGGCAACTCCTGTGGCTGCCACCGTCGCTCCCCTACCACGCGCTCCGCGAGCCGTTCGCTACCGCAGCAGATGACGGCATCACCAAGCGGCTGCTGTTCTCGTCCTGGAACGCCACTCCCACCGCAGTGGCAGGCTTGCTCAGCTACGAGGCCGAACGTCGACTGGGCGCTGCCGGGGAGGGACACCGGCACCTCGACTACCGCCTCGAACACGGCCGGCCGGCGGCGATGAGCATCCTCGCGCTCTTCTGGCCCCATCCCGCCCTGGCCGAGCTGTGCGACCCACTGGCACTAGCTCGACAGCGACCGGATGACATCGCGTCCCTCGACGCCTTCGAGCAAGACATCCAGGAACTGCTCCGCGCTCATACCTCTGCGGGGGCATCGTCCGACGCAGCAGGTCCGGCTGAGCCGTGGGAGCTGATCTTTCAATGGCCCGGCGCCGATCCCGGCATCGAGGACCCCGCTGCGGCCCTCGGTTCGTCCGCGGACGAGGGGCCGGCTACGGGTCTAGACGGGCACGTGGCCCGAGCCCGCGAATTGTCTCACCACGCTGTCTACCCGACAGAGGACCAGCTGGACGGGCTGATCGACAGCGTCACTGCCATCGGTTTGCACGGTCCCGGCAACGTCGCCTGGCGGGCGCTGTCCCGGCTGATCGAGCCGGGAAGCCAGGTCACCCCATCAGGACACTGGCGCGCTGCTGCGCTCCTCGCCAACGGACTGCGCTCCCTGTTCAACCGGCCGGAGTCCGCACAGCTGCTCGACCACCTGACAATGGGCAAGGTCTACTGGCAGGCGGTGCTCCGATACTGCGCGGCCGGCGGGCTGCAGGCCGTACTCGACGAGCACCTACATACGTTGCGCAGTGCGGCCTCGGACACCCTGCTGGACGACGACGAGCTATGGAAAATCGCCGACGAGGCGCGGCAGGCGATGGCCAGCCGACAGTCGACGTATGAAGCCTTCGATCCGCACCACCCGCAGCGGCCGATCAAGCTGCCCGGACGGTTCGCCCTACGCTACGGCGGGCGCGGCGAGGAGCAATCTCAGATCGACCGCAAGGTGGTCGTGCGGCGCTCATTCAACAGCCCCTTCTGGCCGTTCATCGTTGCCACTACAAGCGCGGGCCAGGAAGGCATCGACTTCCACCAGTGGTGCTCAGCCGTCGTGCACTGGAACACGCCCGCCAACCCCGTCGACTTCGAGCAACGTGAGGGGCGGGTACACCGCTTCGGCGGCCACGCCGTACGACGAAACGTTGCCGCTGCGCACCGGGGCGACGCCCTGCGCTCCTCAGAGCCGGATGTCTGGAAAGCCCTGTACGACGCCGCCCGAGCAGAGTCGGGAGAGCTCGGCGACTTCGCGCCGTACTGGGTGTTCCCGGGGGAAGCAAAAGTCGAGCGGCATGTTCTGCCCTACCCGCTCAGTCGCGACCAGGCGCGGTTCGACCGGCTCAAGGCGAACTTGGTGCGATACCGGCTCGCTTTCGGTCAGCCGCGACAGGAAGACCTGCTCCTTCTTCTGCAACGGCAGCCGATCGGCGAAACCGATGTGCCTGAGGTCCTCGATCTACGGCCCAAGCCTGACGGAAACCAGCCGTAAGGCAACTGGCCGACGACGCGAGCCGATGATTAGGCTGAAGCCGAGGATGCTTGGCGTGTTCAGCAACCGTCGACACCGAGACGAGGGGAACGATCCTACAATCCAAAATGGATGAAACCGTAGAGTTGATCTCAAAAGCCGCAGGTCAAGAAGTCTGCTCCCCGCGCACGCGGGGATGATCCGCGCGCCGACAAGTGGGGCGTGGCGTACGCCGACTGCTCCCCGCGCACGGGGGTGATCCCTGGGTGCGCAGCACCGCCGCGTATTCCCGCGGCCGCTCCCCGCGCACGCGGGGGTGATCCCACGATGTAGAGCCGGTCGCGCCACTGCAGGGCCTGCTCCCCGCGCACGCGGGGGTGATCCATCCATGAGGTTGTCGAACACAGTGACCTCGGGCTGATCCCCGCGCATACAGGGTGATCGATGTTGGCACAGGGC
This sequence comes from Micromonospora chokoriensis, assembly GCF_000718555.1. Lineage (GTDB taxonomy): Bacteria > Actinomycetota > Actinomycetes > Mycobacteriales > Micromonosporaceae > Micromonospora > Micromonospora chokoriensis_B. The sequence continues at coordinate 169,027 of NZ_JOAN01000005.1, forward strand.
GGCCAGCGTGTCCCGAGCCTGCTCCACGCGCACGCGGGGGTGATCCACGTCTGCAGCTCGGAGCTATCGACGTCGGCTGTTCGCCACGCACGCGGCGTTGTCCCACACCGGAGGCAGCTTGATCGACGGACTCTCGGGGAAAACTCCTCGGGAATGTGCTCAGCCTTGGGCCTATGCGCCTGCTCCTCGCGTAACCAGGGCTAATCCCCTCGCCACCACACCGTGAGCAGCTCGATGTCCAAATGCGCTCTATTCCAGGTTGTTCGGGCGGGTCGCACAGCAGGTCCGTTCGATTGGTGCAACTCGGTGATCTGGTTCCGTGCGGAGCAGACACAAGCCTTTCTCCCAGATCCGGGGGCTGTCCTAGTCCACCTCGGCCCGTCCTGCTAAGCCCCCACGGAGGAATGATCGGAGTTGTCACCATGCCGACAAACATCTTGGGCGACCAGCGTTGAGCGGACACTCTCGACCCTCTGCGAAGCAATGACGAGGCGCTAGGGCAGAGTCGCTGCCCTAGCCGTGCCGACTGAAATGGAAAGTGGAGCAAAGCTGAGTGACGGGTGTGGTGTCGGATCCTGAGCGAGTCGACGTTCGAGTCTTCTGGGGAAAGGCTGGTGCCGCGAAGCAGGGCGAGGAGACCATCCCGCACCCTCTGATCTGCCACACCATCGATACCGCCGCCGTCGCCGAGTTGCTCTACGAGCGGTTGCTCAGCTCCGCGAGTCGGCGGGAACTTGATGCAGCCTTCGAACCGCTCGGCGGTACCACGGCTCAGTGGGTAGCTCTGCTGTGCGGCCTGCATGACCTGGGGAAGCTGTCACCCGCGTTCCAGGCGCTCCGTGCGGACGTGGCAGCAAGGCTGCTTCCGCCTGAGGCTGTGCAGGAGACTGACAGGTTGGGTCGTCTGCGCAGCGGCTCCAGGCGCACGGACACTTTTCACGGCATCCTGACCGCATTCCACATCCGCCGCCTGCTCCAAGGCTGGGGTGCGAAGCCCGGCACGGCCCGCGTTCTTGCTCAGGTTCTCGGCGGCCACCACGGCGCCTTCTTCTCTGACCAGGTCCTCCGTGACGTCGAAGCGGCCGTCTTCGATCACGGCGGACATCGGTGGGCCGGTTGGGCTGAAGAGTTGTTTTGCCACACAGCATCGCTGCTGGGGCTTCCTGATCCCCGTACCGTCGCATGGGCGGACGTGACGCTCGGGACGGGCGCTGCGGTCGCGCTGGCCGGATTAACGACGGTGAGCGACTGGATCGCGTCCGGTTCCATCAGCAAGGCGACCCACGCCGGCGGTGGTGTCGACATGAGGGCATATGTTCAGCTGTCGCGGGACCGTGCGGTCGAGCAGGTCGTTGATCGGCTCGGATGGTCGGCATGGGCACCAGTCGAAGATCTCAGCTTCCAGTACCTGTTCGGCCAGCAGCCTCGGCCGTTGCAGAGGGCTGTCGAAGACAGGCTCGTCACCAAGTCTCGACCGGGCATCCTCGTCGTTGAGGCGCCTACCGGTGATGGCAAGACACGGACTGCATTGCAGTCGGCCATCAGCCTGATCCATGAACTCCGGTTGGCCGGCTTCTTCGTCGCGATGCCGACGCGAGCGACGAGCAACCAGATGTTCGATGAGGTCGACGACCTGGTGAAGAAGCTCGACCAGACTCTGTCGGTCAAGCTCCTGCATGGCACGGCTGGCGAGTACCTGGCCGACCGCCGGGTCCGGGCCGCGCGGAGCGAGGCGGTCAGCCCGGAGAACATCGGCACCGACGACCCCGCCGGCAGCCAGGACCTGGCGGTCCAGGAATGGTTCACCCGGCTTCGGGCTCTCCTCGCCCCGCTTGCCGTGGGCACCATCGATCGGGTGCTGCAGGGCGGTATCCGCTCCCCATGGGCGCCGGTTCCCCTGGTCGGCCTGTCCAACAGGGTGCTGATCGTCGACGAGGTGCACGGATACCAGGTCTACATGTCGACGATCCTGGATCGTCTGCTGCAATGGTTGGGCTGGCTCGGTGTGCCTGTGATCTTGCTGTCGGCGACCCTTCCCCGACTTCGCCGCGAAGAGTTGCTCCGCAGCTGGTATGCCGGTGTCCGCCATTGCCGTCCGGACCAGGCCGAGCTCGATCTGCCACCGCTCGCCTACCCGCACGCTGTGTGGGTGGATGAGACCGGCACCCCGGATGTCATCCACGCCGAGGCGTCGAGCGCTAACGCCGCCCGCGACGTCGACCTGCTGCACCTTCCAGACGACGATCTCGCAGGCTGGGCGTTGGAGCAGGCCGGCAGAGGGCACGCTGTCGCGGTAATCCACAACCTCGTACGACGCGTCGATCACACCGTGGCGTTGTTGGAAACCGCAGCGGCAGCGCTGCCCGAGCGCGACCGGCCGCGAATCGTCTCGATCACCGGCCAACTGTCGACAGCAGCACGCGCCGATGTCGAAATGGAGCTGCGGCGGATTGTTGGCCGGGATGGTCAACGTGCCGGTCGTGCTGGGTACATCGTCGTCGGTACTCAGGTTCTCGAGCAGAGTTTGGACCTCGACTTCGATTCGATGGCCAGTGACCTAGCTCCCGTTGACAGCCTGATCCAGCGCGCCGGGCGGCTGCACCGCTTCCGACCGAGCGATCCGCTCGCTCCACCTGTTCTCGTACTGATCGGGGTCACCGACAAGGCTTCGGGGCCGGATTGGCCCAGCTACACGGTCTTGATCTATCAGGACATGGTCCTGCTGCGCACCTGGGCCCTGCTGCGCGAGCGACGGCGCCTGCGGATGCCGGACGATGTGCCCAAACTCGTCGATGCCGTCTACTCAGATCCCGACACCATCACGTATCCCCCGGCGTGGAAAGCGCGATGGCACGTGGCACAAGACAAGCTCGACGCCGCAAGGGAAGTTGAGCGGAAGCTCGCGACGGCGCTCTATCTACCGCCCCCGACTAAGCCCGGCGCGGTCCTCGATCTGACGAGACACCCGAGGTACACCGGCCAGACCCGGAAGCCCGACGGGCGCGGGCGGCGTAATGGCTGATTTCGGAGGCGCCTTCTTCCTCGACGACTGGGTCGACGTGGTCGTGCTACGTACCCTGGACGGTCACACGGTTCCTGTATCCGGGAGCATCCTAGTTGATCTCTGCGACGAGGAACCACCAGGACCGGATCTGCTGTCTGAGTTGATGGATTCCACGGTGCGGGTGACCGCGGGTGAAGGATGCTCCCTCTTCGTCCGCGACAGCCTCCGCGCGATTCCGGTACCGGCGCTCTTCGCCGCGTCGCCATGGCTTGCTGCTTCCCGACCAGTGATCGTGCGAGACGGCAACGGGCTCGCTGGCGGCCTGTTAGTGCGGTACTCCGATGCCACCGGCCTTCGCATCGCCGACCCCGAGGCCGACCGTGACGTCAACCAAGATCAGGACGGATGAACCATGCGTTTCAACCTGGCCGAGGAGCCCTGGCTTCCGGTCGTCTGGCTGGACAGCACAAGCGAAGCCGACGACCATCCTGACGAGGTGGATCTCGTCACGCTGTTGACGAAGGCTCACCTGATCCGGCGAATCCTCGGGCACACGCCACCGATGACGGCGGCCCTTCACCGGCTGGTCCTGGCCCTGATGCACCGCGTCTATGGGCCGGTCGGCGAGGAGGAGTGGGGTGCCCTCTGGCAAGCCGAGCAGCTGCCGTCCCCCACCCAATCCCGAGGTGGCGCAGGGCAGCGCTTCCAAACCCGATGGTTCGAGTTGTTCGACAGTGAGCGTCCGTTCTTCCAGTGTCCCGCTGTGGCCGAGGTGACCCCCGCCAGTGCGGCGAAGCTGGTGCCGTATCTGGCCGTTGGCAATAACACGACGCTCTTCGACCACACCACCGCAACCGATGAAGTACGCCTGTCACCCGCGGAGGCAGCCCGCTGGCTGGTCACCCTGCAGGCGTATGACCCGGGCGGGATGAAGACGCCGTACGCCAAAGACAAGTCTTCACAGGTCGCACCTGCCAACGGCATGGGCCTGGTCCTGGTAGAGGGCAGCAATCTCAAGGAGACCTTGCTGCTCAACCTCATGCCCTACCTCCCAGGCGAAGAGATGCCGCGCAACACCGGTGCCGACGACCGACCCGTCTGGGAAGCCGATCCACCCCGACCTGAGCCAGACAAACGACACCCCAAGGGCTGGACCGACCTGCTCACCTGGCCCAGCCGACGCGTTTGGCTGGTGCCTCGGCAGTACGACGGGATCATGTACGTGGATCGAGTCGTCATCACCCCAGGAACCCGACTCTCCGGCGACCCGGAAGACAACGAATGGATGGCAGCACACCGGCGTGCAAGAACACGTCAAGGGCGCAGCACTAAGGAAAAGGTAAGCAAGCCGACTTATGGTCCGTGGTACCCGATGCGCCTACAGGAGCACCGCGGCGTGTGGCGATTCAGCCAGGAACTTCTCCTCGCCCCGATCGGCGGAGAGGAGCGGCACTGGCAGCGACCACCGACCCTCGACCACATCGCGAGCATGGCCGCAGGCGGCTACATCGCCACGGACGCTGTCTACACCCTCAGAATTTTCGGCCAGCAGCTCGACAGCAAGGGGTCGGTCATCCAGCAGGCATTGGAGGAGACAGTCGCGGCGCCGGTCGCACTGCTGCGGGCAGACTTCAAAGTCGCCGGCCCAGTCATCGGCTACAGCATCGAGCTTGCCAACCTCGTCGGCAGCGCGTTGACGCAAATGGAACGCGACCATCGGGCCCAATTCCGCGCTGCCGCCTCATCTAGCTTGGACCTCGCGTACTGGCCACGCTTGTCCCGGCCCTTCGATAGCTTTCTTCAAGCGATTGCCGTTGGACTTCAGACCGGTACGAGTTTGACCCGAGCCACACAGGCCTGGGCCAGCGCCATTCGGCAAATCGCGAGTCAGGCCGCAGTCCGGTGGGCCGAGGGTTCTCCGCGGCAGGGCCGCAACCTTGAGGTCGCCGGCGAGTGCTACGGGCGGTTCACCGATCAGCTCGACGACGAACTCAGGGCGTACCGCGGACACCTCGCCGGCTTCATCGACTAGGAGACAGCACGATGGACTCCAACTTCACCGTTGTCCAACGGCGGGAAGCTTTCATCCGCCACCTCTACCGACTGCACTACGCCGTCACCTCGGGCAACCCCCACCTATCGGGGGAAGCTCGTCAGACGCTAGCCCGGCTTCGTCGGTCCTTCGCCGGCCAGCAGCAGGAAGTCGAAGCCTACGACGTCGTCTTCCCGCACGAGCCGCCGCTTCGCGAACAGGACCTCTGGCTGCTGGTCGCCGGCCTGTTCGCGCTGCATCCGCACGGCAACACCGTTCGAGGGAGGAGCCTCGGCACCGCGATGCAGGAACTCGTCGAGAAGCGCCCCTCAGCGGCGCGCCGGTTCACTCAGCTGCTGTCAGTCGAACCGGCAGCGATGCCGCACTATCTGCGACAGGCCGTCCAGCTCCTGCGCTCCGCCGACGTCTCCATCGACTACCTGCGCCTGCTCAACGACCTGGCTGCGATGCGGCCATCCCGCGAAGAAACCCACCGCATTCGACTCAACTGGGCACGGGACTACCACAAACCGAAGCGCCGGCCCAGGGCCGGGCAGACCTCAACGACCGAACCAGAACCGACCGCAGACGCCACTGCGGAGCCGATCGATGCCTAACCAGGAGAAATAGTGATCATCGAGTTGCACCTGTTGCAGTCCTTCCCGGTCAGCAACCTCAACCGTGACGACGTCGGCCAGCCCAAGACCGCCACCTTCGGCGGTCAGTTGCGAGGCCGCATCTCCAGCCAATCGCTGAAGCGTTCGGCACGGCTGCTCTTTCAGCGCCACGGGCTCGAGGCCGGCGAGACCGGAGTCCGCACCAAGCGACTCGTGGCGAGTACCGCCGCCCTGCTCGAAGAGCGCGGCCGCAACCGTGACGAGGCAGTCGGCGTTGCCTCATCGGCGCTGCTGGCCCTTGGCTTGGGGCTTGACAAGCGCCGACCCGCACTCACCGAGTACCTGCTCTTCGTCGGTAACGACGCTGTGGGTCTACTCGCCGACTACTGCGAGCGTGACTGGGGCCCACTGGCCGCCGACGCGGCGGCCCGGGCAAAAGCCGCCGAGAAGAAGAAGGCTGACAGCTCGAAGGACGACTCGACCGAGGAAAAGAAGAGCAAAGTCAGGCCCGACAAGCCGACACTTGAGGCAGCAGCACGGATCCTCGACGCCAGCCGCGTCGTCGACGTAGCCCTCTTCGGACGCATGATTGCCGACAACAAGGACTTCAACGTCAACGCCGCGTCCCAGGTCGCACACGCCATCTCCACCCACGCAGTGGTCAATGAGTACGACTACTTCACGGCTGTCGACGACCTGCAACCCTCCGATGAGTCCGGCGCCGACATGATCGGCACCGTCGACTTCAACGCTGCCTGCTACTACCGGTACGCCAACCTTCACCTCGATCAGCTGAGCCATAACCTCCGTGGGGACACTGACCTGATGGCACGGGCCACCCGGGCATGGTTGGACGCGTTCATCGACGCGGTGCCCAGTGGTAAGCAGAACTCGATGGCTGCCCTCACGCCGCCCGAGACGCTCCTGGTCGTGGTTCGTGACTCGGGCGCATGGAACCTGGCGAACGCCTTCCTCAAGCCGGTCTCCGAGAGCGACCTCATGGTGGCCTCCACCCGAGCGCTGCTAGGGCACTTCAATCGCATACGCCGCTTCTACGGGGAGGGCGGGATCCGCGCGATTGTCGCCGCCTCTGTTACCGCTGAACTGGACGGTCTCGCGGAAGGTGAGATCGCGCCTAGTCGGCACGAGCTGGTGTCGCGGGTCTTGGCCGCGACGAAGGCCTGACCAACATGGCCACCTATTCCCTGGCGCTCTGCCTCGACGCGCCGATGCAATCCTGGGGATCCAAGTCTCGTGGCAGCATCCGCGACACCGGTCGGGAACCCAGCAAGTCAGGAGTAATCGGCTTGCTTGCTGCCGCTCTCGGGGTGTCCCGCGACGACACCGACGCGCTCGCCGAACTCAGCCGGCTACGGATGGGCACGAGAGTCGATCGGGAAGGCATCCTGGAGCGCGACTATCACGTCACTTTGAATGTGCCCACAACCGCCGGAGGCGGGCATCGGACGGCGCTCAGCAACCGCTATTACCTCGCAGACGCGGTGTTCCTCGTGGTGCTTGAGGGCAATGACGACGCACAGCTCGGCCGCATCGAGGCGGCGCTAGGAGCACCGGTCTGGCCACTCTTCTTAGGCCGCCGAGCTTTCCCGCCGGCCCGACCGCTGATTCAAAATAGCGAAGGCGGGCAGATGTGCAGCGGGCTCGGCCTGATGCCGCAACCCATGGAGGCCGTGCTGGCCAACCACCCGTGGCTTGAGGACCGCCCCGAGGTCCGCGAAGCCGAGCGCCGACGTACCGATCGGACTCCGCTGCGCACAGTAGTTGACTGCGACTCCCGCACACCCGGCGCCGAATTGCGGCTGGACGTTCCGCTCTCGTTCAAGCCGGAGGATCGTCGGTACGCCGCCCGCACCGTCCGGACCGGCTCCGTGTCGCTGACGGACGGGATGATCTCAGTGAAGGAATCTGCGTGTACCTGAGCAAGCTCACGATCAATGTCTACTCGCGCGATTTCCGACGTGACCATGCCGACCTCCGGCAGATGCATCGGACCGTGATGTCCGGGTACCCGAACATGCCCGACGGCACCCCGGCTCGGCAGTCGGAATCTGTGCTCTGGCGGCTCGACAGCGTCCACCGCGGGTTCGTGCAATACGTGCAGAGCAGTTCCAAGCCTGACTGGAGCCGGCTGCCGGCCGACTACCTCACCCAGGCAGCCGAAGTACGCAGTCTGCAACCATTGCTTGATGCCATCGGTCCCGGGCGGACCTTCGCCTTTCGTCTCGTCGGCAACCCCACCCGGACTGTCGTACGCCCTGCCGACCACGACCGGCCGCTGCCTGAGGACGGCAAACGCCCACGCGGCATGAGGATCGCGCGGCACAAGCCCGAAGAACAGATCGAATGGCTGATCCGGAAGGGCAGCCAACACGGCTTCGTGGTGCCCTCCACCCACACCGGTCAGCCCGACGTGTCGCCATCCCCTTGCCTCACGGCAACGGGGCAACGCCGCGCAGGTGAAAAGGGCCCCATCACGGTCGCTCCCGTACGTTTCGAAGGACACCTCGTCGTCACCGATGCCGACGCCTTCCGGGCGGCCCTGCAACACGGCATCGGCCACGGCAAGGCGTACGGCTGCGGGTTAATCAGCCTCGCCCCACGCCGAACTCCTGACACCATGACCTGAATCGAGATGCCGTCCGGCAGCCGCTCTCACCGGCTGCCGGCACCCCTCGTCGAAGCCACAGGGTTGAGAGCTGGCTCCGTCGACACGGCCGGCTACATGAGGCCGGCGCTGAGCAGTGGGCCTGGCGACACATCGAGAGCTACCAGCCCGCTGCGCGGATCAGTGACGCGCTCAGCATCGCCGGCGCCTACCTGCTCATCCGCTCCGATCGACCCGAGGCCGCAGCCGACAGCCTGCCTACCCCTCGGAAGCTCCTCACGCACCTGCGCGCCATCGACCCCGACCTGGCCGACCTAGTCGACGATGTGTTGCCAAAGCAATGGACACCGCAGCTCACCACCCTGTTGAGCGCGGTCGACCAACTCAGCCGGGAGCAGGAGGCGGAGGCCGCCTTCGAGTACCTGCACAGCCAGTACGTCGCCTCAGCTCACTCGCTTTCCGGTCTTGCCGGCACACCAGACGGCGTCGCAGAAGTGCTGCTGAACCTCGCCGGCACCGGAGCCAGCACGTTCGACTTCACCAGCGGCACCGGATCCATCCTGAGGATGGCCGCCGACCGGGCACTGCAGGACGCCGCCGTCACCCGGTGCTACGCACAGGAGATCAACCCTCAGTACGCCCTGATCACGCTGCTGCGGCTCTGGTTCGTACACCTGCGCGCAACACGTTGCGGACACGTAGCGCAGCCGCCCGTCGTCCACATCGGCGACAGCCTGCTCGCCGATGCCATGCCCGGCCTACGGGCCGACGTCGTCGTGGCCAACTTCCCGTTCGGCATCCACGATTGGGGCCACGATCGCCTGGCCTACGACCCCCGCTGGACCTACGGTCTTCCACCGCGCACCGAGCCCGAACTCGCCTGGGTACAGCACGCCCTGGCGCACCTCTCCCCCAGCGGCACCGCCATTGTTCTCATGCCCCCGGCTGCCGCTCTGCGCCCAGCTGGCCGTCGCGTCCGCGCTGAACTGGTCCGCCACGGAGCGCTTCAAGCGGTCATCGCCCTACCCGCCGGCCTGATGCCGCCAACTGGCATCGGACTGCACATCTGGGTGCTCAGACTGCCTGACCTGGGCCAGCCACACGCTGGAGCCCTACTCGTTGTCGATACCACGGCCGCGCCAACCACCGGGGCGATCGCCGACGTCGCAGGGAACGCCTGGCGCGCCTATCTGTCCGACCACTACGCCGAAGAGCCCGGCGTCCACCGCGCTGTACCAGCAATCGAAGTGCTCGATGACCAGGTCGACCTCACACCGCAGCGCTACCTGCCACGATCCGACGAACTCACCACCAACCCGTCACAGATCATCGCCAAGATCAGCGACTTCGATAACCTCCTGGAACAGGTACGACGCAGCCTGCCAGCGGTGCAAGAGGTGGCAACAGCAGCCCTTCGGCTAGCCCCCCCAAGCTGACATCGCCGATTTGGTCCGGTCGGGCGGCATGTCCATACAGCGTGCGATATCCCGTAGCCGATCAGCCCACACCCTCGCTAACGGCCTGGTATTAACTGGAGCCGACGTCCTGGCCGGCGCCCCGGCCACCGGCACAGCGGCCCGTGCCCCCGACGACGACGCCGGACCGGAAGTACAAGCCGGCGACATCCTCATCCCAGTCATCGGCCGAAAGATCAACGCCCGAGTAGCCACTCCAGAGCAAGTTGGGGCCGAACTGGGAACGGGCGTTCAGCTGCTTCGCGTCGACCCGACCCGATTCGATCCGTGGTTCGTCGCCGGCGTTATCTCCCGTACAGACAACCTGCGCGTGGCCGGTCGCGCCTCCAGCACCGGCAGCGGAGCCCTGCGCATCGACATTAAGCGGCTCGCCATCCCCGTACTGCCGCTAGACCAGCAGCAAGCCTACGGACGAGCCTTCTGCCAGCTTGTTGAGTTTCGCATCGGACTTGACCGGGCCGCAGCGAACGGTGCCGCGCTGGCCCGCGAGATCGGCGACAGCCTAACCGCCGGCGCCCTCGGCCCCCCATCCTGATCAGACGCGTCTCCATACGGCTGAGGTGGTGTTCGGTGCCCCGGCCACGGCTCCCTCCACCGCTTGATAGGCGCTGGCGCATGGCCCCACCTCCTCCCGGCGCCGTTGGGGCGTCCGTTGCTAGTCGCCGTACTGCAGCCTCAGCAACTACGCTGCAGCAGAGGTCGTACCCTCGAGATACTTGCTCCCGGAACCGAGACCGACTGAGACGATCTTGCGGATCCTCGTGATTGAAAACGGCAAAGTTGATCTATAGCGATGCAGGTCAAGAAGTCTGCTCCCCGCGCACGCGGGGGTGATCCGTCAAATTTGCTGTCGGGGTGGAGGGAATAAAACTGCTCCCCGCGCACGCGGGGGTGATCCCGTGTTCGCCTTGCCCATCGGGTGAGCCGGCGCCTGCTCCCCGCGCACGCGGGGGTGATCCGTGCGTGCGGCGGTAGCAGAGGTGGCACAGGTCCTGCTCCCCGCGCATGCGGGGGTGATCCTGGTGAAACGTTCCCGGCCCAACCCGGGGCACCCTGCTCCCCGCGCACGCGGGGGTGATCCCCACGGCTTTTCCGCGTGGGTCGACGAACACGCCTGCTCCCCGCGCACGCGGGGGTGATCCCCCGTCGGCGGTGATGTCCAGCTCGACACCAACCTGCTCCCCGCGCACGCGGGGGTGATCCCCGGCTGCGAATACCGTTGATCAGCCCAGCGATCTGCTCCCCGCGCACGCGGGGGTGATCCGCTAGTCCCGCTCCGGGACCAGGTTTGATGTACCTGCTCCCCGCGCACGCGGGGGTGATCCCAACATCTCGTCGGCGCGCTCGGCGGCCATGCGCTGCTCCCCGCGCACGCGGGGGTGATCCCGTGCCATCGGAGATCGGCACCCACCGCGCGTACTGCTCCCCGCGCACGCGGGGGTGATCCCTCGTCGCACCGCTCGGCGATGTTCCATCGGGCCTGCTCCCCGCGCACGCTGGGGTGATCCTCTCCTCAACAGGCTCAGGAGTTGCCTTCAGCCCTGCTCCCCGCGCACGCGGGGGTGATCCCCGCCCGCCGACCTGCTGGCCGCCGACAAGTTCCTGCTCCCCGCGCACGCGGGGGTGATCCGTCCACGTCGAGGCGGAACGTTGCCGTGAACTTCTGCTCCCCGCGCACGCGGGGGTGATCCGTCAATCATTGACGTGCCCTAGCGGTCCACGGGCTGCTCCCCGCGACGCGGGGGTGATCCGATGCATCCGCATGCCTCCACGCGCTCGATGCACTGCTCGATCCGCCGTTCGCGTTGATACCCATGGCTGATGGAGGCCGCGCGACACAGCCAGTCGGCGCAAGCCAACCCAGAAACACCCAACATCCTGTCTGCCATCGACCCGCCCTTCGGGGAGCAGGCCGCCGCCCGGCCCGCCGCAGCCCGCGAGCCGCGACGCCTCGTTCGTACGCTGGCGGGCCGGGCGGCGGCCTGCTCGGCTTGCCCGGGTCGATGGCAGACAGGATGTCCTCACCGCAGCCACCCATTGAGCCGGCAGCCGCGGACGATCCCCGGCCATCCTGGAGCCGGAGCGCCCCCGCCGGAGGCGCTGTAACCGCAGCCCACGCGGCGGCCGACCACAGGACGAACGCCCGGCGGTCCTGGTTAGGAGAACCTCTTCGGTGGTGCTGCCGTGGGCCGCGGATAGGCGCACTTCCGGTGAGTGTTCGCGTTACGACCGGTACGGGCATCGGTCATGCCTGACCTCCGTAGGGCGGGCCGAGCACGGTGTATCAGGCGAGTAGGTCGGTGACGCTCTCTACGGCCGGATCGGACGTGGGGACGCGGACGGGCCTCCAAGGTCACAGCAGGTGATCGCCGATAAGAGACTTAGGCTCGAGCGCGGCGAGCAGGGCATTCGCCAGCAGGCGCTCTCGCGTTAGGTGGATTCGCCGTCGAAGATCGCTTCTTTGGCGGCGCGAGCGAGGGTGGCTTGGGTGCTCGCACGGACTCCGAGGCGGTTCATATGGAAGATCGCGTGTAGGGCGGTGATCGCCCGTATTCCTCGCCTGAGCCGGCCCGACTCGCGGAGGGTGTGCAGCGTCTTTCCGGTGTCTTCGAAGGCGTTCAGCCAGTCGCTGACGATGCCGCCTATACGAGGTGAGCCGAGCAGGAGGCGGCGGACGTCGGCGGTGAGATCAGTCCATGCTCGCGGGTCCTGTGTAGGTCCTGGGCTGACCAATGGGCTGCGCTGATCAGCGATCTTGGCCCAGACGTCGCCTTGCTCGTTGATGTCGAGGCCGGCCGCGCGCATGAGCACAGTACACAGGATGAGTGCGTGTTCCCGCCGGTCGTCGGGGTTGTCGCTGAGGTAATGCAGGAGGTGGTGGCTGTCGTGGTGGAACAGGGCGTGGGCTGCGTTCATGCTGGCGGCGCCACCGAAGGCGTGGGTCTCTGGTTCATAGATGTCGGTGGTCCAGTTGACGGTGTCGGTGAGCAGTAGGTGCACCGGATCGTTGGTCGGCGTAGTGGGGAGGTAGCGGATCCGCCACGGGCCTTTGCGGATGAACCACCACGAGGTGATGAGGCCCTCGGCTTCGGCGGCGGGTAGCACGCGGGCGAGGTGTTCGACGGCTTGCCTCTCCCGTTGCCTGGGGTCTGGGCCGGGGTAAGCGACGTTGACCTGCTTCCAGGAGTTCGATTCCATGAGTGCCGTCCGGTCGATGGTGGCGGTTTAGCAGAGGAGCAGGCAGGCGTCCCATGAGGTCTTCGTAGTTCCGGTCGCGGCTAGGACCGCGCCGGATGTGCCGTCGAGGAAGCCTGCGGGTTCGCCGGCCCCACCTGGGGCTTGCTGGTGGAGACGCTGCAGTGGCGCGAGGGGTATGGGTGTCCGGGCGTCGGCGGCGATGCGGCGTGCGGTCGTAAGGAGGCCGCCGGTTCCGTGGCACAGGCTGCGGTCGGTGAGCTGACCGATCTGGGTCGGGTCTTCCAGGCAGGCGATAAGCGCGCTCTCGGCAAGGTGCTGGCGTGGGTTGTCGCCGAGGGCGAGCGCGGTGAGTTGCTGGGTGCGGGCAATGCCGGGAGTGCCGTAACACCAGGACGGCCGGAGCGGTCCGCGCTGGCTTGGGTCGCCGCGGCGGAGGTCGTCGAGCGTGATGGTCTGGGGCCACCATGGGCCGGTGCTGGTGTGGCGTTGCCAGGTGTCGAGCCACTGGCAGATGCGATTGATTGCCTGGGTGTGTCCGTCGACGGTGATGCCGTCGCGGAGGGTGAGCGCCAGGAGTGCGAGTGGACCGGTGATGCCGTGGGCGATGCCGTGGTTGCTGTGGCCTCCGGCGGTTCCTGGCTCGGTGCCGTTGGGGCCATGTGGGCACCACCAGCCGGGGAGTGCGCCGATGGGTTCGGTGAGTCGTACGAGGTAGGTCAGTACCTCGCGGAGGAGGTCGCGCTCCCCGATGCGACGCAGGACGACGCCGAGGCCGGTCAGGCCGCGGATGAGGTCAAATTCGGCGTACGCGGGCTGTTGGCGTCGGTCGATGCGGCGGTGAGCGGCGCGCAGGCGACGGCGGGTCACCGTGGCGGTCCCGGCTGCGGTGACGGCTTGGGCTCGGGTGAGCGCGGGCCGGTCGGACGCGGCGAGGACGAACGCGAGCGCGGGTACGCCGTAGTAGAGGCTGGCGTTGTCGGCGGCGCTGACGCCGTCGGCGGTTGCCTGCTGGAGCGCGTCGTACGCCGCGTTCCACCTGCCGGCTTCGAGATGCCAGAGGGCGATGCCGACTGCCCCGTCGGCGAGTGACTGTCCTGCGGTCACGACGCGCCGCGGATGAGGATGGTGTGGGCGACGGCGCGGGCGAGGCGCAGACAGTGCCGTTCGGATGCGAGGTCAACGCCGATCATGCGGGCGTGGTGCAGGTGGAGCAGGTCAGCCAGAACTTGGTCCGGGTCGAGGCCGTCTCGGTCGACGAGCGCCCGGTAACCCGTCAGCGCCATGGTGAGCGCCGCCGTCAGGTCATCGTCTTGGTGGAGTCGGCGGGCGTGACTGAGCTGGGTGGGGTCCAGGCGGGGGCCGCTGCGGTGCGGGACGTGTTCGGTTATCCAGCGCGTGCCGTCGCCGGTGAAGCCGTGGGCGATGGTGAGCATGCTGGCGGCGGTGGTGGCGTGCCGGTCGCTGGTCAGGTTCGCGAGGACGGCGCGGGAGTCGGCGGCGAACACGGCTTCGGCTGCGGCGAGGGTGGGCCCGGTGCCGTGGCGTGTCTCGGGCCGGTAGGTGGCCAGGCTGTAGTCAGCCAGGAGGCCCTGCTCGTCGAGCCGCTCAGCCCATGCGGCAACGTCACGGGCGACGTCGGCGAACTGGTTGGCGTCGCGTAGTGGGATACGCAGCCGCAGGTGGGGTTCTGGATCGGGGTAGCGCAGGAACCACCAGCCGGCCGGCAACACCTGGGGGCGTTTCGACAGGTCGGCGAGGATGTGCTCGGTTCGGCCGGTGAGGCGGGCGTCCAGCCAAAGCGATTGGCCGGGGCGGTGCTGCACGGTGCTGGCGGGCCGTGCCGGTCGAGGAGGCAGCTCGTCCTGCGGCGGGGTGCGAGTCAGGGTGAGTAGGAGTTCGGTGGGTCTGCCGTCAATCCAGCCGGCCCGTCCCGGCGCCTCGGTGAGTGTGGCGTGTCTGTGCCGGTTGAGGTGGCTGCGCAGCAGCGCCAGGTGGGCGGTGTCGTCCAGGTCGAGGCGTAGCCGTGTGTCACCGCTGCCAAGGAGTACGTCTGCGGGTAGCCGGTGCTGTTGACGGTGTCGCTGCCAGGCCGCCCACCACTGGTGCCACGTCGCACTACGTTCGGGTAGTGCTGCTGGAGTGATGATCCAGCAGGCCGGGTGCAGGATCGACCGGCCTCGTCGTACGCGTGGCAGGAACGGCAGGCTGTGGCAGCGGCCCCAGTCGAATGGGACGCACGGTGCCGTCCACGCGATGGGGATCTCCGTCAGGAACCGGATGAGCGGCTGCTGCAGCGTCGGTAACAGCAGGCAGTTGAGCAGCATGGGCTCGACCGGCCGGCCTGTCGTAAGCGACACGAGCCAAAGCCGCTGACCATCACCTGCGACGGCCAGGTCCGCGAGCGTCCACTGCGGTTCGGGGTGGAAGTCGCCGACGGGCAGGACGGGCAGCAGCTCGGGAGCTCGGGCGAGCGCGGCCAACCGGCTGCCCAGTGGAGGGCCGGATATCTGTACGGCGTCCGCGCCCGGCAGTGCCGTTGGCAGGTGGGTGTAGACGTCCGAGAACAGCGCGAGTTCGGACGGGGTGAGTAGGTGCAGAACCCGGCCCGCTGCGGCGCCTGCGTGGCGGGCGCCGCTGATGACCGTCAGCGTGAAGTCGCCTCGATCGAGGTCCCGGCACGTAGCCGCGGCGAGGGTGAACTGAAGTTCGGTGTGCGGGACCGGAGGCCGGTCGTCGTCACCGCGCAACTGGTCGATCAGCTCGGCGTCAAGCACGACCTCGGCACAGTTCCGCAGGGCCGCGTGCTGGGCGAGTTCCGCGAGGAGAGCGTCGCGGGCAGTCAGCCCCGACGGGTCGCGGCGGGCCGAGCCGCGGTAGCCAGCGGGGAAGCCCAGGACGCGCAGGACGTCGCGCAGCGGTACGGCCGCGCCTGCTCCCCAGCGTTCGATGAACGCGGAGTGGTAGGCGGCCCAGCCCGGTAGGCGCGGTGCCACGCTGACAAGTACTGCTGCGGCCTCGCACGCCTCGCGGACCACGGCCGGTGGCAGCGTTACGGAGCAGTCGACGCGCAGGTCAACCTGGACACGCTCGCCGGGGTCAGGCAGGTCAACGTGCTGACTAAGGTAGGCGACTGGGTCGGTCACGGTTACCGGTGGGCGGATCTCGGACACGAGGACGCCTGCGGCAACGAGTGCGGCGAGGAGCCGCTCGGCACCGTTGGGCGGGTTCGTGTTGGTCCGCTCGGCCATCCGGGCCATCAAGTCGGCGAACGCGATTGGTGAGCTGGCGAGCTGCACCGCCAGTCGTACCGGGTCAGTGAGGTCGATTTCCACGTCGCTGATCCGGTCACCGTCGCTGTGGCCGCAGGGCACCACCCACGTACCCCCGCGCGGATACCCGATCGGGTTCGTGACGACCCTGACCGAGCGGAGCACGTGCAGATGCCGTTCCGCCCGGGCTGCGTGCTCGGCGATGAACCGGCCATCGGGGCGCTTCACCTCCCTGTGCGCGGCACCCCAGCGGACTGCCACGCGAGGGCCAAGCTGCACGGGAGCGACTCCGGCGAATCGACCGAACGGGGTCGCGCGCGTCGTCCACCTGAGGAGGTACCGGACTGTCGCCTCCACCACGCGGCGCAGTTTCGGCCCGGTCACGGCTTCGTCGGCGAGTACGCGGGCGATCTGTTCGGTCAGCTGTGGCGCAGCGTGGGTAACGGCAGCGGCGAAACCCTGGTATCGCCCAGGCCCGCTGTAGCCATTCCCGCCATTGGTTTGGCTGCTCGACGGTCAGGTCGGGCCACGTCGGCAGCGTCAGATCGGACGGATAGGACGCCGCCCTGATCAGGGCTGCACCCGTCGCTCGGAACATCGCGCGCGCTCCTGAGAACCGGCGGGGCAAGGAGGGGATGTGAGGGTGGGGCCCGACCTCGTGAGGTCGGACCCCACTACGCGGCGTCGCTGTTACTTGCTGCCGCCGGAGCAGGCGTTCGAGCCGGTGTTGCCCGAGCCGCAGCCGTCGTCGGTGGCAGTCGCGTACGCGCTCAGCGCCGGGCCGGCGTCGACCAGCCGGAGGTTGAGCTCGCCTTCCACGTGTTCCTGGCCGACCTCGTACTCGTCGAACTCCATCAGGACTCCCTTCCCTCACTGGTGAAAGCCAGGACGATGCGGCTGTGCCGCTTGTCCACGGCCGTCCCGGCCGGCAAGTCGCCGTCGGGGGTCTGCGCGGGCAAGACATGCAGCGCCGGCGCCGGGCAGCCGGCGCTCACCCAGGCCCGCATGTGCTCGACCATTCGCCCCGCTGCCGCAGCCGCCGCGGAGGTGTCAGAGCCGTGGGCGTACACGCCCAGATCGAACGCGTCACCAGTCCACCGCAGCTCCGACCGGTAGGCGAACGTGCCGTCGTCGTGCAGGACAGCAGGGGTCCCGAACCGCCACGACGGCGCGACGACGCCGGACGAGATGGCCGTGTCCTGGGCGGTCAGCACCACGAACTCCTGGCCTGCGGCGGCGATGCGAGTTGCAAGCCAGAGGTCCAAGTCCGCCAGCACGGTGGGAGGCGGCAGGCTTACTCCGGCCCATGCCTCCTGCCGGGGCGTCTCGAACAGGCCGTCGAGGCCCGGAGACGGAATGCGCTGGCCCTCATCGAGCCGCAGGTGGACCCCGTCGGCCACGTCGACGTACTGCACGTCGTACGCCCCGTCGCCCTGCACCGGCACGAACCCGCACTGCCGCTCGCTCACGCTGACCAGGTCGGCACCGGAACGGCGAAGCGCCCACGATCGAGTCATTCCGAACGTGCGTAGCGGCACCACCAGGACGCCGTTATCGCTAAGCTGCTCGCGCCATGCCGGCGGGACGTCCCACGCCCCGGCGGTAACGATGATCAAGTCGTAGCGGCGGCCGGGATCAACTGGATGTTCAGCATCGGCGCACACGACCTTGACATCGTCGTAACCCGCCGCCTTCAGGCACGCGACTGCCCGGTCCGTCACGTCTGGGTCGATGTCCACCGTGGTCACGGAACCGGCCGCGCCGACGAGTTCCCGCAGCAGCGAGGCGTTGTAGCCGCCGCTACCGATCTCCAGCACGTGACGGCCGCGGAGGCCGCCCAGCGCGTCGGCCGCCTGGCCGAGCATCTCCGCGATGAGGAAGGGCGCCGATACCGAGCTGATGTTCTCCTCACCGCGCCGCTTCGTGATGACCGCCCTGTTCTCGTACGCCTCCTTCAAAGGAAGGCCCGGCGTGAACAGCTCGCGAGGTACCGTCCGCATCGCCGCCTCCACCTCAGGCCGCAACGTCAGGCCCTTGTCGGCATGATCAGCGGCCAGCTGATCGACCATCGCCTGGCGCAGGCTTTCGCTGTTCATCGTTCTGACGCTCATGACCGTCCTCTCCGACGTGTTCGAGCCGCTACGGCTCGCGGCGGCTTCATGCATGCAACGAACAAACGGCGCGGAACCACTTCGAGCCAGTGGCGCTCTCGACCGCGGCCGGGAGGTGACATCGTCGGCGCCCTCCGCAGAACCTGCGGAACTCACGAATCCGAGGTCATCACTCCGTGCGCTCAGACTCCTCGAGCGCGCAGCGGCTGGGAATGCCGACTTGCGGTCCGACCTTGTGTGCCGACCTTCGGTCCGACTTGACACTGAGCTGCGCGCCCGGTCGGGCTCTAGAGTTTTCCTAACGCTCGTCGTGGTGCCACGCCGAAAACAGATGCGTACGCGCCGGGAACAGTTGGTGTGCAGCGTGATGGTGCGGTTATTGCCGGATACGCGTCTACTGATCCTTGGCTGGACGTTGTTCTCGCCTGCCTGCCGGGCGCAGCCGCAGGCACCGCAGAAGTAGATCTACGATGGGTGGGCCGTTGAGCGGCCCTTACTGCTCGCGTTGGCCGCCGCCAGAACGGCTTGACTGCCCCCGGGACCGTGCTGACCAACGTCATGCGACGTAACGCCGGAGGCCCCGAGTTTGATCAACGAGAGCTCACCAATGGTCCTGCGAGGTGAAGGGCCGATGGCTGGCGTCTCTTGCCGCAGACGCTAGCTTGGCCCGGCCGTCACCGTGGCTACGCCGGTCACGGGTACTGTGTAGCGCCCGCACTACCGGACTTGCACCCGTGCGTTCTGCCTGACAGCAGACACCCCTGGAGATCGCATGCTGTTCACCCAGATCGAGCGCGGACGGGGCGACCTTCCGCCGCAAGCTTCGCGGCAGGCCTTCTTGGTTAAGGACCGGTGGAACGATTACGGGTACGTCACCATGTTCCAGCTACTCATCGTCGATGACGCTGGGAACTGGCACGAACTCGGAAATGTCAAGATTGGTGGGTTTGGCGTTCCGGAGGGGTGGACCGCCTGGCCTGACCTGCCTTCTCGGTTCCAACTCCTGGACGATCGGTACTTCTCTCTCGGCCAGGATGACACCTACTACGAGAAGCTCGCCGGGCTTGGCCCGGGAATTCGCCTCCAGGTACTCACCGCATTGCGGGATGTGGCATACGATTCAGCGCTGCTGGTCCGTGCGGAGGCCCTCGACGTGACCACCACGTCGCTGCTGCGAGGGATTCCGTTGGGCGTCGTGGAGAATCAGTTCCGCCGCATCGCTCATGGCGGGGCCCGGGTGACGCCCTACGAGTTCGAATATCAGCCGGCCAATGGTCCCTCCACTACCGGCCCGATATGGTCACGGAGGTTGGAGTTTACCGTCACCCCAGGTGAGCAACCGCCGACGAATATCCACGTGCTCATCGGGCGCAACGCCGTCGGCAAGTCGCATCTGCTGCGTAGCACGGTCCGAGCCGTTGCCGACCGGCGCGCCGACCCGGCTGACACCGGGCAAATCTTCGAGCGCAACACCGCATCTGGACATACCTTCCGCGGCGTGGTCGCGGTCTCTTTCAGCGCCTTCGACGAGTTCGTTTCCATCCCGCAGGCCTACCAGGCCGTGCCCTACGTCCACATCGGAACCTACGATCCGGACGGGGACTACACCTCGGGTCCGCTCGGACGCGAGCAGTTGGCTCGAATGTTCTCCGTGAGCCTAGACACCTGCCTGACCGGTCCGGCGGCCGAACGCTGGACCAGAGCGGTAAAGACGCTGCGATACTCCGGCTCCGGGTTTCTAGAGGACGACTCCTGGATTTCCGAGTTCGGAGAGGCGTCCGCCGAGCGGCGCCGTGCGATGGCCACGGACCTGTTCGCGACCCTGAGCTCCGGCCACGCGATCGTGCTGCTCACCATCACCCGCCTCGTCGACCAGGTCCACGAACGCACCCTCGTCGTCCTGGACGAACCGGAAGCACATCTGCACCCGCCACTGCTCGCCGCGTTCGTACGGGCACTGTCCGACCTTCTTCTAGACCGTAATGGCGTCGCGATCGTCGCCACCCACTCGCCGGTCGTTCTGCAGGAAGTGCCATCCTCCTGTGTGTCACTTATCCGTCGCCACGGCACGCTCGCCGTCGCGCAACGGCCCACCCTGGAGACCTTCGGAGAGAACGTCGGCACCCTGACGCATGAGGTCTTCTCCTTAGAGGTAAGCGACTCCGGCTACCACCGGCTGATTCGCACCGCCGTCCGCGACGGTATGTCGTACGAGACGCTGCTGGACCGCTTCGCTGGTCGGCTGGGCACCGAAGCGAAGGCCATCGCGCGGACCTTGATCGCCATTCGGGACAGCGGCGGAGAGCTGTGATGTGGCCTGTTCCCCGGCCCCTCTACGCTGGCTGGGACGTCTTGAACTTCTACGTAGCATGTATCGTCAGCTCTCGCTCGAAGGACCGCCGCGTCCGGCTCACTCACTGCGGCCAGGATGTCCGCGAAGCGGCCGAGCGTTACGAGTCCGCAGCCATCTTCGGAGAGCTGCACCGGCTGAAGGATCTCGAGGACCAACCTGATGACGACGTTGTCCGGTCGGACCTACTATGGGCATACGACCGAGGCTTGGTCCAGAACGATGCCGGCCGGCGGCACTACGACGAACTTCTCGCCCGAGCCCCGCAGGGCCGCTGCCCGTTCTGTGGGCACCGGGACGTCAGCACCCTCGACCACCAGTTGCCAAAGGCAAGCTATCCACTGCTGGCGGTTGTTCCCGACAACCTCGTCCCGGCCTGCTTCGAATGCAACCACCGAAAAAACGACGCGGTGGCAACCACCACCGCCACCCAAATCCTGCATCCATACTTCGAGGATGCGAGCCGCGGCCGGTGGTTGTTCGCGCGGGTGGTGTCTTTCGATCCTGTTGCTTTCCTCTACTTTGCCGAACCGGATCCGACCTTTACCGCGACGATGCAAGCCCGGATCCGACACCAGTTCACACAGTTCCGGCTGGCGACACTATACGGCACTCAGGCTTCACGGCAGATAACTGGAGAACAGCTACGCCTGAAACAGTTACGCCAGAAGGGCGGGCCGGCAGCAGTAAGCGAACACCTTCACGAGACCGCGGCCAGCTGGGCAGCGACGTCCGTCAACTGCTGGCAGCACGCCATGTATGAGGCTCTGGCAACCAATCCGGACTACCTCGGCGACAACAGTTGAGGGGCCGAACGTAACAGGGCAGGGAGAGTTTATGGAGCTTGACCACCTGCAAATACGCTGCTCATCACCTGCGGCAGAGGGGGCGTCAGTTTGCCCACGTACGGCGACCCACCGCCTCGCGAATCTAATTCTTCGGCGCGCTGCCGTTATAGATTACTTGCTTTAAATGGGTCCTTCCGCCCTTCTGCTCGAGGACTATGGAAACGACGTAGCGTGCTGCGGCTTGCTGAAGGCGCCTACTGGAAATGGTTCTGGCAGAATCGTGAGAGCGAATCACAATGATGGCATGCGTACCATCCGACCATGTGGCGATCCCATCCACCTTGGCCTCACGAGCAAGCGTGCTCTGCATGAGGTCTAGAGCCGTAGCTACCGTAATGGGAATCTGAAATGCGGCTGTAGCGGACGCTAGCCAGCCGTCGGGCCTCGTGCGCTGAAGCTCATCGACGAAACGGCGCACACGGGCGGTGGTTTTGATCCGCAACGGAGGAACAGATATACCCCGTCCTTCAAGATATGCGTATTGCTCATCGAACTCGTACTGATGTGGCATATGCATGATGGATCCGGAATTCGGACCGAGCATCGTTAGTCGTTGGTCCAAGTCGACCTGGTAAAGGTATAGTGCGAGCATCTCAAGCTCGTCCAGGATCACAAGCTGCGGGTGTCCAACCCACCGCTCGCGAAACTCCAGGTACCCCAGGAGTTCTGCTGGACGGCGTAGGGTGTCGGTGACAACGTTGAGGTGAGTCGCACCAACGATCCAGGGCCGACATCTCGCATCCAGAACACCCCAATCATTCAGCCTCCTGACGCGGGTACCGATATCTGCGAGGCCATCAAGAGTGGGCAGCAATTGGTAACACCTGCGAACCTTTGAGCCGTCCACTTCTATTAGCGGCCGGCTGCTATTTGCCGTCTTGTAAAACTTCGCCGGAAGGCCATTCATTACATAATGATAGTCTCGATCCAGTTGCGAACTTCCTTCACTGATCAGAAGCTTGAGCTGAGTAATGTATTGGTTGACGCCACCTCTTCGCGCAGCCGTCTTCAGTGGTGCGCCCTTACCTTCCATCACAATGACGATATCCTCATAAAGTAGGATGCCGTCTATTTCTGCCCTACCTTTTGCGAGTTCGATGAAGACTTGACTGTATCCAACACTGCCAGGCAGCGCCTCTTTGAGCAGACCTAACACGTGTGCATCGACGGCATCTGCCCGGGCGCGCTCCCAGTTCTTGATCTTTTTCGAGAGGAGAGACTCCACAGTCAGGTGCAAGTCAGTGGTGAGAGCTGCGGGGTGCACCAAAAGGGCAACATCCGGCCCAGCCTTCCCTCGTGGTGACGGCAGAATCATGAATGGTTTCGTGCGCTGCGGCACGTCCACGAAGACTGAGGTAAAAGCTGGCGCTTCGCCTGGACGCCAGCCCAGGTCTTCCACCATGGCGCGAGCTCGATCGTTATCGGTGTCGGCTCCCAGGGCACCTAGAGGCGTACCCATGACCCACGGCAGCGCAGTTAGCACGCCCTCATACCAAAGGTGTTTGAAATCATCGCTCGCTGCGCCGATGCTAGATGGTGCTTCATCGAGCACTTTAGCCGCCGCGTCCCATGCCGCCGCGAGCGCCGGCGTAAGTCTTTGATTCCATCGATTCGTAATGCGAGAGCCTAATCTGATTAAGTCGTCAACTCCGTATCCGCACCGATCAAGCAGGGTCTGCTCTTTGCCTTGCGCCAACGATTCGGCCAACGAGGTGGCGTGCGGGGTATACGCGTCTCCACGATAGGCGAGCCAGCGCTGAAGCATCTCTCTCCGAAACGTAGATTCCGGCGAACTTTCGTTGGCATAGTCGTAGGCGAGGCTCAAGGTATATGCCCACATGCGCACTTCTTTGGCGGCTTCCGAGACAGTTCGCCAATCGTCGACTTGGCAAGGTCTCCAGCTTTCCGGAATGGGTGATGAAGCAACGATGCTGACTACCAGCTCAAGGTCTAAGTCTCTTGGCATCGTGTCAGGTTCGAAGTACGAACTCCATCGCTCTGCGCGCGTCGCGAAAATCATGCCACATATCAGCGGGAGCGGATCAAGGCCATCCACGAGGCTTCTCAATTGATCCATGGCGGCTTGCTGTTTATCGGTAAGCCTCTGGATTGAGGTTGTGGCTAAACTCCTGAGCTTTTCTACCTTCTCCGGGGGGAGCGGACGCACCTCTTCCCTGCCGTCTTGTGCAATCACGGCATCGCGGGACTGCACATGCGAAGCAAGGAAGGCTTCGGCAAATGGATCAGACGAAGCCGCAAACCATTCAAGGTAATCGTCAAAACCTTTCGCGGTAGCGAACGTTGGCGATTCGCGGTTTCGTCGACTTCGTTTGGCTTCGATGATTTGATCGGGAGTGGGCTCTGGCAGCCTCGGATCTCGCTGCGACACTATTCTTGGCGGCGTAGCCGATGATGACTTTCGAGGTTCGCGACGTCTCTTGCCCATAGTGGATGATGCCACAACCCAACGTGAGGACGCCACCCAACGAACGCCTACAGCGAAACGGCATCAGAATGATGCTCGGAGGGATCGCGGGTGTGGCCACTGCCGAGGGAACCTCGGCGTCGTGAGTGTTGACTCGGCTGCTTGCCGTTTGGCTACTGCCGCAGTCTGAAGCGGCGCCAATGAGAAGCCGAATCCGGGAGCCGTCCACACGTTCCGCTAGCTGAATGCACCCTGATGGGCAGATGAGGGTGGGTTCGCACGGGCGCGGTCCTGGCCGGCATAGGCTAGGCCCGTCCGCTGCGGTGACTTGCCGTGTCGAAAGTAGTCCCTCTCCTCTTCGCGGTAGGGCCAGTTGTAACCGTCCTGGTGGAAGCAACTCGTGCCGTCACAGCTAGTCCGGCCAAACAGTTGCGCGTCTTTGCAAGGACCTACTTGGACAAGAACTCGTTCGCCGGCAAACCAACTCTGCGCGGGACGGGTCTCTTGTCCTGTCATGTGTCGGCGGGCGGTGATCAGCAGGTGTCCGGGCGCGAGTCCTACTCCGCGCTACGCGCGGAGGCGTCGCATGCGGAAAGTCAACGCGTCCGCGCGAGCCACGACTCCGACCAGTCGGAGACCGATGGGTATGAGGTCGGAATGGACCACTTCCAACGCTTGAGATGGGTCAGTTCGCGGCACAGCGACGGCGAACTCGTCGACGGCGTGCAGGTGCGGTCGCAGCGCGGCGGCGTGCTCGTACCCGACTACGAGCGTGCTGCGTACGCCGCCTTCGTAGGCGGCCGACAGCCACTGCAAAACGCTGCCGCCGATATCGGCGTCGCCAGGTAGCTCGAAGTGAGCGCTTGCGTGGCCCCCTGGAATGCCCTCGTCGAGAGTCTTGCCCGCAACGACAAGGTCAGCGGTTGCGCGAAGGTCCAGCAGGAAGCGTTTTTCCGCCGCCGATTGATGCTCTCCATCCGTTGAAAGCGCCCATGTCAGGTACGGCCGATGCCGCACGGTTGCGGTCAGCCACGGCTCGAGGACGGTCAGGGCTTCGTCGCGCAACACGTCGGTCTCGACCTCGACACCTGCGGCGGCGAGCATCGAGGCACCACCTTCACCGCGGGAGGTTGGATCCATGACGGCGATGACCACCCGGGAGACACCGGCGTTGATCAGCTCCTGGCGACACGCTGGCGTGACTCCGACGTGGTTGCACGGTTCAAGCGTAACGACAGCTGTACCGCCGCGGGCCGCATCTCCCGCTGCTTTGAGAGCGTGCGCTTCAGCGTGCGGCTCCCCTTTGCGGCGATGAAAGCCCGCACCCACTACCGCTCCGTGCTGATCCAGGATCACACACCCGACGGGCGGGTTCGGGCTCGTGGTGCCCACGCCAAGAGCGGAGAGGGTGATGGCCTGTCGCATCGCGGACAGCTCAAGGTCTGATGCCATCAGACTGTCTCCACAAGGTCGTCGAGGAACGCACGGACGTCGTCCAGGTGGCGGTGCTCGTCAACAGCGGAGCCGATCTGGCCGAGTTGGTGCAGGATCCGGCGTGAACCAGCTCGCCGAGCGATCGGTAGGGCGATATGTGCCGTAGCGGCCGCTTGCTCAGGCTGGTCAGCAGCTACATGGGCTGCGGCCTTGGTCAGCAGGGCTGCGGTGAAATCCTGACGGTGGAGCGACGGGATCGACGGCAGTGCGGCGTCGAGCACCTTAATGGCCTCGTCGGGACGCCGTCCTATTCTCAGGCACGCGCCTCGATGAACCTCGATGTAGCCGCTCGTGCAGTAGGAGGCGTGCTCGCCTTCGGGCTTACCCGGGCTGCGGTCTGCGGCCCACTCGTGGGCGTTGTCCAGGAGTTGCATGGCCTTGCGATGCTCGCCGACTGTGGCGAGCGCGTGGGCATGCTGCACGCGGAGTGCCGCACGCACCGGGCTGGGTACCTTCTTGTCCTGCAGCATCGCAGCTTCGGCTTCTTCGACAGCGCGGTGCGGCTTCCCGGCGATAAGCCAGTGCTGACTGCTGCGGTACGTCGCCCAGGCTGTCATGGTCGGGTCAGCTATCTGATCCGACCACTTGAGCGCCTTCCGGGTCCAAAGCTGAGCGGCCGGAGCGTCGTTGAGCGAGTGATTCAACCAGGCGGCCGACTCGGCGTACTGCGCCGCGAGGCGTACGAGGCTGGGGCGAAACGCCGATGGCACGTCGTTGAGCAGCTGGTCGAGCAGATTTAGCTGAGCCGTAACCCCGATCAAGGCGTACTGCGGTCCGAACAGCTTGTCGTTCTGGACCAGCAGGTGCCACTGGGCTCGCAGCTGATAGACCGTCTCATCCCAGCTTCCCGGCATCGGCTGCTCAGTGCCATCATCGGCGGCAGTGGTGACGTCGGTACGCCGCGGGCTGTAGAGGTCGAGTTGGCCATCGCTGGCGGCCCCTAGAACGTGGCGGAGTGCAGCGCGACGCTCTTCGCTGGGCCAACGGTGCTCGCCGCGTTCGAGCTTGCCGATCCAGCGAGAGTCGACGTAGTGCGCGGTGAGGACCCTGCCAGGGTAAAGCCGATCAAGAGCGGCGTTGACGGCGTCGGCCAGCTCGCTGCGCGACAGTGATTGACCCGGCCGCCGAGGTGAGGCTAGCCGCCGACGGGCGTCGCTAAGCAGGGTGTTCGGGCTGATTACCGTATCCGGGTGGCGGGGCACTACCAGTCCCGGCGCGTTCGCAGGTGAAGGCCGAAACTCTCGTCGGCATCACCTCTGGGCTGCCGACCGAGTTCGACAAGGGTGTCGGGATGACGTGACACTGGCTCCCCCTTTCACGTCCACCCGTAGCGGGCGCATCGCTACTGCTGGTCGGCTACACGAAGACATGCGGACTCGATGTCCAGGATGCCAACATCGGGCCCAGAGGGCCACGGATCCCTTGGGATCACGCCCCCGCGTCGAAGGTCGAGCCACACCGTATGGCGCTGCAGCGCACTCTGGCCAGGGTCAACGGCTGAACTTTCCGGCCCGGATGCCGCCAGTGAAGGCGCTCCAAGTAGCGGGTTGGAATTCCAGTATCGGACCCGTGACGTCCTTTGAATCGCGTACGCCGACCGTGCCGTCGACTGCGTTGGCGACCTCGACGCAGTTGCCATCATCGCTGCGGGTGGACTTGCGCCACGTCGTGTATCGCGCGGTCATGCGGAAACTCCTTCGACGGGTGACAGGCCCTGCGCCGCGACGCGCAGCAGGTGGAGGCTCATCTCGGGTGCCAGCGCCGCGGCCTTGAGCCGGCTGTGGAGGCTCAGATAGGGCTGGACCTCATCCGGCTCGGTGTAAATCAGATCACTTGTGAGCGTGTCGGCGGCGACAGCCACGGAGTCCGGCGTGTCGCGATAGCGGTAGATCGAGTACGCGGACCTGGGCGCGCTATGGCCCTTGATAGAGGCGTCGATCGGTAGCACTCGGACAGTCACGGTGGGGTGTGCAGCGCAGACGGTGACGATGTGCCAGAGCTGGTCGGCGACGATGTGGGGATCGGCGGCGCAACGTCGGATCGCGATTTCGTCGAGCACAACGTCGTAGCGCGGCCCGTCGGCCGCGAGCAGCAGTTGCTGCCGGTACGCCCGGGCGGCTACCGCCGCGGCGGGGTCGAAGGTCTCGGCGTGACGGGCAGGATCGCTGCGCAGCCGAGCATCGGCAAACGCCGTCGTCTGGAGCAGGCCGGGCACCAGCGCCAAGGCGTACTCCGTGATGGTTCTAGTGCCGCTCTCCAGGTCCGCGTAGGTGGCTTGCCGGGCACCCATTCGTTCCGCGTCGGCCATCCACCATCCCCGCGCCCAGCCGTCGGTCGCCGCGTCCATGATGGCTGTCCGCCGGTTGGTGCCGACGGCCAGGTAGTCACAGATCGCGCTGACCAGATCGATGTCGGGGCCGAGGTGCCCATTCTCGATGGCACTGAGCTGTTGCCGCGGGAACCCCACGGCGCGCGCGAGCGGTTCAGCGGCCAGGCCGTGCTCGTGACGCAGGCGCCTGATCTCGCGGCCAAGCCATCGTCGCCGGACGTACGGACTGGGTCTGGTCACCGGCGGCCTCCGCGGCTTCGTCTCAAGCCGATCGACCATGCGGCCGGCTCGGTGGGCCCAATGTAACCCTGACAAATAGCGAGACGATCTTGGCGGTGGTTCCTGCGCAACCATGAATGCGCAGCTCAGAGGACGGTCGGACCGGAGGTCGGTACACGAGGTCGGACCAGAGGTCGGCATTCCCAGTCGCACAGCATTCCGTGATCGTTGACTCGCAATCAGTTATTCGCTGGTAGGCCCAGACCCACCAAGCGGTTGCTCGATCGCCCGAGAGCCAGCTGGGCAGGTGTCTGCCATGGCACCACCCAGTCGAGCCGGGTGCAGGGGCTGTCCGTCGCGTCCCCCGCGCGAGTCGGTCCCTGCACCCGCCGGACGGGTGCGCGGCCAGGGTCGGTGGGCCCCGGCCGCGCACCCACCCAGTGAGGGGAGATGACGGTGGCGAAACGAATCAAGTGGTTCGTCCCGGCGCAGGACGGTCGGCAGTACCGGCCGTTCGGCATCGACTGCGAAGGCGCGGCCACGCTGTTCGGTCACCACGGCGGATGGAACCGGACCGGCGCGGCCGGCCCGAACCAGCCCTCCCCTCAAGAGCTCGCTGCTGCGAACCGTGCCTTCTGGGCCGGTCTTGATCGCGTGCCTGCCGATCGGCAGATCCGTCTCAGCTCTCAAAGCGACGAAGAGCCGACACCATGAACGACCCCGGCAATCTGCCTGCCGTCGAGCCCGGAACGCTGCTGAGGCTCGGTCCCGACGATTGGTCCTTCGGCCGGGACCTGACCCCCGGCACGTATGTCGACGTCGTCGTCGCGTGGCTCCGCACCGACCTCGCGCACCTCAGCGAAGAGTGGATGTGGGTACGCGGCCACCGACCCCAGTGCGATTACCCCAAGGTTGATCTCCACCCGCCGTGTATGGAGTTGCTCGTCAGCGTCGCCGCGCTACGCCGGATTGCGCAGACGCCGTGACCGGCACCGACGAGAGCGCCCGCCCCGTCGACCGCTTCGAGTCGGCCCGCCTGACGGTGCTCCAGCACGTGGATCGCCGCACCTGCTTCCACTGCAGCGATGACGAATGCCAACAGCACATCTGGGCGGTGGAGGAGCTCACCCGCCACGCCGGGGGCCGACGCCTTCTATCCCGGCTCGGGCTGCTCCCCGCCGCCAACCACTCACTCCCGGAAGGCCAGCCGCGGTGAACAGACCCACTGGCGCGGCCGATGAGCACGCCGTGCCCGCCCACAGCGAGCCAGTACCGCCGCATCGGCCGGTGAAGGCCGTCGGTACCGCTGCCGCAATTTCCCCGCGCATCGCCGACGAGTTCTTCTACATGGCCCACGACGACCAGACCGGCCGGCCCCGGCTCTACGACACGGGACTTGCCTCGGGCCTCGCCGCCGCACTGCTCATCGAGCTGTACTACGAACGCCGAATCATATTCGAGCGAGGGAGGGTCCACGTCCTCCATACCTTCCCGCCGAAGGATTGGCTGCAGCACCTCGTCCTCGACCGGTTGATCGCCCAACCGCAGCACACCGACACCCGAACCTGGCTGGCGTTTCTGGCCACCACCGCCTACGAGCAGGTCGCCACACGCATGTGGCAGGTCGGGCTCCTTCAACAGACGCAGGTCACCCGGCTCTGGCGGCAACGCACCGTCTACGTGCCGACCGACATCAACACTGCCGCCTGGTCGTGGGCACGACTGTCGCAGCAGGTACGCAACTACCGGCAGCTCGACCACTTCGACATCGCGCTGGCCGGCCTGACGGTGCATACCCAACTGGACGCGGCCCTGCTCGACGGCGCGCCGTACAGCGCTCAAGCGCACCTGCGCCAACTGGTGAATCAATCGTGGCTACCGCTACGCGACCTCCTCGCCGACCTCAGCAGCGTCATCGGCGCAGGCGTTCTCAGCCACCGCACCTCCTGACGTGCGGTTCACAAACCACCCCAGGCGAAAGAGAAACCATGCCCCACTCGAAACCTGACACCGTCGCCGCTGTCCTGGCACGCGGCCGACTCGGAATCCCCTCCGTCGTGTTCTTCGTGATCGCCGCAGCCGCGCCACTCACCGTCATCGCCGGCGGAGCAACCACCGGGTACGCCGTTACCGGTGTGCCAGGCATCCCCGTGTCGTACCTGGTCGTCGCTGCCGTGCTCGCCTTGTTCGCGGTCGGCTACGTCGCCATGTCCCGGCGGATCGTCAACGCCGGCGCCTTCTACACCTACGTCACCCGAGGACTCGGCCGCCCGGCCGGCGTCGCCGCAGCCATGGTCGCGCTACTGGCCTACAACGCCATGCAAATCGGCCTGTACGGCGGGTTCGGCGCGGTCCTCGCCCAGTTCCTGCAGAGCCAGTACGGCTGGGACACCACCTGGTGGCTGTGCGCTCTGATCGCTTGGGCCGTCGTCGCCATTCTCGGCTTACTGCGCATCGACCTCAACGGCAAGGTCCTGGCGGTCATGCTCGTCGCCGAGTGCGCCGTCGCCCTCGTCTTCGACGCGGTAATGGTCGGCCACCCCGCCAGCGGGACGGTCACCTTCGACACCCTCGCCCCGTCGCACATCTTCGCCGCCGGGATCGGCGCCGCACTGGTCACCGCGATCACAGGTTTCGTCGGCTTCGAGGGCACCGTCGTCTTCAGCGAGGAGACCAAGGACCCACGCCGGACCGTACCGCGCGCCACGTACATCGCTGTGGCGATCACCGGTCTGCTCTACGGCCTGTCGGCGTGGGCCATGTCCGTGGCCACCGGTCCCGAGAGGATCGTGAAGGCCGCCCGCGCGGACGGCACCGATCTGATCTTCAACCTCGTCTCACCGCACCTCGGCACGAGCGTCATCACCATCGGCCGCGTCCTCTTCATCACCAGTCTGTTCGCCGCGCTGCTGTCGTTCCACCACACCGTGGCCCGGTACCTGTTCGCCCTCGGACGTGAACGGGTACTCCCCGCCGCGCTAGGTCGGACCAGCCACCGCACCGGCGCACCGAAGGTCGGCTCGATCATCCAGAGCGTCATCGCGGTGGCCGTACTCGTCGGCTACGCGGTGGCGAACGCCGACCCGATCGTGCACCTCTTCTTCTGGATCACTGTGACCGGTGGCCTCGGCGTCCTGGCCCTGATGACCGTGACCTCTGCCGCCGTGATCGGCTACTTCGCCCGGATCAGACACACCGAGAGGCCTTGGCGGGCCGTCGTCGCGCCGCTGATGGCCACGATCGCGCTGACGGCGATCCTGGTCGTCACCGTGCAGGAGTTCGACACCCTCCTCGGCGTTCACCCGCACTCGCCGCTGCGCTGGCTCTTCCCTGCCGCGTACGCCATCGTCGCCCTTATCGGCGCGGCCTGGGCGCTGATCCTTCGGGCCGCCAAGCCCGACGTCTACAAGGCCATCGGCCTCGGCGCGGAGAGCGCAACCGCATCCCTCCGTGGCCCCGCAGCCGTCCGCCAGCCGGCCTGACTAGAGCCAGGAGTGACCATGACTGACATCAGCACCAGCGTGACGGTGCGCCAGGCGGGCCACGGCGACGCGGAGGACTTGATCTCCGTCCTCGCCGAGGCCTTCTTCGACGGACCCGTAGCCGACTGGCTGGTCCCTGACCACAACAACCGCCGCGCCGTCTACCGCCGGTACTTCGAGCTGGTCCTGAACCACGGCCTCGACCACGGCCACGTCGACACCACCGCAGACCTGTCCGCCGTCGCGATCTGGTATCCGCGCCCCGAACCCCCGCCCAATGGCTCACTGGAGCATCCGGCTGCGCTGGAAGCGGCCACCGGGGTGTACGCGCCGAAGTTCGCTCTCCTCGACGCGGTGTTCGAGGCATTTCACCCAAACGAGCCACACCACTACCTCGCCTACGTCGCAGTCAACCCCAATCAGCAGAGCCGCGGGGTCGGCGCCGCGTTGCTGAGCCATCACCACCGCCAGCTCGACACGCTCGGCATGCCCGCATACCTGGAGGCCAGCAACCTCCGCAACCGTGAGCTGTACGCCAGACTCGGGTACCGAGCAGGGCCGCCGCTGATTCTTCCCACCACCGGGCCAACGATCTGGCGGATGTGGCGCGGACAGCCAGAGGCCGCCCGGCCCGCGGGCTTTCCCGAGAGCGGACCGCTGCCACGCCGGAGGGCGCTGTGACCCCCGCAGTGACGACCCTGCTCGTACGACCCGGGCAGCCCAGCGATGTCGCTGCGATCGCCGCTCTCCTGGCCCAAGGCCTCGCCGAAGACCCGGTGGCCGAGTGGCTCGTTTCCGACCCGGCGGAGCGGCAAGCCGTCTTCCAGGGACTGCTGGCAATGGAAGTCGACCATGCCGTTGAGTGGGGCGACGTCGACCTGCTGCCGGACATGGGCGGTGTCGCGGTCTGGCGACGACATCCGGCCGACGACGCACCCGGCTTGTCGGATCATCACCTAGGTACCTTCACGAGAAGAGCGATGCCACGGTTTCAGAAGCTCAACGCCCTGTTGAACAGCTACCGGTCCGACGCGCCACATCACTGGTTGGCGTGGCTCTACGTGGCGCGAGACCGCCGGGGGCAGGGCATTGGTACCGCGCTGCTCGCCCGTCATCACCAGGTCGTCGATCAGTGCGGGCTGCCAGTCGACGTAGTGGTGACCAGCGAGCACGCCCGAGACTTCCTGATCTCCTGCGGCTATATCGCTCGGCTGCCGCTGCATCTGCCAAGCGGGCCGCGGCTTTGGCCGCTACGCCGCCTCGGCCACCGCGCAGCACGATCCGGGCCCGCCCGGTCGGGACCGGGAGACCTGGTCTGCCGTGACTGAAGTCGTGTCCACCTCAGAACCCACCTTCACGACCACTAGCGTCGAGCGAGTGACCATGCTTCGTGAGGCCTCCGACCTGCGAACTGATCTCATCGACCGGCTACGCGCCGAGGACATTATCCGTACGTCCGCTGTCGAGGTTGCGATGCGCCGAACCCCGCGCCACCTGTTCCTCCCAGGGGTACCGGTGCAGCAGGCGTACGCCGACGAATCCGTCTACACCAAGACCGACACCCGTGGCATCTCGATCAGCGCCGCCTCGCAGCCGCGGATCGTGGCCATGATGCTCGAACAACTCGACGTACGCCCCGGCCAGCGGATCATGGAAGTCGGGGCCGGCACCGGCTACAACGCTGCCCTCCTGGCAGCCGTCGTCGGTGACAGCGAACGCGTCGTCACGATCGACGTTGACGAGGATCTCGTTGAGGGTGCGCGCAAACGTCTCGCCGCCGCCGACGTCACCAACGTCGACGTCTTCCACGGCGACGGAGCACTCGGCCACCCGGAGGGTGCCCCGTATGACCGGATCATCGCCACCGTCGGCGCCTACGAGACGCCGACGGCTTGGTTGAAGCAGCTCGCCCCCGACGGACGACTCGTCGTGCCGCTCCGTCTGCGCGGGGCCGCCTCGCGTTCGATCATCTTCGAGAGGTACGACGGCGGCTGGCGCGATCAGGGCAGTGAGCTGGCCATGTTCATGCCGCTGCGCGGCATGAACGACGACGCCCGCCGACTCGTTCCTCTCGCCCCCGAGCAGGACGTGATCCTGCAGGTGCACAAAGATCAGGAGGTTGATGCCACAGCGCTCGTCGGCGTACTGGAAACCGAACGCCGCAAGATCTGGACCGACGTGTTCTTCCCGCCGTGGGAGCCGTACGAGTGGATGGACCTTTGGCTGGCCTGCCGCCTCGACAACGCCATCATGCGGATGAACGTGAAGCCCACGGCAATCCAACGCGGCGCCGTCACCCCGCTGTTTCAATGGGGCGCGATGGCGACCACACGCGGCGCGGACCTCGCCTACCTCACCACCAGGCCGGCCCCGACCAGGCCGGACGGCAGCAGACTGTACGAGGTAGGCGTCATCGGCCACGGACCCAACGGGCGGGACCTCGCGCACCACGTCAGCGAGGAGATCCGAACCTGGAATGCCACCTACCGCTCCCGCACGGTCCGCTTCGAGATTCCAGACGCTCCCGTTCAAGCGGACCCCTCAGTCGGACGCATCGTTCTCGCCCGCCCGCACCACCCCATCACCGTCCAGTGGCAATGACCGCGGATCCGGACGGTGCACATCTCACTCGTCGCCGGACCACGGCCCACCGCCAGGTCCTTGAAGGATCCCACGGACGACCTGAATGCTCTGGCGTCACGCGCTCTAGGCCCTTTGGTCAGTCCCGCCCATCTGGTCAACGTTCAGAGCCGGCAACAACCGGCAAATTGTCGCCACGGACGGCCTTTGCGCCCAGTCGACGCCCACTCGTCCGGCGATCTCGGTAGGCGGCGGCAGCCGGCATGACCACGATTACCGCCGCAGCAAGCGAGTTGGTCGGCGTATGGCGAACTCGCTGCCGGACACACGAATCCGGCAGACTCGCAGCGCCACGAGCAACCCTCAGGCGCGATCGGACAGACATGCCGCGGATGGTGCGATCGGCAGCGAAGAGGTCAGCGGTAGCCGCAACGGAAGGGCTGGCTCAACTCGACGCGATCATCAAGACGCAGAGCACCTCAAAGATCCTCAGAAGCGGCCGTACCCGCCCTACAACTTGCGCTCGGGCGCAACCAGTCAAGCCGGGCACGTGCCTCACTTGGCAGAGTCTTGCGTCGGTTCGTCTTGCCGCGGCACGGTCAAGCCGCCCTCTATCGTCCCGACCAAGCTGGTATGCGGCCCCATTGGTCGGTGGCAACCGCTGAACCTCAGCAATGCGTCGCGATGGGAGGGTCGAGTTCGACAATCCAAGGATCTGGGCAGGGGGATGCATAGAACTCAGTACCGTATACTCCTAGAGTGTGACGACCGAGGCATCGCTACGGGATTGGCGATTCGGCTCTATCCAGGCCGAACGTCTTTGCGCAGGCCTCCTGCAAATCAGCGGCTACTCAGACGTTGATCCCCAGGCGGCCCTGGGTGGTCCCGACGGCAAGAAGGATATCCTTTCCCGGCGCGGAGAAGGGCTTTTCATTGCGGCCGTCTACTTCCCGCCGACCCAGCCATCCTTCACTACAATTCGAAAGAAGTTCGTCCGAGACCGGAAGGGCGTCGAGCCGAATGGTGCATCAGGCTTCATCTTCTTCATCAATCAGTACCTAACCGTCGGCCAGCGCGCCGCACTCCGCGCGGCTGGTGGCCCGGATGACGAGATTTTTCATCTGGAGCGGATGCGTCATCTCCTCGACTCTCCAATCGGATATGGATTGAGACTGGAGTACCTGCGTCGGCCCATGTCAGCCGAAGAGCAGGCTGCATTCTTTAGTGCCAAGCGGCAGGATGTCATATATCAGCTTCTGCGCAACGCGGAGGTAGCTGATCAAATATGGAATGAGGGCCGAAGCGCAATATCACAGTTAAACACTTCCGAACTCATGTTTATTCACCGAACGATGCTTGCTTCAAATCCGCAAGTCGTAATCGGTGGCCAGCTCCGTGGCATACAGACGACAGTCATGGGAGCACAGGGAGAGCAAATATTCACCCCTCCACCACCGCACGAGATTCCCGCCCGACTGGCGGAGCTGCTCTCGTGGTGGCGGAGCGCCTATGTGAGCGCGACGAAAACGGATCCCGACACAGCTCTTGACCTACTTGCACGGTTTCACCACGGACTGGTTTCCATCGCGCCTTTTCTCGACGGAAACGGTCGGCTAGCGCGTCTGATTGTGGATCAGGGCGCGCGTGAGCTACTAGGGGCAGGTGTCACACCTGACCTTGTCAGTGATCGTGTCTCGTATTATGCGGCGCTTCGAGAGGCCGACGATTCTAATTTCGGCGACCTAGTCGCGCTGATGCGAGCCGCACTTGAGCGCTGATGGCATCGCCGCAATTGCCGTTAGCGCCCCTGGACCGTGTTTGAATCCCCTAGTCAATTGCCGTGTGGCATTCCCACTGCTTCATCTCCTTTGGCGGACGAATTCACACCTCGTGCCGCAACTCTGCAATCGCAGAGCCTCAGACCGAACTCCAGTGCTTGACAAGGAGCGCAGATGCGAGATTGGAACCGACGCAACTGGGACGTCAAGACTTACGGCTGCTTAATGAAGCTGCGAGCCATCGCACTGGGTTGCGTGGCGGCAGCCGGTATCGTAGCCCTACTGGTGCTGCTGCTCGGGCCTTTGGCTTGGTGGGCCACGCCGTCAAAGCATCTGCAGGGAAAGGACAAGACGGACGCTCGCAACGGAACGAGGCAAGTCCTTCTTGCGGCCGTAGGTGGAACAGCCGCTTTGGCGGGCTTGGTATTCACAGCCCAGACATTCCGAGTCGGCCGACGTGGGCAATTGACCGACCGATACTCGAAGGCGATTGCGCAACTGGCCTCCGATAAACAAACCGAACGACTGGGTGGCGTTTACGCCTTGGAGCACATTATGAGCGAATCGGCGCGCGACCACGGCGCGGTCGTCGACATGTTGGCGGCCTTCATCCGAGAGCGCAGATTGCTGAAGGTTCGCGTCGACGGTAATGGCGATCGGGAAAGCGCCACTCCCGCTGACGACGTAAATTCCGCTACAGAAACCGCAGAAATATTGGACCATGTTGCCGCTGATGTCCAAGCGGCGCTAAGCGTGTTGGGCCGCCGACCCCGTCGGCCGGAACGACATCGAGTCGACCTTCGACACACCGACCTCACTGGAGCGGATCTCGAGGAAGCATATTTCGTTAACGTGTCGCTTGAGATGTCTGTATTGCGCGAAGCGAACCTCGCAAGAGCTGATCTCCGCGGATTGATGGCGAGTCATGCCGTGTTGCAGGATGCGAATCTGTGTGGCGCGCGTATGCAGAAGTCCAACCTGGAGGGCGTGATCGGCCACGGGGCATCACTATGCGGGGCGCAGCTGAGCGACGCAAACCTTCGATACTCGGGCTTCACGGAGGCGGATGCGGAGGGGGCAAATTTCGAGCGAGCTGGTATGGACTACGCGGTCTTTAACAACTCCATTTTCAACGACTGCAACATGCGAGAAGTCAGCTTCATCGGAACAAAGGCTAGGCGCACTAGCTTCGTGGGTGGGCGCCTTCAGAAGGCAGACTTGTCCAAGGCTCAGGTGCAGCAGTCCAATTTCGCCGGAGCCAACTTGACCGGAGTAAAGCTAAACCGCGCCAGCCTCGAGGGCGCGATTTTCCACGATCTTGGAGGCTCGGAGAACGTGACTGCAAAAGGCCTCACTGCCGATCAGATTCTAGGCGCTTTCAGGGACTCGGTGACTGTTCTTCCCCCGGACCTTCGAGACCTTCCCTCTGGCCTCGAAAGAACCCCGCTGAGCCGCCGGAACCAGGCTTGAGCTCTAGGGTTCGCCACCCGTAACCGCGTATACAGCTTGTTCATCTCGGCCAACTAAGGACACCTGCATTGCACC
Source organism: Micromonospora chokoriensis (assembly GCF_000718555.1). Taxonomy (GTDB): domain Bacteria; phylum Actinomycetota; class Actinomycetes; order Mycobacteriales; family Micromonosporaceae; genus Micromonospora; species Micromonospora chokoriensis_B. The sequence goes on from NZ_JOAN01000005.1 coordinate 206,409, forward strand.
AGCGCGAGTCCACAACGATCGGTCTAACCGGAAATATCGGTCCCGGCGGCGGCGCCCCCTGGTGGGCTACTTGGGTTGTCTGGGTCACGTGAGACCTGCCGCGTATCCCGTCGACTTTGGTCACGAGAGCTGGGCCTCCGGCGATGCGTACACCGCTCGTGAGGTTTTCCAGCACGAGGAGCTGGGGTTCGTCGCAGATGGCCCGCAAGCGTTAAACTTATCGGATCCGTTCCGCCGGAGGCCCGGAGTAATTCGAGTAGGCCTCTCGAAAGCTCGCCACGGATGCGGCGCATTCTTGCAGGTCACGCCGTCATCCCGCGACAGCCTGCCCGTTGGGCGCTAGCACCTCCCGGGCGTTCGATCACGCGGCCGGGCGGTCCGGCCGAGGAGTCCACTTACCGCCGTCCAGCCAGGCGTTGGCTCCCACCTCGGCCTGCGGGAACGGCGTCGTGTTGTGGCTGCGGGTGCCAAGGTCGGGGCGTTCCTTGCGCTCCTGCTCGTCGATCTTGATCAGGTCCGACATGGCTTCGACGTGCCGGCGCTCCGCGTCGAGCAGGAAGGTCACGAAGTCCTTCACTACCGCCAGGAGGGCCGCTTCGGGGTTCGAGCAGGACGAGAAGAGGCCGTTGACGGATTCGATGTAGCCATTGAGGGCCTCGATGAGTTTGCCGATGTGCTGGTAGCCGAGGCCGGCGTACGCGTTGCGAAGGCCTTCCAGCATGCTGGCGGCCTTCTTGCCTTCCTCGGCCAGCCAGCGCGTCTGGGTCTCGAGCTGAAGCAGGTACGCTGAGGCGCGTTCGGCGTACTGGCTGAACGCCTGCGAGGCGCTGCCCTCCCAGTACAACTTGAGGTTCTTCAGCTCGCCGTCCATCTCGGCGCGCAGCTCGGCGTAGGTGCCGGCGGCCGAATGCACCAGATCGGCCCGGTTCCAGATCACCTTGGGCGCCGATCGCCAGGCGTGGACCATCAGGTCACTCAGTGGGAGACGCTGACCGGTGCCCAGCTCGATCAGGATCGCCTCCAGCTGCAGAAGCGTGTCCCGGTGCTCGTGGATGAACGTGTCGAGCTGGTCGCCCTCGCCGTTCTCGTAGTAGGTGGTCCGGCCGCCGGAAAAGCCGAGGTTATTGCCGTCGGTGCTGCCGATGGTGAGCGGCTCCTCGACGACGCGGGTCCGCGGCAGCCGCTCGCTGCGGGTCGCGCCCAGCCGGTCGTTGCCCTCCGGAATGACCAACACCGGCTCGTCGCCCGGAAGCTGACGCTCGTACGGCTGGGACAGGATGCCTGCACCACCCGGACGCACCCGTACGCTGCTGCCGTAGCCATCACCGAGCGGCAGATAGGGGCCCAGATCCCGGTTGAAAACGTCGAAGTTGGTGGCGACGTCCAGCTCGGTGCCCTCGTAGTCCGCGGCGATCTGCATCAGCCCGTCGGCGATGCGCTCCATCTCGTCACGAGCGATGTTCGCCTCGGACAACCTGCTACCCAGGGCCGTCGCCCAGTCCCGGTTGAGCTTGTCGGAAATCCCCTCGAGCGTGCCCCAGGCGGCAACCGGGATCGCACCGACGTCGCCGACGTAGCGGCGAACAGCGCTGTAGGTCACCGCGTCCTCGTAACGCTCCACTCCGAAGGCCACCAGGGCCCGCGACTCGACCCGCAGAGCCGACGTGTCCGTAGTCATGCTCCGTGTCCCTCCCCCTGCGTTGGCTCGATCGGCGTGAACGGCTCGACACCGACGGGCGAGCCGAAGTAGTCGATGCGCAGCTGGCGGTACTGCCGCCGGTGATCCGCCACGGCCGCGAGCAGGGCCGTCCGGATCTCAGACGCCACCTGGTCCGGACCGCACCGACGCAGCATTCCGGGCCGGATGTCGACCTTCAGGTCTGCGTCGTGGTCCCGAACGACCGTCACCCAACCGTTGGCGGAGACGCCTTCGGCCTTGATCCGGGCCACGTCCGCGAAGTAGCGCTCCAACTTGCCCACGGCATGCTCCTACTCGGCCGACTTCAGGGTCATTGCCCGGTCGGTGATGCGCTGAGCGGTGGTGTTCGCGTACTCGACGAGCTGCTCAACGGCAGAGCCCGGGTTGCTGAAGTCCGCGTAGACGTGCGCGTACCGGTCGTCAGATGCCACAAATACACCCGCGAAGACCTTCTCGTTGATCTTTTCGGAGCATGACCGCGCGACCCGGTACTTGGCAGCGCTCGGGTATGGCACCGCCTCCCCGTAACAGGGACCCTCCGTCGCCGTATTGCGCAGATATGCCTCGTCGTCGCTCCCGGTGAGACTCACGGCAATCTTGCCCTGATACGACCGCTCGGCCGACGAGAAGTCGAACTCGCAGTTGACCAGAGACTTGCTGGACTCGCGCTTCGGCTCGGCACGTGTCAGGGTCCATGCCCCCTCGACGACGCTCGGCAAGGCACCCGCCAACTCACTGCACGAGGGAACAATCTCATCGTCGCCGAACGGCCCCCACCGCCACGCGCCAAGCAACCCGAGGGCCACGACGACAACGCCAGCCACAACGGCCAACATCCTTCTGCTCATCCGACCGCTCACCAACCAGACCGCTGCTCGTCCACCGGAGGCTCCGCATCGCGTACCCGCGGTTGCAGTGACGCCAACGCGACCCTGGCTGCGGCCCGCACCTGCCGGGCCAGCGACTCGTCGGTATGCCGGTGCAGGCCGTCTACCTCGACCGCGATGTCACCCCGCCTCGTCGCGGCGATGCGAACCGACCTGTCCGGCGAGTAGACATCCACGTCAGGGACAGGGGCAGCTACATCGGGAGCTGAGGGCTCACGTGACCCGGGGATCATCGGACCGGTCCTTTCCGGACGACAGCGCGGACTGTCACCAACGACTCGTGCGAGCGCCCGACGGACGCGCCCTCCCGTCGCAGCGCCATCATGGCGATGACCCTAGCAACGGGCGTCACCGGCTCGCCGCCCTGAGTGATCACCGCAGATCGATGCGCCAGTGCCGCGTGAGGCAGCGTTAGCCCTGCGCCAGCCTTGCCAACCCCAACTGCATTAGCGCGGCTGCTGCGGGTAGCCACCTGAGGGCACCTTGTCGAGCAGTTCGTCGCGCGCGCCTGCCTGGACAGCGGCCTCTCGGCTGCGGCGGCGACGGCCCCAGATCAGGAAGATCGCCAACGCCAGGAGGATCACCAGCACCAGGCCAATGCCAGCGGCGATCACGACAACCTGCTGATCGGTAGGGCCGCCCTGATCGCCGTACTTGGTCACGTCGAAGGTGTCGGCCACGGCTGGCTGAGCGGTGCCGCCTGCCGAGGCCGCAGTGCCAAGCAACGGGTTCTTGGAGACCGTCGGCACGTCCGCCGTCAACGCGGCCACCGGGTCGATCCGACCGAACCCATACTGCGGATCCCGGCCCGCCGGTCCGGCGTCCCGCGCGGTCCGGATGATCCTGTTGATCACGTTCGCGGCGTCCAGGTCCGGATACTTCGACCGGATCAACGCCGCGATGCCGGAGACAATGGCGGCGGAATCGGAGGTCCCGTCACCCCACCCGTAGCCGTGCTCCGGGCCGATGTTGAGAATGCCATCGCCAGGGGCGGACACCACCGACTCCGGCCCCTGGACGGAGCCGGACCAGAAGACTCCGCCACGGGTCGTGCCCGTTACGGCGATCACGCCAGGAACGTTGGCCGGCGAGATGACGGCGCTCTCTCCCATAGCGGTGTTGCCGGCAGAGGCGACCACGACGACATCCCGCTCCAGGGCGTACGCGATGGCTTGTTCCTCCTCCGGGGAAGCGGCGCCCGGTCTCCCGACGGCCAGGTTGATCACCGTTGCACCGCCGTCGACCGCCATCCGGATGCCCTGGGCCTGTGCCCGGTCGCTAGACGGAGCCTTGCCCTTCTTGATTTTGATGGGCAGGATCCTGGCGCCCGGGGCGATCCCGTCCACGCCGTCGGCCGCGGCGTTCGTCGCCGCGATGATGCCGGCCATGTGAGTGCCGTGGCCGTCCTCGTCGGCGCGGCCGTCGCCGGAAGCGCCATAGCTTCGACCACCAGGAAGGACCTGGCCCCGAATATCAGGGTGGGTGGCGTCGACGCCGCTGTCCACCACCGCGACGATCACCCCACGCCCGGTGGAAAGCTTGTGTGCCTGATCGATGCGGAGCTCGTCCAGGTACCACTGCTCGGCCCGCTGGGGTGCGGCGGCGGCAGGTTGGGCGGCGGCAGCCGTCAGGAGCACGGCCAGCAGACCGGCCGCGACAGGCCGGAGCACGCCGACGTTCACACTCATCAGTTCGTCCTCATCGCAGGATGCCCGGGGAACCGGTGTCATCGGCGCGCCACGGGTCGTCGTCCTCAGTCAACCATGACGACCCGGGTCCGGATTCGTCGTGCTCGGCGTCACTACCCCGCCCAGTGGCACCGGTGCCGCCGATCAAACCGCCGGCGCTGCCCCGCGAGCCGCCATCGCGACCGACACCGGTCGCGTTGCGCACCGCCCTGGCCGCGCTGGTCGTCGGCGGCACTCTGCCGTTGCCACCGCCAACCATGCCGGGGATCCCGCCCGTAGTGATCCCGCCGCCGACGACGACAGGGCTGCCTCCACCCCCGGCACCGAAGCCGCCTCCACCAGCCCCGCTCGGCGAGCCGAGCCCGAGCACTCTTCCAGCCCCGGTCGGGCCCTGGCCGCCGAGCCCCAGGCCCGCCGAACCGCTGAAGCCGCCCCCCACGGTGGTTGGACCACCGGCACCGGCCAGGCTGGTGCCGAGATCTAGGTCGAGGTCGGTTCCTGGGCCACCGGCGCTCGGTGAAGGCGTGAGGTGCAAGTCTGCGCCGCCGCCAGTGAGGTCGCTACCGAAGCTGCCACCGGCCGACGGCACCGCGACGGACGAGTCGTTACCGCCGTAAGCGGCGCTACCGATGACGCCCGTGCTGCCAAGACCTAAGCCGCCACCGATACCAGAGCTGCCAACAGCCGAGCCGCCATCCAATCCGCTGGGGGAGTAACCGGACGGAGGAGTGCGAGGGCGCAAACCGTCGTGTGGCTTCCCAATCTCGGCGCCCGGCACGACGAGTCGCGGCCGCTCGACCTCTAGCGCTTTGGTCAGCGGAGCGGCAGCAGTGTTGGCCGCCTGCTGGTTGTCGCTGTACCACTTGTTCAGGTGGGAACTGGTATCCCACAGCCCGCCGCGCTTGTGGTCGCTGGCCTGGCCGTCGACCTTCATGGTCGCCTCTAGGCCGTCGGCCTTCTCACGGAACGCGCCGTCGGCGTACGACGTCGGGTCGCTCTGGTAGTCCTTGCGCAACGCGGCAAGGAAGGCTGAGGCGCTCTCGCCGTCCTGAGCACCATCGAGCTCTCCGCCATTGGGCAGGCTCCACTCGTTGATGCCGAAGTCGTCGCCGAGCGGGATTGGGATGCTGGCGACCGCCTTCCGGACGTCAATCTCGATCCGCGACAACGCGCCGCTGACGTTGCTCGCGCTGGTGATCAGGTCCTCGATGCCCCTGCCGATGTCGCTCAGGTGTTCCCGGTACGCGTCTCCCCCGCTGCCCTTCCAGCCGGCGAGCATGCCCGGAAGGCCATCGGTGTGCGGACGCTCGGTGCCCGACGCGATCGGGCCAACAAAGGAGCGCCCGACCAGGGCATCCCTCAGGTAACCGAGCGAGGTGGAGAGATTGCTCCACCCCCCGCTCAATGCACCGACTGTCTCCGGGTCCGCCGCCAGCGTGACCTCGCGGACGCACCTCTCCCACGTCCCAGTCATGACCGCCCCTGTCAGGCCAAGAACGGGCGGGTAGGCGGGCCTATCACCATGGACAGAGCGGCAGGTTCCAGCGGCTCGTGGCGGAGCTCATCCGCAACCAGCCCCGCCCTGTCCAGCAGTTGTCGTTCGACGTCAAGTTTCACCACTGAATGCCCTCCCCCGAGTTCACGCGAGCTTACAGTAGCCAACTCGCTCCAAAGAGCAGCGGCGCGAAGTGCATCGATGGCCGCGATTGATGGCTGATCCCGCCCAAACAGCGCACAGTGGCCCAACCGGGCTCAAAGAGGTAAGGGCCGTGATGGTCTGACTTGACCCCCACCCAGGATCGGGACCAGCGTGACGCGATGCAGCCAGGCTGCTGCCGCCATGATCACGTATCGGATCCGTCGATGAGCGTGCACCTGATCAACGGTCACCGTGTATTCGTGCTGAGTACACTGCGACCGATCATATGAGCGTGGGTCATACCCCTACGGAGGCGTCTCCGTTACGTTCAGGAAGGTGACGCTTACTGCAGGCCCTGAATGAAATAGCCACCATAACGCCGCAGCTCGGCGCGTGCCAAGATTAGCCGGTGCGGGTATGGCGGAGTTGCCTCACACGCCTCCCAGCGCGCATACCTCCGCGCCGTGGGGGATAGCGCAGGCTCCATTATCTTCAGAACTCCTTCCCTATCCACGTTCCTGCCGACCATCCCAGTCCAACCGCTGATACGCTTACCGCATTTGCGCCTCGCCATATGATGGACGTGTGACCCTTGAAGATGCAGTGATACGACAGGGCATGGCCAGCGATGCCGCTTACGCCGGGAACCTTGCTACGGATATTCACGCCATGGCTGGCGGCAGCGCGAGCATCCTGTCCTTCTGCATCAGCCCCTACCTGTCTCTCTACCTCCATGAGTCACTGGCGAAACTCAAGGCCATCGACCCCGCAACGTCGGCGCTGCTCACCAGTGGCGTCCAGCAGGTCGTGGCGCGCTCCCGTCACAGCTTGAAGCTCTTCGAGGACACCAAGCGCGGGGTCGACGGGCAACTTGCCTACTTCCGCGACGTGCTCATGCCGGCGCACCGGGGCCGCTTCCTTGGTAACGTGCGCTTCAAGGTGTTCCGGTTCCTCGAAACCGACCTCGGCCTCTACCGCTATGACGGGCGCCTGATCAGCACTACCCATGCCGCCAACTTCCATATAGGCCAAGACCCACAGGCTATCCTTACCATGTCTGGAGCCGACATCCAGGCGATCTACCAGGAGTACGGTCACTTCGTCGCCACCCTGGGCGGCCGGCGTAGCACCCCTGGCCAGACGTTTGTGAGCCACCTGGACGCCCGCAAGTTCAACTCCCACGTGGATGACGTCCGCTCGGAGCGCTACTACCCGCAGGTCTTTGACGGTTCGTCCAACCCAGACCTCAACGCGCTGCTCACGGTGTTCCAGGCGATGCTGAACTTCGCACACATCGTCGGCGTCGGCGGGTCTGGTGCCACTGACTATTCCGCGTTCAAGATTCGCTTCCTGACGCTGTACCAGGTCCTCGGCAGCCTCCGCATCCTGCGCGACGGCCAACTCCGCACGCTCACCAGCCGTTCCATTCAGTTCATCAACAAGCTGGTCGGCTCGCCGGAAGCCCAGCTGATCCTGGCGCCTGCCGCCAAGCCGTTCCGCAACACCCTGATGCACTACAACCTAAATCCCAAGGTGGACAAATCACGGGTCGACATCGGAGCGCCGCTGTTCGGACTCGTCCCTATCTACTTTCCGGCGTATGACGCCGGGACGTTCGCATCAGCCATCGACGAGTACGTCACCGAGGCGGCCAACACCATGGACGAATGGGCCAACCTACCCTAGTTTCAGTCTTGCGCTAGCGATCGACGGTTGGCTGCAGCCCAACGACCGGCATCCGCTTCCGCCGCGATACGTGCACTACCCAGCGTCACGCAAGGATGGGCAGGGGGTGTACGAACTGGCCGATGTGAGTGAGGTTCACGCACCCCCATCGGGATCGAGGTCCGAGTATGGTTGGTACGTGCTCGGCTTCCATGTGCTCAACGCTCGGGACAACGCTCTGATGCCCTGGATATTCTTTGAGTACGCAAAGTCCGATCCGCAACTATTCCAGCGAACAATGCAGGAAGAGGGCAAGCGGATGCGTGGACTACTGGCGTCTCGTGGAGTTGACTACGAGGAGCTGAAGTCGTCGCTGGCGCCAACGAGGGACGGTATTCAGGCTGCCTTCCTCTACGACTGGTGGCAGGAGCCATCGTGGAACTACGCCGTCGCCTTCGCTAAAAAGTACCTGCCTAGCCTTCGAAGGAACCTACGGACGAGCGTGCTTCACGGGGATCTAGACGATAGGCATATTGCCATGCCGATCCTCGCCATGGAGGATACTCTCGTTAAAGCGCGTCCTCAGCCGGTGAACTGGCAGACTCAGTACGCGGTCTACTTCAATAATCTTCGCCCAAGCGACGTTGCAAGCATTCATAGATCGCTTTCGGATGAGGCCCGATATGTCGGGTACATTGATGTGTCCTTCGCGGGTCCTGTCCGGAACTTCATCGAGCGGAAGATGACGCCCCTCTGGATCCTTGATGGACGTAAGGCTATTCTCACGCACGGCGGCGATGATCCAGCGGTAAGCAATGAGGATCCAGTGGGGTTCGGCCTGCCGGATTACGAATACGATGTGGTGAGCCTGGTGGACACCTACTTCGCCTGCTTCCTCTCGTATAAAATCGAGGCTACTGACGCACGGCAAGCGGCGGAAGACCGAATCCTTAACCTCGCGGCGATCACAGGAGAGCTGATTGACACTGAGTCCGCGAAAGTATTGGTCCATCCGAACAAGCTCGACAAGTACCTACTGCGTGACGAAAATAAGCTTCGCCTCATGACCAATATCGGCCTGCAAGATGTAACGCCGGACGAGCTCGCTTCAGTGGTCAAGGCGAAGCTCTCACAGAGCTATATCTACGATCTCCGGTACGCGGAGAGCGGTACGCCGCTCTTCGCAGTCGCAGCCGAGTTCGAGAAGCCGGACGGAGGGCTGACACGTCGCCGGCTTGCGCTGAAACATGATCAGGAGCAGCGCGTCATCAGTCTGGTGACGATGTACTAGGCGGTACGTTAACGCCTCTCACCGATGCACTCTTCTGCCGCTGGTCGTGAAGGCGTGTGCATCACTCTTGGTGTTCGGCTACCAGTGGGCGAGGCCGCGGCCGGGAACAGCGACGAAGCGGAATCCCTGGACTCCCAGCGGCGTCATACTCGTGACTGCGAACGCCTCGTACTGATCGTCCGGCTCGACGACGAGGACTGCGTTCGGTGCCGACGGTCGTCGCCGAGGCTGCACAGCAGGTAGTGGTGGCCTGCGCCTACGGCATGAGGTTCTCGATCGGTTAGGTTACCGGTGTGGATATGCAGATCCAGGTGCTGGAAGGTGCGCTCGTTGAGACGCCGACGGCCGACGCCACGGGTATAGACCGGCGGGCGTTCGGCGAGTTCGTGGGCCCGCACGGTGAGCTGGCCTCGTACGCGTTTGGCTGGACCAGGGGCTCGGACCCGCACGTCGCCCGTCTGTCCGTCGGGATTGGCGCCGGCAATCCTGGGGGTGGCACCTTCCACGCCGTCATTTTTGCGAACGAGGGTGGTCACGCGTTCTCCCTTGTCGATGAACCGTTCGAGCGGATCCCTGAGGGTGGTCCGGACCTGACCGCGGAGCAGTCGCGTGCTCACGAGGACCTGCCGTTTGTTTGGTGGGTCACCGACCAGATCATGCAGCAAGACCGGCGAGCCTGGTGGATGCGGCACTGGCTGCTTGGCACCGTCTGTATCCAGACTCCTGAGGTCTTCGAACGCCACGAGCCTGTTCTGTTCGTCAGTCACGACGCGGACGACGGAGTCTGGCAGTTGATCGGAGCCTCCGACGCGAGCGGGAGCAACGGTAAAGTCGGTCACCTGCATCATGCCGCCGACGAAGACCCCAGCTTGATCGATGTGCTGGACCTGCCACGTGGGCGCAGCGTGGTACGCGCGGGCGTGTACAGTCCCTGGGCCAGCCACGTCTAACCCGATCGAGGACTCTCTCACCGTCTGCCGGACAAAGCCGCGGCGGACCGGTAGCCGGGTCTGCCGCCGTCGAGACCGCTGTCTGGCCGATGCGCAGCAAAGGCCATTCGCTTGTGCACAGCACAGCATCCTCAGGGTCCCGCAGGCCGAGACCATCGCCGCTTCGACCGGCCGGCGCGAACCGTGGGTCGGGGAGCAGCTGGCGCCGGCCGGCGTCTCGGTTCGTCTAAGGCCACATCTGCAGGCGCGCTGCAAATCGATGTGGAGCGTTGCGGGTGAGCATGCTGGAGTCCGCCGCGGTTCCGTCATCCGAGATACCGATCCCACGGGGAGTGTCCTGACCGGACCCTTCAGGCTGGAGACCTTTTCGGCGAACCCGAAGGCGTCAGCACTGGTGGTCCCGGTCGTGGTCGGGTGACGTCCGCTCATGCCGATGTCAGTGCACTCGATCACGCTGAGATGAATACACAGGATAAGGCATTTCACTCAAAATAGAAGCTGCATAGATAGGCGCGCGGATGATCCGGAACTACCGATTGGTGACACCCGATCGAGCTGCCACAAATGCTAACAACCGGCAGCCAGTGGGAACGTTGCGTGGTCAAGCGACGTAGATCCCGGCGGCAAATTCTCGGAGGACCATCGAGTTGACTGAGCTGACGGCGCCAACTCTGGGAGGTAGTTGACCCAGTCGGCCGCCACGGCAAGGAGCCACACTTCCGCCGCATTGCTGCCAGTGGGAACCCTGCTGGCCCACTTGCCATTTGAAGCTCTCTCGACCGTAACGAAATATATGCGACTGGTCTCGTGGTCCCGGTGCCCCACGACGTATACCCATCCGGTCTTCGGGACACCGCCCTCGATATATATCTTTGCCAGAGCGCAGGCCGGCAAGGGTTCATGCGGTTCTAAAAAGTGCCCTTCGGCAATGGGGCTTCTCACCTGTTCAGGTTCGACTTGTGCGGTACTCGCCGGCAGAGACTCGGGGTCGCTTCCGAACCTTTGTTTTGTCCCGACCCCTATAGCTGCGCCCGAGATCAACAATATCGTCACCACAAAAGTCACTCGCCGCCTGGAATCATTGAACCCCTTTCGCAGAAGGCTTACGACGCACAAGGCCGCCGAAACGGCGCCGACGCAAACGAGCGCGATGTCGAGGGTGAGGGAGGCGAACTGACCCGCGTCCGCCACAAGACCGAGTGCCCCAGCGATGGCGCTCGTGGTGCTTACGCCAATAGCTAGCTTGAACGAGTGCGGATTAACTTTTTCATCGATCGGCGTTAGCTCGACGTCTTCTTTGTCGTCCATTTATGCCTTCGGTCTGACGTTGATGGCGGGCCGGATGGGCGCGAGTTGGTACCGAGATACCGGAAAGGGGCGCACATTACAAACCGACATACGGATCCCTTTCCGACATTAGTGTGGACCACAGCTTACTAAGGGCGGGCAAGACCGCAATCGTGCGTTATTGCTGACGACAACCACGGCGAAATCTCCGCTGGTCGCGGCCGTGCTCGAATGGCGTCGACGCCGACATCAGATCAAACCTGCCCCTACCGGCAGCACAAGGCTGCTACCCCTGACATCGCTGTTGGCATTGTGAGGTACCTTGTCTCAACTCCAGCCGTACTGTCAGCTTGTTGCCAGCATCGCTTGATCAGGTGCCCGCTCATGCCGCTGTCGGTGCGCGATCGCCCGGGCTACAGGTTCCCGGACTCTGGCCAGTTGGACCAGTGCGTGTTGGGTGCCACGTCTGGTGCGTACCGGCTCACATCTCCTGTCGTCAGCACGTCGGCGAGCTGCCGGAAAGTCATTGACTGACTGGGAAGTGTGTCCTGGAGAATGTCTGGGTGGTGCCACTGATCCAGCCGCATGATCTCTGGGATGTCGGCCGGGATCCGCCGCCGCAGCTCGGCTTCGTCGGCCAGGAGCAGCTCCCGGTGGTCTGGGACGAGCCGGCGAAGCACGTCGACCAGTTCCTCGCCCCGCTCGGCGGCTACCGTGATCCGCCGGCCTCGCACCACAATCGATGTCCCGTGATAGATCTCAGGCTGGTCAACGTCCTCGATCTCGTCCCAGTTGTCGACCCGGCTGAGGAAGTCTCCGTTGCCGTAGCCCGGATCGCCCTCGGTCAGGCAGTTGCCGAACACGTGAAGGACGTCGATGAGATTGCCAGCCCTAGGCGAGTATCCCAACCTCTTGACGATGAGCGCCCAGCGCTGCGCGTCGCAGTAGGCGTGAAGCCGAGCATCGACCGCGTAGTAGTAGCCGTGGCCCAGGTCCGGAAACCTGAAGTCTGCGGCCGCGGTGTCGATCTGGTCGAGAATCTCGGCGGAGCGCATGACCGTTCAGTGTAGCCACGGGTTCTCACCGTGATGGGTGCGCGCATCCGCCGCTAATCGTGCGGGCGTGTTTGGGCACTGGCCCTGTCGAAGGCGAAGGAATTTCGGGAGTGTGTGATGAGTGGTTGCTAGTGGCTACCTCGGCGCGCGAGGCCGCCGTATAGGTGGACGCGGTTGTCAACATCGTGGTCCGGTTTGCCTTGCAGGAAGCGGTCGTGTGCGACAGGGCCGTTGCTGACATGGACCACCCAGTCCTCGTAGTACCAGCTGGGGTCGCACGCGCACCGGGTGAATCGGAACCGGAAATTGGCTCGATACCGGCCGACTTGCCCGTGGGCGAGGGTGAACAGGCGGGCCGACACTCCCGCTGGCGGGAAGGCCGCCGCGCCGGGCAGGCGCTCGACGGTTACCGCCGGGCCGTCGGAGGTAAGCCATAGATCGAGGTTGCGGGCGGTGCTCACGCCACCGGTCAATACGTCGCTGCGACGTACGTAGCCGCCGGCCTCATCAGCCAGGACGTCGTGGACTACGACATCGCCCTCTGGGAGCGGCACCGGAACTGCCACCGGCCGGTTGAGCCCTCGACGGGCGTTGGCCTGTGGAGCGCCGCGCCCAGACGCGCTCCATCGCACGCGTACCCGCTGAACGACGATCACGCCCAAACCATGGCCCACTGAACATACGTCTCGCCAGCCGATATCCGCTCATGCCTCGATTCGTGCGCCCTCTACTCCGCGCCGCGGTGCACGCCGAAGTCGCGGGGTGAGTCGTCCGGGTAGGGCTAGTCCCGCCCAGGCGGTACGAAACGAGTTCCGGGAACTGGCCCAGAGGATGCCTGGGCACGCAGCGTTGTGCGGGCCTGCATGAGTGCGAAGCCGAGCAGATTCAACCCGCGCCACTGTAAGGGGTCGACGGCGTGTGGATGCTGGACCGCTAAGCCGATCCCCCACACCCGGTCGACCGGGCTGGCCTCCACAAGCACCCGCTCACCGGTGCCGAGCAGAAACTCGCGTAGCTCCTCGTGCTGGTCGAACTTCGCCACTGCGCCCGCCACCACGATGTCAAAGCGGTGATGCTCCCAAACCTGCTCGTCGAACCCTTCCACCTGCCGGCCGAGCGTCTTCGCCGCATGAGGGTGCGCCACCGCCAGAATCTTCGCGGCTACCGCCTCGTCCCCGAACAAGACGGCCTTACGCCACATCATGTAGTGCTCAGCAGTGAGGAACTCCAGCCCATCGGCGCTGAAGGGTGCTGGCCACCATTGGCTCAAGCAACCAGCCCCAGCGCTGCCGTCGCACTGTGGCTGGTGACCCCAGAAGAACAGAAACTTCGCCCGGGAACCCCCACGCACCGCGTCGGTCAGCCCTGCGACGCTGCGAACCAATGCGACCATGCGGTCCAGTTTGCCGCGCTGCCGGCCAGCACCGCATCGCCATTACCACCAACACCGAATGCCCGCCGCCCGCCGGGCACTCGGCGACGAACCAGGGGTAGGAGCGTCCAGGTCGTCGCTAATCCGACTTCACCGGGATCGACGGACAGCCAGCCCTGAGGATGGATCGGCCGGTAACCAGAACGGGTCCGACACAGAGGTTCTCGGTCGCGGCGGGTTGGGGAACGCCCTAGCCGACGGGCCCCTGTGTGCAGGATCAATGGACGCGTCCTGCCCTTGCAGCAGCGCACGGACGAGATCCTGCACGACGTCGTCGTCTCTCAAAGCGGGACGCCAGCGCTCCGCAGCGCGGAAGACGAGGGAACCGGCGGGCCGCTGCAGCACTCCCTCGTCCTTGACGAACAGGTCACGGCGCTGCAGGGCAGCCGAAAGCCCTTTGTGAAGCGTGGCCGCCATGATTGGAAGCTCCGAGTTGAGGCGTGAAATCTGCTGGAGGTGCCGCTCCCCCGGCTCACCCTTGCCGAGGGATCGCAGCCAGCGGAGGACCTCTGTCAGTTCGGCAACGGTGTCGCGGGCTGGGCCAACCGGAGGGGTGGCACGCAGGTCAGCAGCCGCAATGGCTGCCTGACGCCAGCCGCCAATCATCGTCGGGTCGCCGGTGCTGGATAGGACATGCACCGCCAAGCCGAGTTGAGTCCCGAGCTGCAGGTGAACACTCGTCAATTCGCTTGGGTTTTGCCACATCCAGGTTCGCGCTGCGCTGACGGCTGCGACCGCGTCGCCTGGTGTGCTGACGGGCGGCGCGGGATTCAACGGGGGCCTGGCGACGTCGAGTCCGTGTAGTCGGGGTTGCCCGCGGCCCAAGGCGATCAGCTCACGGGCGACCGCGCTCAAGCGGCTGTTGGCGGTCCACCTGGCGGCTTCTGCCGCCGGCCGGCAAATCTCGGTGAGATGGCCCCGCCTTTGGTCAAGCCAGCCCGGCAGCGCAATGTCGATCATTATGGTGGCCGAGGTGAGCCTCGCGATGTCGGCGAGGCCAGCTTGGACGCCACCACCTGCTCGAACCGCGAGCCCTTCCGGAGTACGAGGTGTCTGCCCTGGCGGAACGTGACTGGCGAGGATGTCACCGATCACGCCGATGGCGTCGACGGCCCGACGCAGCGAACGCGCCGGTCCGGCGACCGCGGTGGCGGGAGAGGCCGGGAACTGCCGATCCACGACCGCGGCGGCATGCAGCCCCACGTAGAGCTGGGTCAAGCTCTGCCCATGTCTGGCCAGAATGGCCGTGGCACGGGCTCGATCTGGTGCCTCCGCTACCGGACGGCCACCAACCAGCAGCGCCGTTGCTCGAGCCAACTGCGTGTAGATGGCAGACCTGGCAATAACGGTGGCGTTGATGTCGGCCGCGGCCAGGGCACGGCTCCGACCCATCGCGGTAGACGCGGTACGTAAGGCCTGGTGCGCCTCGTTGTACCACTGGCCGATGGTCATACCAGGGCCGCGACCGCGCGTCGTAGCTGTTGGGCGCCGGCGTCATGGCTGAGCCGTCGAGCCAGGTCATCGCGATCGTCGGCGGCCAGACGATCGTGGTACCGCGCGAGTTGCTCCAGCAGCGTCGTCACGGCGAGGCGGGTCCCAGCGTCATCTCGGACCGGCGCCCCAGCGTCAACAACCACGTCGTCGTGATCCGAGTAGAGCCTCGCTCGGACGTCAAGCAGCTCCAGGCCGTAACGGTCCCAAGCAAGGTCAGTGCCGGCCAGGCACTTCCACGCCTCGATCGCCAGCTGAAGAGCTCCCGCAGCGGCGGTGTCATCGACACCGTGTGCGAGTCGAGCTGTGATCTCTCGGGCTGCCTCGGCATAGGTCATGCCGTGAGCTTGGTTCGATGTCAGCATCTGGTTCGTTCCCCTCGTGATTTGACGTATCGCGGTCAGACGGCACCCGCCCGATCCGTGCTGGTCGGTCTATCCGGCTCCGCTGGTCGCTGACAACAAATCTGGCAGGAGTTCGCGCAGCAGGGCATAGGTGACCGGCGTCAGGTCTTCGGGCACCTCGGCTTCTCGGGTGCGCATCAGCTCACCCAGCAGGTTGCGCAGCTCGGCGGTATGTCCCTCCGCGTGCGCGGCTCGCATGATGTCGTGCCAGGGCCCATCGTCACCGCGCTCCGGATCGGCCAGCCAGGCCCGCTGTACGGCCCACCGCGCACCCGTGGTGTCGCCCGCGTCGAGGTAGAGCTCGGCAAGTTCGTGGGCGGTGTCGACGACAGCGGAGGTGATGTGCCCCGGATAGATGTCGGACTCGGGTAGCCAGGTGAAGGGGTTGCGGGTGCCGGTGGCGTATGCGCGGTCAGCTCCGTCGAGAGGGCCCCCTGAACCAGCTCCAACGCGGCTCGTAGGTCCTTCACGCCGGCAGGACCCCGGCTCTCGCCGCGGCTGCGCAGCCGGCGGAACAGGTGCCAGTCCAGCAAGTAGCCCGGCGTCAACCGATAGAGCCGGTCGGATCCCATCTCGGGCAGCCAGGCAGCGCCGTCGGTAGTCTCTCCCAGCCACCGGCGGGCGCGGGTGATGGCCACCCGCCGGCTGGCGTCCTTGACCTGCTGATCGGGCCACAGCGCGTCGGTGAGCTGTTCGGCCGATGCTCCCCGGCCGCCGCGTTGAGCGAGGTAGACGATGAGTTCCGCGTGGAAGCGGCGACGCTGATCGGGCACCGGGCCGGGCGCTTCGAGCGCGACTGCGCCGAGGACGCTGATCCGGGGACGGTCCCTGTCTCGCTCGCGCCAGGCTCGCAAGTCCGCATCGAGCTGCGGGTCGGCTTGGCGGCGGCGCTGGCGAATCGCGGCGGTGACCTCGCGCGGCTGGGCCGTGGTGACGGTACGAGCGTGTTCGATGCGGGGCACCGCGACGATCGGGTTTGGCGGAGTCGAGATGTCACCGGCGCCGACCGCTGCGTCGTCGGAGGTTGGCACCGTCGGTGCGGCAGGCTCGCTCGTACTGAAGAGGTCGAGCACTGAGCCGGCTGCGTCGGTGTTCTCCGTCCACGGCTCCAGCTCCACAGCCGGCGGGGTCGGCTCGTCCGTGGCAGCCCGCGCCTGCGTCATGATCTCGACGAGCGGTTCCAGCTCTTGGACAGGTAGTCCGGCTGCGGCTCCCTCGACAACGAGGAACGGCAGAGCGAGGCGCAGCAGCCCGTCCTCGCCGATGGTGGCGGTGTTCGGGCCAGCAGCGGCGGGGACCCTGGTGGCGCTGGCCACTGCGACCGCGGACCGTCCGGCCTCCCGCAACTCCTTCCCCAGCTCATCGAGCACGCTGATGTCGTCCGCATCCGGATCGGCGACGAGCAGCACCTGAGGCGCCCAGGCTTCGCCGACGTCGAATATGCGGCCGGCCAACGTGTCGGCTGCTCCCGTTGCCCTGAGGGCGGCTGCCACGGCTGCGGCGCGGCGCCGAAGTCGCGTGGCAGCCTCACCTACCGAGGAGACCGCGCGTACCCGGTCCGGGTTGAGGGCGATGAGCAATTCCGTCTCCAGCACCGGAAAACCGCTAACGATGACCTCGACCTCGTCGGACCAGGCGTTGCAGGCCAACTCGCAAGCGAGGTAGCGCAGCAGGGCGAGGGCTCGTTCACTGTCGCCGGCGATGGTGAGGCTGCCGAGACGTTCGAGGTCGATCAGTAGGTGTCGACCGGGCTGCGATCCGATGGCGACGAGAGTGGGCAACGGGGCGAGCTGCTCGTTGACGGGCGGGATGATGGCGTCGCCAGGCAGGGTCCACTCCCTGCGACCGACGATCCACGGTGCGGGCGGTTGTGCGCTGGGCTCGCTGAGCACCACCGTGACGTCGCGGTCGACAATCCAGGCGGCGGTGATATCCGGCAACGGCTGTTCCCGCCCCGCCAGCGCTGCGGCGAGGCTGCGGAGGGCGAGGTCGAGCCGGTCGACGTCTGCGGGTTGCTCGGCCACCCGCAGGGCTCGCTCCGTGGCGCCACCTCGAGGGTGCGGCAGCCGACGGCCGGGCCGGCGGTGCTGGCGTTGGCGGCGTCGGCGACGTAACACGGTGGCGAGCAGCAGTGCGGAAAGCAAACCTGCGCCGGCCAACGAACCCAGGACGACCGCCTCGTCGACGTCGCCGTCGTCGGCCGAGTCGGTGGGCTCGTTCAGTGCGGAAGGGTCTGCAGTCACTCCCGCTGTCGTCGACGGTACGGGCGTCTTGGACGGGCTAGCCGAGGCGCTTGGCGCATCGGCAGGGGATGGGGAGGACTCCAGCGACGGCGAAGCTGTTGCGCTGGGCTGATTGCCGCCGGTGCCCGGTGGGCGGGGCGCGGTTGGCTGATCGTCGGCTTCCGGTGCGCTGGGGGCCGGTTGGGTGCGGTCGTCGGCCACGAGCTGACCCTGGGCGTGATCGGCAGGACCACGATCGCGGGCGTCGCCCGGCAGGGTGACGTGCCAGCCGCGCTCGATGTGGTTCGGGAATCGGTTGTCGCGTCGTTCGAGATCCGGGTCCATAGCTGCGATCTCGGCGTAACGGTCGGGGTCACCGAGAAAGCGTTGAGCGACACCGGCTAGCCAGTCGCCGCGGGCCACCTCATAGACCAGCGTCCCGGCCGTCGCAGCTGGTGCCAGCTGCGTCGTGGTGGTTGCTGCCAGGGAGACGTCGACCGGGATCCGCAGTTTCCAGCCGGCGTACACCCGGGTGTTGCCTGGCTGGAGGCTCCGCCCGTCGGGTTGCGCAAGGCCGTGGTTGGTCTCGGCTAGGCGCTGCCAGGGGACGTTGTACCGCTCCGCGATGTCGAGCAGGCTCTCGCCGCGCTCCACTGGATGCTCAAGGTAGCCGGGAGCGTCCGGGCCTTTTGCTGGTACGGCTCTGCTCGGTGCTACCTGCTCAGGGTTCGCATGCTCGGGTGCGACCGAGGGAGGGCTGGCGATGGCGGCGGGCACTGATGCCGATGCCAAAGCCGGAGCGGCGAGCGCACCGAGGATCGCGGCGACCAGCGCGGCTGCGGCACGCTGCTGCAGTCGCATGCCGGGGATACGAGCCGTGTTGCGCGGGACTCGACCGCGCCGACGCCCGTGCAGTTGGGCGATGGTCTCCACGACCAGGGCGACCAGAAAAGTGACCCAGGCCCACGCGGCCAGCACGACGGCAACCCAACCGATCAGCGCCAGCGTCTGCAGGAAGAGGTCTCCATCGTCCTGGCTGCTGATGGCGTGCCAGACCTGGGTGGCTGCTGCGCTCGGATCTTCGACCAGGTTGGTGAACCACGCTCCCAAGCCGGGCAGTGGGTTGCCGGCGGCCCAGATGAGGAGAACCGGCAGTGCGACGATCAGCGCGACCACGGCGAGGGCGCCGAGGCCGTCGAGCGCCTGCCTGCCCCGACCGGTCGTCGGTACGGTCCGTGCCACGGTTGCTCCTTCCCGGTCTGTTATTGAGCGATGAGGGTCGCGGTGGCCCGGCCGGTCACCGTGGTGCCCGCTCCCCCACCGAACAGGTCGAGCAGGATCGGGTTATAGGTGACAGTGACGGTGACGGTGAGCTGTTGGACGCCGTCTACAGCAACGGTGCCCGTGACGCCGTCCAGATCATCGAGGTACGCCTGGACGGCGGTGGCGGCAATCGAGGCGTCGATCTCCTTGGCGCCACCGTCGATGGCCTGTCCCGCCTTGATCGCCTGTCCGCCAGCCCGGGCCGCCTCGGCCGCGATGTTGTCCGCACGTTGGTACGCGCGCACCTTGGCACCACCGTCGACGACCAGGCCGATCAAGGCGAGGAAGGCTGGCGCGAGAACGGCGAACCAGATCGTGACCCGACCGTCGTCGCCCAAGCGGGGCCTGCACGGCGTCACTGCCGGCTCCGGTACGTGTCCAGCGGGCTGGTGAAGGAAGCAGCCAGCGGCACGGTGCCGGGCATCCCGGGCAGCGCGACGTCGGAGAAGGTAGCGGTGCAGCTAACTGTGGCGGTAACGGTGGCGGGTTGGCCGACCGGAACACCGAAGCCTGCGGTGGAAACGGTGACGTCCAAGTCAGTGCAGCTCAGCCCCTGGGCGTCGAGGGTGGAGTTGGCAGCGGCCAGCGCCTGCGCGTTCGCCTCACTGCCGGTACGGGCCAGGGACGCCGTACGGGCGGCGTCGTAGGCCGCCGCTTCGAGCGCTTGTCGGGCTAGGTTCACCCGACCACCGATGACGGCACCGGCGAACAACGCCAGGATGGCCGGTGCCACCACCGCCATCTCGATGCTCGCCGAGCCGCGCTGATCGCGGATCCACCAGGTGCTCATGGCGTGGTGAGCCGCTCGACGGGTCCATGGGCGGACTTGCTGATGGTCCAGGTCAGCCCTGGTAACACCGTGATCGCCTGGCCGGTAACGGTCACTCGCGCCTCGGTCGCGGTGCGGACAACGGTGACCTGCTGGTTCTCCAGGCCGGCTCCCGCTGCCGATAGGAAGTTGGTGGCGCGGGTCTCTCCCGCTGCGGCTGAGGACTGATAGCCCCGCGCGGCGTTGACCCCCTGTGTCGCCGCACCCAGCGCGATGGACTGGGCAAAGAAAATCAGCCCGGTCTGGATGACGGCGAAGGTCAGCAGGATCATCGGCAGCGCGATGATGGCGAACTCCACCGGCGAGCTGCCACGCTCGCTGAGCCAGGGACCCGTCTGCCCGCGTCCGGTCGGGCACGGGCAGACGGTGGGCTGCCTCCGGGTCACGGCTGGGTCGGGATGAGGGCGACCCAGCCGTTGGCGACGGCGACGATCGCACCGGCGACGACCACCGCGCCGGCGACGAGGATCGCGGTGATGACGGCGGTACCGACTGGGCTGTCGCCGCGGTCGGCCTGGGTCGGATCGGTCAGGTCCTGCCAGCGAGTCGCCAGGTAGGCGACGACGCCGTGGATGGTGAGCATGGCGGGTTCCTTCCGTGAGGGATGGTGCCGGGATCAGCGGACGAACAGTCGGGCCATGAACGGGTAGCCGATCAGGACGAGGAGCACGAGGATCAGCGCCGCAGCGGGGATGTCGAGCTTGTTGGTACGCAGCTCGGCCTGGGCGAGAGCCTCGGTGCGGATCCGGTCTCGCATCGAGTCGGCGCGGGCGCGGAGCGTCTGATGAACGTTGGCCCCTTCGCTGCCGGCGGTGCGCATGATGTCCGCCAGGTCACCCAGCTCGATGACCTCAATGTCGCGGGCGAGGACCTTCAGCTCATCCCACGGCGGTCGCAGTTGCAGCTGGGCGCTGAGCAGAGCTTCTCGGATGCGGGCGAAGACCCAGCCGTGGCAGACACTGGCCGCGCGGTCTAGCGACTCCACCGGGCCATGACCACCAAGAACCTGATGTGCGGCGAGGTCGAGGTAGGTACACATGGCCCGGGTGAACTCGGCCCGTGCGACACCGGCCTTGGACACGACCTCTCGGTGGGCCAGTACCGCGCCGGCAAGGGCGGCGGCGATCGTCGCGCCCACGGGGATGAACACCGGGATTGGCAGCGTCAGCACCGCAACGGTGACGGTGATCAGGGCGGGCAGAACCAGGCAGAACAGCGCCGACAGCCCCAGGGTGAGGAAGTACTGGTCGGTGCTTCGGCCCAGCAGCCGCAGGTCGGCGTGAGGCACTGCGAACCGCCGCCGGAACCAACTGATACCGGCCGGGGTTGTGCTCGCGGCGCTCAGCGGGTGTAGCCGTCGAAGCGCGGGACCCAGCGCCGGCGGGGCTGGAATCAGCTGTACGACCAGCAGGAACACCCCAAGCCCCACCATCGCGCCGGCGAGGACCATGACGCTGACGTAGCTGTTGTTCATGCTGTCACCGCCAACGTCTGCACCTCGACCGGTGGTAGTAGCCGTTCCCGCTTGGGCGGCAGGCTGAGCTTGCGTACCGAGGTCATGAGCACGACGTACAGGCCGGCGAGGAAGAGCAGCACGAGCTGCCCGAGCACGCTGCCGTACGGCTGCAGATAGTGCGGGTTGATCACCCCGTAGGCCAGCAGCAGGATGGTCATGCCGGTCAGGAACCGAACGGCGAAGCGTGGACCCTCGCGTTTCGCATCCACCGTCGAGCGCATCTCGATCTCGGCGGCGATAGACCGGCTGATCCCGGTCAGCACCTCGTGCAGGCCCTCACCGCGGTCGGTGACGTGAAGCATGAGCGGGGCGATGACCTGGTCGGCGGTGTAGTCGTTGAGGTCGTCGGCCATCTGCTGAAGGGCGGCGATGGGGTCGGCGCTGCCCTGCAGACGTGCCGCCAGGTCGCGGACCTCCTGCTCGATGAGCTGCGGTGCCGTCGCGGCGGTGGCGACTACGGCCTGCTGCAGACCGATTCCCCGAGCGACGATGTCGGCCAACCGGCGGGTCCAGGCTTCCACGGCCTCGAGCCGGGCGATCGCCTGCTTCTCCGCGCGACCTGCAGCGAACAGCCACGGTATCCCGGGAACGGCAATGCCAATGATCATCCCGGCGGACGGCCAGCCGGTCAGCAGCCAGGTCAGGGCACCGGCTCCGATCGCCGTACCCATCCTGATCTGGTGGGCCCGGTGCTCCCGACGAGTACGTCCGGGCCCGCTCCACCAGCGGCGGGCCTGCTGCTGCAATGCAGACGGAGGCCGTGGCGGACGGGTGGTCCCCACGACTCCGAAAACACCGACGACCGCACCGGTGACGGCGAGCATGCCCGCCAACACAGAGGCGAGATCAAGGAGGCTCATGGCTGCCTGTTCAGGGTGTCGAGACGGGCGCTCCATGCTCCGTGGTTGTGCTCGCCCTGCTGGATGTAGGCGGTC
This sequence comes from Micromonospora chokoriensis, assembly GCF_000718555.1. Taxonomy (GTDB): domain Bacteria; phylum Actinomycetota; class Actinomycetes; order Mycobacteriales; family Micromonosporaceae; genus Micromonospora; species Micromonospora chokoriensis_B. Next base: position 228,722 of record NZ_JOAN01000005.1, read on the forward strand.
AGTTGGCGCGGGTCGTAGCCGACACGCAGTAGGGGTTCGAGCAACCGCTCCGGCAGGTGCCGGGGTACGGCTCTTCCGTCAGAGCCTGGACCGAAGATCTGGGTGGTGACGAGCTGGTCACCGCTCATTCCGCCCACCTCGAGAACTTCTGAGACGTAGCGGTGTTTCCGACCACCGAGCTTGGTCTCGTCCTCGACGTTGACATACACGATGAGGTCGATGGCCCCACCGGCCATCCGCCGTGCCAGTTCGGCGGTCATCTCGGGTCCGTGCTGTAGCGCCAGTTCAATGACACGGTCCATGACGGCTCGGGGGTGCCGGGCGTGGATGGTGCAGAGCGAGCCCTTGCTGGTAGCCATGGCCTGCAGCATCGGCACGATCTCCCGGGATCGGACCTCGCCGACGATGATTCGCTGCACGGACATCCGGAGGGTCAGCGGGATCATGTCCATGATCGTGACTTCGCCTGCAGGTCGACCGTCGGCGCCGCGTGAGCCGTGGCCCTCGCGCGACTCGAGACTCATCGCCCATCGGTGTCGTCCGGTGGTGTGCAGACCGAGCTCGCGGGACTCCTCAAGGGTGACGAACTGCTCCCGGTCCGGGATCTCGCGGGCCAGACCACGTAGCAGGGTAGTTTTGCCAGCATCGGCCAGTCCGGCGACCATGACGTTGAGACCGGCGGCCATGGTCGCCTTGAGGAACTGGCAGATCAGGTCGTCCATGGCGCCGTACTTGTCGCGGAGGTCCTCCAGGCTGACGTCCATCAGGGTGTGCCGACGGATGGCCGCGTAGGGACGCACCGACACCTGCATGAGTACGGTGAGGCGACTGCCGTCGGGCAGCTGCATGTCCAGCCACGGCTTGGTCGACGACAGTGAGCGCTCGGTCGCTCCGGCGCGCATCGCCAGGACCTGGAACATGTCGATGAGTTCCTTGTCGGTCTCGGCGACCGGCTCGCCTACCGTGATCCGACCGTCGGTGTGCTCGATCCGCACGTTGTCGCAGCCGAGGATGTGGATGTTGACGATGTCCGGACGATCGAGCAGCTGCTGAAGACGGCCGAGGCCGAACATGTCGGCCGCGACCGCATCAAGCAGGGCGTCTTCTTCCGCCTGCGCGATCGGTTGCCCGGCCTGGTGCAATGCGTCGACGTGCTCGCGTACCAGCCGAGCGGCGATGCGCTCCGCTTCGGCGTGCCGGTGGGCGGTGGAGACGTTCGGTGTCTCCCTGAGTGCCACGGTCAGTTCCGCGCTGACCCGGGCGCGCAGCAGTCGTACTGCCGCGTAGTCGATGCTCGTAGGCGCAGATTGGTGTGCGGCAACGGCGGGCGATTCGGGTGCCTGCCTGAAGGCGGCCGGGGTGCCGTTCGTGGGCCAGCGGTGGCCGTTCGTGGCTGCGCGGTCAACGGCTGACGGCCAGGTCGGGCCACTGGGTTGGCGCTCCTCAGGCACGGCTACTCCCCCTCGTTGACGTGGGCACCAGGTGAGCGCGCCGTCGCGCGATCGCATCGCGTACTGCCGGCTCCGCACTGGCGGCGGCCCGGAGCAATCGCTCGCTGCCCCGCAGTCGACCGCCGCCGTCGCTCAACACCTCGGCGGTACGCCTGTCGTCGGGGAGCTCAATCGCGGTGGGCAGCTGCAGACGCTGTTCGATGTCCCGTCGGCTGTAGGGGCCATCGCCAATCAGGGCCAGGGCGAGCGCTCCGGTCCCTTGGCCGTACTGGGTCAATTCCCGCCGGAGCATCTCCGCCGCGCCTGCGGCCGGCGCGATGGTTCGCAGGTTCGTCACGCGTACCACGAGGAGCAGCAGGTCGGCGCGGAACAGCAGCGGCCACGGCGGTGCACTAGTGGCGAGTCGGCCGCAGTCAGCGATGACGTCGTAGCCGGGCTCACGGTGCTCCAACTGACCGAAGAACGTGGTCAGTGGCTCCCAGGTCGGTCGGATGGTGCCCGCCTGAACCGTGTCGTTGATGCCCGGCAGGACGAGACGCTGACCCGGATCCTTGGCGTCGAGATCGACGAGCTGGTGGGGGAAGGTATCGGCGAGCTGGTCGCGGAGGGCCGCTGCGGCCAGCTGCAAGAGACCGATGGGTGGGATCTCGAGTCTGGACAGGTAGCCGCTCAGGACGCTGCCGCCAGCCGGATCGCACTCGGCCAACACGGTGCGTCCATGCCAGGACAGGGCGCACGCCAATGCGCTGGTGGTGACGCCGGGCGAGCCCTTCGCTGAAACCATCGCGATGATGGCCACATCAGCTCCCCGTGGTCAGTGCGACGACGATACGGCCGGCGGCCGCACGGGAAGCGATAAGTGGTCCATCTCGATCGGGGACAGCGACGTTGAGGAGCGTGGTTCCTTCCTTGACCCCGGCACGCACGTCCACCACGGTGGCCTCGATGCTGATCGGCGCAGCCGTCGTCTGCTGCTGGTTTGAGACCGGACCGTCGTCCGTGGTGACGACGAGCAGCACCCGAGCGCCGGGCTTGACCCTCTCGGCGGGCATGCGCTCCTGGGGCAGGCTGAGTCCCACCAACTGCTCACCCTGACCTGGTACGGCCGTCTCGGTGAGCTGTGCCCTGGTCAGCAGGGTGCCGGGTACCAGCCCAACCGCCGCGAACTTGCCGATGACCTCGTCAGCGGCACCGGCCCTGATCGGCTTGAGGGCCGGGTCGACGGTGATGCGTACCGTGCTGAGATCCGACCGATCGATGGTTGAGCCAACCTCGACCGTGCTGCTCACCGCCAGGTACTCGGCGGTGGTGCCGACCTTGCGCAGAACGGCAGCGGCGATCAGCCCACCGGCAGCGACAAGCGCTACGGCCAACCAGACGAGTGCCGGCCGCCAGCGGCGTTGCGGTGCGACGCGGGGAACGGCGTAGGGAGCAGCAACCGGCGAGGCAGTGCGGGCGGCTTTCATCGGTGCGCTGGTCATGACGTGATCACCTGCAGTTCGTCGATGTCGATCGTGGTGGTGGAGGACAGATCGACGGTCTGGGAGCCGGTGGTACCGCCCGCACCGCTCCACGTGACCAGCCACGATGTGGTGGCCGTGACGGTGTATCGGCCTCCGGCCTGAGTGCTGCTCGGCTGGGAGTAGCCGTGATATCCACAGTCCGGCGACTTCTTGTTGCCGTATGAGGGCCGATAGGGGGTGCCCGGCGTGGTGCAGATGACCGAGTTGCCGTCGCCCATGCTCCAGACGATCTTCTGTGCCCTGGCGGTGGCGGTGACCGACCGTCCCGGCACTGCCGCTGTCCGCGTGATTGGGCCCCAGGTGCTGGGACTCACCGTGTTCCAGAGCCAGATGGGCAGTCCGACCAGGCCGGCACCGTTGGTCTGCGGGGCGATTCCAATGTTCGGACCGTCGAGGTTCATCTGAGCGATGGCTCGTTGAGCGAGCTCCTGGTACGAAGGCAGAATTCCAGCGGGCGGATCCGCCGACCAGGTCGCCGGCGTCTGCGAGGCGACGCCCCCAAAGACGCCGCACGTACGGATGCTCCAGTAGCCGTCCGTCCGGCCGCCCGGCGGTGGAGGGACTCGGCTGACGTAGCACGACCCGTCCCACACCCCGAGTCCATCGACCACGCACGGCACGGTCTGGCCCTCGTAGGTGCAGCCTTGGCCGGCGCCACCACCGCCATCGTTGTCCCCGCCGCCGTTTCCGCCGCCCCCGGTGCCGGGGTTCTCGACGACCCAGTAGCAGTTGCCCAACGCATCGCAGTGCTCGTAGTCGGCGTACGCCACGCGCGGTGCCATGAGACTGCCGCCGCCGATCGCCAGGATCGCAGCCACAAGTGCTCTGCGGATCAACATGGCCTCTCCCTCTGGGCGCTGACCTCTCGGATACGCCACTGGCCGTCGTCGAACAGCTCCGCCTTCGCGATCACCACGTACCTCGTCGCCTGACCCGTAGTACGCACGGATTTGCCAGTCTTCTTGGAGACCACATCCCACTTGCCGGTGTCAAAGCAGTCCTCGACCTCGGCGGTGAAGGGCCGCTGAGCAGCGTCGACCTTGTTCAATGTCGGGGCGGAGATCGGCTGCCCTCTGGTGACAAGTCCCTGCTGAAACTTGATCAGCAGGTCTTGGCGCACTGTCAGCAACGCGGGGTCTGCTACGAACTTGTCGAGCTTGGCGTTGTAGTCGCCCTTGTTAGAGGCGGCCACGTAGGTCCGCACGTAGTTCTGGTAGGCCGCCAACGCGCCCACTCCAGCTTCGGCATTCTCGCCGTTCGCTCCTGAGGATGTTTGCGCCGAGGACGGCGTCGACGTGGGGCTGGGCCGGACCGGATCTTCGCCCTCCCCGCAGCCGGTCAATCCGACGATGAGGGCCGCCGTGACCGCGATATGGCGACTCACTTCTACCCCTCGGGCACTGCTAGCGATTGCGATCAAGGTGATGCCTCCTCCGACTAATGTGGCGAGTACAGCCGTTCGCCACTGTCGCTGCACCGCTAGTAGATAGCGGTTCCCCGCCGGAAGCGTCCCAGCGTTTCCCTCGGATCAGTGACGGCCGGCAGAGGTGCTCACCTCCGCAAACGACCCAACGCACCAGCCGATGCCGCAGGAGGGATCCCCCCCGTTGTGCTCCTTCCGGAGCTGATTCCTTCCACTGCCGCCTCCCCCCGGTTCGGGTGGTCGGACCTCAATCCCGTCCGCCACGCAACAGGTGTTGAGCGGATCGCGTTCCCACTCAACGCACGTTGCTCCAAACAGGAGCGAGGATACGCTCACGTTCCGTACGCGTGTCAACACCTGTTTCGTAGGCCCATTCACATGCGACACTGTTGTTTAGGTCGCTGGAGGGTGAAGAATCATGGCTGATGATCGGCACGCAGAGCAGGAGCTGCCGCCCCTCGACACGCTTGCAGCAAGGCTGGAGCATCTGTTCGACAAGATCCGCCCCACCCCCGACGAGCTCGGTGAATCCGACGAGCCAGGGCGCAAATACACCAACAAGGAGATCGCAGACAAGATCAACGAAGCAGCGGCCGACACGGGCGTGACGATCAGCGCCGCCTACATCGGAGAGTTGCGCCGCGGTGTGGCCAGCGATCCCCGCACCTCCCACGTCCGCGCCCTGGCTGCCGCCTTCGGAGTGAACTCGGGCTACTTCGTCGACGACGCGGCAGCACGACGAATAGCGGACCAGCTCACGCTGCTCGACGAGCTGCGCCGGATGGATGTCAAGCAGGTGGCGCTGCGCCAGGTGCTCGCCGACAACGGGCTCTCCGCAACAGACACGCAGCTCATCGAGCAGATGGTGGCCCGATTGCGAGCCGTCGCGGAGGACGCCGGCGCTGGCGCTGTCGCGACCAGCCCTGCACCTGAAGATCGCAGGTAGTCGTGCAGATCCTGCGATGGCAGTACACCGACGAGCGGGGGAACGCTGACGTGAAGTTGTACCGACTACGCAAGCGCTGCGAGCGGATCGTTGCCGAGCTTGAGGTGCCGGAGCCCTTCGACATCCGGAAGCTGTGCGACGCCCTCGGCAAGCGGCGCGGTCGGCCCATCCACCTGGTGCCGATCAAGCTGCCGGCACACACCGTCTGCGGGATGTGCGTGCCGACCGGCGACTTCGACGCCATCTTCTTCGAGCAGGACACCTCACCGCTGCACCAGATGCTGATCATCGGCCACGAATTGGGCCACCTGCTCGCCGGCCACCAGGCGACCGAAGTCCTCGACGCGGACGCCTCCCGGCTGCTGCTACCGGATCTCGACCCGCAGCTTGTCCAGCGCAGTCTCGGTCGCAGCAACTACGCCGCAGCCGAAGAACGCGAAGCCGAAATGATCGGCTCGCTACTGCTCCGGAAGCTCCGTGGAGGGCACAGCGACGCGGACGAAGAACCGCTGGAAGGTCAGGACGCGGAGCTGTATGACCGGCTGCGGCGCTCGCTCGAACACCCTCACTGGTAGCGGCGACGATGGACACAGCCCTCTACGCCTTCTGCGCGATCGCAGGTTGGATCGCGCTCGGATACGTGGTGCGACTCCAGCGCCAGCACCCCAGCCACGCCCGCCGGGCCATCTGCATCGGTCTCGGAGCGTTCGCCGCCGGGATCACGGTCGCCATCCCACCCATCGCGACCGCGATCGACCAGGCGTCGGGGCTACCCAACCTGGCAAAGGTCCTAGCCCACGCCGGTGCCCTGACCATCTACGCAAACGCCGAAATCATGCTCCTCCACTTCGCGCTCCCGCCGGCGGCAGCCACCGCCCGGGCCCGCAAGTGGATCTGGGTCACCGCGTGCGCGTTCCTCGTCATGGTCGGCCTGTTCGCCTACACCCTCACCTACGACGACCCGGTGCTCCTGACGGTCGAGTACGCCACCGACCCCGTCGTCGTCGCCTACCTGCTGATCTTCCTGCTGCTCGGCCTCTTCGCCTACTGCATCGACATCACCCGGCTGTGCTGGAGCTACGCGAAAATCTGCGGGCGACCCTGGCTGCGCCGTGGCCTGCGCATCACCGCAGTCGGCGCCGCCTTCGCGCTGCTCTACAGCACCAACAAGATCGGGTATCTCGTCGCCTACTGGGCCGGCTACCAACCCGCCGGCGAGCGACAGATCGCGGCGGTCCTGGTGACCATCGCCGCTCTACTGATGACCATCGGCCTCACCATGCCGGCATGGGGCCCCACCCTCAAGATCAGCCGACGATGGGAGGACTACCACTCCTATCGACACCTCGAACCACTCTGGTGGGACCTCGTCGCAGCCTTCCCCGAACTCGAACTCGACCCCACCCTGCGCCGACCACTGACGGCCGCCCGCGACACCGACTACGCGCTGACCCGCCGAGTGGCCGAGATCCGCGACGGCCGCCTGGCTCTTCGCCCCTACATGGATGCCAGTGTGACGGCGCTAGCCAAGCAGTTCGCCGAGCAGGGTGGACTAACCGCCGAGGATCGACAAGCAGTTGTCGAGGCTGCACAACTGACCTGCGCGCTGCGGCGACATAGCGCCGGCCTGGTGGCCCTGGACCCGCAACCCGCCGATGAGCTGCATCGCCCTGAGGGCGGCTACGCAGGTGAGGTCGCGTGGCTGACGCTCGTCACCGACGCCTACGCCGGTTCACCGGTGGTGGCTGAGACAGCCGCCGCGACTCGAGCGCTCACCGCTGAGGGTGCTCCGTAGCACGCGCCACGAGGATGCGCAGCGATAAGAGGCGGCCACCGAACGATGCGGCGCTACGAGTTTCCGTGGGACCTGAAGCTCGAGCTCAACCTCGCCTTCAACCGATCCTTCTCCATCCCCGCCACCGCCCGGGTGCACACCGCCACGGGCGAGCTGACCGAACGCACCTAGAAGCGGATCGACGACACCGGCCTGCTGATGAACGAGATGGTGGTCAACGGCTTCGAACAGTCTCCTGCCGTCGTCGCCTCAACCGCGCCGCGCGCGTCTCCCGCCGCGGGGCGACGCGTCAGGCGGTCGCGGTGGATGACTGGCCCGCAACCAGCGAGAATTGACATAAGGCGTTGAGGCGTCAATACCTGGTGGCAGCCGAGGGGTACAGCAGCTCGTAGAGTGCGCTCGCGCCTGCGACCGCACCGATCGCAGCAGCAGAGGATGCCGCTACTTAGGGCACAACCGCTAGTCTTGCTCAACCACATCAGCAGTGCGAATGCAGGGGGTTGTTCTTGGACTCGTTCGATATGAGCAGGATCACTGACGCAGACTTTGAGGCGCTGTGCCGGGATCTATTCGGCGAGATCCTTGGAGTCACTTTTGAGATTTTTGCCCGAGGAAAAGACCAAGGCGTCGACCTCCGCTACATCACCCCTTCGAATGAGACTTGGATAGTGCAGTGCAAGCACTGGGATCAGACCAAACGATCAAATTTGGTTAACTACATGAAACGGCACGAGCGCCCAAAAGTCGATCTCCTCAGCCCTGATCGCTACATCTTGGCTACGTCCGTAGACCTCAACCCGAAAGCCAAGAGTGATCTGTTTGACGCCCTGTCTCCGCACATAGGCACAACGGGAGATATTTGGGGCGCTCGCGAGATCGAGGCAGAACTTCGTCAACGCGAACACATTGTACGCCGACACATTCGTTTATGGCTCAACAGCACTGCCGTTTTGAATGCAATGCTGACAAACAGCATTGTCACCAGATCGCGAATGCTGCTCGAAGACACTAAAACAACTCTGCTGACATACGTTCCGAACCTAAGCCTCTCTCGAGCTGCCGAGATTCTCGACAGCGAGCACGTATGTGTTATTGCGGGCGCACCGGGAGTCGGAAAAACAACCCTGGCTCAAGTCATTGCAGCAGCGCACGTAGGCGACGGATACGAGCTGATCGAGATTTCCGAGGACGTCGAGGAGGCATTTGCGGCCTGGCGCGATGGCGACGCGCAGATCTTTTACTACGACGACTTTCTTGGTGCCACAGCCCTTGATGACAAGCTTCGCAAAAACGAGGATATTCGGCTGACCAGCCTTATGCGGCAGATCAAAAAGGATCCAACAAAAAGGCTCGTACTTACCAGCCGTGAGTACATTCTTGCGCAGGCTGAGCAACGGTACGAGGTGCTGGCCAGGGAAGACTTCAACTTATTGACATGCGTGCTCGATCTCACGGATTACCAGCTCGAAACACGCGCCCAACTTCTGTACAACCATGTCTATTTTGCGCCCGTGTCCGACCTCGCGAAAGCGGCGTTCGCTGACCCGTTAATACATCTACCATTGCTTAATCACCCAAACTTCAATCCTCGCCTAATCTCTATTGCGCTCACTCTTGCGGCTGGGAGGATGGCAGCGGAAGACGTCCCGACCCAAGTCCTGAATACGTTGAATAGGCCAGAACAGCTCTGGCGGCATATCGTCGAGAACCAGCTGAACGCGGCGCAAGTAGCCGTCATCGAGGCCCTCTTCTCACTCCCGACGGCTAATCGTGAGTCGCTGCGAATCGCTTGGCGTGCGTTGCAAAGTTATCGGGGGATTCAACAACGGGACGATGAACTGAGACGAGCGTTGCAGATTCTGGATGGCACCCTAATCCGAATTGACGACAGCCCTTTCGGCGCCCGGATATCGTTCGCAAACCCCTCGATCCGGGATTTCATGGTCGAATATCTGACCGAGCGGCCCGATTCATTGCTTGAATTGCTGCAAAGCATAAGTTATCACGAGCAGGTCGAAGTTCTATGGGCATCCGTGCCGTGCCTGCGTGATGCGGGAGCCGTGCCGGGTGAGGTGCGAACTGTGCTCGAGGAATCCCTGCCTGGCTACTGGCTTTCGAGACCGCTAAATGGAACGCTAACGGAAGCGTATCCACGCCGACTGCTAGCCTCAATTGAGATAGCCGAGGCAATTTCAAGCGAGGAACTATCGGCGCAGATTGCGCACGCCCTTAAATACGAAGTGTACGATCTGGTCCATGAAACTGCCGACCTCGACGTCGTCGTTGCCATAGCCGAGCGAGTACGCCACTCTGGACATGAACTGCTGTCCGACCTCGAGGTCGATTTCGCTGGCGCAATCACTGAGCGAATCATGGGGAGCCTTGTAGATTGGGACGCAGCTCGGCAGGCAAGGCGCATCGCCGAGTCACTCGACCTTGACCTCGACGCAAATGATGTTGACCGCATTGACCGAGCCATCAAGGAAGGAGCCATTCAGCTGGTCGAACGCTGGCACGCGGGCGACAGCTCGCTAGCATTACGCGACGACCTCACAGAAGTTCTGGAGATCGCGGACGTTCAGTACGAGGAGTCACCAGCAGACCGGGACGACTTTCCCAGCTGGCTGAATCCGGCGCAGGCTATGCAAAACTTCATCCATCTAGCCGGGGAGCACTCCGTTTACTGGAATCGCGATGTTGGTCCCGAGCGCTCCGACGCTGATGCGAATAGAGCGGTGGCTCGCATCTTCGCCGGACTAGCAGCCTTCGCGACAACCGAAGAGCAAGACGAAGAGCCTAAGGAGCCAAGAGGCTAAGTGGCTTGTCGATGGATACTCCCCGAGCGTGCACAGAATCTGAGAGTGACTCAGACAACACCATCTGTTCTCAGACTATACAGTTGACGAATACCGCTCAGCGGGAATGGTGCTGGCACGCGTCATCGAACTCTGCGACTCGCCGTCCCAGGGGCAGGCCGGATCGGTGCAGTGTTTTTTAGTCGGCTTGCCAGGCCCCAGGTTTGCGTGGAGTCGGCATCGACGGTGTCATATTGATCATGCGCCACCATGATTCGAACCCAGAGATGTCATGACGGCAGTGGCCTACGAATAGCGGCAACCTGCCGGCTCCAGTTGCTGACCAGGACGACCTGTACGACGTCGCCCGTTCTGGGCGCCTGAACGAGGTACTGGCGGCCGTCGCCGTCGGTACCGATGTACATGCCGACGTGGCGGGGCCGAGACATCGTGCCGTCGGAGCCAGGGATGAAGATCAGGTCGCCCGGCCGCATCGCCGCTAGCGAGGGGACGACGACGCCGGTGTGGACCTGGTCGGCGGTCACCCGAGGGATTCGCACACCGCCTTCGGCCCAGGCGGCCATCATCAGCCCGGAACAGTCGTAGCTGTCCGGTCCTTCGGCACCCCAGACGTAGGGCTTGCCCAGTTGCGCGAGGGCGAAAGAGACGACTGCCCGTAGCTGCGGGTCAGACGGCAGAACGAATCCGTCGGGCAGTCCAGCGTCGTCCAGGGAGGGCAGTCCGTCCCCGCCGTCGCTGGTGCAGACGATGTTCATGCCATCGCTGATCAGAGCGACCAGCTGCTGGGCCTCGGGCTGCCACTTTGCGTACGCGTCGGGGAACGCCGACCGCTGCACGGCCTGCGCGGCCTGGGTGAGCGGCATGGTCTGCCAGCCATCCACCTTGACCAGGCGCTCGTAGAACTTCCGGGCGGCATAGCGAGGGTCGAGGATCTGTTCGGGGGTACCCCAGCCTTGACTGGGTCGCTGCTGGAACAGTCCGAGCGAGTCATGGTCGTTGTCCTCGCCGAGGTGACCGAGGTTGCGTAGTGTGGACTCCTGCATGGCTGTAGCCACGGCGATTTCCCAGCCGTAGCGCGGCATGTGCAGCTCGGCGCCGACGGTGACGATGGTGGCCGCGTTGCTGACTTGCTCGGAGCTCCAGGAGCCCTGATCGGGCCAGTCCGTAGGTGCGGCTGTAGTGCCGGGCGAGACGCTGGACGGGCTTATGGTGCAGCCCATCGCCGGGCTCGCTCCGAGCAGCGCGAGGGCAACGAACACGATCAGCGCAAGCGGCGCGAGGACCACGACAGCAAGCCCGCCTGAAAGTACCGGCCACGGCCTGCTCATCGCAGACCTGTCTGGCGGATCTCGTACTCGGTAACTCGCCAGCCGGATCCGTCAGGGCCTCCGCGGCGCAGGGTGCAGTCGACCAGGCTGCGCTCAGTCCAGCCGCGCCAGCCGTCTTCACCGAGGGGCGTCGCGGTCACCCGGACCGCGCGCCGGGCGGCGATCGCCGTATCAAATGGCTGAAGCCCGTCGACGAAGGGCTCCACGGCGGCGTCGACGTACGCCCGGTGTTCGGCCCAGGTCGCCCAGCGGCCGTCCCGCCTCGCCGCAGGGCTCTGTCCCGCCAGTGTTCCGCTGGCGTAGCGGATGGCGCGGTCGTAGGCATCGCCCGGTCCGGCGTCCCGCCGGGTATCGGCGCTGTAAAGAGCCGCGGCGAATCGGCTGCACACCTCGCCGGGGTCGGCGTACGCGAACCCGGCCTGCGATGGCGGCGGCACCGGGGCAGCGACGTCAGCCGGGGCGGACAGGGCCCTGGTTGTGCTCGGCGCGGCCGGCGCCGGCTGCCTGCCGACGGCGCAACCGGTAACGGACAAAGCCAGGGTGAGTACCGCCGCTGTTCGAGTTCGCGCGTTCATGGCCACGACGGTGCCGACGCGCCAACGCCGTTACCGCTGCCAGTCGCGGCTGGCAGCGGCGGTAACGACGGCAGCAAGGCCAGCGTCAACTCTGCCGTCAGCCCTACCCAGCGAAGGTCCAGGGCAGATGCCCAACCGAGGGCATCGTGACCTCCGGGAGACTGCAGTGTTTGCTCACTACCTCGCTGGGGCTTTGCTCGATGCCCTGGCCGCCCCGACTCCCCTACCGACGCCCCCACCGGGCCTCGATGTCGCAGGGGACCTATTCATCGGTTGGATGAAGTGGATCCTCATCGTCGCCGGTGTCGGCGGCCTGCTCGTCTGCGGGATCATGATGGCCGTTGGGCGCCGGAACCGGTCGGCGTTCGCTGCGGACGGCGCGGCTGGCATCCCATGGGTGCTGGCCGGGCTCACATGCGGCGCGGTCGCGGCCGTGGTCGTCGGCGCAGTCTTGCCGGGCTGAGTCATGACTTACGACGTCATCACTCGCGCCCGCCGCACCACGCGCCGTCGGCTAACCGCCCTCTGTTTGATCGCTGCAGCAATGCTCAGTGCCACGGCCGTAGCAGTGGTGTTTGACGCAGGCGCGGATCGCCCCGCCCCCTCAACGGTGGGTCCGGTACTGGTTCGCCCCGAGAACACCGGTGATGGGCAGGCGAACCTGCCAGATGACTTGGATTGGGTTGACGTCGCGGGAGTTTCGGTGCCCGTGTCGGAACGGTCCGGTCCCCGGATCTCCAGCGAGGGGCAGGCTCGCGGGTTTACACGCGACCGTGGCGGTGCCGTGCTGGCCGCTGTGCACATCGTCGTGCGCGTCAACCCGCAGGTTGGGCCGGATGTGTTCGACCCGACGTTGCGTACTCAGGTCGTCGGTGCTGACGCGCTCGCGATGCGGGCCCAAGTCGCGCAGGCGTACGACGAGTTGCGCGGCCAGACGGGCGTAGCGGACGGGCAGCCCGTCGGACGCCTGAACGCCACCCTGCTCGGCTACAGGATCCTCAGCTACACCGACGACGAGGTCGCCCTGCGCCTGCTTACCGAGGCACCGAGCGGCTCGGGTAGCTCGCTGATGGTCAGCACCGAGGTACGCGTTCGCTGGACGGGTTCGGACTGGGCACTGCTGGCGCCCGCCGGCGGGACGTTCGACCAGGCCGTGACCGTCGTTCTGGATCCGTACACCGCCATGTTCCTTCCCTTCAGCGCAGGTGGGTGACCTCATGCCTTTCTGCAACCCCTTCATGCCCGCGAGCTGCACCGGGGCCATTGTCGGTGGAATCAATACCGGCGTCGAGGCCCGCGACTCAATGGTCACCGCGCTCCTCGACGGGCTGGCCAATGCAACGAAGGACGCCATCCAGTGGGTCGCCGGCCTGCTGACCAGTTGGACGCTCATCCCGTCGAACAGCCTGTGCCCGACCAGCGGGTCTGACCCGGGTCAGTGGGCAACCGACTGGGTGGCCCAATGCAACGAGGCCGTCGGGCCCGCACAGCAGCTGCGTGGGTTCATGCTGCCGATCACGATCCTGGTCCTGGTCGGTGGGTTGGTGTGGCAGGGCATCACCATCGTCATCAGCCGCAAGGGTGCGCCGCTTCTGCAGGCGGTCCGCGGAGTCTGGAACACCGCTCTCTGGGGCAGCGTCGGCGTTGCCGGCACCCACCTGGTCCTTAAGGCCGGGGACAGCTACTCGATGTGGCTGCTGAACGAGGCGATCTTCAAGGAGTCCAACAAACCACCCAACAAGGCCATGAGCGCTGCGCTCGGGGCGCTGCTGCTTCCCAGCACCGAGGTGGCCCCGTTCGTGATGATCCTGGTCGGCGTCGTCGTCATCCTCGCGGCCGTGGTGCAGACCATCCTGATGGTCTTCCGTGAAGGCGCCGTGGTCATCCTGGCCGGACTGCTGCACCTGGCGGCGGCCGGCTCCATCACCCGAGGCACCAGCCAGTGGCTACACAAGACCCTCGGCTGGTCCCTCGCACTCGCGCTGTACAAGCCAGCAGCGGTGACGGTGTACGCCACCTCGTTCGTCATGATGCGCGGCAACGGACGGGACTGGCTGATGGGCCTTGGCATGCTGGCCCTGTCCGTGATCGCCCTACCCGCGCTGATGAAGTTCTTCACCGTCTTCACCGGCGGCGTCGCCTCCGGGGGTGCAGGCCTCGGCATGGCCGGCGCCGGAGCGGCAGCAGGCCTGCACGCCGCGTCCTCGATACGCGGAGCGGCCGGCGGTCACAGTGCTGGCGACCACGCCCGCTACATGGACTCGCGGGGACCTGGTAACGACGGCGGCAAGGGCCCCACCGGGGCCATGCCGGCTCCGTCCGCGCCCTCGCCCACGAGCGGATCCGGTGGAGGCACGGCCGGTAGCGCACCGACGGTGATCAGCGGTAACGCCACCGCTGGCGGCATGCCGGGTCCGGTAACACCCACGACCACCGTGCCCGCCGGTAGTGGCGCTACCGCGTCCGCCGGTGGTAGCGCCGCGGCCTCGGGTGGCGCGGCTGCTGGGGGTGGCATGGCAGCAGCCGGAGCCGCGACCGGGCCGGCAGCACCGGTTGTCATCGGCACCGTCCTGGCCGCGCAGGCCGGGGCCACGGCAGCGAAGGCAGGCGCGAACACGGCCAGCTCCACGATGCGGGACGGGAGTACGCCGTCATGAGCAGCGACCAGGCGCAGGTCCGTACCTACGGCGGCTGGCGGCGGGCGCGGGGCATGGGCTTGTTCGGCCTCGGACCGACGCAGACCTTCGTCGTCCTCGCGGCGATCACTGTGCTGATCGTCTCCGGATCGATGGGACTGCGGGCGCTGGCCGTAGCCGCAGGTCCCTGTGTGCTGCTCGTGGTGCTACTGGTGCTGCGGTGGGACGGGGTGCCGCTGTCAGCCGGAATCGCACAGCGAGTGCGATGGCTGATCGGCACCAGCCGCGGCTACACCTCGTACCGCTCCGGGCTGATGGTCGCCGGTGAGCACGCCTGGCAGCTCCCGGGTGTGCTCGCCCCGACCACCCTGCTGACCGTCGAGGACGAGGGCAGCGGCGGGTATGGAGTGGTCTTCAACCGCCGGTCGGGCACCATGACGGTGACGCTGCGCTGCGCGGCCACCTCGACCTGGCTGGCCGATCCGGACGCGAGCGCGGCGTGGGTGGCCAACTGGGGTGGCTGGTTGGCGAACCTGGGCTACCTGCCGATCGTCGACCACGTCACTGTCACCGTGGACACCGCCCCGGATCCCGGATCCCGGTTGGCCGACCACGTCAGCCGACGGATCGTCTCGCACGGGCCGGCTTCGGCCCGACGGGTCCTGCAACGGCTGGTGGAGGTGTCCCCCGCAGCCGCCGCCGACGTGGAGACCCGGGTGTCTGTGACCTTCAAGCCCGGTGCCTCCCCAAGCAAGCCTAAGAGCGAAGACGAGGCGCTGGAGGAGATCAGCCGGACCTTGCCGGGTCTGCAGGACTCGCTGGGCAGCTGCGGACTGACCGTCCTCGGCCGAGCCAGCGCGGAGGCGATCTCGGCCATCGTGCGGACGGCGTTCGATCCAGCTAGCCGTGGTGACGTGGCCCGGCTGGCGGCGACTCCCGGCCTGGATCTGACCCGGTGGTTGGACTGGGACACCGCCGGGCCGGTGATGGCCGAGGAGCACCTCGACCGGTACGTGCACGACTCCGGCACATCGGTGTCCTGGGCATGGCATGAGGCACCACGCCAACACGTGCACTCCGATGTGCTCGCCCGGCTGCTGGCACCCGGCCCGTACCCGAAGCGGGTTTCGCTGCTCTACCGGCCCTTCCCCGCCGGTGAAGCCGCGCGGATCGTGGAGAGCGAGGTCAATGCCGCGGCGTTCCGGGCGGCCTACAACCGGGCACAGAAACGCGACGAGTCCGCCCGCGACCACGCCGACCGGGAACGGGCCCTACAGACCGCGCGGGAAGAAGCGACCGGGTCCGGGGTGGGCCTGATGTCGCTGTTCGTCACCACCACTGTCGTCTGCCCCGACGACCTCGGCCGGGCCATCGCCGACGTCGAGTCCCGCGCCGACGTAGCCAAGATCCGGCTACGGCAGCTGCGCGCCAGCCAAGCCGCCGGCTTCGCCACCACCCTGCCCTGCGGCGTATGCCCGCCGCAGCTGGCCCGCCACTGGCCCCGCTGACTTCAGAAGCAGGAGCAATCAATGACGAGCACCACCGCCGCAGACGCGGTCGCGCCGGCGCCAGCATGGGGTGTACGCACACCCGGCGCCGGCCGAGCCAGCCACGTCTCCCCCGGAATGGAGTACCAGGGCACCACCGTCCAGCTGTGCGGGCTGTTCCCCTTCGTCGCCGGATCCGGGGCACCCACGATCGGCGTGCCGATCGGAAGGCACATGCTCTGGGGTGAGGTCGTCTGCCTCGACCCCCTCGAATGGCTCCGCGAAGGCCTCATCACCAACCCCGGCGTGTTCGTCCTCGGCCAACCCGGCGTCGGCAAGTCCACCGTGGTCAAGCGGCTCATCACCGGCATGACCGGGTTCGGCACCAGCGCCCTGATCCTCGGCGACACCAAGCCCGACTACACCCGACTCGTCGAGCATCTCGGCGGGCAGGTCATCCGCGTGGGCCGCGGCCTCGACCGGCTCAACCCACTGGACTCCGGCCCGCTAGGCAGTGCACTCGCCCGAATGGGCACAGCCGACGCTCGGCAGCTGCGGCTGGAGATCCGGGGCCGGCGCATGTCGCTGCTGCTGGCGCTGTGCGCCCTCGTACGAGGGCAGGCGCTGAACAACACCGAGGAGATCATCCTCGGACGGGCGATCGACGTACTCGCCGAGCGCCTTGACCACGACCCCACCGTGCCGGACGTGCTGAGCCTGGTCGAAGCCGGCGCCGACGAGCTCCTAGCCGCGGCCCGGGCCCGCACCGACGGCGAGTACCGCCGCCGCGTCGACCAGCTGGTACCCACCTTGGCGCTGCTGTGCGAGGGCAGCCTGCGCGGCGTGTTCGACGGTCCAACGACCAAGGCCCTGGACCTGGATGCGCCAGCGGTCAGCGTCGACATCTCCCAGGTCGCCGCCGCCGGAGACCAACTGGTGGCCGCCGCGATGCTCTGCACCTGGGCGTACGGCTTCGGCATGGTCGACGCCGCAGCCGTGCTGGCCGACCAGGGCCTCGCACCGCGCCGGCAATACCTCGGCGTGATGGACGAGCTGTGGCGAGCCCTGCGCGGGGCATCCGGGCTGGTCGAGCACGCCGACGCGCTCACCCGGCTCAACCGCCAGAGAGGAATGGCCAGCGTGATGGTCACCCACTCCCTCGCCGACCTCGACGCCCTACCGACCCCGGAGGACCGGGCCAAGGCGCAGGGCTTCATCGAACGGTCCGCCATCAAGATCCTGGCCGGGCTGCCGCCCCGCGAACTGAACCGGGTCAATGAGGTGATCAAGCTGTCCGGGCCCGAACGCGAGCTGGTGGCATCCTGGGCCGCACCGGAAGCATGGTTCGCCGGCTCTGTGCACCCAGGCCGGGGCAAGTACCTGATCAAGACCGGTGAACGGAACGGGCTGCCGGTATCGCTCACCCTGGTCGGCGACGAGTGGGAGCTCTACGACACCGACGCCGCGATCCGACAGGTGCAGCCATGAACACCCGTGCCGTCGAGCCGCGCGGCACTGCCGGCGGCCCACTAACCCCGTTCTTGGTGCTCGGGCTGGTGTGGGCGGTGTTCGCCCTGATGTGGTTGTCCTGGCTGGCCGGACGAATCGCCGCTGCCGTGACCGGGCGGCCCGCCACTGGTTCCGGCTTCGGATCGACCTACCTCGAACATCTGCTGCGTACTGAATGGCCGGCGTTGTGGCCCGGGGTGTCCCCCACCGTCGTCGGTCTGGTCTACGCGGTGCTGCTGCTGGTGCTGGTCGGCCTGGTCACCCTGGCGGCGGTGTGGTGGCAGGGGCGCAAGCCCGACGCCGAGAATCCGCTGCCGGCGCTGGCCGGCCCGGCCGAGGTGCGGGCGATGACGCTATCCGCGGTGGCCGCCAAGGCTCGGCGCCTGCGGCGCGGCCTGGCGGATGCGGCGGTGAAGGAAATCTCGGCCGAGTCCGCTGGGATCGTGCTCGGTGAGCATCGGCGGCGGCGCGGTTCAGGCCCTCGGCTCTACTCCTCCTGGGAGGACGTGATCCTCGCGGTGATGGCTCCCCGCGCCGGCAAGACAACCGCGCTGGCCGTGCAATCCGTCCTTGGCGCGCCGGGGGCGGCCCTTGCCACCAGCAACAAGCCCGATCTGTGGGCGACGACGGCAGCCGTTCGCTCCGAGCGTGGCAGCGTGTGGGTGTTCGACCCGCAGTCCATCGCCCACGTGCCGCAAGGCTGGTGGTGGAACCCGCTGGCTGCCGTGGAGGACGTCGAGGACGCCCACCGGCTGGCCAACCACTTCGTCCAACAGGTCCGAAACTCGCAGGGCAGCGACGACTTCTGGATCCAGGGCGCATTGGACCTGCTCACGTCACTGATCCTGGCTGCCGCGCTGGAGGGCCGCACGCTGACGTCGGTGCAGGCATGGCTGTCGGACTCCACCTCGCGGGAGCCTGCCACGATCCTCAAGAGCCACGGGTTTGGTGCCTCCGCACGGGCAATGTCCGGCCGGCAGGCCGGCGCACCAGAGACCCGCGAAGGGCTCTACGAGACTGCCCGGACGGCCGCGGCGTGCCTTGCCAATCCGACCATCATGGCCTGGGTCACCCCACCGGACCGACCACTGCCGGCACTGGACGTCGAGGCGTTCGTCGAGAGCTCCGACACGCTGTACCTGCTGTCGAAAGACGGGGCGGGAGCGGCCGCACCGCTCGTTGCCGGCCTCACCGACCAGGTGCTGCGCGCTGCGGTGACGCTCGCCGAGGCCCAAGGCGGCCGGCTTGATCTGCCGCTGGCCGCCTGCCTGGACGAGGCCGCGAACATCTGCAAAATCGCGGACCTGCCGGAGCTTTACAGCCACTTTGGCAGCCGGGGCATCATCCCGCTGACCATCCTGCAGTCGTACCGGCAAGGGACCAGGGTGTGGGGTGAGCGGGGCATGGACGCACTGTGGTCAGCCGCCACGGTGAAGCTGGTCGGAGCCGGCATCGACGACGCCCGGTTCGCCGAGGACCTGTCCCGGCTCGTTGGCGAGCATGACGTCACCGTTGCCTCCCACACCCGTGACGCGAAGGGCCACACCTCGTACCAGACATCGGTGCGGCGGCAGCGCATCCTTGATCCGGCGCGAATCCGGGCATTGCCAAAGGGCTCTGCGCTGCTGTTCGCGACCGGCGTCAAGGTGGCGATGCTCAACCTGCTGCCCTGGTACGACGAGCCGAGCGCCGAGCGGCTGACCGCTGCCGTCGCCGCCTCCACCGCCGAAATGGCCCGCCACGCGCAGCGCACCCGCGCTGCTCGCCGGGACCGGATGGCGCAACGCCCCTGGCGAGGACGGGCCGGCTGAAGCTAGCTTGGATATCGGAGGTAGGCCATGGGCGCACCTCGGCTCAACCAACCGACATCCCCGGTACGCGGCACCGGGCTCGAACCCGCGCGGCTGCTGGCGGCCGTCGAAGCTGCGGTGAACTACTACCGTGCCCAGCTCAAAGACGCCGACGGCCCTCGTGCCTATCTCGCCGAACGCGGACTCGGTGTTGTTGTTCAGCGGGAGTGGCCGTGGCGGGTCGGGTACGCCCCACCCGGCTGGAGTTCGCTGACGCGCCACCTGCTTGCAGGTGGCTTTGCGGCGGAGGAGTTGGTCGGCGCAGGCTTGTCGACCCGCACCCGAGGGGAGCCGGACCGACTCATCGATGTGTTCCGGGACCGGATCGTATTCCCGGTGCGCGACCCGGTCGGGCATGGTGTGGCGTTCCTCGGACGCGCCAGCCCTGGTGCCGGGGATGGTGTACCGAAATACATCAACAGCCCCGAGACAGCGATCTACAACAAGGGGCGATTGTTGTTCGGTGTTGCGGAGCAGCAGGATCGACTCAACGACCGGTGGATGCCGGTCCTGGTCGAAGGGCCGGCTGACGTCCTCGCGGTGTGGCTGTCCTACTCCCGGTCGCGCCGGTCAGGAGCGGTGGCTCTCGCGCCGTGCGGCACCATGCTGACCCACGACCAGGCCGCGATCCTGCGGAAGCTGCCTGGCGCCGCACGGGGCATCGTGGCGGCATTCGACGCGGACCCGGCCGGCCGCGGCGCAGTGGACCGGGCCTGGCAGCTGCTCCGGCAGCAACGCCTGCCCGGTCCGCTGCTGGCGGCTGAGTTCAACGCCGGCGCTGACCCCGCCGACCTGCTGCGCCGGCCGAACGGCCAGGCTCAGCTGCGGGCCGCCCTGCAACGGCGAGCGCGGCCCATGCTCGACACGGTGGTCGACCACCGCCTCGCCCGGCTCATCGAGCGGCATCCCCGGCTGTTGGAGGACATCGACGGCAGGTGCGCAGCGGTACGCGTCTTGGCGCCGCTGCTGTTTGAGTCTGCAGGTCCGGATGAAGCGATCCGGGTAGCCCAACGGATCGCCGCGCAAACCGGGGCCGGGGTCGACACCGTCGTGATCGCCGCGCTTGCACAATTGGATTCGCGCTATCCACCTCGGACTGCGTATATACCGGCTTCTAACCGATGAGAGGTTCTTGAACTGGGTATGCCTTGGCTGCCGGCGAAGGCGGCAGGGCGCTCTTACGGCATAAACCAGAAATGTTGCTCGAAAGGAATTCCATTAGGTGCTATGCCGGCAACCCGAATGCGGGGGCCATCCGTGGTCCACGTAGGAGGACTGTACCGGTATCCGATGTCGACGCTTTCATCGAAATCCAGTTCTTCGATATTTGGGACGGTTACGACGGCGTAGCTGGCCCGCGAATCGACGGCATAGTCATCATCGTCGGTTATCGCCTCGATACTAAGCTCTCGTATGGGGGCGGAATTCCGGTGGGCGCTTACCAAGAATCTTCCCCTGTGCTCCTGCAGGGACACGATATCGAGCTTAGTGGTTGGCATGCTGAAGCGACTTCGAATCGAAGATTCGATAGAATCTATTGTTGGCTCCACCTCGGCCTCAATTGCGCTACTAATCACATCAATAATGGCGCGGTTGTCAAACTGCCGTTGTTCATGAAGGTCTGCAATTAGTTGGGCGCCACGCTGCGAAAACACCGGCGTCGTCACGATAAGGCTGTAGGAGCCAAGTTCGAAGAGAAGCTTGGCTGCTTGCGAGGAATCAGCTGCCAGCTCGAAATATGGAGTTCCACCAGAGGTAACGAAGTCCAGGTCTCGACGCAGCACGATGTTATCGGCAGCGCCGTTATCGGCAGCGCCTGTGAGCAAACAAGTAAGGGTTGTGGGTGCCTCACCACCTCCTTCGATACTCACCGCAGTTAGCGCCGGATCCAAGAGGGGGCCGTATCGCAGCCGAAGTCCTGCAAGTACGTCAGCTGGGCCCTGCGGCGCTGGTTTGGCGAGGGCGATTCCCGCCTCTTCAAGCAACGCGCTGATCGCCCGTGTTGGTGAAACGTAGAAGAATTCGCGGTCATCATCGTACCGAAATTCCTGAAACCGAGTGTGCAATCGATTCTCGACGCCAAGTGCGTCATCAACGACCTGCGAAAAGAGAACGTGGAACTTGCCCGGAACGCCGGTGGTTCTCAGTTCATTCGCGCGCTTCTCTGCGGCGCGGGTCGTTAAGCCAATCTTGACAAGCCCTTCCCGCAAGCTGCAGTTGTGAAGGATGTAGACTTCGCCACGCTCTCCCATGCGCTCATTGTGGCACAAGCTCGTTGACGGCAGGGTCCGGCCTGGCCAGGGCCGGATGTCCGGCACGGCGAGCTTTTGCGTTGGAGGTACGACTGAACAAGAGTCATTCGCGTTCGCTTTTCCGCATTGCGTGCATCTGCCGCAGGAGATGAAGACGCGAAAACGCCGCCGGCAGTGCATGAGATACTGCAACCATAACGCCGGTTCGTCCGCCCAATCAAAGACCGCTAACCTCGGCGGACTCCATGAGCTACTGCAGGCGATTCTCGGCGGTCACGACTGCACGGAGCAGGACAGCGAAGTCAGGTCATCAGCTCCGAGCTACTACACCTACTGGGCGCTCGAGGTGGCCCTCAAGGCCACCCCGTAACGGCCGCCGTTCCGGAGTCCCACACGCTCGGCGGCGGTCGCCCTCACACCTGGGCGGCGGTCGACTGCGGCGGCCCGTCGTGCGTGAACACCAGGGCGCCGGGCACCGCCTGAACGGATGGGTGGGGACCTTGAAACTCGCTCGCGAAGGCATCGCGAAGCTCCGGCGCGCGTGTCGCTGCCACGCGCCAAGCGACCTCAGTCCCACCAGCTCCACCAGTCCTTTGGAGCGTGCTGGGCAGGGACATCTGCCGACGTGCGATGCCTGCTCTCTCCGAGATCACCGCTCGCGGCGCAATCGCGGAACGGACCGTCGTCGCCATACAAGATGGGCAACTGATGGTCGAGCTCTCGTAGCCAGGGCAGCATGCCGGTCATCTGCAGGCGGGCTTGTTCCCAGCCGTACCACAGGGCCGTCAGCCGTGTGACCGCCTCGTCGTGGCGCCACCATTGCTCACACCAGTGCCACCGGGTCAGGCCTACCTCGCCGACTGGGCGCGGGAAGGTCGGCAGCAGGTAGGTGTTCACCCACTGCTCGACCGTTGAGTACAGCGGCGGCTGATCGTCCCCGTCGCCACTGTGGGCACGTTCAACTCGGGCCTGCTGCAGGTCGACAACCTGCGCCGCCAGTCTCGCCACCTCGGCAGAGAGCTCATCGAGTTGGGTAGCTGCGTCAGTGCGGGTCCGTTGCGACGTGGTGGCCGTCATCGTGTCCTGCCTCGCATCGGCACCGCGGTAATCGCCGTCGCAGGTTGCTTCCCGGTGACTGAGGGGTTGACCTGGACTACGCGAAGTTTTGGGAAGGCCTGTACCCAAGGCGGCGTCGCGAGCGTGTCAGCGTGGTGGAAGGCAGCCGCGGAGGCAACGAGACGATCGGAGTTGTCGTCGTGGAGCATTCCTGCGGACTGCCCGGCAGCGTGCTCGTTAGCCGGGGTACAGGGATTGTCGACCGTCCCGCCGTCGCTGGCTCCTTCGCCGTGCTCGACAGCCGCTCGGCTCTGCAGATCGCGGGCCAAGGCCTCCTCCACGTGGCCCTGCGCGAGGCGGATCGCCTCGACCGGCCGTCCTTCGGCATCGCCGGCCCTGACCGCCTGGTTCATCTCTGCGGCGAGGTCGCGGAGCAGTTGCACCGGTTCGCCGGCGGGGAGCTTCCCCGTGGCGCGCCACTGGCGCTGTAATTGGTCGAGGGCCTCCGGCCGGACGTACTCGGCCAGCTTCATCGCCTCCTGCCTCACCGCAGTGTCGAAGTCGTCGACCAGCGCACGGCCACCGGGTGGCAAAGCTGCTGGGCCGTCCGGGGCGATCCCCCGCCGGTTGGGCGTGCCGCCGTGTGCGCGAGCTCCGCCGTGCTGACGGCGACCTGAGCGCGCGTCGCGCTCCCACACCTCCCGGGCAGCAGTACGCATGGCCTCAGGGATCGGTGCTCCAGCCTGACGGTGGCGGTCGTAGGCGGCCATCAGGTCCGGGCGAACTTGCCGCAGCCGTTGCTCGGCGAACTCGGCCGCCCGCTGGGCTACCGGGTCGCTACTGGCGTGGATCGTCGCAGTACGCCAGACGGCGGCGGCCTCGGCGAAGGTGGCCTTGTTGACCAGCCAATCGCCGTCCAGCGAAGCCGCCATCCGCTCCCGGTCCGCCCGTACCTTCGCTGCCAGCCTGCCGGCTTCACGACGGGCCCCCACGGCGGCCTGTTCGCGGTGGGCCTCACGTTCCCGTTCGGCGGCCTTATTCTGGATGCCCACGGCGGCCCACCGAGCGCCGGCCTCGCCGACGGTCGCCATTGTCGCCAGCCCTTGCAGGAACTGTTGGCGGGTCTCGGCCATCGGGTCCTCGTGTTGCTGCGGATGCGCCACGTGCACCTCCCTTGCCTGCTCAGCGGCCGCGCACGGTACGCCGACCGCCTCCCACTGTCGGTACGGGTGTTGACGTGGCAGTTAGCGGCAGCGTTACCGTCCGTTGCCGGCCGCCCGCTACCAGCCGCAGTGCGGCGGCTGCGGATCGGGCCGCTTCGGCCTGGTGCAAGCGTTGCTGGGCATTTCGTAACTGTTCGAGGGTGTCGGCGAGCCGTGCTAGGTCCATCACCAGCGCGAGGGCAGCGATCACGTCGTCCTCGCCAGAGACGCGGCCCATGAGCGCTACCAGGCGCGACATGGCCCGCATCTCCTGCGAGCGACTGGTGGATTTCCGGATCTGGCCGTAGAGCTCCCGGGCTGCCCGGTCGAAGACCTCGGCTGCCCGGTGCAGCGGCCCGCGCCGGTCACCCTCCACCGCAGAGGCCAGGCTGGTGAGAAGGTCGGCTGCGGCGACCGCGGTGGCCTGCGCCCGTCCGGGCGCAGCATGGGCGTCACGGCGGATATCGTCGGCGGCCGCGGTGACTACCTTGGCGGCCTGGCGCATCGCGTCGACCCGTTCGGCCCGGCCGACCGTCGGCGTAGGCGACAGCGGCGTGGGGGTGCCCCACCGCAGCCTCAGCTTCGGCAGGGTCATGTCAGGCGCCAACCGGCCCCCGCCGAAGTACACGGGCTGCCCGCCGGCGGTGCGTGCGCCGGGGAGGGCCACCGCGTACCCGGTGATCTGCCGGGGATCGGTGCTGCTGCGCCGCAGCCGGACCAGAATCCCTGCCTCGCGTAGCCGGGCGAAGAACTCCTCCTGCGAACCGGCCGCAGCCACGGCCGTGCGTACCCGGCGGCGCAACTCGTCCCGAGGCGTGTGAGCGCGGCCGGCGCGGCGGGCCTTGCTGACCTCAGCGGGGTGAGGGCTGCGGTGGGCGGTGCGGTCAGCCGGCGGAACCCGGCGGTGCAGGTTGTAGCGGCGGGCCACGTTGTAGGTCGCTTTCACGCAGCGCGGGTAGTCGTGGCGCAGCCAATTGGTACGGCCGTCCTCGCGCACCAGCGTGGCGACGATGTGTACATGGTCGTCGGCGTGACGCATGGCGATCCACCGCAGGCCTGGGTCGGTGGCGGTGGTGGCGACGCCGACTTCAGTGAGCATCTGCACCGCCATGTTCGCCCAGGTCGTATCACTGACGGTGCGGTGCCTATCCTCGGGGGCGAGCCGCATGCTGGCGTGCCAGACGAACTTGGTCGGCGGGCGGTAGCCGGCGCGGACTGGCTGCTCGAGCATCGCGGTCAGCCCGCGGAGGTCCAGCCTGCCGCTGGCGGTGACCTTCGGTTCCAGATGAGTGAGGGGGCCTGCGCCGTCCCAGGCAGCCACCAGGTGCGGGTTGGTGTGCTCTTCTGCCTTGCCTGGGCCCCACAGATAGCGCAGCAGCCCGCCGACCCGCGAGCCCCGCCGGTGTACCCGCGTGATCACCTCAGCGTCCTATCGATCCGGGAGATCACGTCATCGAGCCGGGCCACCGCCGCCGCGCAGAGCCGGACGGCCTCGGCGGCCCAGTCGGGCAGCTGACCAGTGGCGTTGAACGCCGCAGCAGCCTGATTGACGTTATTGCCGAACATCACCACGGCGCGGCGAGCCGCGAACAACTCGTGCTGCAGGTCGCGCAGATCGCCGGTCGTACCACCGGGTGCCTGAGCAGCGGACGCGGCGGCGACCGCGGCCTTGGCCGCGTAGCCGGTCGTGGTCAGCTGCGCGATCGCCGCGGCTGCGTCGATGGCGGCCTTTTCTTCGTCTGACAGCCTGAGCAACACGGCGTGTGGGCGACCCGGCCGATTGTGGGCACGATGGCGAGCCTTGCGGTGCGGGGCAGGCTGCTCACTGTCCATCGACGCCACTGTGCGCTTCGGGCGTTGCCGTCGACGTCAGCGCCAGCGGCTACCAGGGTCGACCTGGCCGACGCAGCGGGTGCCGCCCGCTCCCCATTGCCGATCTGCGACCGCGCCCGGTCGCAGGTTGATAAGCAATGGCCATATCTTGCTCCTGTCAGTCGCTCCCGTGCTTCCGCGCAATGGTGGTTCCGTTCTTTGAGGGCCCGTCAGGCAAAGGGATGCCCCCTACCTGGTGACCGTCACCCGGCACCGGACTGACGTCAGCCTGCGACGGATATGTCCTGGAGATGGGCGATGCCCGAAGCGACGTCGGCTCATTGCAGGCGGCGCATCCGTGGCCGCGCAGGAGCTTCCAGCACTTCATCTGGCTGGTAGACCTCGGCGTGCACCGTGCGGTGCTGCTTATCCGCTGGTCGCTTCACTTGAGCTTCATCAACTACCCTGTAGCAAAGTTCTCTTGCTTCCTCCTACATAGCCACTACGCGAACCTGAACGAAGACCAAGTGGGACGATCTTGCGAAACCTAGTGAATGAAAACCACGAAGTCGATCTCTAACGCCGCAGGTCAAGAAGTGTGCTCCCCGCGCACGCGGGGGTGATCCGGGCGAGGCGGTCGCCTTAGCCAACAAGCTGTTGTGCTCCCCGCGCACGCGGGGGTGATCCTTGGGGCCCACCGGGCGGACCGTGCACGAGCGTGCTCCCCGCGCACGCGGGGGTGATCCCGGGCTGGCTGTGGCACATCGGGCAGCCGCAGTGTGCTCCCCGCGCACGCGGGGGTGATCCGGTCATGGACTCGTCGTGGAAGCTTCGCACCGAGTGCTCCCCGCGCACGCGGGGGTGATCCGCAGATTCCGGCGTCGGACCCGGAGCCGCACCTGTGCTCCCCGCGCACGCGGGGGTGATCCGACCCGGGGCCTGCTGGCCGCGATCACGTCGAAGTGCTCCCCGCGCACGCGGGGGTGATCCCCGATTCCTAAACCGTGTGTCGCAGGTTCGAATGTGCTCCCCGCGCACGCGGGGGTGATCCCTCCGACGCCCCGATGGCGTCGGCGAACCCACCGTGCTCCCCGCGCACGCGGGGGTGATCCGGGCGGCCAGCGGTCCTCGGGCAGGTCGCAGGTGTGCTCCCCGCGCACGCGGGGGTGATCCGCCTGCCCGACTAAAGTCCTACAATGCGATGTCGTGCTCCCCGCGCACGCGGGGGTGATCCCAGGGGTGCGGTCCAGCCGGTGGCGACGGACGCGTGCTCCCCGCGCACGCGGGGGTGATCCCGCTTCCGCCCACTCGTGGCACCTGGCGGCAGTGTGCTCCCCGCGCACGCGGGGGTGATCCGTCCGTGGTCGACAAGCTGATCGGCTTGGTCCCGTGCTCCCCGCGCACGCGGGGGTGATCCGTCGCGGGTCGCCGATCGTGCGGTGCGCAGACCGTGCTCCCCGCGCACGCGGGGGTGATCCCCGGCTGTGCCCCGGAAAGGGATCACCCACGACGTGCTCCCCGCGCACGCGGGGGTGATCCGGTCAGCCGGCACTGCCGGTCGGGATCACCGCGGTGCTCCCCGCGCACGCGGGGGTGATCCCACCAGGCAGCGCCCCGACGGACCGACCACCACGTGCTCCCCGCGCACGCGGGGGTGATCCTGTGATCGTCACCCACTGGGCCTCCGGGCGGACGTGCTCCCCGCGCACGCGGGGGTGATCCCTGCCCGCCGACCTGCGGAATCGTGTAGACGATGTGCTCCCCGCGCACGCGGGGGTGATCCGCTCGGCATGCTGCTGCTCGGCGTGGTGATCCCGTGCTCCCCGCGCACGCGGGGGTGATCCCAGTCAGCGGTCGCTGGCGCAGTCGTACGACCAGTGCTCCCCGCGCACGCGGGGGTGATCCTCGACGCAGCACGCAACGCCCACATGTGCGGACGTGCTCCCCGCGCACGCGGGGTGATCCTGGCTGGATTCGCGGAGGGCCGCGCTACGTACGGTGCTCCCCGCGCATGCGGGGGTGATCCCCGGAACGCGTGCACGTCCTCGCCACCGAACGAGTGCTCCGCGCGCACGCGGGGGTGATCCCTTGAAGACGCACGTGTAGCCAATCGTTTACCTGCCAAAGATGTTCGTCCGCGAGTTCAGATCACCCGCGTAGGGAGCGTCGATCGGCTTGCTAGCGGAAGCGGGAGGATGACTCCGCCTTGTTCCCCGCGCTGAGTCGTCGATCGGTCGACGAGTCGGCACGGGGATGGCCGGTTGCAGTGAAGCCCAATCGGGCTTGCTCGCAAAGTGGCTACTCGACGGCGAGCAGCTTGAGGATCGCTGGCACAGGCACCAGGTACCGCCGGCCAATACGCAGAAGGCGCACTGGGAACTCGTTGGTTTTAGCCAGCTTGTAGGCCTTGGTCCGTCCGATGCCCAAGATCGCCGCAGCGGTCTCCACATCGGTGGTAACACCAAGGTCCCGTACCGCGTCGACCGTCCACACCTGGTCCTGCACCCGGCCCGGCTTGTATCCCTCGCTTGTGGTGGTTGACATGGTCGGCGCCCTCCCCTGAGGTCGTAAGAACACCGGTATCGGCGTCAGCCCTCACGATGCAATCAGCTGGTTGCCTAGGGCGTTGCCAGTTAACGCATCCCCGACAGGTAACGGCGTCAGCCGCAGTAACCAGCTGCGGCTTAAGCCCTGCCGACAACCGAGACGCCGGTTTGCCGCCGCGCAGGAAAGACTCGGGCAAGGAAGCAAGACGGCCAAGCGTGAGCCGGCGTATCCGGCACAGCTACGCCCTGGGCGACCAGCTGGCAGCGTCCCCGAGCACCGCTTCCATCAGCTCCGCGGCCTTCCGTTCGCTCTCTGGCAACACGTGGGTGTAGACCTCTCGCGTCGTACGGCTGTCGGCGTGACCAAGCCGCCGCTGCATAACGTGCTCGGGCACACCAGCGTCCGCACCGGTGGTAGCGGAGGTGTGCCGCGCATCGTGGAGAGAGATGACCGGAACATCGGCTTCGGCGCACGCCTTCGCCCACTGGTCGGTGAAGTACTTCGGGTAGTACGGCTCCCCGTCCTCTCGACAGAACAGGTAGCCGCCATCGTGGTACAAGACTCCGGCATCGACCTTCTCCGCGTCCTGGCGCGTCCGGTGAGCATCCAGCTCCGCTACCAGGGCTGGCCCGAGCGCTACCGCCCGCTTGCTCTTGCCCTTGGGTGACTTCTCGACCACGCCG
Source organism: Micromonospora chokoriensis (assembly GCF_000718555.1). Taxonomy (GTDB): domain Bacteria; phylum Actinomycetota; class Actinomycetes; order Mycobacteriales; family Micromonosporaceae; genus Micromonospora; species Micromonospora chokoriensis_B. Next base: position 257,613 of record NZ_JOAN01000005.1, read on the forward strand.
TTGCTGGTCGTGGTGCGCTGCCAATGCAGCAGCAAGACACCGCGATCGAGATCCACACGCGGCCACTTAAGACCAGCCAACTCCCCTCGCCGAGTGCCGACGACGATCGCCAGCACCCAGGCCGCACGCAATCGGTGATCGGCGTGGTACTTGAGGAACTTCGCCGACTGCGCGGGCGTCCAGACGCCCTTGCGCCCCATCGTCTCCCGCTCGACCTGCCGAGGTTGCCGCACACCCTCAACGTTGACCCCGAGGTCGCTCAACGCCTTCATCATGACCCGGTGCACGATCCGGACGGTGGTCGACGACAGCGGGCCACCGTTCTTGCCGCCGCCCCTCAACAGCTTCTTGTACAGCTCGTGGATCACTCGCTTGTCGAGTGCGTAAAGCTGCCGCGCACCGATGTGCGGGACCACGTAGCAGCGCATGATGTCCCGGTAGTTGCTGAGCGTCGTCTCCTGGACATCCAGTTCGCGCTCGTTGAGCCAGCTCTCCAGCTCGGCGGCGACGGTGCCGTCGGCCCCGAGGTCTGCTCCGCCGTAGGCGGCTCGTGCGTCCTGCTCTGCCTTGAGGGCAGCGGCCTGATTGGGAAACCCCTGCCGCTTGTGCTGGCGGCGCCGCCCGTTCGCGTCGGGCGGGAGGTCGATGATGAAGAACCAGCGGGTCTGGTTGTTGGCGAGGCGGTAGCTGTAGACAGCCATGAGGCTGCACCTCCGCAGTAACGGGATCGAGGGATGCAACCCACGTTAAGCGATCTCCGTTACCGCCAGCGTTACCGCAAGATCACACAAGATCTTCTATATCCGCTGGTGAATACCAGTCGGGACGGCCGGATTCGAACCGACGACCCCTTGACCCCCAGTCAAGTGCGCTACCAAGCTGCGCTACGTCCCGCCCCCGCGCGGTTTCCCCCGCGGCAGCCGGTACAGCTTAGCGCAGCGGCTTCGGGCCGTCCGCACAGGCCCCACCGACGTTGCGACGTAGCCGAACCACCGCACAACGAACCACCACACAACCCCTAAAGCGTCCTAGGAGGGTGGGGTTGGGTAGGCAAATGCCGGATGGGCTCGGTCGCCCATCCGGCATTTGGCAGAACTGGAACTGGAACTGGTCAGCCGTGCGCCTTGCCTCGGCCGCCGGGGCCGAGCTTCTTGCGCGGGCGGACCGAGATCTCGATGGGGCTGCCCTCGTACCCGAATTCCTCGCGGAGCTTGCGCTCGACGAAGCGCTGGTAGCCGGCGTCGAGCGGGCCGGTGGTGAAGAGCACGAACCGTGGCGGCGCCACACCGGCCTGCGTCGCGAACAGGATGCGCGGCGCGCGTCCACCCCGCACCGGGTGGGGGGTGGCCTGCACCAGCGCGGTCAGCCACTGGTTGAGGTGCGCGGTCGGCACGCGGGTTTCCCAGCTGGCCAGCGCCTTGTTCAGGGCGGGGGCCAGCTTGTCCACGGCACGGCCGGTCATCGCCGACAGGTTCAGCCGGATCGCCCAGGGGATGCGGCGCAACTCCCGGTCGATCTCCTTGTCCAGGTAGTACCGACGGTCGGCGTCGACCAGGTCCCACTTGTTGAACGCGATGACCATGGCCCGGCCGGCTTCGGTCACCATCGACAGGATCCGCTGGTCCTGCTCGCTGATCGGCTCGCTGGAGTCCAGCAGCACCACGGCCACCTCGGCGGCCTCGATCGCACCGGCGGTACGCAGGCTGGCGTAGTACTCGGTGCCGCTGGCCTTGCCGACCCGCTTCCGCAAGCCTGCCGTGTCGACGAGCTGCCAGGTCTGCCCACCGATCTCGACCAGGCTGTCCACCGGGTCCACTGTGGTGCCCGCCACCGCGTCGACGACCGCCCGCTCCTCACCGGAGAACCGGTTGAGCAGGCTGGACTTGCCCACGTTCGGCCGCCCGACCAGCGCCACCCGGCGCGGTCCACGCGGCCGGTTCTCCACGATCGCCGGTGCCTCCGGCAGCGCGGCGAGGATGGCGTCGAGCAGGTCGCCGGAGCCGCGTCCGTGCAGGGCGGACACCGGGAACGGCTCACCGAGGCCGAGCGACCACAGCGACGTGGCCTCCATCTCGATGGAGGTGTTGTCGGCCTTGTTCGCCACCAGGATCACCGGCTTGGCGCTGCGCCGCAGCATCTTCACGGCGGCCTCGTCCACGTCGGTGGAGCCCACCATCGAGTCGACCACGAAGAGCACCACGTCGGCGGTGACGACCGCCATCTCGGCCTGCGCCGCGATGGCCGCGGCCCGGTCCTTGGCGTCGGGCTCCCAGCCGCCGGTGTCCACAACGGTGAACGCCCGGCCGTTCCACTGTGCGTCGTACGGCACCCGGTCCCGGGTCACACCGGGGACGTCCTCGACGACCGCCTGGCGGCGGCCGATGATCCGGTTGACAAGCGTCGACTTGCCCACGTTCGGGCGGCCGACCACGGCCACCACCGGCTGCGGGCCGCGCGGTTCCTCAACGGCGACGTCGGGCTCACGCAGCTCGACCCATCCACCGACATCGCTACTCATGCCGCTCCTCCGCTTCGCCCCGGACCGTCAAGAGACACAACCGCGCTACTCATGCCACGCCCCGCTCGGTGAGCAGGTCGCGCATCCGCGCCACGACCTCGTCGATGCCCAGCTCGGTGGTGTCGAGCACCACCGCGTCGGGCGCCTGGGCCAGTGGGTTGACCTTGCGGGTCGAGTCGAGCCGGTCCCGCCGTGCCAGGTCGGCAGCGGTGGCCGCCACGTCGGCGGCGTCCTCGGCGCTGCGCCGGGCGGCACGGGCCGCCTCGGAGGCGGTGAGGAAGACCTTCAGGTCCGCGTCCGGCGCCACGACCGAGCCGATGTCCCGACCCTCGACCACCATCCGACCAGCATTGGCGATCATCTCGCGCTGCCGGCTGACGAGCAGCTCGCGGACCGCCGGCACCGCGGCGACGGCGGAGACCGAGCCGGTCACCTCAGCGCCACGGATCTCCGCGTCCACTGCCACACCGTCGACGGTCACGCCGTACCCCTGGGGGTCGGTGCCAATGCGCAGGTCGACCTCGCCGGCGACCTTCGCCACCGACGCGGCGTCGGTGAGGTCCACGCCGGAGCGCAGCACGGCCCACGTGATCGCCCGGTACATCGCCCCGGTGTCCAGGTAGCGCGCACCGATGCCGGCGGCGAGCCGCCGCGACACGGTGGACTTCCCTGAACCGGACGGCCCGTCCACAGCGACCACACATCGCCCGAACCGTACGTTTTCCTGCACCGTGTCCTCCTCAGCCCGTACCTCACGGATCGCCCGGTGAGCTGGCGCCGCAAGCGGTTGTCAATCGTCATCAATCATGCCCGGGTCCTCTGCTGGACCCGCGCGCGACGCCGCCGGAGGCGACTCACGCCACCCGGGCGACCGCGTCTCGGCCGTCGGTGGAGCCTACCGGCTGCCGTACCCCGAACTCGGGGGTCAGTCACTCACCGCCTGGAACAGAGCGGCGACCTCGGCGTTGGTCAACCGCCGCAGCCGCCCGGTGCGGAGTTCACCCAGCCGGATGGGCCCGATCGAGGTACGGATCAGCCGGGTGACCGGGTGACCGACCTCATCCATCAGCCGCCGGACGATGTGCTTGCGCCCCTCGTGCAGGCTCAGCTCCACCTGGGCGGATTTGCCGAGGGTGTCCACCACCTTGAACGAGTCGACCTTGACCGGCCCGTCCTCCAGCTCGACACCGGCCAACAGCCGCTTGCTCAGGTTGCGCGGGATCGGCCCGACCACCTCGGCGAGGTAGGTCTTCAGCACCTGGTACGAGGGGTGCATGAGCTTGTGCGCGAGGGTGCCGTCGTTGGTGAGCAGCAGCAGGCCCTCGCTGTCCGCGTCGAGCCGCCCGACGTGGTAGACCCGCTGCTCCAGCCGGGCGCCGATGAAGTCGGACAGCTCGTTGCGTCCCTTTTCGTCCGCCATGGTGGTGACCACCCCGCGTGGCTTGTTCATCGCCACGTAGACCAGGCGGACGTCGACCTGGAGGCGCTCCCCGTCCACGTGGATCACGGCGGTGGCCGGGTCGACCTTGTCGCCGAGCTTGGCGACCCGCCCGTCCACGGTGACCCGGCGACGGAAGATCAGGTCCTCGCAGGCACGCCGGGAACCCACGCCGGCGGCGGCGAGCACCTTCTGCAGGCGCTCAGCCCCCTCGAAGACAGGGGCGTCGGGTTTGGGGGAACGGTTATCGGGTCGCATCAGCAAGCTCTTCTACGTCGTCGGGCAGGAAGGGTGCGAGGGGCGGCAGCTCGTCGACGGTGTTCAGCCCGAGCTTCTCCAGGAACAACGTGGTGGTCCGGTAGAGGAACGCCCCGCTGTCCTGTTCAGTGCCGCACTCCTCGACGAGGCCACGGGTGACCAGCGTACGGATGACACCGTCGCAGTTCACACCCCGGATGGCTGAGATTCGCGAACGGGTCACCGGCTGCTTGTAGGCAACCACGGCGAGCGTCTCCAGCGCCGCCTGGGTCAGCCGCACGGACTGCCCGTCCAACACGAACCGCTCAACGTACGTAGCGTATTCCGGCCGGGTGTACAGCCGCCACCCGCCGGCCGCCCGGCGCAGCTCGAACCCGTGCCCGGCCGCGGTGTAGCCGGCGGCGATCTCGTCGAGCATCGGCCCGACCCGCTCGGCGGGCTGCTCCAGCACCTGAGCCAGCACCAGCTCGCTGACCGGCTCGTCGACGACCAGCAGGATCGCCTCCAACGCGCCGCGCAGCTCAGCGTCGGACAGCTCGGGCGCAGGCTCCGGCGCGGCGGTCGCCCGCCGTCGCCCCGCCACCTGCCGCCGGGGTACGTCACCAACGTCACCCGACTCCCCCGCCGTGCCCGACTCGCCCGGCGTGCCTGACCCGCCCGGCGTGCCCGACTCCTGCGGGTCGCCCGCCCCCGCGCCGGACGCGTTCGCACCAGGCTCGGCGGAGATCTTGGAAGGTTCCGGCCCCTGGAGGGGCACTTCCCCTCCAAGATCTTCCTGATCCGACGGTGGCGCCATGGCCGACTCGACCGGCGATGGGGTCGACTCGGCCCGCGGGACGTCGGTGTTCTCGGCAGCGGGCGGGCGGGGGCGGTCCCACGGGGGGACCCAGGCGGCAGCCTGGTCGGCCAGCGAGTCCCGGCGTTCCTCGTCACTCATCCCGCGCATCCTCCGTCGTTCCCGTCCCATCCGACTCACCGGCGTACTCGTCGACGTGCAGCTCGGTGTCGCCGTCGGTCGGGCCGGTCCAGCGCACGGTCAACTCCTCCAGAGCCTGCTCCTGCACGAAGGAAACAAGACCCTCCCGGTACAGCTCCAGCAGCGCGAGGAACCGGGCCACCACCTCCAGGGTGGCCTCGCAGTCGGCGCAGAGCAGCGAGAACGTGGCCGTGCCGGCCCGGCGCAGCCGGGCGGCGAGGATGGCCGCGTGTTCTCGGACACTGACCCGGACCATGTGCACGTGGGCGATGGAGACCTCCGGCACCGGCTTCGGGGTCATCGCCTTCACGGCCAGCTTCAGCAGCCGCTGGGGGCCGATGCCGAGCACCAGGTCGGGCAGCGCCTCGGCGTAGCGGGGCTCCAGGCTGACCGCTCGCGGATACCGTCGACCGCCGACGGCCTCCAGCTCGGCGATGTGCGCCGCCGCCTCCTTGTACGCCTTGTACTGCAACAGCCGGGCGAAGAGCAGGTCCCGTGCCTCCAGCAGGGCGAGGTCCGCCTCGTCCTCCACCTCGGCGGAGGGCAGCAGCCGGGCCGCCTTCAGGTCGAGCAGCGTCGCGGCGATGAGCAGGAACTCGCTGGCCTCGTCCAGGTCCCAGTCGTCGCCCATCGCCCGGATGTAGGCGATGAACTCGTCGGTGACCGTGTGCAGGGCCACCTCGGTGACGTCGAGTTTGTGCTTGCCGATCAACTGCAGCAGCAGGTCGAACGGGCCGGTGAAGTTCGCCAGCCGGACGGTGAACCCGGCCGGTTGCACACCGTCGACCACGGCCGCAGCAGCGGTCTCGGGCGGGTCGAGGGGTGGCGCGGTCACCGGACGACCGTAGTCCACGAGGCGGGCACCGGGCGTTCCGGCTACCGCTCCGACTGGGCGGCGATCACCTCGCGGGCCAGCTGACGGTAGTTACGTGCCCCGGAGGAGGCCGGGTCCATCGTCGTGATGGGGGCACCGGCCACGGTGGACTCGGGGAACTTCACCGTCTTGGTGATGACCGTCTGGTAGACCTTGTCGCCGAACGCCTCCACCACCCGCTGCAGGACCTGCCGGCAGTGCGTGGTGCGGCTGTCGTACATGGTGGCGAGGATGCCTTCGAGCTCCAGGTCGAAGTTGAGCCGCTCGCGCACCTTGTCGATGGTGTCCAGCAGCAGGGCCACACCGCGCAGGCTGAAGAACTCGCATTCGAGCGGGATGAGCACACCGTGCGCGACGGTCAGCGCGTTGATCGCCAACAGACCGAGTGACGGCTGGCAGTCGATCAGGATGTAGTCGTACTCCTTGCGGACCGTGCGCAGGACCCGGGCCAGGGCCATCTCCCGGGCGACCTCGTTGACGAGCTGGATCTCGGCGGCGGAGAGGTCGATGTTGGCCGGCAGCAGGTGCAGCCCCGCCACGTCGGTCTTGATGACGACGTCCTCGGCGATGATGTCGTCCTGCATGAGCAGGTTGTAGATGGACAGGTCGAGGTTGTGCGGGTTGACGCCCAGCCCCACCGAGAGGGCGCCCTGCGGGTCGAAGTCGACGAGCAGCACCTTGCGACCATATTCCGCGAGCGCGGCACCCAGGTTGATGGTGGTCGTGGTCTTGCCGACGCCACCCTTCTGGTTGGCCATCGCGATGATCCGCGCGGGACCGTGCCGGTCGGTGGGCATCGGCTCGGGAATGGGCTTACGCATCGTGTAGGCAGCCGGGTCCGCAGGACCCAGGTCCGCGCCGAGCGTGGCCTGCTGCTCGCGGAGCTCCGACGTCCAGGTCTCGGCACGGTCACCGTTGCCAGCCATGTGCTCGTTGCCCCCTCCCGACGACCCACCCGGCGTCGGAGCCGTCCGACATCCTTCGCGGCGCCGCTGCGCACCCCGGTCGTGTCGCTCCAGGAGGTCCGCGCCGATGCCGACTGTACGCCACCGACCAGCAGGGGGTTAGGCACCGGCCCGGCGTGTCGGAGCCGACCGGCGTCGGTTCAGCCCCGAGCGCGCGGGTGGGTGGTGGCGTACACCTCGCGCAGCCGCTCAACGGTGACCAGCGTGTAGACCTGAGTAGTGGTCACCGACGCGTGGCCGAGCAGCTCCTGGACCACCCGAACGTCGGCGCCGCCGTCGAGCAGATGGGTGGCGTAGGAGTGGCGCAGGGTGTGCGGGGACACGGCGGCGGGCCCGTCGACGGGCAGCCCGGCCCGCTCGGCGGCGCGGCGCAGGATGCCCCAGGCGCCCTGGCGCGACAGCGCGCCGCCGCGGGCGTTGAGGAACACCGCCGGGGTGCCCCGACCGGCGGCGGCCAGCCCGGGGCGGGCCCGGACCAGGTAGGCGCGCACCGCGTCGACGGCGTACCCGCCGATCGGCACCAGCCGCACCCGGCCGCCCTTGCCGCGCAGCAGCGCCGTGCCCTCGTCGGTGTCGAGGTCGTCCACGGCGGCGCCGACCGTCTCGGAGATGCGCGCGCCGGTGCCGTACAGAAACTCCAGCAGCGCCCGGTCGCGCAGCGCGAGAGGCGCGTCGTCGCCGGTCGCGGTGATCGGGCCGGCGGTTTCCAGCAACCGGACCACATCGTCGACCGGCAACGCCCGGGGCAGCCGGCGCGGCGGCGTCGGTGGGCGGACGTCGCGGCTCGGGTCGGCGCCGGTCAGGCCCTCCCGCAGCGCGAAGCGGTGCAGGCCGCGTACCGCGCTGGCCGCGCGGGCGGCGGAGGAGACCGCCAGCGGCGGGTGCGCGTCGTCGCCCGCGCGCAGTCGCGCCAGGTGCGACTCGACGAGGCCGGCGCCGACCGACGCGAGGTCGCCGACGCCGGCGTCGGCCAGGGTCGTGAGATAACGGTCCAGATCCCGGCGGTACGAGGCGAGCGTGTTCGCCGAGAGGCCACGTTCGACGGTCAGGTGGTCGAGGTAGCCGCGCACGGCACGGCGCAGCGCCGGCGTGGGCGGTGTGCCCACGCCGGCGGAGTCCGTGCCGCTGGTCAGCCCGCCACCGCTCAGGCCAGCGCGTCGGCCAGCGGGAGCACGTCCATGCCGTGCGCCTCGGCGACCGGGCCGTAGGTGACCTGACCGGCGTGGGTGTTGAGGCCCAGCGCCAGCGCCGGGTCGTTACGCAGCGCCTCGCGCCAGCCCTGGTTGGCCAACTCGAGCGCGTACGGCAGGGTGACGTTGGTCAGCGCGTACGTGCTGGTGTTCGGCACCGCACCGGGCATGTTCGCAACGCAGTAGAAGATCGACTCGTGCACCTTGTAGACCGGGTCGGCGTGCGTGGTGGGGCGCGAGTCCTCGAAGCAGCCGCCCTGGTCGATGGCGATGTCGACGAGCACACTGCCCGGCTTCATCCGGGAGACCAGCTCGTTGGAGATCAGCGTCGGGGCCTTCGCGCCGGGCACCAGCACCGCGCCGATGACCAGGTCGGCGTCGAGCACGGCCCGCTCGACCTCGTACGCGTTGGACGCGACGGTCTGCAGGTGGCCCCGGTAGATCGCGTCGGCCTGCCGCAGCCGGGCGACGTTCTTGTCCAGCAGCAGCACCTCGGACTGCAGGCCCAGCGCGATCGCGGCGGCGTTCATGCCGGAGACGCCGGCGCCGATGACCACGGTCTTGGCCGCGTACACGCCGGAGACACCGCCGGGCAGCACACCGCGCCCGCCGCCGGTCCGCATCATGTAGAAGGCGCCCACCTGCGGGGCGAGCCGGCCGGCCACCTCGGACATCGGGGCGAGCAGCGGCAGTGACCGGTCGGGCAGCTCGACGGTCTCGTACGCGATGCCGGTGACGCCGCGGTCGATCAGCGCGTCGGTGCACTCCTTGGAGGCGGCCAGGTGCAGGTAGGTGAAGAGCACCTGCCCCTCGCGCATCCGGTGGTACTCCTCGGCGATCGGCTCCTTGACCTTGAGCACCAGCTCGGCGGTCTCCCACACCTCGTCGGCCGTGGCGAGGATCTTCGCGCCGGCGGCGGCGAACTCCTCGTCGGTGATGCTGGAGCCAACCCCAGCGCCGGACTCGACGAAGACCTGGTGGCCGCTGCGGGTGAACTCGTTGACGCCCGCTGGCGTGATCGCCACGCGGTACTCGTGGTTCTTGACCTCGCGTGGGATTCCGACCTTCACGATGCAGACACCTCTCTTCGGGGCCGCTCTCCCCCGACTGCTCGGTGCCACGACGGCTCCTTTGCCATCGCGGTCCACCGGTCCCGCCGGCGGCAGTCTAGGCGCGTCCGAGTGCGCCGTAGGCCAGCACAGTGGCATCCGCTGCGCGGCTGTCCTGACGATCTGTCAGGGCACCCGCCCGGAATCGGCGGCGGATGATCACCTCAGCCGTCAGGACAGTGTTCGGCCATTATCGTCCCATCTGCCGGGTACCGGTGCGGACAGCAGACGAGTCGATCACTAATGTCTCGGCCCATGACCACTCCTCCTTACCAGCCCGGGTACCCCCAGCCGGGGTACCCGCAGGGCGTTTCCGACAAGAGCAAGGTCGTCGCGGGCCTCCTCGGCATCCTGCTGGGCACCTTCGGTGCCGGTCGGTTCTACACCGGACACACCAAGATCGCCGTTCTCCAGCTCGTCGTGAGCCTGGTGACCTGCGGCTTCGGCTCCCTCTGGGGCCTCATCGACGGCATTCTCATCCTGGTCAACGGTGGCACGGACGCACAGGGCCGTCCGCTGCGCGACTCCTAGACAGACCGACAGCGCAAGGGGCCCCGCGGCTGACCGCAGGGCCCCTTTCGTGCGTACGGGATCGCCGGCTGGACCGGCGACGGCGCTCAGCGCGGCAACGGCGCGTCCGCCCGGCGCAGAGACGTGAACCCGGTGTCCCGGGCGCGGGCCGTGGCCAGCAGCCCGGCCACCGCGGAGGCGTTGGTGATCTCCCCGGCCAGGACCATGGCGACCGCCTCGTCCAGATCGATCCGCACGACCTGGAGGTCGGCCTCCTCGTCGTGGCGCTCGTGCCGCTCGTCGGCCGGCACATCGGCGAGGTCCCGGGCCAGGAACACCCGGACGATCTCGTTGGTGAACCCCGGCGAGCTGTGCAGGTCGACGAGCACGTCGACCCGCCCGGCGGTGAGGTCGGCCTCCTCGGCCAGCTCCCGCAACGCCGCCACCGGCAACTCCTCGCCGGAGACGTCCATCAGACCGGCCGGCAACTCCCACAGGTGCCGCCCGACCGGGTGCCGGTACTGCCGGATCAGCACCACCTGACCGGCGTCGTCGAGCGCCACCACGGCCACCGCCCCGACGTGCCGGACGAGGTCACGCAGCCCGGTCCCACCGCCGGGCATGGTCACCTCCTCGGTGACCACGTCGAAGATCCGCCCCCGGTACCGCTCCTGTCGGGAACGCACCTCGTAACGGTGCTCCAGCTCGCTCACGCCATCGCCTCGCTGCGCTCGACGACGGCGCGAGACGCCACGCTGCTGAGCCTGCTGGTTCGCTCGCTCACGAGGTGGATGCGGCCTTCGTCGCGGCGCCGTTGCGGGCGGCCTTGCGCGTCGTCGGGGCCTCCGTCGCCACGTCCAGGTCGACCGGCAGCTGATCGGCCTGCGAGTACGCCACCGCGGCCTTGACGAACGAGGCGAACAGCGGGTGCGGGCGGGTCGGGCGGCTCTTCAACTCGGGGTGCGCCTGCGTGGCCACGAAGAACGGGTGCAGGCTCCGGTCCAGCTCGATGAACTCGACCAACCGCCCGTCCGGCGAGGTGCCGGAGAAGCGCAGACCCGCCTTGGTCAACGCGTCCCGGTAGGCGTTGTTCACCTCGTACCGGTGCCGGTGCCGCTCGCTGATCTCGGTGCTGCCGTACGCCTCGGCGACGATCGAGCCCTCGGTCAGCTTCGCCGGGTACGCGCCCAGGCGCATGGTGCCGCCCAGATCGCCCTTGCCGGCGACGATGTCCTCCTGGTCGGCCATCGTGGCGATGACCGGGTGCGCGGCCTGCTCGTCGAACTCCACCGAGTTGGCGCCGTCCAGGCCGGCCAGGTGCCGGGCCACCTCGATGGTCATGCACTGCAGGCCGAGGCAGAGGCCGAGCAGCGGAATACCGGTCTCGCGGGCGTACCGGGTGGTGCCGATCTTGCCCTCGATGCCACGGACGCCGAAACCGCCGGGGATGAGGATGCCGTCCACACCGGCCAACGCCGCAGCGGCGCCGGCAGGAGTGACGCACTCGTCGCTGGGCACCCAGCGCAGCTGCACCCGGGCCCGGTGGCCGAAGCCCGCCGCCCGGATCGCCTCACTGACCGACAGGTACGCGTCGGGCAGGTCGACGTACTTGCCGACCACCGCGACGGTGACCGTGTGCCGGGGCCGGTGCACCCGCTCCAGCAGGTCGTCCCAGCTGGTCCAGTCCACGTCCCGGAAGGAGAGGCCGAGCCGACGCACCACGTACGCGTCGAGGCCCTCGCGGTGCAGCACCTTCGGGATGTCGTAGATGCTCGGGGCGTCCGGGGCGGCGACGACCGCCTCGGCGTCCACGTCGCAGTAGAGCGACAGCTTCTCCTTGAGCTTCACCGGGATCTCCCGGTCGCAGCGCAGCACGATGGCGTCCGGCTGGATACCGATGTTGCGCAGCTGCGCCACCGAGTGCTGGGTCGGCTTGGTCTTCAGCTCACCCGACGGCGCCAGGTACGGCACCAGCGAGACGTGCAGGTAGAAGCAGTTGTCGCGGCCAAGGTCGTGGCGGACCTGACGGATCGCCTCCAAAAACGGCAGCGACTCGATGTCGCCGACCGTGCCACCGACCTCGGTGATCACCACGTCGGGGAGCTGGCCGTCCTCGTCCGGGTCGGCCATCGCCAGGATCCGCGACTTGATCTCGTTGGTGATGTGCGGGATGACCTGGACGGTGTCCCCCAGGTACTCGCCGCGCCGCTCCTTGGCGATCACGTCCGAGTAGATCTGGCCGGTGGTGACGTTCGCCTTGCCGGACAGCGCCCGGTCGAGGAACCGCTCGTAGTGCCCGACGTCGAGGTCGGTCTCGGCGCCGTCCTCGGTGACGAAGACCTCACCGTGCTGGAACGGATTCATCGTCCCCGGGTCGACGTTCAGGTAGGGGTCGAGCTTCTGCATCACCACGCGCAACCCGCGCGCGGTCAACAGGTTGCCGAGGCTGGAGGCGGTGAGGCCCTTACCCAGCGAGGAGGCGACGCCCCCGGTGACGAAAATGTGCCTGGTCGTCCGTGCTGATGGGGCCAAGGCCTGCTCCCGTGTCGTCTGTCGCGGTCATGCAGACCGCCGTGCTTGATCAGCAGAGTGATCACGCGATCCACGGGACTCGACGGTAACACCTCCCGGGCGGGTACTCGCAGGCCGCACCCCGGCTGCGACACCTCCGGGCCACCCGAACGAGGCCCGGCGCTCAGGACGCGGCAACCTCTGTCGATGACCGGTCGACCTGCCGGGGCGGCACAGGGACCGTCGGCGCGGTGTCCGGCGTCGATCCGCTCGCGGTCGGCTCGACCTGCTCGTCGGTGCCCGCCGAGGGGTCGCCGGGGGTGTGCGCGGCCGAGGGTGGCGCGACCTTCGCCGGTGCGCTCGCCGGCGGGCCGCTGATCGGACGCGGGTGGACCGCACCCAGCGGCCCACCGCCACCGGTCGGACCGTCACCCCCACCGACCGGGCCGACCCCGCCAGGCCCCGAGTCGCCGTCGACGCCGTTGGCCCGGGAGAGGCCCGGTAACGGGCGCGTCCGGTCGGCGGCATGCCCGAGCACCCGAAGCGACGCCAGGGCCGCCATCGGCACCACCAGGGCGGCGGCAGCGCCCATCACGTCCAGTGCCGCGCCGTCGAGCACCCCACCGAGCACCGCGGCGACCACGGTGCCGGCCATCGCGGCCCGGACCGCCGGGTAGATGCCGAACAGCCGCATCAGCCCGCCCCACGGCTGCAACAGCGCAAACCACACCAGCAACCCGCCGGCCAGCGCCAGCACGGTCAACGGACTGTTGACCAACGTCTCGAAATTCTCGGTGCTGGACCGGTGCACGGTGAGCCCGCCGGTGCCGTCACCGAGCGCGGAGAGGAACCGGCCCAGGCTGCCCCGCTCGGCCGGCGGACGGCGCAGGTCCACCACGGCGAACCCGATGCCGACCGCCAGTGCGGCCATGGTGGCCCAAGCCAGCCGGCTGATCGTCAACCAGCCACCGGCGCTGATCGCGGCCGCGACGCTCACCCCGGCGGTGAGCGCGATCGCGCCGACCGGGTCGGCGCCCAGGTACGGGCTGCCAACCACCACCACGGCAAGGCCACCCACCGCCACCAACACCGCCGGCCGCCAGCCACGGTGCACCCGTTGGGCGAACCAGCCACCACTGAGCAACGCGCCGGCCAGGAACACGCCCAGCCCCACCGTGCTCAGCCCGGCGTACCGGCCCCCCTGCAACGCGGAGTAGCCGACCACGCTGTTGAGCTGGAGGCGGGCCCCGGTGAGCACGTCCAGCCCGACCACGAGCGTGGTGAGGCCTGCCACCGCGCCGAGGGGGCCGAGGGTGCCCGCGTACCCGGGGGCGAACCGCACCGCCGCGGTGCCGGCGGCAACCAGCAGCCCGGTCACCCCCGCGAAGATCCACCCGGGGTGCTCGCCGTGCCACCAGGGCACCGCGTCGGCCAGCAGCGCCGCCGGCACCGTCAACGCCGCGGCGACCAGCAGTAGCTCCATCACCGCCACGATCCGCCCGGAGACGGGCGTCGGGCCGGTCGGGCCGGCGTGCGGACGGGCCCGGCGCAGCAACGGCAGGATCGCCACCGCCAGCAGCACCTGCACGCCGGCGAGCAGCGCGAAGAACACACCGGAGACGCTGCGCTGGGCGGCCGCCTCCCGGTCGGCGTTCGCCGGGGCGTTGATCGCCTCGACCAGGTCGGCCGGACGGCCCCCGGTGCTGATCGCCGGACGGCCGAGGAAGAGCTGCTCCGGCATCGGCCGGCCCAGCGCGGCGAGGGCGGTCGGCGCGAGGTCGACAAGTTGCAGGTACCCGTCCCGGCCCGTGCTCGCCGAGGTGAGCCAACCCCGCTCCCAGCCCGGCCCGTCGGCGACCGCCACGTGCAACCGCGACGGCCCGGTGGTGTCGGAGATCCCCGCGACCAGCACCAGCGACCGCGGTGGCCGCGCGGCCAGCACCCGGGCCAGCTGGGCGTCCGCCGCCCGGGCCTGCTCGGCGCGGGTCGCCGGGTCGGTCCCCTCGACCGTGCCGAGGTCGACGATGCTCAGCACACACGAGCCGAGCAGCAACCGTGGGTCGGCCGGCAGCGCCGGGGCGTACCGGTCGACGCGGCCGAACGGTCGGGCGGCGGCCACGGCCGCACCCGGGCCCACCGCCACCGAGCAACGCACCGACTCCGACAACGACCCGGGCACGGTGCCCCAGGGCAGCCGCTGCTGGTTGTACTGGACCACGCTCTCCTGGTCGGGCAGGTTCGCGCCGATGCCGTCCGGTTGCTCCACGGCCACCCCCGCCGCCGGGCAACCGTCGGCCGCGCGGCTGCCGTTCCACGCGGCGAAGCTGCCCGCGCCCAGGGTCAACCAGCCGTCCACCGGGCAGGTGGGCTGGTGCGCGGAGCGCACCGACAGGGAGCCGATCGACCCGTCCTGGGCCATCCGCCACAGCGTCGGGGTGCTCTGCGCATCCACGTCCTCCCAGCGCAGCCCGGCGATCCCGGCGAGCACCACGAAGTCGGCGGTGCGTTGCGGGGTGCCCTGGGGTGGGCGGGCGGCGAGCGCGGTGACGCCCAACGCCACCACGAGCAGGGTCAACAGGGCGGGGGCGATTCGGCGCAGCATCACCGGTGTCCCGTTCTTCCAGCGGCGGGATTCTCGGCCAGCTCGGCGTAGAGGGCGACCAGCGTGGCGACGGTGTCCGACTCGGTGGGCCACGTCGCCGCCCGTTCGGCGCCACGCCGGCCCAGCTCGGCCCGCGCCGCCGGGTCGTCAAGCAACGCCCGGACCGCCGCGTCGACCGCGTCCACGTCACCGGCGGGGACCAGCGTGGCGGCATCGCCGACCAGCTCCGGGAGACCGCCGACCTCGGTCGCCACCAGCGGTACGCCGGCGCGCAGCGCCTCCTGGGCGAAGAGTTGCCGGGCCTCCCAGTCGCTTGTCACCACCGCGAGGTCGGCGCCGGCGAGCAGGTCGGCCACGTCGGTGCGGTGCCCCAGCAGGGTCACCGGGGCCCGGGCCGCCGACGTCCGCGCCGCCAACGGCAGGTACGCCGGCCCACTGCCGGCGATCACCACGACCGGCGGCGGGGTACGCGTACGCCAGCGGGCCGCCGCGTCGATCAGCACGTCGTAGCGCTTCTGCGGGTGTAGGCGACCGACCGAGACGATCAACGGTTGGTCCGGGCGGACGCCGAACTCGGCGCGTACCGCCGCCGGGCGTCGACGCGGCGCGGGCAGCGTCGGCGCGGCGACCGGGGCGAGCCGGGCGTCGGTGGCGCCCACCTCGGCGGCCCGGCGCACCAGGTCCGTGGACGCGCCGAGAGCCACCCGGACGCCGCGGGCCACCACCCGTTCGACGAGCCGGGACACCCCGCCTCGCAGCCCACCCGCGAGCACCGCGTTGTGCCAGGTGACGATCAGCGGGGCGGTGGGACGGGCCAGCACGGCCACCAACCCGGCCCGCAGGCCGTGTGCGTGCACCACATCCACCCCGGCGGTGGTGAGCACCCGGCGCAGCGCGAGCACCGCCCGCGCGTCGGCCGGCGTCGGGCTGGCCGGGATCTCCACCGGCTCGAACCGCGCACCGACACCGACGAAGTCGAACTGCTCCTGCGTGGCGGCGGGTCCGCAGACCAGCACGTTGGTGCCACCCGCGACCAGGCCACGAGCCACCGATCGGACGTGCTGACCGACCCCGCCGGTGCTGGACGCGAGCACCAACGCGAGCGTGCCCGACCAGCCGGCAGGCAGAGCTGGCTCAGTCATCGCGTCGCCGTCTCCTTCCCGTCGCCCCGCTCCGCAGCGCCCGCGCCAGGTGTCGGCGCACCGCCGGACGGCCCCCGCCGGCCCAGACGCCGCAGCACACCGGCGAGCAGTGGCTGTACGTCCCGCCGGTCGACGAACCAGACCACGGCGAGGAACACAACCCCAACCAGAACCCCGGACAGCATGCCCTGACCGAACGCCGCCGCCATCGTCGGGGTGCCGCCACCCGGCGCGTCGAGCCAGCGGGTGAGGCCCAGCCCGGCGAGCGCGGCGAGCACACCGGCGAGACCGCCGGCCGCCCCGGCCCGTGCCGCGCCGGCCAGCGCGGAACGGCCGGCGCTGCGCAGCACCGCCAAGAGCAACAGTGCACCGAGCACCAGCATCCCCACCGAGTTCGCGGACGTCACCGCGAGCACCCGATCCCGCAACGGCAGCAGCGCCGTCAACGGCAGCGCCACGACCGGGACGACCAGCCAGCCGAGGGTGATCGCCACGGTCGCCGATCGGGTGTCGCCGCGCGCGTAGAGCGCCCGGGACAGGATCGCGAACAGGCCGTAGCCGAGCAGACCCGGCGCGAACCCGCTGATGGCCGCCGCGGTGGACGTCGGATTGTCCGGGTAGAAGAGGGCAGCGATCGGCTGCGCGGTACCGATCAACGCCGCGACGCCCAGGCAACTGAAGAGCAGCACGCCCCGTACCGCGCCGGAGAGGGTCCGCCGATAGTCGTCCTCGTCTCCGGCGGCGCTGGCGGTGGCCAGGGTGGGGTAGGACGCCACCGCCAGCGGCACGGCGAGGACCGCCCACGGCAACAGGTAGATCGCCTGGGCCAGGTTGAACACCTGCGGGGAGCCGGTGGGGCCGCCGGAGACCCGGTTCAGGACCACCAGGAGCGCGACCTGCTGCGCGGCGACCGTGACCGCGCCGGCCGTGGCGAGCCCGCCGATCCGCGCCCGCGCGTCAGCGGTGAAGGCGTATCCGAACCGGGGCCGTAGCCGCAGCCGCCGCAGCGGGATCAGCAGTGAGAGCGACAGCACGACCACGCCCAGGGTGGTGCCGCCGGAGAGGAGCAGTTCGCCGGTGCGGCCGACCTGGGCGACGGACACACCCCGCCCCTGAGCCGCGCCGAAGACCACGTAGACGACGACCACGGTGAGGCTGGACAGCAGCGGAGCGATGACCGGCCAGGCGAAGCGTCGGTGTGCCTGGAGAACGCCGGTGAGCACGATGCCGATCCCGTAGAGCGGCAGCTGCGGGGCGAACACGCGCAGCATCCGGGCGCCAGCGGCGAGTTCCGCCGCCGATCGTCCCTCGCTGATCAGCGAGATGATCGGGTCGGCGAACAGGGCGACGAGCACGGCGAGGGGCACCAGCAGACTCACCGTCCAGGTGAGCAGGGCGCCGGTAGTCGCCGCCACCGCCCGTCGGTCCTCTGCCGCGACCGCCCCGGCCAGCAGCGGCACGACCAGGCTGGCCAACGCCCCGCCCGCGACGATCTCGAAGACGATGTTCGGCACCGTGTTCGCGATGACGTACATGCCGCCGAGATCGCTCTGCTCGACCACCCAGGTGAACACGGCGGTGCGGCCGAAGCCGGCGAGTCGGCTGGCCACGGTGAGGACGGCGATGAGCGCGGCTGCCCCGGCCAGCCGGCCGGCGCCGGCGAGGGGTGCCGGTCTGGTCACGTCAGTCGGCGCGTCGGCCCAGTGCGTCGAGCTCGCGCAGCCCCGGGGTCCGCTGGATCACCGCGGTGAAGCTGACCTTCTCGCTGGCGGCGGTGAGCCCGGCGAGGACGGCGAGCAGACCGGCCCGGCCGAGCGGGCCGGTACGGGCGGCGAGGGCGACGCCGAGCAGCGCCCCGAGCGCGTTCGCGCCGCTGTCGCCGAGCATCACGTCTTCGGCCAGGTCGTCGCGGAGCAGGCCGGCGGCGGCACCGGCCGCGCCTGCGGCGATCCCGCCCTGCGGGCCGCCGGTCAGTGGCGCGGCGAGCAGCAGCCCGGACTTGATGGCCCGGCCCGGCCGTAGGTCGAGCAGGTTGAGCAGGTTGGCCGTGCCGGCGATCACACCGGCGCCGAGCAGCACGTCGACGCCCCGGCCGAACGCGCCGTGCCGCTGTCGGCGGGGGTGCGCGGCGACCCGGGGGTCGGCGGCGAGCAGCGCGGCGGCGCCCAGCCCGGCGGCACCCACCCCGACGACCTTGACCAGACCGGCGGTGATCCGTCCTTCGCGCAGCGCGGCGAGGTGCCCGGCGAAGCCCTTGGCTGCCTTCTGCGCCGGGCGCGCGCCGACCACGTCGTCGTACAGCCCGACGCTGCCCGCACCGAGACCGGCGACCAGGGCGGCCCCACCGGCGGCGCCGCCGGTGGCACCGAACGCGCTGGCGGCAGCGGCACCGGCGGCGAGCGCCGGCCCGGCGGCCAGGCTCACCGTGCGGCCACGGAAGTTGGTGCGCTCCAAGGCGGGCCCAGCCGGCGAGGTACGCGCCTCGCGCAGCGCGTACCGGGCGGCCGCGGCACCCGCACCGGCGATCAACAGCCGGCCCAGCGCGCTCACGCCGTCACCACGCCGCACTGCCTCATGGTGCGCTCGCTCACGCGCTGCCTCGTCGACTCGGACACGGGGGTACGTCGTTCGCTCACTGGGGCAGTCTAGGCAGCAGGGACGCGGCGTTGTCGCCGACGCCGTACTGCCCGGCCTTCCTCTCGGTGAGTTGCTGCACCAGGGCGAGGCTGGTGACCAGCTGCCCCTGCCCGGTGTTGGCGTTGTCGACCGTGGAGATGGTCTGGGCGAGCACCGGGTCGCCGCGGACCACGGACACCAGGTTGGCGCCGACGGAGCCGTTGCCGGCCACCACGATCGCCCCGGTGCGGTCGAACTGCTCGGCGATCTTCACGACCGACTCGTCGCGCTTCTCCGAGTCCTTGTCGACGTACGGCTGGCCGCTGACCACGACGACAGCCTCCGCCGAGCCGGTGACCTTGTTGTTGTCGGTGGTCAGGTAGCCGGCGTTGTTGTATGCGGCGAGCACCGCCCGCCGGTCGGCGTCGCTGACCGGCGCGACGCCCTGGGCCCGGTCCAGCAGGACGCTGGCCAGCAACGCACTGGAGGTCTCCACACCGTGCCCGTTGCCCGGCAGGCCGGTGGTCTGCGCGGTGGGGCGGGCGGCGGTCACGGCCAACTCCAACAGGTTGGTGTTGTTGTCCGGGTTGATGAACTTGTCCTGCAGGTCGACGCGGCCGGTGATGGTGGCCCCGGCGAGCTGGAGCTTCTTGAGCACACCCTCGGTGTGGTCGCGCCCGTTGGGCAGGCTGAGCACCACGACCCGGCGGCCGGTGAGGGTGCCGGGCAGGACGACCTGCGACATCTCCTCGGCGAACTCCTCCTCCAGCCCGAGCTGCTTCTCCATGTTGCTGACCGTCTGGCGCCAGTGCTGGTTGTCCTTGCGCAGCCCGGTGACCTGGCCCTCAAGTGAGTCGGCGACCGGGCCGTTGAGGGCGGCTGTGCCGACCACCAGGCCGATCGCCAGTGCCAGGAAGACCGCGGTGAGGGACACCACGTGGTAGCGGAAGTTGATCACGCTTGCAGCCTCTTGATCGGTCGGGAACTAGAAGAGCCGGTACAGCTGGAACACGAAATTGTCCCACCACTCGGCGACCACGCCCAGGTACGCCTTTCCGACGGTGGACACGGCCACCGCGGACGCCATCGCCGCGATCGCCGACAGCACCAGCAACAGCAACGACGAGCCGGAGATACTCTGCCGGTAGAGCCGGCTCACACCCTTGGCGTCGACCAGCTTGCCGCCGACCTTGAGCCGGGTCAGGAACGTCGAGGCCATCCCACCGCGACCCTTGTCGAGGAACTCGACCAGAGTGGCGTGGGTGCCGACCGCGACCAGCAGCGAGGCGCCCTTCTCGTCGGCGAGCAGCATGGCCAGATCCTCGCTGGTCGCCGCAGCCGGGAAGGTGATCGCCGGCACACCGAGGCCGTTGACCCGGGGCAGGCCGGGCGCACGCCCGTCCGGGTACGCGTGCACGATCACCTCGGCGCCGCAGCGCAGCACGTCGTCGGTGACCGAATCCATGTCCCCGATGATCATGTCGGGGGTGTAGCCGGCCTCGACCAGCGCGTCCGCGCCGCCGTCGACGCCGATGAGGACCGGCTTGAACTCCCGGATGTACGGGCGCAGCACGTCCAGGTCGGCCTTGTAGTCGTAGCCGCGCACCACGATCAGGCAGTGCCGACCCTGTATCTGGGTCTCGATGTCCGGCACCCCGACACCGTCGAGCAGCAGGTCGCGCTCCTGGCGCAGGTAGTCCATCGTGTTGGCGGCGAACGCCTCCAACTGCACCGACAGACCCTCCCGGGCGTCGGCCATCGCCTTGGCGACCGTCTCGGCATCCTGCAGGCTGCCGTGGGCCACCGGCTCGTCCCCGGCGAAGACCGTGTTGCCCTCGATCCGGACCTGGTCGCCCTCGCGGATCCGCTCGAAGACGCCCTCGCCCAGATCGTCGAGGAGCGGAATGCCGGCGGCGATCAACACCTCCGGGCCGAGGTTCGGATAACGGCCGGAGACCGAGGGCTTGGCGTTGAGCACCGCCGCGACCCCGACGGCGACGAGCGAGTCGGCCGCCACCCGATCCAGGTCGACGTGGTCGATGACCGCGATGTCACCGGGGCGCAGCCGACCGACCAGGCGTTTCGTCCGGCGATCAAGGCGCGCGGTGCCGAGGACTCTGCCGGGGTCGGAGTTCCGGTTCCGGCGCAACGTGGGTAGACGCATCGTGACCATCCTGGCATGTGAGGCAGGCTTTTCTGTCGCGACATGCCTGAGCAGGGCCGCCTACCCAGGGAAGCACACGTCGGCACAAGCCGGTGTGCTTGCGCTCACAATACGCGGCGTCACAACCGCCTTTCCTTGGCGGCCACGGCCAAAAGCTCCTCGGCGTGGGCGATACCCAGATCCGAGTCGGGCAAACCCGCGAGCATGCGCGCCAACTCCCGAGCCCGCTCCGTGTCCTCCACCACCCGCACCCCACTTGTCGTCACCGCACCGCCGGTGTCCTTCGCCACCACGAGGTGCCGGTCGGCGAACGCGGCCACCTGCGGCAGGTGTGTGACGACCAGCACCTGGTGGCTGCGGGCCAGCCGGGCCAGCCGGCGGCCGATCTCCACCGCCGCCTGACCACCGACCCCCGCGTCGACCTCGTCGAAGACCAACGTGGGTGGGCCGCCCGAACCCGCGAACACGACCTCGATGGCGAGCATCACCCGGGACAGCTCACCGCCGGATGCGCCGCGCTGCAACGGCAACGACGGCGCACCCGGGTGGGCCAGCAACCGCAGCTCCACCTCGTCACCGCCGTCCGGTGTGACGCCCACCTCGACGCCGTTGACCGCCAGCGTCGGCTCGGCACGCCCGGCCGGCCGGGGCAGCACCGCCACCTCGATCCGCGCGTGCGGCATGGCCAGACCGGCCAGCTCGACGGTGACCTGGTCGGCGAAGCGGACCGCCGCCTCCTGCCGGGAGGTGGAGACCCGCCCGGCGAGGTCGGCCACCTCGACGGCGAGCCGCTGCCCCTCCCGCTCCAACTCGTCGAGCAGATCGTCGGAGGTATCCAGGTCGGACAGTCGGGTGCGCGCCCGATCGGCCCAGGCGATCACCCCGTCGACGTCGTCGGCGTACTTGCGGGTCAACGCGCGCAGCGCCGCCCGCCGCTCGTAGACGTGCTGCAACCGGGCCGGGTCCGCATCCAGCGTCGCCAGGTACGCCGACAGCTCTGCGGACACGTCGGTGACCAGCGTGGCCGCCTCCTCCAGGCGGGCCGCCAGCTCACCCAGCGCCGGATCGGTGCCGGCCTGCGCCTCCAGGGTCCGCCGGGCCGTGCCGAGCAGCGCCGCCGCGTCCGGTGTCTCCTCGGCGGCCTCCGCGCCACCGGCCACGCACTGCTGGGCGATCTGCGCGGCCGTCCGCAGGCCCTCGGCGTGCTCCAGCCGCTGCGCCTCGGTCTTCAGCTCGTCGTCCTCACCGGGCTGCGGATCGACCCGGGTGATCTCGTCGAGGCCCAGCCGCAGCAGGTCGGCCTCCTGGTTGCGCTCGCGGGCGTTGCGCCGCCGGTCCGCCAGGTCGTCGACCACCCGACGCCACCCCGCGTACGCCTCGCGCAGCGCGTCGAGCAGCTTCTCGTGCGCGGGGCCGGCGAACCGGTCCAGGGCAGCCCGCTGCTCGGCCGGGCGCAGCAGCCGCAGCTGGTCGGACTGACCGTGCACGGCGACCGCCTGCTCACCGACCTCACCGAGCATCGACACCGGCATGCTCCGGCCGCCGACGTGGGCGCGCGAGCGCCCCTCCACCGTCACGGTGCGGCTCAGCAGCACCGAGCCGTCCTCGTCGGGTTCGCCACCGGCCTCGGTGATGCGCGCGTGCACAGCGTCGCCGACCCGCCCGTGCAGGCGCAGCCGCCCCTCCACCACCGCCCGGCCGGGTTGGGCCCGGACCCGCCCGGCGTCGGCCCGGCCGCCGAAGAGCAGACCGAGGCCGGTGACCACCATCGTCTTTCCCGCACCGGTCTCGCCGGTGATGACGTTCATGCCGCCGGTCAGCGGCAGCGTGGTGTCCTCGATGACGCCCAGTCCGGTGATGCGCAGCTCTTCCAGCACAGCCACCGACAGTAGACGCGAGGGCCGACAGTTGACCAGCCGACGGGCCCGGGTGCGGCCGGTGCCCGGCCGACGTACAGTTCTGCCCCGTGCTGGACGTGATCGGCCTGACCTCGGCTGAGGAGGAGCTCTACCGCTGCCTGCTCCAGCTCACCACGGCCCGCGTCGACGAGTTGGTCCGTCGTCTGCACCGGCCCCGTGAGCAGGTCGTCGCCCAGATCGAGGCGCTGCGCGGCAAGGGCCTGGTGCAGCGCAACGACAACGACCCGGACGCCCCGCTGCGTCCGACCGCCCCGGACGTCGCCCTCGGCGGGGCGTTGCTGCGTCGTCAGGAGGACCTGGAGGCGGCACGGCGACGGGTCACCCAACTGGCCGAGGAGTACCGCTCCGGGCTGCGCCGACACCACGTCGACCACCTCGTCGAGGTGATCACCGGGGCCCGGGTGCTCCGAAACCGTCTGCGCGATCTGCAGAATGCGGCGCGTACCGAGGTGCTCTGGTTCTGCCGGGCCAACCCCCTCGCCATGGCCGGGCCGGAGAACGTCGAGGAGTTCGACGCGCTGGCCCGTGGGGTGAGCTACCGGGCCATCTACGAGCGTGACCTGCTGCTGGAACCGGGTGCGTTGGCCGACCTGGCCAAGGGCGTCGCCGCCGGCGAGCAGGCCCGGGTGCTGGACCGACTACCGGTCCGACTGGCCATCGTGGACGCTCGCACGGCCATCTGCCCGCTGGTGCCCGACCGCGACGGTGGCGAACCGAGCGCCGCCGTGATCGGCCGCAGTCAACTGCTCGACGCGCTGCTCGCTCTCTTCGAGAGTCACTGGCGGGTGGCCACCCGGCTACGGCTCGACGACCCCCTCGCCGTCGCGACGCCCGAGAGTCGGCGACCGGAGCCCGCGGACCATCCCGGCGACGGTTACCAACCGGACGCCGACGAGGCACGGCTGCTGTCGCTGTTCGTAGCGGGCGTACCGGACAAGTCCATCGCCTCCCAGCTCGGGGTGAGCCGGCGCACCGTGCAACGGCGCATCGCCGACCTGATGGCCGCCGCCGGCGTGGACACCCGGCCCGGGTTGGCGTTCCAGGTCGCCCGACGCGGCTGGCTCTGACGCCGAAGGGTCCGCCGTCGGTCGACGGCGGACCCCTATCCGAGTGGGCGGGACGGCCAGGCCGCCCCGCCCGCACTGATCAGCGCAGCCCGTACGCCGCAAGCACCGTCTGATCGACGCTGTTCCCGGCCCGGTCGGTGGCCTGCACCCGCAGCGACACCGTTCCACGACCAGCCGGCACCGTCGCGGTGTACCGGGTACCCGACCCCGAGGTCCGCGCGGTACGCCAGGTGACGCCCCCGTCGAAGGAGACCTGCACCCGCACGCTGGTGCCCTTCGGAGCCGCCACCCCGGCCGGCTGCCGCAGGGTCAGCCCCAGCTGGTGCGGCCGGTTGCCGCGGACCGTGCCGAGCAGGTCGGCCGGCACCTTGTAGTCCACCTGCAGCAGCGACAACGGCACCGCGGCGTCGCCCGCCGGGCGGGCCGAGGTGAACTCCCAGGCCGTGTCGGTCCGGGTGCCGTAGCGCCACTCGGCCGAGGACCGCTGCGTCGTCACGTCCAGGCGGTAGCGGGCGGCCTCGGCGGTCGTGGGCACCGACGCCCAGCCGTTCGAGAGGTCGGCGATCTGCTGCCCGTTACGGCTGACCCGCGCCGCGACGGTGTCCGACTCCTCGCTCTCGCCGGCCACGCTGTAGTGCCCCTGCGCGTCGACGAACTCGGGCACCCGCAGATCCAGGTTGTTCCCGGTCCGGGTGGGCACCGGCACCTCACTGGCCGGGACGGCCGGGCGGATCACCGGCGCGTGCCAGGTCTCGGTCACCCGGTCGTCGGCGGCGTAACGCCGGGGCGCCTGGGTCAGGCCAGCGGTCAACTGCCCGAACGGCATGAACGTGGGCTTGTGCAGCACCCGCTGCTGCCACCAGTCCTCCCCGGCGCTGACGAACTCGCGCCGGGTGGTGCCGGTACGCACCAGCCGCTGCTCATCGTTCCAGGAGGTCTCCTGCCACGGACGCCACCCGAGCCGCTGCTCGTTGGCCCATTCGCTGCCCACGTTCCCGTAGTGGGCGGTCACCTCGGCGGTGTTCTGCTCGGTGACCCGGTGCACGATCCGCTCCGGGACCCGGCCCTTCGAGACCTGCCACACGTCGTACAGGTAGGGGCTCTCCACGGTCAGCTTCAGGTCCAGCGTCGTCCGGCCGCCCTTGCGGACCGCCGCGATGAGCTTCTGCCCGTCGTCGTACGCCACGGCCATCGCGGGGATGGGCAGCCGGTCACCCAACGGGGTCCAGGACGTCCACGCGCTCTGGTCGGCGGGTCGGACGATCAGCGCCACCTTCGCGCCAGCGGCGGCCGCCGCCGCGATCTGCTCCTCCTCCGAGGCGTCCGGGCTGGTGACCAGCAGCGCCGCGGCGCCACGCACGCGGGTCAGCTCGGCGGGCGTGCCGGTGCCGGCCCAGACCAGCGGCAGCTTGCGCCGGTCGGTCGGCGCCGGCGAGTAGCCCATCAGGTTGATGTCCAACGGATCGGACACCCCGCTGATCTTCGCGTCCACCATCGGCGCGACCAACTGCCAGCGCGACGCGAACTCGAACTCGCCCTTGCGTACCGCGCGGGTCGGCGTGACGTTGACCTGCTGGATGGTGCTGAAGGTCATGACACCGTGGTCGACCTGCCGGCCGTTGCCGAAGATCCGGTGCTCGTAGAAGCTGATCGTCGACCGCTGCTCGGAGGGCTTCGGCGTCTCGATGCGCACCGGGGTGCCCTTGCGGGGGTCGAGCACGACGGTGAGATCCCGGTCGACCAGCAGCTCCGGGTCGGTGACCAGGGTGATCTGCTCGTCCAGGGGGGCACCGTGCTCGATCAACGCCTGCACCAGGTAGGGGCCCTCCTCGACCTGCACCTGCACCTCGCCGCCGACCCAGCCGAGCCAGTCGGACTCGGGCTGCTCACCGAAGAGGGTGAGCGTCGACGCGACACCCGGCTGACCCTTCAGGTCCAACGCCCGCACGGTCACCGTGTGCAGCGGGCCGCTGAGGGTGAGCGCAACCGCGGTACGCACCGCGACGCCGTCCGCGCCGGTGGCGACCAGCCACCCGCTGTGCACACCCCGGTCCAGCTTCGCCGGGTCGGCCCGCAGCGGCACGGCGACACTGCCGCCGGCCGGCACGGTCACCTCGACACCACCGACCGCGACCCCGTCGGTCTCGGCCGCGTGGGTGTCCAGGTTGCGCAGCTCCAGGGCCAACCGCAGGGTCCGCGGGGCGGTGCCGCCGTTGGTGTACGTCACGGTCCGCTCGACCACCGCGCCACCGGTGCTGAGCCGGCCGAAGTCGGCGGTGGCAGATCCGTACACCCGCTGGCCGAGCGCCCGGGCCACGTCGACCCGGCCGGCGCCCTGCTCGAAGACGGTCAGCGTCGGGTTCGCCTTCGTGGTGCTGACCAACGCGTCCTTCAGTTTCGCGGCGGGCCAGTCGGGGTGCTCCTGCGCGAGGATCGCCGCCGCTCCGGCCACGTGCGGGGTGGCCATCGAGGTGCCGGACGAGGTCGTGTAGGCCTCGTCCACCGGCTTACCCATGCTGGTGCCGGCGGCGCGGGCGGCGACGATGCCGACGCCTGGCGCGGTGATCTCGGGCTTGAGGCCGTTGTCGCCGAGGCGCGGGCCCCGGCTGGAGAACTCCGCCAGGTTGTCGGCCCGGTCCACCGCGCCCACGGTGAGTGCCGCCGCGGCCGCGCCCGGCCTCCCGACGGTACGCGCCTCGCCCGCGTTGCCGGCGGCGACCACGAACAACGCACCGGTCTCCGCGGTCAGGTCGTTGAGCGCCTGGCTCATCGGGTCGGTGCCGTCGCTCGGGTCGCCGCCGAGGCTCATGCTGACCACCTTCGCGCCGGAGTGGGCGGCCCACTCCATACCCGCGATGATGGCCGAGTTGCTGCCGGAGCCGGCATCGTCGAGCACCTTGCCGACCAGCAACCGCGCGCCCGGGGCGACGCCCTTGCGTAGCCCTTCGGACGCCGCGCCGCTGCCGGCGATGGTGGAGGCCACGTGCGTGCCGTGGCCGTGCCCGTCGCGGGCGCTGCCACCACCGGTGAAGTCCTGCGCCTCGACGATCCGATCAGCCAGGTCGGGGTGGGTGGCGTCGACACCGGTGTCGAGCACCGCCACCTTGACGCCGGCACCGTCGCGCCCGGCGGCCCAAGCGGTCGGGGCACCGATCTGCGGCACGCTGTGCTCCAGCGTCGGGCGGACCTTCCCGTCCAGCCAGACCCGGGCCACACCGGCGCCGAGCCGGGCCGGCGAGCCGGCGGTGCCGCGCTGTCCGGGCGTACCGCGCAGCGACGTCCACAGGCCACCGAGGTCGCCCTTGCCGACCCGCAACGCGGCACCGTTGATGCTCTCCAGCGGACGCGCGTCGGTGACGCCCGCCAGCGGCTTCACTCGTCCGGCCGCCGGCTCCTGGTAACGGACGATCAGCGGCAACGCGCCCTGCGCGGCATCGCCGAACCCGTCGGCGGCCAACTCCTGCACGTCGAACAGGTCGGGGTCGAGCACACCCGCGGAGAGGTACGGCACGACGTCGCTGGGCAGCACCCGCAACCCGCCGTCGGCCTCGACGGTCTGAAAGGTGATCCGGTTGCGGCCCGGCCCGGGGTGGACGGTGGCGGCGACCCGACCGGGTGCCGCCTGCACCAGGTCGACCTGGTCGCCGGTGATCAGAGTGATGCGGACGGGTGCGGCGTTCTGCGCGGGGGCACCCGAAGTGGGGCCGGTGGGCCGGGCAGGCGGGTCGGCGGACGCCGGTGCGGCGACGCCGACCACCAACGCGCCGACCGCGCCGACGGCGAGCCAGCGTGGGGACCAGTGCATGGGTTGTGCTCCTCTACTCCTGTAGGCCCGCCACCCGTGGGTAAGGGCCGATCGGAGTTTGCGACGGAGCACGTCACCAGGTCACTAGCCATCCGCCGCCGCAGCGGCGACATGTCGCCAGGTGGACAAATCACATCTACCGACGGTGTACGAAACCGTCACCGGCGGCTGCCACGCCACCCGTGCACGGGAAGGTCGAACTTGGCCACCAGCCGGTCGGTGAACGGGCGAGGCCGCAGCCGCACGACGCGCACCGGCAGGGCACCCCGACGCACCGTCACCCGCGCACCGGGCGGCAGATCGTAGACGCGCCGCCCGTCGCAGGAGAGCACAGCCAGGGTGGTGAACGGGTCGACGGTGATCACGAAGGTGGACGTCGGGGCGGTGACCAACGGGCGGCTGAACAACGCGTGCGCGCTGATCGGCACCAGCAGCAGCGCCTCCACCTCGGGCCAGACCACCGGGCCACCACCGGAGAACGCGTACGCCGTGGAGCCGGTGGGCGTGGCGCAGACGACACCGTCGCAGCCGTAACGCGACAGCGGTCGGCCGTCCACGTCGACGAGCAGTTCGAGCATCTGCGCCCGCTCGCCCTTTTCGATGCTGATCTCGTTGAGCGCCCAGGACTCGATTGTCGGGCCACCGTCGAACTCGGCCGTGACATCCAGGGTCAGCCGCTCGTCGACCGTGTAGTTGCGGCCAACGACGTCCCGCACCGCGGTGTCCAGGTCGTCGATCTCCGCCTCCGCCAGGAAGCCCACCTTGCCGAGGTTGATGCCGAGCAGCGGCACCTTCGCCGGCCGGGCCAGCTCGGCGGCGCGCAGGAAGGTGCCGTCCCCACCGAGCGCGAAGACGATCTCGGCACCCTCCGCGGCCTGCGGGCCGGTGATCGGCACCACGCCGGGCAGGTCGAGGTCGTCGGCCTCATCGGCCACCACCCGCACCTCGAAACCCGCGTCGATCAGGTCGGCGGCGACCGACCGGGCGTGCTCCGTGCTACGTCGACGACCAGTGTGGGTCACCAGCAGCGCGGTCCGGCTCATCGGGCCACCCACCCACACCGGACCGGGCGGCGTCGCGCCACCGGCACCGTCGCCTCGGCACCGCCGCGTGTCACCGCGCGGCCCGTTGCGGCGTCCTCGCTGCGCGCGTTCACCCTGCGACCTCCTCCGCCGCCACGTCCGGCACGTCGCCGGCCGTCGTCGAGCCATCCGGCCCGGCCGCCACCACGGCCCGCACCCGCTGCGGGTCGGCCGGTGGTGCGCCCCGGCGCAACCATACGAAGAACTCCACGTTGCCGCTCGGCCCGGGCAGCGGGCTGGCCGCCACGTCGGCCAACCCGAGGCCGAGCTGCGCGGCCGCCGCGGCCACGTCCAGCACCGCTTCGGTGCGCAGCTCCGGATCGCGGACCACGCCCCCGGCGCCAACCCGCTCCTTGCCGACCTCGAACTGCGGCTTGACCATCAACGCCAGATCACCGTCGTCGCGGGTGCAGCCGGCCAGCGCCGGCAACACCAGCCGCAGCGAGATGAACGACAGGTCGGCCACCGTGAGATCGACCGGGCCACCGATCGCGTCCGCATCGAGGGTACGGACGTTGGTGCGCTCCAGAACGCGCACCCGCTCGTTGGTCCGCAACGGCCAGGCGAGCTGCCCGTAGCCGACGTCCACGGCCACCACCTCGGCCGCGTCGGCGCGCAGCAGCACGTCGGTGAACCCACCGGTCGACGCACCCGCGTCCAGGCAACGCCGCCCGGCGACGTGCAGCCCACCGGGGGCGAACGCGGCCAGCGCGCCAGCGAGCTTGTGCCCGCCCCGGGAGACGTACTCCTCGGTCGGGTTCGCGCCGGTCACCAGGAGCGGATCGGCGGGGTCGACCATCGCGGCCGCCTTACGGGCGACCACACCGCGCAGTTGGACCCGGCCGGCCTCCACCAACGCGGCGGCCTGCTCGCGGGAGCGGGCCAGACCGCGGCGGACGAGTTCGGCGTCCAGCCGGTTACGACGTGCCATGGATGGTTCTCCGGTCTGCTCAGGCCTGGTCGTCGCACTCAGGTCTGGTCGATGGTGGCGAGGGTTTCCCGCAGCGTCTCGTAGGCCGCCTCGTACTGGGCGATCTGGTCGGCGGGAGCGAGCGTCGCCGCGTTGGCCATGGCCTGCACGGCGGCGTCCACCGCCGGGTGCCGCGCCTCATCGTCCCCGAGGGCCGGTGGCGGCCCGGGGCGGGCACCCACCCCGGGACCAGGCCGGGGCGGGAACGAGCCGCCGGCCGGTGGTGGACCGGGCCGGGCCGGGAAGGAGCCGCCAGCCGGCCGGCCGGGCTGGCTCATTCGGCGTCGTCCGGCCGCTGCTTGCGGACCGCCTTCTTGGCGGGCATCGCCGCTGGCGTCGGGACGTCCTCATCGTCAGTCCGGCTGACCGCCGTCGGCGCCTTCTTCGCGACCGCCTTCTTGGCCACGGCCTTCTTCGCCACGGCCTTCTTGGCGACCGGGGCACCCGCCGCGGCGTCGGACGGCACGAGGGCGGTGCCGGGCTGCGCGGCGAGGGTCGGGTCGGGTTGCGCAATGGGGCGCCCGGTCGGCGCGTGGGCCGGCTCGGCGGACCGCGCCTCCCGGAGCTGCCGTTCCAGGTCGTGCACCCGTCGGGTCAGCTCGGCCACCTCGTCGGCGGTGGCCAGGCCGACCGCGCCGAGAGCCCGGTCGACCTCGAAACGGACCAGCTTGGTCAGAGCCTCCCGGTTGGCGGCGCCGGTGGTGACCAACTCCTCGCCGAGGGCCTGAAGTTGAGCGGCGGTCGCGCCGCCGGAGCCGACGAGGCGACGTGCCACGTCCTGGGCCTTCTTCCGAGGCGCCTCCGCGAGGCCCATGGCCAGCTCGAGGTAGGCGCGCCACGCGTCCTGCATGCCTGAGTCCTTCCACGGGGCGGGGTGTGCAGGTGTCACGCTACCGGGCACCCCCGACTGGCTCGTGCGGTACGGTGCCGAGGACGGCGTGGCGATCAGCGAGGGGGAGATGTGGCCAGCGTGGACGAGTGCCGGCAGGCGTTGCAGGAGCTGGCCGCCCGGTTGGATCGCAACGCCGACACGGTGCGCGAACGGATCGACCTGGACCGGACACTGGCCTGCCGGATCACCGACCTGGACACCGCGTTCCACGGCCGGATCACCGACGGTCGGCTGATCGAGCTGGCCGACGGCGACGACCCCAAGGCCAAGATCGCGCTGACCACGTCCAGCGACGACCTGCTCGCCCTGGTCCGTGGCGACCTGGACGTCACCAGCGCGGTGGCCTCCCGCCGGGTGTCGATCAAGGCCAACCCGTTCGACCTGCTCAAGCTGCGCAAGCTGCTCTGACGACCGCCTCGGGTCACCCGGCAGCGGTCAGACCGAAACTCTCCACCGCGTGGGCCGCGTCCGGGCCCACCGGTCGGATCTTCGGCAGCGTCGGCACCGGTGCCGACCAGGCCACCGCGCATAGCGCGGCCAAGGCGTCGAGCGCCCGACCCGACCCCGCCAGCTCCAGCGTGCCGTCCCGGTCGGTCACGGACCAACCGCCGGCGTCCGCGGGGCCCGGGACCCGCACGGCGGCCGCCGGGTCGAACAGCCCCGCCAGGTCCCGCGCGACGTACGTGGGCCGCCGCTGCGGATCGGCGGCCAGCAGATCCGGTACGCCGTGCACACCGGTGAGCACCAGCAGGCTGTCCAGCCCCGCCCGACGGGCACCCTCGATGTCGGTGTCCAGGCGGTCACCCACCACCAGGCTCCGCCCACCGCCACTGCGCCGGGCGGCGGTCTCGAACAGCGCCGGCTCCGGCTTGCCGACCACCACGTCGGGATCCCGCTCCAGCGCCGTACGCAGCACGGCGACCAGGGAACCGTTACCCGGCAGCGGACCCCGCCCACTGGGCAGGGTCCGATCGGTGTTGGTGGCGATCCAGAGCGCACCGGCCCGTACCGCGATCGACGCTTCGGCCAGCTCGGCCCAGCCGACCTGCGGGCCGTACCCCTGCACCACCGCCGCCGGCTTCTCATCGGCCTGAGTGACCAGGATCAGGCCGACCGCGCGCAACTCCGCGCGCAGCGCCTCCGCGCCGACCACCAACACCGGCGTGCCGGCGGGCAGTCGGTCACGAAGCAACTCTGCCGAGGCCGCGGCAGAGGTCATGACCTCCTCCGGCCGGGCCGGCACACCCATCCCCGTCAGAAGGTCGGCGACCTCGCTGGACCGGCGGGACGCGTTGTTGGTGGCGTACGCGACCGCCCGCCCCTCGGCGTGCAGTCGGGCCACTGCCTCGACGGCGCCGGGGATCGGCCGGTCGATCAGGTAGATCACACCGTCCAGGTCGAAGACGACAAGGGTGTACCCGTCGACCAGCCGCTCCCCCACGCCCGCGCTCACCGCTGCGTCGACCCCGACTCGTCGCCCCGGGCCGGAGCGGTTCCGTCGGCGTCAACCGCGTCGCCGGACGTCACGCCGCTGTCGCCAGTGGCGTCTTCGTCGTCTTCGTCGTCGTCTTCGTCGTCGTCGTCTTCGTCGTCGTCTTCGTCGTCGTCGTCGTCGTCGTCGTCGTCTTCGTCGTCGTCTTCGTCGTCGTCGTCGTCTTCGTCGTCGTCTTCGTCGTCGTCGGCCAGGTCGGCGTCGGAGGCGCCGGGGCCTGCGGCGGTCTCCTCGGCGGTCTCGTCCTCGTCGTCACCCTCGATGACCACGCCGTCGAGTTCGAGCAGCCGCTCGGCAGCGTCGGTCTCGCCCTCGGTGTCCACGTCGGCAGCGCGGGAGAACCATTCGCGGGCCTCCTCGCGCCGGCCCACCGCAAGCAGCGCGTCGGCATACGCGTACCGCAGCCGGGCCGTCCACGGCACGGTGGCCTCGCTGGTGAGGTCCGGGACCTGGAGCATCGCGACCGCGGCGTCCTTCTGCCCGAGGTCACCCCGCGCGCCAGCGGCGACGATCAGTAGCTCAATCGCCACGGCCTGGTCCAGCTTCTCCCGGTCCGCGCCACGGAACAGGTCGATGGCCCGCTCCGGCCGACCGAGAGCCCGCTCGCAGTCCGCGAGCACGGCCAGGTGGCTCTGCAACCCGCTCATCCGGTGGTACGTGCGCAGCTCGGCAATCGCCGACTGCCACTCCCCCGCGTGGTACGCGGCCAGGCCGACCGCCTCGCGAACGGCGGAGATGCGCGACGCGAGCCGCCGTGCAGCCAGCGCGTGCGCCAATGCCTCGGCCGGATTTTCGTCGATCAGCTGCCCAGTGGCGACCAGGTGCCGGGCCACCGCCTCGGCGACCGGCTTGTTCAGCGACAGCAGCTCAGCGCGAACGTCCTTGTCGAGGTCGGTCGCGACAATGTCGTCCGGCAGTGCCGGGGCCGAGCTACGCCCGCCCTCGAACGATTCGGAGCCGCCAGCGCGGTCATCGCGACGGAACTCCCCCTCGCGACGCGGCCGCTCGTCGGCCCGGAAGCCACCGGCACGCTCTCCACCCCGGTCACCGCCCCGGAAGCCACCCTCACGCGGAGCGCTGGAACGCGAACGGTCGCGGTCGCCACCACGGAAGCCGCCTTCACGACGGTCACCGCCGCGGAAGCCAGCCTCGCGGTCGCCACCACGGAAGCCACCCTCACGGGGAGCGCTGGAACGCGAGCCGTCCCGGTCGCCGCCACGGAACCCACCCTCACGCGGAGCGCTGGAACGCGAACCGTCGCGGTCGCCACCACGGAAGCCGCCTTCACGACGGTCACCGCCCCGGAAGCCACCGTCGCGGTCGCCACCACGGAAGCCACCCTCACGCGGCGGGCCGGAACGAGTGCGGTCGCCACCCTGGTACCCGCCCTCGCGACGGTCACCACCACGGAAACCACCATCGCGGTCGCCGCCACGGAAACCACCCTCACGGGGAGCACCCGAGCGCGAACCATCACGGTCGCCACCACGGAAGCCACCCTCACGCGGAGCGCTGGAACGCGAACCATCACGGTCGCCGCCACGGAAGCCACCCTCACGCGGCGGGCCGGAACGAGTGCGGTCGCCACCCTGGTACCCGCCCTCACGGCGGTCGCCACCCTGGTATCCGCCCTCACGGGGAGCACTCGAACGCGAACCATCACGGTCGCCACCACGGAAACCGCCCTCACGACGGTCACCACCACGGAAACCACCGTCACGGTCGCCACCACGGAAACCGCCCTCACGACGGTCGCCGCCACGGAAGCCACCCTCGCGGGGAGCACCCGAGCGCGAACCATCACGGTCGCCACCACGGAAACCGCCCTCACGACGGTCACCACCACGGAAACCACCGTCACGGTCGCCGCCACGGCATCACGGTCGCCACCACGGAAACCGCCCTCACGACGGTCACCACCACGGAAACCACCGTCACGGTCGCCGCCACGGCCCTCACGGGGAGCACCCGAACGGTCACCGCCCCGGAAGCCACCCTCGCGGGGAGCACCCGAACGGTCACCGCCCCGGAAGCCACCCTCGCGGGGAGCACTCGAACGGTCGCCACCACGGTAGCCACCCTCGCGAGGAGCGCTGGAGCGCGAGCTGTCCCGGTCACCACCACGGGAGCCAGAGTCGCGGCCGCCGGCGTATCCGCCTCGGGCGCCGCCACCGCTGTCGCGGTCTCCCCGGTACGGGGGCCGGTCTCGGTCATCGCGGCGCGGGCCGCGGTCGCGTCCGCCCGCACCGTCAGTACGGTCTTCGTAACGACGGGGACGGTCTCCGCCCTGCGGTCCTGAACTCACAGGTACATCCTTCCTCATTGCGCCACCAATGGCGCTACGCAGTCGAGGGCCGACCCGGATGGGGCGGCCCTCGACTGGAAGATTGTCCGGCGGCGTCCTACTCTCCCACACCCTCACGAGTGCAGTACCATCGGCGCTGGAGGGCTTAGCTTCCGGGTTCGGAATGTAACCGGGCGTTTCC